>JBIOYV010000046.1:0-68100 GCA_044870335.1 Burkholderiales bacterium | reverse complement strand
ACCGACTAAGCCGACTTTCATGGCAGCATGGTCTCAAAACGATTGAAAGCCGCTCCAGTGTAGCCTCAGCGGCTAATCTAAATTGGGCGTCCGCTTTTTGGCAATGGCTACTTCCGCTTCGGGTCGGAAGCAGACATCAAGCTGGAGAACTAAATCGTGGTCCGTCCCTGATTATGTCTAGAAGGAGCGAGGCAGGCCGAGGACATGCTCGGCTAGATAGGACAGGATGAGGTTGGTCGAGATCGGGGCGACCAGGTAGAGCCGGGTCTCGCGGAACTTGCGCTCGACGTCGTACTCTGCGGCGAAGCCGAAGCCGCCGTGGGTCTGGATGCAGACGTTGGCGGCCTCCCAGGAGGCCTTGGCGCAGAGGTGCTTCGCCATGTTGGCCTCGGCGCCGCAGTTCTTTTTCTGGTCGTAGAGGGCGCAGGCCTTGTAGCGCATCAGGTTCGCGGCCTCGATTTCCATGTAGGCCTCGGCGATCGGGAACTGGATGCCCTGGTTCTGGCCGATGGGGCGGTCGAACACGACGCGCTCGGAAGCGTACTTGGTGGACTTGTTGATGAACCAGTAGCCATCTCCGACGCACTCGGCGGCGATGAGGATGCGCTCGGCGTTGAGGCCGTCGAGGATGTAGCGGAACCCCTTGCCTTCCTCGCCGATCAGGTTCTCCGCCGGGACTTCCAGGTTGTCGATAAACACCTGGTTGGTCTCGTGGTTCACCATGTTGCGGATGGGCTTCACGTCCAGGCCTCTGGACTTGGTTTCGACGAGAAAAACGGACATGCCCTCGGACTTCTTCTTGACTTCCGCGAGCGGCGTGGTGCGCGCGAGCAGGATCATCAGCTCCGAGTGCTGCAGGCGCGAGGTCCAGACTTTCTGGCCGTTGACCACGTAGCGGTCGCCCTTCTTCACCGCGGTGGTCTTGATCTTGGTGGTGTCGGTGCCCGCGGTGGGCTCGGTGACGCCCATCGCCTGGAGGCGCAGCTCGCCGGCGGCGATCTTGCGCAGGTATTTCTTCTTTTGCGCCTCGGAGCCGTTCCGCAGCAGGGTGTTCATGTTGTACATCTGGCCGTGGCAGCAGCCGGCGTTGCCGCCCGAGCGGGTGATCTCCTCCATGATCACCGACGCCTCGGTGAGCGAGAGGCCCGAGCCGCCGTACTCCTCGGGGATGAGGGCCGACATCCAGCCCGCCTTGGTGAGCGCGTCGACGAATTTCTCGGGGTAGGTGCGCTTCTCGTCGATGTCCTGCCAGTAGCTGGAATCGAACTCGCTGCAGAGCGCGGCTACCGCTTCGCGCAGGTCGGGATGGTTGTCGCGTCCGAAATTCATTTGCGGAGATGCCTCGTCGCCTCTTCTTCCACGCGGTCCCAGATTTCGGTTGCCATGGGTTGGCGCGTTTCCTCGAGGATGTGGCCGACGAGGCCGATGGCGCGCGCCATCACGCCCAGGCCCTTCACGATCTTCCAGTCGAGGCCGAGCTCGCAGGCGAGCGCGCCGATCGCGCCGGTGGCGTTCAGGGTGATGTTCTTCTCCTTCGCGATCGCTTCCATGAGCTTGCAGTACTGGCCGTAGAAGCCGGTCTCGCGCGCCAGCTCGAAGAGGCGCACGCTCCTCGGGTCGACCGGCTTGTGGATCGGGTGGCCCAGCCCGGGCATGCGGCGGTTCTCGGCCAGCACGCTCGTCGCGTCTTTTCCCTTTTCCACCGCGTCGGAAAGGATGCGCGCCACGCCCTCCATCGAGCCGACGAACACGCTGCCGAGCCCCAGGAGGCCTGAGGCGACTGCACCCTGCAGCGCCTCGGGCGCGCCGAGGTAGGTGAGGCGGGCGGCGAGGGCGCTCGGCGTGATGCCGTGCTCGACCAGCGTGACCACCATGGCGTTGAAAAGCTTCGACTCCTTCGGGTTCGGCGCCCGGCCGGTGAGCTCGAGGAAGGCCATGTCGCCGAGGTTGAGGTGGCCGAGGATCTCGTTCGGCAGGTCCTTGCCGCGCACCGTGATGCGATCGGGCGTCGACCAGCCGAGCTCGGAGCGGATGGGCTTGGAGGGTTTCATGGCAGCGGTTGGAAGAAGTGGCGCACGGTCAGTATCCCGAGCAGCGTGAGTAGCAGCGAGCCGACGAGGTGCGCCGCTGCCGTGACGGTCGCCCAGCCTGGCCGTCCCTGGCCGATCAGCGAGACCACCTCGTTGGAAAAGGCGGAGAACGTAGTAAAGCCTCCAAGGACGCCGGTGATCGTGAAGAGCTTGAGCTCAGGGGGGAGACCGGCCCTGAAGGCGAAGAACGCGGCGGCGACGCCGATCAGATAGCCTCCGATCAGGTTCACCGCCAGCGTGCCGAGCGGTATGAGCGGAGAAATGGGATTGAGCAGCAGAGAAACGCCCCATCTGAGGCACGCACCCAGCCCGCCGCCGACGAAGACGCACGCCGCTGCGAGCATGATCAAGCGAGCAGACGCGCGAGCGCGTCGTCGACATGGATCTTCGTCGTGTCGAGCAACCGGATGCCGTCGTGATTCTCGGCGCGCAGCAGGAGCGGCAGCTCGGTCCCGCCGAGGATCAGCCCGTCCATCGCGAGTTCCTTTCTCATGTATTTTTCGTGGATGAAAGCCTGTTCCGCGTCGCTCGGTCTCAAGACCGTCATGCCGTGCCGGGAGAATACCTCAGGATAGAAGGACCCCTGCATGGTGAAGCGCGTGCCGATGAGGCCGGGCCGCTTCAGGCCGAGCGTGCGGACCGCGCTGCAGGTCGCCTCCACGATGCTGATCAGGGGAATCGGCGAGCGCTCGCGCAGCGAGCCGAAGACGACGTGGGGCGTGTTGGACGCGAGCAGGGCGAGCTGCGCGCCGGCGCGCGAGAGCCGTTGAATCTCCTCCGACAGGTACGCGGACAGGGCATCGAATGCCTGCGAAGACACCATGCCGATGACCCGGTCGAGGTCGATGCTGTTGATGAGCACCGGAGGGTACCCCGGCATCCGCTGTCTCCAGCCCTCGACGAGCAGGCGGTAGTACTCGATGGTCGAGGCCGGGGCGATGCCGCCGATGATCCCCAGGACCTTCAATCGGCCTTGATACCGGCTTCGCGGATGACTTTCGCCCAGCGGTCGACCTCGCCCTTCAGGAACGAGGCGAACTGCTCGGGCGATCCGGCGGCCACGTCGACGCCCAGCTTGGCGAAGCGCTCCTTCACCTCCGCGGAAGTGAGGATCTTCACCATCTCCGTGTTCAGGCGGTTCACGATCTCGCGCGGCGTCCCGGCTACGGTGAGCACGCCGAACCACACGCTCACGTCGTAGCCCGGCACCCCGGCCTCGTCGACGGTCGGCACCTCGGGCGCGTACGGGGTGCGGGAGCGGGTCGACACCGCGATCGCCTTCAGCTTGCCGGCGCGAACGTGCGGCAGCACGTTCGGCGTGTTGTCGAACATCACCTGCACCTGGCCGGCGATCAGGTCGGTCACCGCCGGGGCGCTTCCTTTGTACGGGATATGCGTGACGTTGGTCTGGGTCATCGCCTTGAACAGCTCGAACGAGAGGTGGTTCGAGGTGCCGTTGCCCGTGGAGGCGTAGTTCAGCTTCCCGGGGTTGGCCTTGGCGTAGGCGATGAGCTCCTTCACGCTGTTGATTGGCGCGCCGGTGTTCGCGACCAGCAGGTTGGCACTGATGCCGGCAAGCGTGATCGGCGCGAAGTCCTTCGTGACGTCGAACGAGGTCTTGTGGAGGCTCTGGATCACGGAGAAGGGCAGCGCCGCGCCGTAGAGCGTGTATCCGTCGGGCGGCGACTTCGCCACGAGCTCGGTGGCGGGAATGGTGTTGCCGCCCGGCCGGTTTTCAACGATCACCGGCTGGCCGAGGGTCTTCGGCAGCTCGGTTGCCAGCGTGCGCGCGAGCGTGTCGTTGAACGCCCCGGGCGGGAAGGGGACGATGTAGCGGATGGTCTTCGAGGGCCAGGGCTGCGCATTGGCAATCGTGAAGACAGCAAAGCCGAGGATCGCCGCGACGACTCCTTTCACGGTAACAGATCCCTTCATTGTTCCGCCTTCACGCCGGCGGTGGTGATCACCTTGGCCCACTTCGCGATCTCGGCGTCGAGGAATTGCTGCGCCTGGGCCGGAGTGTTGCCGACCGGAATGATGCCGATGTCGTTGAAGCGAGTCTTGATCTCCGACTCGTTGATCGCCTTCGCGGTTTCGGTCGCGAGGCGCTCGACGATCGGCTTGGGCGTGCCTCCGGGCGCCATGAACAGCACCCAGGTCGAGGACTCGAGCGGCGGGCCGCCGGCTTCTGCCATCGTCGGGACCTCAGGCGCGCCCTGGATGCGTTCCTTCGAAAACATGGCGAGCGCCTTGATCTTGCCGCCGCGCACGTGCGGCATGAGCGTGCTCGGCACGTCCACCAGGATCTGGATGTCGTTGGCCATCTCTGCGGTGAGCGCCGGCGCGGTGCCCTTGTAAGGGACGTGCACCATGTCGATCCCTGCGGTCTGCTTGAAGAGCTCGGTGGTGAGGTGCGCGGCTGCGCCGATGCCGGAGGAGCCGAAGTTGACCTTGCCCGGGTTGGCTTTGGCATAGGCGATGAGCTGCTTCACGTCCTTGGCCGGGAAATTGACGTTGGCGGTGAGGATCAGGGGCGCAATTCCGGCGAGCGATACCGGCACGAGGTTCTTCGCCGGATCGAAGGGGAGCCTGCCCTGGTACAGGGTCACGTTCGCGGCGTAGCCGGCGATGACGGTCAGCATCGTGTAGCCGTCGGGCGGCGCCTTCGCGACGAGGTCGGAGCCGAGGATGCTGTTGGCCCCCGGCCGGTTGTCGACGATGATCGGCTGGCCGAGCGCATTCGCCATCTTCTGCGTCACCACGCGGGTGACGACGTCGGTGATGCCGCCGCCGGTGTAGGGCACCACCCAGCGGATGGGTTTGTTGGGATAGGTCTGTGCTTCTATGACCGTGCAAAGGGCGAGAAGGCAAAGCAGGAACAGTCTTGCGATCAGAGATCTCATGAGATCAGATGTATCCAGGGCCTTCGATGGGGGGATGCTTCGCCAGAAATTCTTCGTTCACTACGAGGCCGATGCCGGGCTTGTCGAGGGGCCAGACGTTGCCGTCGCGGTCGACCGCGCCCGGATTCTCGACCAGCTCGTCGCGGAACTTGTTGGAGCGCGACACGTCGCCCTCGAAATAGCCGCCGTTGTCGATCGCGGCGAGGAAATGGATGCTCGCGGCGTGGTTGAGCCCCGTCATCGAGCTGTGGGGATGCACCGGCAGCTTCCACGCCGAGGCGAGCGCGGCGATGCGCAGCGCCTCGGTGATGCTGCCGGTCTTGGAGAGATCCGGCTGCAGGATGGTGATGGCGCCGTCCTCGATCACGCGGTTGAACTCGAAGCGAGTGTAATGGTTCTCGCCCGCGGCGAGCGGCGTGCGTCCCCACGATTTCGCTTCGCGGTAGCTGCGGTAGTCCTGCGCGGGAAAGGGCTCCTCGAGCCAGCCGATGCCGAGCTCGTCCATCGCCGGCATGACGCGGCGCACGTCCTCGGGCTCGTAGCCGATGTTGGCGTCGGTCAGGATGACGAGTTCATCCCCGAACGCCTGTCTTACTGCCTTCATTCTTTGAACATCGTTGGAAACGGAATCTCCGACCCGGAGCTTGATCGCCCTGTAGCCCTGGTCCAGGCTCTTCTTCGCTTCCGCGATCAGCGCCTGCGGCGGCTGGTAGCCGAGCGACACCCCCCCTGCGTAAGCCGCAATTGCTTTTCTGGACCCTCCTAACAACCTGTAAAGTGGGACGCCGAGAGCCTTGCCGCGGATGTCCCAGAGCGCCATGTCGATGCCGCTCATGGCGAGGCAGGTGCCGGCGCCCATGCCGTGGCTGGCGAGCTGGAAGCGATAGATCTTCTCCCAGATCCCGGTCACGTCGTGCGGGTCCATTCCCAGGATGAGCTGCTTGAGCGTGGTTTCGATGAGCTTCGCCACCGCGGTGTGGGCGCGGCCGTGGTGGGCTTCGCCCCAGCCGGTCACGCCTTCGTCGGTGGTCACCTTGACCACGACCGCGTCGCGCTTCACCGCGGTGCCGATGCCGAGCGCTACGCGGTTCGCGGGCGGGATCGGAAACGAGGTGGGAAACGCCTTGACGTCCTGGATCTTCATCGGTCGACCTTCTCGCGCCTCGCCTGCGGGTTGACGAAATTGCGCGGCGCTTCGCCGGCGAGCATGCGCAGCATCTCCTCGGCGGCCGCGACGCCCATGCGCTCGCGCGACTCGGTCGTCATGCCCGAGAGGTGCGGCGTGAGGATCGCGTTGTCGAGCGAGAACAGCGGGTGGCCCGGCTCGAGGCGGTAGTGCTCGTAGACGTCGAGCATGGCGCCGGCGATGCGCTTCTCGCGCAGCGCTTCGACGAGCGCGGTCTCTTCGACCACCGGGCCGCGGCCGACGTTGATGAGCCACGCGCTTTTCTTCATGCGCGCGATGCGGTCGCGGTCGAAGAGGTGGTGCGTCTCGGGAGTGAGCGGGCAGGCGAGGACCACGAAGTCGCTCGCTTTCACCAGCGGGCCGAGATCCGCGGGCAGGGCCTCCGGCGGCAGGCGCTCGAGGCTGCGCCGGTTGCCGAGCACGCGCATGCCGAAGCCGCGCCGTGCGATGCGCGCCACGCGCGAGCCGATCGCGCCCACGCCCACGATGCCGACGGTCATGCCGGCGATTTCGTGGGTGCCCGCGCCCATGGCGCGCGCCGCGTCCCATGAGGTCTGCTTCAAGGCGTTGCTGATCCCGAGGATGTTGCGCGCCAGCAGCAGCATCGCGAGCACGCAGTACTCGGCAACCGACTGCGCGTTGCCGCCGGGAATGTTCGACACCATCACGCCGCGCGCCGTCGCGGCCTCCAGCGGCACGAGATCGATGCCGGTGCCGTGGATCGCCACCGCGCGCACGCGCGGCGCGGCTTCGAACACGTCGTCGGGCAGCTTGCTGCGCGTGATGATGCCGTCGCAATCCGCGGCGAGGCTGCGGGTGGTGTCCGGGGCGCTGTCGGGCGCGCGCACGACCTCGACCTGGCGGGCGAGCACCTCTTCGCCGGCCGACGCGATCGGATCGACGATCAGCACACGGCTCACAAAGGATCCCAGGAAAAGACGTCCTGCGAGCGCTCCAGCGGGTAGAAGTGGGCGCGCAGCGCCGGGATGGCGTGGGCGCCGATCGTCTCGGGCGTCCAGCCCTCGGCGCGGTGCACCGAGCGCAGCGGGCGGCTCTGGCCCATGAGGAAGATCTCGTTCGCCCGCACCGCGAAGATCTGGCCGGTGACGTCTTTTCCCTCCTCTGATGCGAGGAAAACGGCGAGAGGCGCGATCTTCGCAGTTTCCATCGCTTTCAGCTTCTCGACCCGCGCCTTCTGGTCCTCGGTCTCGGCGGGGATCGAGCCGATCATGCGGCTCCAGGCGAAGGGCGAGATGCAGTTCGAGCGCACGTGGTACTTCGCCATGTCGAGCGCGATCGACTTGGACAATCCCGCGATGCCGAGCTTCGCCGCCGAGTAGTTCGCCTGGCCGAGATTGCCGACGAGGCCGGAGGTCGAGGTCATGTGGATGTAGCACCCCGACTCCTGCGACTTGAAATGCGGCGCGGCGGCGCGCGCGACGTAGAACGAGCCGTTCAGATGCACGTCGATGACGGCGCGCCAGTCTTCAGGCGACAGGTTGAAGAAGAAGCGGTCGCGGAGAATGCCGGCGTTGTTGACGACGACGTCGATTCTTCCAAAAACGTCCAGGGCATTGGCGACGATGCGGTTCGCGGACTCCCACTGCGCGACGCTGTCGGTATTCGCCGCCGCCCTGGCGCCACGAGAAGCAAAATTCTTGTTGATTTCGTCGGCGACCTTCTGCGCGGGGCCCGCGTCGCTGCCTTCGCCCTTGACCGAGGTGCCGATGTCGTTCACCAGCACCGAGGCGCCGGCGGCGGCCATCGCGAGCGCGAAGTCGCGGCCGATGCCGCCGCCCGCCCCGGTGACGAGGACCGCTTTTCCGGAGAGCTGGCTCACTTTCTAGCGGTCAATCGCGGAAGCCCGGGTAGCGTCTCTCCACCAGGCGCAGCAGCCCGCCCCATTCGAGCTCGCCGATCCTGCGCCGTTGGCCGGGTTTGTACCGCTCATTGGTTTTCACCACCGTTTCCAGGGTGGGGGAAATCAAATCGGTCTTCGCGGCCATCGCAAGCGCTTGCGCCTGGCAGGCGCGCTCGAGCCAGTAGATCGTGACGAACGCCTCGGGGATGGTGGCGCCGACGGCGAGGAGGCCGTGGTTTCGCAGCACCATCGCGACGTGGCCGCCGAGGTCGGTCACCAGGCGGCGCTGCTCGTCGAGGTCGACCGCCGGGCCCTCGTAGTCGTGGTAGCCGACGCCGGAGAAGAACATGGCATTCTGCGTGAGCGGCATGAGGCCGCACTTCATTGCCGAAACCGCCATGCCGGCGGGCGTGTGGGTGTGGATCACGCAGGCGACGTCGGGGCGGCCGCGGTGGACGGCGCTGTGGATCACGAACCCGGCGTGGTTGATCCCGTAGCCGGTGCCCGAATCCTGGACCACGTTGCCGTCGAAGTCGATCTTCACCAGGCTGGAGGCGGTGATCTCGTCGTACGTCATGCCGTAGGCGTTGATGAGGAAGTGGCCTTCCTCGCCCGGGACGCGCGCCGAGATGTGGTTGTAGACCAGGTCGTCCATGCCGTAGTGGTGCACCAGGCGGTAGCAGGCGGCGAGGTCGACGCGCGTCGCCCACTCCTTGGGTGAGACGCGGCTGCGCATCGACTCGATCTTCAACTGGGAGAGGTCGCTCATGCTCCTATCATACTTTCTGCAGCATGCTCACGACACGCGTAACCCAATGCGCGTCGGGGGACTCGACCACGAGGCGGACGATGGGCTCCGTGTTAGATCGACGCAACCCGAGCCAGGACCCGTCGGCGAAGCGCAGCCGCAGCCCATCGACCCGGTCTGCCAAGCCGTCTGGAAACGCCCGCTCCAGCGCGACCATGAGGGCGGGCTCTTTGGAAAGCGCCAGCTTGAGCTTGGCGCTGTGGTAGCGCGGCAGCTCGCGCAGGCGGGTGGACAAGGGCTCGTCGCGCTGTGCGAGCGCCTCGAGGACGAGGGCCATGCCGATCAGGCTGTCGCGCCCCAGGTGTACCGCGGGGAGAATCACGCCCCCGTTGCCTTCGCCGCCAAACGCCACGCGTCCCTGTTCGATCCGCTGCTTCAACGCGCGCGACAAGTGGACCTCGCCCACGCGGGTTTCCACCAATTCCGCGCCAGCGCGCGCCACGACGTCGTCCACCGCGCGTGTCGTCGACACGTTCTTGACCACCACCGGGGCGGACGGGTGAAGGCGGCGCAGCAGGTGATCCACCACTAGCACCAGCGTGTAGTCCTCGCCAGGGGCGATTCCGGCCTCGGTCGTCAGCGCCAGCCGGTCCCCGTCGAGGTCTTGCGCGAACCCCACCGCGCAGCCGTTCCGGACGACGGCATCACCGAGCGCTGCGAGGTGTTCGGGAAGCGGCTCTGATTCGCGCTCGACCTCCACCGGCGTGATGGTGCAACCCAGCGCGTCCAGCAAGCGCGCCGCGGGAAGCTTCCCAGCGCCGCGCGCCGCATCCAGGGCCACGCGAAAGCGCCGGCGCCGGATGCTCTCGGCGTCCACCTGCTCGAGTACGCGCGCCACATGCAACGCGACGGCTTGCTGCTGCCGGTGATCAATCGTGCTTGCGCTCGGGTCGCCGGGTGCGGCTGCCGGTAGCGAAAGCATGAGGCGCTGCGTCTGGGCGCCGTCGAGCACGGTGTTGTCCGGCGCGAGAAAGAACTTGAAACCGTTCCACTGCGCGGGGTTGTGGCTGGCGGTGACGGCCACCGCGCCATGGGCCGCGAATGCCCCCAGCGCGAACTGAATCGTCGGCGTGGGCGCCACGTCGAGGTCCACGATTCTCACGCGCTCATCCGACAAGCCCTCCATCAGCGCGCTTTGCAGCTCGGGCCCGCTGGCGCGGGTGTCCCGCCCGATGACGAGCGTGATCGGCCCCGCGGGGTGGAACTCGGTCACCATGCGCCGGAACGCAGCGCCGAAGCTGCGGGCCACAGACCGGTCCAGGTCGCGCCCGACCACGCCGCGAATACCGGAGTAGCTGATGACCAGCCCGCTCACCGTTGCCACTGCGGCTTGTTGCGCTGCACCTCGCGGTAATAGTCGCGCAGCGACAGCTCCGTGGCCGCACCCTCGTCGACGATGACCGTGACGTGCGGATGTAATTGGAGCGCGGACGCCGGGACCATGGCAGTCAGAGGCCCTTCCACCATTCGCTTCACGGCCTCCGCTTTAGCGGCTCCGTCGGCAACCAGCAGGCAATGCCGAGCCTCGAGGAGGGTTGCAATTCCCATGGTGACCACGTGGAGCGGGACCTCCTCGGTGCCGAACGCGGGCTGATTGGCTTCGCGCGTGAGGCGAGTCAGGGTCTTGATGCGCGTGCGGGAGGCGAGCGACGACGTGGGCTCGTTGAACCCGAGGTGGCCGTCCCGGCCGATTCCCAGGAGCTGCAAGTCGATTCCCCCGGCGGCACGGATGTCGCGCTCGTACTGTTCGCAAGAGCGAGCGAGGTCATCGCCGCTGGTAGGCGGAAAGTGAGCGCGCCGGCGCTCGATGTTCACGCGGCTGAAGAACTGCGCGTCCATGAACGCGTGGAACGACGCGGGATGGGAAGGGCTCAGGCCGACGTACTCATCGAGATTGAACGTCGTGACGCGCGAGAAATCGAGCGCCTTGAGTTCGTCGTATACCGGCTTGACGGAGGCGCCGGTGGCGAGCCCCAGGACCGCGTCCGGCTTGGCCGCCACCAGCCGCGCAATGATGCCCGCCGCGGCGATCCCGACATCCCGCGCAGTGGGCAGGACGATTACTTCCATGGCGAGAGGCGGGCTTCGACGTCCCTCGCGAACCGCTCCACGAACTGCAGGGTCCAGCGAGCGATGTCCAGGGTCGGGTCCCGTACCAGCGGCGTGAGGTCCATGGCGTACTCAAGGGCCGTGGACTGGTCCGCGGCGTGCGGATCGAGAAAGGTGGCATTCGCGCGCTTGCGCCCGGCCGCGGCGAGGTCGTAGCGCTTGGCCGCGATCTGCGAGTCGAATGCGCCGATCAGCGGCATGACGCGCTTTTCCACGCTGCCGACGTCGAGCGTGACCTTGTCCTGCGGCTGCAGCCAATCGAGCGCGCGCCACACTTCGCAGCCGAGCAGGCGTTCCACCGACGACGGATTCGCGCGCAGCGCGCGCACGGTATGCAGTGCCACGGCGACGTGCGTGTCGTGCCTGTCCGCAAGATTGTGGGTGTAGACCCACCGCGCCCGAACCGCGGACAGGATGGCGCTCAAGTCGCACGCCAGCGCAGGATAGGCGGGCTGCCTGACATCCGGGCTCGCATGGTCGAGCCAGATCACCGCCGCGTAATGGCCGAGCGACGCCGCTTGCTTCTGTTCCAGGAGCCGCGTGGTGCTGTCCCGCCCGTCCGTGACGATCACGGCGGCGAGGCGCTCGGCGTGGAGCAGGGCGTGCCAGGCCATGATTTCCACGTCGTCCGCATGAGCGGCCACGACGAGGTGCGTGACCCGCGCGCAGGCCGCTTCCCACGACGTGCCGTCGGGAATGAACACCTCGGCTGCGGGCCGGCTCAGCTTCAACATGCAGCGAGTTTAGTGCTGTCGGGGGGGCTCACGTGCCGAAGAACTCCAGCAGCGGGCCACCAAGAAGGCGCGGCTGGCCGAAGGAAAGCCAGCCGTGCACGGCGAGCGGCGCCTCGTCTTCCCAGAGGAGCAGCTCCTCCTCGCCTTCGTTCATGACGTAGGTGCCGTTGCTGCTGTGGTCGCGGATGACGAAGCCGCCCGGCGCGAGCCGGAGGGTGCAATGACGCCTCGAGACGAGCTCGTTGTCGACCAGGAAGCCGCAGCTGGGATCGCGGCCGATGATGACGTCCCCGCCTTCGCGGGGACACAGCCGTCGCTGGCTGCCGTGCACGAGGCGCAGGCTCGCAGCGGCCCGCGGGAGATACGCCCCCACGCGCCGCGCTTCCGGCAGCGCGGACCGCTCGGGCGGGGGGCGACCCTGCGGCCGCTGGCAGAACGCGCGCGAGGCGGGACTGAGGAGCTCCGCGGTGCGCTCGCTCGTCAGCGTCTGGCCGCGCTGCGCGTCGCGCAGCAGCTTCGCCGCCAGCTTCACCGTGTCGCCGAGCAGGTCGCGTCCCGACACCAGCACCGGGCCGGTCTCGAACCCGACCCGCACGCCGAGCCGGGTTCCGCCCGCGGCGGGGAACGCCTTCGCGGCCTCGTGCATCCGCGCCGCCGCGGCCGCCGCGCTGTCGGGCGTGCCGAAGACCATCATGACGTTGCTCGCCGTCACCCGGACGGCCCGGCCGCCGGAAAAGACGCCCGCGCGGCGCAGGCGCTCGAGGCAGTTCGACACCTCGGTCTGGCCCGCGAGCTGCCCGATGCTGCGCATAAGCTCGGCGTGGCCGCTCACCTGCGCGAACAGCACCGTGGTCACCGTCGTCGCGCCCATTCAGAAATCCACCCGGTAGCCCACGTAGCCGAAGTGACGCACCGTGTCTTCTTCCTGCACGTCGCTGCGGGTTTGCGAACGCTCCTGCGAGTACTCCGACTCGAGATAGACGCTGCCGCCCAGGCGATAAGTCAGCCGAAGGCCGGGGGTGAGCCGCCGCAGCCTCACGTCGAAGGTGTCGGTCTGCTCGTAGTAGCGCAGCGAAGGCTCGATCGTCCAGCGCTCGGAAAGCTTCGAGACGTTGTTGTACGAGAAGAGCTGGCCGCGGAAATTGGGGCTCGTGAGATAGGTGGCGCTGAAGACGTTGATGTCGCCCCTCGAGTAAAGCTGGCTGCCGATCGCCTGCACCACGTAGCTCTTGATGTCGCCGGTGGCGGGCTGCGCCGGGATGCTGATGCCGTTCACCTCGGTCGCGGGCAGCGCGCCCACGTTGGTGAGGCGCCAGTCGAAGCCGAGCTGCCACTTCGGGTGCACCGGCGTGGTGAAGCCGAGCAGCGCCTGGGTCGCCTTGGCGGTGATATCGAGCGCCTGCCGGCGAAGCGCCTCTTCGCTCACGGTCTCGAGCAGGGTGCGGATCGACGAGGTGGGTTGGCCGAGCACGGCGTTGGTCGTGCTGAGCGTCGGCGCGCGCCGCCGGTCGAACAGCGCGTTGAGCGTCGTGCCGCCCGCGGTCACGAACGTGCCCTGCAGCATGACGATGTTGAGCTCCTTGTAGCTCGTGTCGTAGTCGAACAGCGTGTACACCGAGTTCTTGCCCTGGAGGTAGCGAAGCTCCGTGCCGGCGGCGCGGCGGTCGAGGATCCCGTCCACGGTCTGGTGGACCGCGAACAGGTTTCCGTACCAGCGCTCGGCAAGATTCTCGAAATCGAGGCTGAGCCCGTAGAACCGCCGCTTCGAATCGATGTCGGGATACTCGACCGGGCTGCCCGCGGCGGCGTTGAGGCGCCACTTGCTGGCGACGTTGAAGCCGCCGAACACGCCGTCGAAACGGGCCGGAATGCCGCCGTTCAACCCGGTCTGGCGCCCCAGGCGCGCCGAGATCGAGCTCTGGATGCCGCGGAAGTCGTAGTAAGCG
This sequence comes from Burkholderiales bacterium, assembly GCA_044870335.1. GTDB lineage: Bacteria > Pseudomonadota > Gammaproteobacteria > Burkholderiales > SG8-39 > SCGC-AG-212-J23. The sequence goes on along the minus strand of JBIOYV010000046.1, from coordinate 54,463 downwards.
GCGTTGAGCCGATTGAAGTTGCGGTCGTCTTCCGTGTAGTTGTGCGTATAGGTGTCGCGGAACACGAGCCGCGTGTCCGATTCGGCGCTGCGAAAACGCCCGTTGAGGTCGACGCTCGAAACGAGCGACTGCAGGTCGGTGGTCGAGATGGTTTCGCGGTCGGGCGTGACCGGGGTGTTGAACGCGGTCTGGATCTTGGAGCGCCCGCCGTAATAGAACTGCGAGACGCTGCCGAACACCGTGCGTACCGCGGGCCGCGCCGCCTGGGCCGGCGCGGCCGCCTCGGCCGGGGCGCGCTCGAGGCGCGCGAGGCGCTCGCGCACGCGCTTCGCGCCCTCGCCTTCCGGGAACAGCCTCAGGTAGAGCTGGTACTCCGCCTTCGCCTTGGCGAGCTCGCCCAGCGCTTCGCGCGCCACGCCCACGAGCTCCTGCGCGTCCTGGGAATAGCGGTTGGGCGGCAGGATCAGGAGCTGGTTGAAGGCCTCGAGCGCCTCCTGCGGCTTCGACTGCTCGAGGGCGCTGCGGCCGGTGGTCATAAGCTCGGCCGCTTGGCGGTCGACGTCGGTCTTCGGGGCGGCGAGCTGCGGCTTCGGCAGCGGCGCTGCCGCCTCGGCGGTCGCGCGCAGCGTGTCTCCGCGGCGTTGTGCGAGGTCGATCACGCGGGCGTTCGGAAACCGCTGTGCGAGCTGGCGCCTCGCGCGTTCGGCCTGCTCGCGTGTCTGGAAATAGCCGAGGTTGAGCTCGTGCTCGGTCCTGCCGTTGCGCACCGACTGCGAGCTGAACACGCTGAAGTTCTGGAAAGCGCCGGGAAGCGGCGGGGCCGCGCTCATGTCGGCGGTGGGGAACGTCTGCAGGGTGATGGCGAACGGCGCCGGCGGCGCCGGCGGGGCGGACCTCGCCGCCTGCGCGTCCTTGCCCGCGCCGACGATGACGATTTCGAGCTCGCGGTTGTCCTGGCCGGCGCCGATCAGGAACTCGACCTCGCGGCTGAACTCGACTTTCAGCCGCTTGATCGGGCTGCCGACCTGGACCGGGTAGGTGACCCTGACGTTGGGCAGCGAGCCGCGGCCGCGGAGGGCGCGGTGCTCCTCGATGTTGCTCTCGCGTGCGCCCGAGACGAATTGGAACGAGACCTCGACCAGCGAAGCGCGTTGCAGCGGCGCATGGCGCAGGTACTGCACCCGGGCCGCGAACTTGACCCGCACCACTGCATCGGGGCCCTCGGCGCGCACCTCGAGCTCTTCCAGCACCTCGCCGCGCGCGCCGCCTGCGAGCAGGAGCAGGGCGAAGCCGGTCCCGACCGTTTTGGCGAGGCGGCGCATGAGCTCAGAAGCCGCCGTCCGTCGAGCGGTGCTTGCTGCTGCGGGTGCGCAGGATGGTCGTGAACGTGTTGTCCATGTATTCGTGGCAGGCGCCGGAGCAGTTCTTCAGCTCCGCTACGGTGTAATTGAGCTGCGGCGCGGCCACTTTCCTGTGGCTGCCAGGCTTGAAAGTCGAAGCGTGGCAGCCCGCGCAGTCGGGCTTGTATGCGGCGAAGCGCCACGGGATCACTTCGTTGCTGGTGTAGTGGCAGCTCGCGCAGGTGACGCCCGTGTTGTGCGGCTTGTAGAACGGCGTCTGGTGGGTATAGGTCGTGATCGGCACCCACGCCGTGGTGCGGTGGCAGGCATCGCAGGCGCGCGTGGTCTGGAAGTGATTCGCGGCCTTACCGCGCGCCGTGGTGCCGTTGTGGCAGCTCGCGCAGGTGCCCGGCGCCACGCCAGCGTGGTTGAAGGTCGCCGGCAGCCACGCGGTGGTGCGGTGGCAGGTGTCGCAGGCCGCGGTGGTCACGACGTGGTTTGCGGGCTTGCCGCGCGCGTTGGTGCCGTTGTGGCAGCTGGCGCAGCTTCCCGGCGCCACGCTCGCATGGCTGAAAGTCACCGGCAGCCACGCGGTGCTGCGGTGACAGGTGTCGCACGAGGCGGTGGTCACGACGTGCCCGGTGGGCTTGCCGCGCGCGCTGGACCCGTTGTGGCAGCTCGCGCAGGTGCCCGGCGCCACGCTGGCATGGTTGAACGACGCCGGAACCCAGGCGCTGGTGCGGTGGCAGGAATCGCACGCCGCCGTGGTCATGACGTGGTTCGCGGGCTTGCCGCGCGCGTTGGAGCCGTTATGGCAGCTCGCGCAGGTGCCCGGCGCCACGTTGGCGTGGCTGAACTGGGCTGGCGACCACACGGTGGTGCGGTGGCAGGAGTCGCACGAGGCGCTCGTCTGGATGTGGTTGGCCGGCTTGCCCTTCGCCGTCATGCCGTTGTGGCAGCTCATGCAGCTGCCGGGGGCCACGCCGATGTGGTTGAAGCGCGCGCCCGAGAAGCTGAGCGTGTTGTGGCAGGTCTCGCAGGTCTGCACAGTCTGGATGTGGTTGCGCGGCATCATCACGGTGGACATGCGGCTGCCGGCGGCGTGGCACGACGCGCACTGGGTCGGCGTGCCTTTGAAGCGCGCGGCGATATGGCAGGTCTCGCAGCGCGCCCTGAGGTGCGCGCCGGTGAGGGGGAAAGCGGTCTGCACGTGGTTGAAGTCCGCCGCCGGTGCCTGCGCGAGGACCTCGCCCGATACCAGCGCGTACGCAATCACGAGGACCAGCCACAAAGCCGCTTCCGTCCAGGTGGTGGGTTGGCCTTCGTAGAGACGCGAGTCGTTAACGCTCATAGCGACCTCCCGCAGCCATAGGCAGCGCCATCGCGCCGCCCAGGCGTGGCTTGACTTGCTTGAATGACGAGGTGACATGGCACTTGTCGCATTGCCGGCCGAAGCTGCCGTCGTGCACGTCGTCGGCCGCATGGCAGCTCACGCACGCCGTGCCGAGCGTCGGCTTCCTGTCGGTGGCCGAGCGGTGGCAGGCGTAGCAGTCGAGCTTGCGATGCGCACCGTCCAGCGGGAACTGCGTGCGCCGGTCGTGGTTGAAGTCCCAGGCCTTCCAGTCGCGCGCGTTGTGGCAGGTTTCGCACTGCGGCCCGAGGCGCTTCTTGTGCACGTCGTCCCTCGAGTGGCACGCGACGCACTCGCTCTTCGCGTCCTTGTAGCGCGGCGTGCTGTGGCAGCTCTTGCACTGCACGATGAGGTGCCTGCCCACGAGGGGGAAGCGCGTGCGGCCGTGGTCGAACGAGGTCTTCTTCCAGTCCTGCGCGACGTGGCACAGCTTGCAGTCCTGCCCGAGCTGGCCTTCGTGCTTGTCGTCCTTCTTGTGGCAGGCATAGCAGCCGCTCGGCGTCTGCTTGAAGTTCTGGTCCTTGTGGCACTCGTCGCATTTCGTCGCGCGGTGCTTGCCGAGCAGCGGAAAGCGGGTCTTGTCGTGGTCGAACTTCGTCTGCTTCCAGTCGCGCTCGTTGTGGCAGTTGCCGCAGACCAGGCCGAGCTTGCCCTTGTGCACGTCGTCCTTCTTGTGGCAGGCCACGCACTCGGTGGGTGCGCCGCGGAACACCGCCGTTTTGTGGCAGGCCTTGCATTCCACCTTCTGGTGCTTGCCGAGCAGCGGAAAGCGCGTCTTCGAGTGGTCGAAGCGCGTTTGCTTCCAGTCGCGATCGGTGTGGCAGTTGCCGCACGAGGTTCCCAGCGTTGCCTTGTGCACGTCGTCCCTCTTGTGGCAGGCGACGCAGGTTTTCGGGGTGTTCTTGAATTGGTTGTCGCGGTGGCAATCCTTGCAGGCGAGCGGCGCGTGCTTGCCGGCGAGCGGAAAGCCGGTCTTGTCGTGATCGAAGTGCACGTCCTTCCAGCGCTTGTCGGTATGGCAGTCGGCGCAGGCCGTACCGAGGCGGCTTTTGTGTACGTCGTCCTTCTTGTGGCAGGAGACGCACTGGCTCGGCGCCTGCCGGTACTTCGCGCCGGTCTTGTGGCAGCTCTTGCATTCGAGCTTGGGACTCGCATGCGCACCGCGCAGCGGAAAATCGCTGATCGAGTGATCGAATCCCGTTACGGGGGCGATATTCGCTTCGCGCCCCCGGTGCTCGGTGTGGCAGCCGCGGCAGGATTGCGCCTTCATCCGGCCGTGGTGCCCCTGCTTGCGGCTCACGTCGGTGGCCACGTCCTTGTGGCAGTCGAGGCACAGCCGGTCCTGCGCCGCGCGGTCGAAGCGCACGTGGCAGTTGGAGCATTTCGCCTCGAGCTTGGCGTGACCTCCGATCACCTTGCCCGGCATCAGCACGCCTTCCAGCGTCGACTGCGCCGACGCATCCGGCGCAAGCGCGATCAGGCCGAGCGCCATGGCGAGCGCTCCTGCGGCCAGGCGCTTGCGGGAGGGGGAGGTCACGGCGCATCCCAGCCTCATCAATACATATGCACCGCGACGACGTGCGCGATGATCGCGGCGACCATCATGTAGACGAACGGGATGTGCACCACGTGCCAGAGCGAGAACATGCGCTCGTAGACGGAGAAATGCGCGACGCGGTGCACGTTGCCGATGTAGGCGCGCAGGGTTTTTGTGACCGCGCGCCGGTAGCGGCGCTGCTCCTCGCTAGGCCAGCCACGGCGGGCCGAGAGCTCGGCCAAGCCACGCCCCACCGCGCGGCGGCAGCGGCCGTTCACCAGGCGGGCGCGCAGCCACAGAGTGAGCAGCGACCATATGGAGCCGAGGAGCCCCTTGCGCGGCGCGAGCGCCGAGCGCTCGAACGCGAGCAGCGCGCGCTCGGCCTCGGGCGCGAACACCAGCTTGGAACGCAGGTTCGCGGAGTTCAGGCGCAGGAACGCCTGCATGTCGACGAGGTTCATGCGCTCGCCCCACAGGCCATGGTGGATACGCATGTAGATGAAGCGTCCCACCACGCCGCTCCCCATCACGGTCAGCATGCACCAGAGCGCCACCGCCGCATTGAGCGACTGCGCCTGGAAACGTGAGTGCACCAGGATCACGAGCGGCGCCGCGATCCCGAGCGCCATGTGCGAGGCGAACCAGTACTTCACTGCGCCCGCCGAGCGCATGAAGCGGAAACGCTTGCGCAGCGGATAGAGGAACAGCGCAAGCATCAGCGAAGCGCCGGTGAGTCCGAGGTAGTAGTCGAGCTCGGAGCCCGGAACCTTGGGCAGCGCCTCGCTCAGCACCCAGGCTGCGGCAAAGAGTACCGGCAGGGCGAGCAGCAGGAGGCCCTCGCTTGCGGTGCTGCTGCGCGCCGCGGGCCTGCGATCCGATCTGGGTACCGCACCCGCCATCGCGCTGCTTGCAACGTTTGACAATTTCGGCGCCTCCCGGCAACCCCCGAACCCCGCTCGAGCGGGGCGCCCTGGGTTGTTTTCCCCACTCGCGCCTTTTTCCCACTCGCGTCCGCAGAGTAGCGCCGGGTGCGAGGCAGCCTGAGGTCAAAATTCCGCGCGCCTTAACAAATCTTCAAGAACTGAGGAGAACTGCCGCTTCGCGGCGAGACGTTCGCGGCATTCTTGCGCCCGTGACTAACGTCCTCATCCTCTCGGTGTACGGGGTGCCGGGGCTCGTCATCCTCGGCGTGTACCTGTGGCGCCGGCGCCGGCGCGAGCGCGGGCACTTCGAGGTGCTGGAGCAATCGCGCGCCGCCGGCTACACCGAACCGATCTCGCTGCATCCGGTAGTCGACCCGCTGCGCTGCGTCGGCTCGGCGTCGTGCTCGAGCGTGTGCCCCGAGCAGGCGATCGGCGTGGTCAACGGCCTGGCGCAGCTCATCAACCCGGGCGCCTGCATCGGCCACGGCGCGTGCGCGGCGGCCTGTCCGTTCGACGCGATCCAGCTCGTCTTCGGCACGGAGAAGCGCGGCGTCGACATCCCGCAGGTCGGCCCCGACTTCCAGACCAACGTGCCGGGCGTATTCGTCGCCGGCGAGCTCGGCGGAATGGGCCTCATCCACAAGGCCGCCCTGCAGGGCGAGCGCGCGATCGCGCAGCTCGCCGCGCGGCGCGCTTCTGCGAGCGCGCTCGATGTCGTCATCGTCGGCGCGGGGCCGGCGGGCCTTGCCGCGGCGCTCGCGGCGACGGAGCGGGGCCTGCGCTACGTGGTGCTCGAGCAGGAGGAAAATCTAGGCGGGTCGATCCTGCACTACCCGCGCCGCAAGGTGGCGATGACCTCGCCCATGACGCTGCCGCTCGTGGGCAAGGTCGCGTGGCGCGAGATCGCGAAGGAGGCGCTGGTCGAGTTCTGGGCCGGCGTGCTGCGCGCGCAGCGGCTCAAGATCCAGTTCCGGGAGGCGATGAGCGCCATCGAGCGCGACGGCGAAGGCTATGTCGTATCGACGTCGCGCTCGCGCTACCGCGCGCGCAACATGCTGCTCTGCCTCGGCCGGCGCGGCACGCCGCGCAAGCTGAAGGTGCCGGGCGAGGACCTCCCCAAGGTGGTCTACCGCCTGATCGATCCGCACCAGTACCGGGGCCGCAAGGTGCTGGTCGTCGGCGGCGGCGACAGCGCCATCGAAGCGGCCGTCTCCATCGCCGAGGAGGCGGGGGCAAAGGTCGCGCTGTCCTACCGCGGCGCTGCATTCGAACGCGTGAATCCGCGCAACCGCCAGCGCCTGCAGGCCGCGCAAGGTGTACTGCAGCTGCTGTCGTCGACCGTCCTCTCGATCTCGGCGCGCGAAGTGAACCTCGAGGACCGAGGCGCGAAGGTGCGCCTGCCGAACGACGACGTCATCGTGTGCGCCGGCGGCGAGCTGCCGACGGCGATGCTGAAATCGATCGGCATCCACATCGAGACCCACCGCGGCACCGCGCCGCTCGCCCTCGCGAAGTAGTCAGCAACCGGCTGAGCGCTACCGCCGCGTCGCGCCGCGTAGATAGTCCGTATCATGCCGATCGCATGCTGCAAGCCGCCCTCGCGCCGCGCTCGATCGCGGTGATCGGCGCCTCCGACAACCCGCACAAGGTCGGCGGCCGGCCGATCCTTTACCTGCAGCGCTACGGGTACCGCGGCGCCGTGTATCCGGTGAATCCCGGACGCGCAACGGTGCAGGGCCTGCGCGCGTTCGCGCGCGTGGAGGATCTGCCCGAAGCGCCCGAGCTCGCGATCGTCGCGGTCGCCGGCGACGAAGCCGTGCGCGCGGTCGAGTCGTGCGCCGCGCAAGGGGTCAAGGTCGCCGTCGTGATGGCCTCGGGATTCGGCGAGACCGGCGCCGAGGGCCTTCGCGTGCAGGAGGCGCTGGTCGAGACTGCGCGGCGCGCCGGCATGCGCCTCATCGGCCCGAACTGCCAGGGGCTCGCCAACTTCGCCACCGGGGTGGTCGCGAACTTCTCGACCATCTTCCACGAGATGGAGGGGCGCGACGGGCCGGTCGCGATCGTAAGCCAGAGCGGGGCGAATTCCCAGGCCATCTACACGCTCGTCATGCGCAAGGGCCTCGGCGTGCGCCACGTGCACGCCACCGGCAACGAAGCCGACGTCACGGTGGCCGACCTCGCCGAGGCGGTGGTCGAGGATCCGGGCGTGCGCCTGGTGCTCCTCTACATGGAGGCGATCAAGGACCCGCGGCGCCTCGCCGTCGCCGCCGAGAAGGCGCGCAGCCGCGGCGTTCCGATCGTGGCGCTGAAGGCGGGCCGTACCGCGCGAGGGCAGAGGGCGGCGTCCTCGCACACCGGCGCGCTGGCGAGCGAGGACCGCGTGGTCGACGCCTTCTTCGAGCGCCATGCGATCTGGCGCGCGGCGGATCCGCACGAGCTGGTGTCGGCAGCGGCGCTCTACGCTTCCGGCCGCGCGCCGCGCGGCCGGCGGCTCGTCGTCGTCAGCAACTCGGGCGCGAGCTGCGTCATGGCGGCGGACTATTCCGAGCAACGCGGCATTCCTCTGGCACAGGTTTCCACGGACGCAAAGCACAAACTTGGAAAAGCACTCCCCGGTTTTGCCGCGCTCGACAACCCGATCGACGTCACCGGCGCGCTGCTCGGCAACAGCGCGCTCTTCGGCGCGGTGCTGCCGATCGTCGGCGACGACGCGCAAAGCGAGCTCGCGCTGCTCGCGATCCCGGTCGCCGGCGCGGGCTACGACGTTCCGAGATTTGCGAAAGACTTGTCTCTCTTTGCGGAGAAGTACGGCCATGCCGTTGCGGTCGCGGCGCCGCAGGAATCGGTGCGCGCGCCGTTCGAGCGCCTCGGCGTCGCCGCGTTCGAGCGCGAACGCGAGGCGATCGACGCGCTGGCGCAGCTCGCCGACCACGCCGCGCTGATGCGCAGGCCCGCGGCGGCGCCGGCGCGCGCAGTGCGGATTGAAGGCACGCGCTTTCTGAACGAAGCCGAAAGCCTCGCGCTTGTGGCAAAGGCGGGGTTGCCGGTGATTGAGCACCGCCTTTGCAGGAACGAGGACGAGGTGGACGCCGCGGCCGCGGCCTTTCCGGGTGGGGTCGTCGTCAAAGCATGCTCGCCCGACGTGCCGCACAAGAGCGATCATGGGCTGGTGACGTTGAATCCGGCCGATCCCGGGCGCGAATTTCGAAGACAACTCGATGAGATGGAAAGGATGGGCGCAAGGGCCGAAGGCGTGATCGTGGCCCGGCTCGCGCCCCGGGGGCGCGAGCTCGCGCTGGGCGCGCGCATGGACCCGCAGTTCGGCCCGCTCGTGCTGATCGGCGACGGCGGCGTCTACCTCGAGGTGCTCAAGGACTTCCGCCTGCTGCTGCCGCCGTTCACCGAGGAGGACGTGGCGCGCAAGCTCGCCGAGCTGCGCGTGGCGCCGCTCCTCGCCGGTGTGCGCGGGCAGGCGGCACGCGACGTCGCCGCGTTTGCGGCGATGGCGGTGCGCCTGGGCGAGGCGATGCTGCGCTGGGACGGCGCCGTCGTTTCGGTGGACTTGAACCCGGTGATCGTGTTTGAAACAGGCGCCGGCGCGGTGGCAGTGGATGCGCTCGTCGAGTGCCGCCTATAATCAGCGCCCTCCCATGAAAATCCTGGTCAGCGTCAAGCGAGTCGTCGACTTCAACGTCAAGGTGCGCGTCAAGGGCGACGGCAGCGGCGTCGAGACCGCGAACGTCAAGATGTCGATGAACCCGTTCGACGAGATCGCGGTCGAGGAGGCGGTGCGCCTGAAGGAAGCCGGCGCCGCGACCGAGATCGTGGTCGTGTCCTGCGGCGTGCAGGCCTGCCAGGAGACGCTGCGCACCGCGCTCGCGATCGGCGCCGACCGGGCGATCCTGGTGCAGACCGACGCGGATCTGCAGCCCCTCGCGGTAGCGAAGTTGTTGAAGTCGATTGTTGAAAGAGAAAACCCCGGCCTGGTGATCCTCGGAAAACAGGCGATCGACGACGACTCGAACCAGACCGGCCAGATGCTCGCGGCGCTCCTGAATTGGCCGCAGGCCACGTTTGCTTCGAAGCTCAAGCTCTCCGGAGAAAAAGCTGAGGTCACTCGGGAGGTCGACGGCGGGCTCGAGACGATTTCCATCAAGCTGCCGGCGGTGGTCACGACCGACCTGCGGCTGAACGAGCCGCGCTACGTGACGCTGCCGAACATCATGAAGGCGAAGAAGAAGACGCTCGAGGCGCTCAAGCCCGAGGCCCTGGGGGTGGATGTCTCGCCGAGGTTGACGACGCTGAAAGTGGTGGAGCCCTCGAAGCGCAAGGCCGGGGTCAAGCTGCCCGATGCCAAAGCGCTGGTCGATAAGCTTCGGAATGAGGCAAAAGTAGTCTGATCTGACGGTGCTTTGATGCCCATACTGGTCCTCGCCGAGCACGACAACAAGACCGTCAAGAAGGCCACGCTGAACGCCGTTGCCGCCGCGCAGAAGCTCGGCGCCGACATCCACGTCCTCGTCGCAGGCCACAACGCGGCCGCGGCCGCGGCCGAAGCCGCCAAGGTGGCGGGCGTGAAGAAGGTGCTGCACGCGGACGCGCCGCAGCTCGGCGAGTTCCTGGCCGAGAACGTCGCCGCGCTGATTGTTTCACTGGGAAAAAACTATTCTCACATCCTGGCGCCGGCGACTTCCACCGGCAAGGACGTGATGCCGCGCGCCGCGGCGCTGCTCGACGTGCAGCAGATCTCCGACATCTCGGCGATCGAAGGCGCCGACACCTTCGTGCGGCCGATCTACGCCGGCAACGCGCTCGCCACGGTGAAGTCGAAGGATGCGATCAAGGTCATCACCGTGCGTACGACTGCGTTCGACGCCGTCGCTTCTTCCGGAGGTTCCGCGCAAACCGAGAGCGTCACTGCGCCCCCGGACAGCGGATTGTCGTCATTCGTGAGCCGCGAGGTCTCGAAGTCCGAGCGTCCCGAGCTCACCGCGGCGAAGATCATCGTCTCGGGCGGGCGCGGCATGGGCTCCGGGGAGAACTTCACCAGGGTGCTCGAGCCGCTCGCCGACAAGCTTGGCGCGGCGATGGGCGCCTCGCGCGCCGCGGTCGACGCGGGCTTCGTGCCGAACGACTGGCAGGTCGGCCAGACCGGCAAGATCGTCGCGCCGGATCTCTACGTCGCCGTCGGCATCTCGGGCGCCATCCAGCACCTCGCCGGCATGAAGGACAGCCGCGTCATCGTCGCGATCAACAAGGACGAGGAAGCGCCGATCTTCCAGGTCGCCGACTACGGCATCGTGGGAGACCTGTTCCAGGTCGTCCCCACGGTAGTCGAAGAGCTGAAGAAGTGACAACCCCACAATCAGGGACAGACCACGATTTTTTTTGCTAGGAAATCGTGGTCTGTCTCTGACTCTGTCCTGAGGTAATTCCATGAGCACCTACGCCGCCCCCCTGAAAGACATGCGGTTCGTGCTGAACGAGCTCGCCGGCCTGTCGGAGGTCGCAAGACTGCCCGGCTGCGAAGAGGCTACGCCCGACACGGTCGACGCGATCCTGGAGGAGGCGGCGCGCTTCGCCTCCGGGGTGCTCGACCCGCTCAACCGCAGCGGCGACGAGGAAGGCTCGAAATGGTCCGACGGCGAGGTGCGCACGCCGAAGGGCTTCCGCGACGCGTACCGCCAGTTCGCCGAGGGCGGGTGGAACGCGCTGCCGTTCGAGCCCGACTGGGGCGGGCAGGGCCTGCCCAAGCTGGTGGCGACGCCGGTGGACGAGATGTGGACCAGCGCCAACATGAGCTTCTCGCTGTGCCCGCTTCTCACGCAGGGCGCGGTGCACGCGCTCGCGCTGCGCGGCTCCGAAAAGCTCCAGCAGACCTACATCCCGAAGATGGTGGCGGGCGAGTGGACCGGCACCATGAACCTCACCGAACCGCAGGCCGGGTCGGATCTCGCCCTTGTCAAAACGAAGGCCGTGAGGACTGGAGATCACTACCTGATCTCCGGGCAGAAGATCTTCATCACCTACGGCGAGCACGATCTCACGAAGCAGATCGTGCACCTCGTGCTCGCGCGCACGCCCGAGGCGCCCGAGGGCACCAAGGGCATCTCGCTTTTCGTGGTGCCCAAGTTCCTGGTGAAGCCCGACGGCTCGCTCGGTGAGCGCAACGGCGCGCGCTGCGCCTCGCTCGAACACAAGCTCGGCATCCACGCGAGCCCCACCGCGGTGATGATCTACGAGAACGCCGTGGGCTATCTCGTGGGCGAGGAGAACCGCGGCCTCGAGACCATGTTCATCATGATGAACGCGGCGCGCTTCGGCGTCGGCCTCGAGGGCGTGGCGATCGCCGAGCGCGCGTTCCAGCGCGCGCTCGCGTTCTCCAAGGAGCGCCTGCAGGGCCGCGACCTTGCCGCCGGCGGAAGCGCCGTGCCGATCATCCGCCACCCCGACGTGCGCCGGATGCTCATGCTCATGAAGTCGCAGACCGAGGCGATGCGCGCGCTCGCCTACGTGGTGGCGGCCGCGCTCGATTTTGCCAGCAGGGATCCAGACGGGGAACGGCGAAAGCGGCATCAAGCCTTCGTCGATCTCATGATCCCGATCGTCAAGGGCTGGTCCACCGAGACCGGCATCGAGATCGCCTCGCTCGGGGTGCAGGTGCACGGCGGCATGGGCTTCGTCGAGGAGACCGGCGCGGCCCAGTACCTGCGCGACGCGCGCATCACCACGATCTACGAGGGCACCACCGGGATCCAGGCGATGGACCTGGTCGGCCGCAAAATCGCCCGCGACGGCGGCGCCACGGCGAAGGCATGGCTCGGCGAGCTGAAGGCCTTCGACGCCGAGCTTGCGCGCTCGGCCAACGCCGATATTCAGAGCCTGCGCGCGCAGCTCGCTGCCGGCGCGCAGGCGCTCGGGGACTGCGTGCAGTTCATCGTGGCCGAGAAGAATCCGCTCACCGCCTTCGCCGGCGCGGTGCCGTTTCTCAAGCTCGCAGGCATCGTCGCCGGAGGCTGGCAGATGGCACGGGCGGCGCTTGTCGCAGACAGGAAGATGAACGAAGGGGATGCGAGCTTCCTCAAGGCAAAAATCGCGACCGCGCGCTTCTACGGCGACCACGTGCTGGTGCAGGCGGGCGGCCTGCGCGATACAGTGGTGAAGGGCGGCGCCGGAGTAATGGCGCTCGGCGAGGATCAGTTCCTCGCGGCGTAAAAATCGGGGTCAGCGAAAAATCGGGGTCAGAGCCCTATTTCCTGAAGCTACGCGTACCGGAAATAGGGCTCTGACCCCGATTTTTTAAGCCGGCTGGCCGAAGAAGAACCGCCGGATGCGCGTGAGCAGGCGCACCTTCTTCTCGTCGACGGTCTCCGGCACGCGCGCGAAGGCATCGCGCACCTGCTCGAGGTCGGGCTTGCGCGCGCCGATGACGCGGCGCACTTCGGCGGCGATCTCGGGGCGCGCGCGCAGCAGCTCCTGGAACGAGCCGCGATCGAGGCGGTAGCACTCGACGTCGGTTTTCGCCATGACGGTGGCGCTGCGCGCCTCGCCGTTGACGAGCGCCATCTCGCCGAAGAACTGGCCCGCCTGCACCGAGCCGATGAGCTGCGGGGCGGCCCCCGGCGGCTCGTAGAGCACCTCGGCGTCGCCGAACGCGAGGATGTAGAGCCAGTGCGCGGCGTTGCCCTGCTTGGTGATGGCGTCGCCGCGCGCGAACGGCGCGTACTGGAGCCGCTCCGCGATCTCGGCCTTCTCGTTCTCCGACAGCGCGGCAAACAGCTGCACCGAGTTGAGGACTTGAAGGCGCCGGGTGAGCTCGCGCTTCTTCACCGTCTCGGCATGCGCCTCGTCGCGCTGCACCGCGTGGACCGTCTGCTGCGGCTCGGCCATGCGGATGCCGGCGCGCTGTAGCGAGGCGAACAGGTGCACGCGCACCATCGAGTCGGTGGTGTCGTCCTCGAGGAAGTCCGTGAGGTAGTAGCGCAGGCTATAGCGCAGATTGCCGTGCTCGAAGCCGTGGAGGATGCAGCTCGGCGCCGGGGTGCGGGCGACGTTCGGGATGGCGAGCTCGCGCATCTCGTCCTCGATCATCGCGATCACGCGCGCGGGCGGCACGCCAGGGTCGAGCATGAAGCTGATCCAGCGCCGCCAGGCCGGGGCGCTGCCCTCGCCCCGGCCGAGGATCGACACGCGGCCTTTCATGAGCGTGCTGTTCGGGATGAGCACCGTTTCCCAGTTGCGCGTCTCGATGAGCGTGGTGCGCCAGCGGATGTCGCGCACCCGGCCGGTGAGCTCGGAGTCGACCCTGATCCAGTCGCCCACCTGCACCGAGTTGTCGAGCTGGATCGCGAGCCCGCCGAGCACGTTGCCGAGCGTGTCCTGCATCGAGAAGGCGATCACCGCGGTGAGGATCGCCGAGGTGGTCACCAGGCTGCCGAGGTCGACGCCGGCGCCGCGCAGCTGCACCAGGCCATAGCCGACGTAGGCGAGCACGATCGCGAGGTCCTCGACGATGCGCGTGGGCCGCTTGCCCGCGAGCGGCAGCAGGAGGCGGAACAGGACGAAGCCGAACAGGCGGATGAGCGCCACCGCGGTGAGGATGCGGAAGATGGTGTGCACCGTGCCCGAGGCCCGCGGCAGCTCGAGCGCGAGCAGCGCCACGGCGGCGGCCTGGCCCGCGATCCCGAGGAAGAAAAGCCACAGCGTGTTGAGGAAGGTGAAGCGCTCGTGCGGCCGCACCCGCAGCAGCGCCCCGGTGGCCACCAGGGCGATCAGCGCGAGCCAGGCGAGGGCGGTGAAATCGGCCTTTTCCATCTCAGAACCCGATCCGCCCCGTCAGCATGTCCTTCCACATCGCCCAGTCCCCGGCGAAGCTGAGCAGCGGGTGGGTGAAGGTCGCCGGGCGGTTCTTCTCGAAAAAGAAGTGCCCGACCCAGGCGAACGCGTAGCCCGTGGCGAGGCCGGCCAGGAGCCACCGGAAATCGAGGGTGGCGAAGGCGTGCAGCGCCGCGGCGAGGCCGAGCGAGGTGCCGGCGAAGTGCAGCCGGCGGCAGGTCCGGTTCGAGTGCTCGGCGAGGTAGCGGGGATAAAACTCAGAAAAACCCATTTTTCCGGGCATTCTAGACCTGTCCAAGTACGTACTACAGGAACATTGACTCGCCTCGAGCCGAGGACTAAAAGGAACGTCATCATGGCGCTCAGAATCCTCATCGCCGACGACCACGCAGTGGTGGCTGACGGGGTGCGCTACCTCCTTGCCGCGCAGAGCGACCTGGAGGTCGTCGGCACGGCCGCCGACGGCACCGAGGCGGTGCAGCTCGCCCAGGAGCTTGTCCCCGACGTGATCCTGCTCGACATCGTGATGCCCCAGCTGAACGGCATCGACGCTGCCCGCGAGATCGTGCGGCGCAACCCCCAGGCGCGGGTGATCATGCTGTCGATGTACTCCGACAGCGAGCGGGTCTACCAGTCGCTGCAGGTGGGGGCGCGCGGCTACGTGCTGAAGCGCGATCTTTCCGAGGAGCTGATCGACGCCATCCGCCAGGTGGGCGCCGGCGGCCGCTACCTCAGCCCGCGCGTGACCGACACCGTCATCACGGACTACCTGCACGAGAAAAAGGCGCCCGACGCGCTGCACCAGCTCTCCTCGCGGGAGCGCCACGTCCTGCAGATGCTGGTGGAGGGCAAGACCGCGGCGTCGGTGGCGCGCAAGCTCCACCTTTCGCCGCGCACCATCGAGACCTACAAGGCGCGGCTCATGCGCAAGCTCGGGCTCGCGGACCTGCCGGCGCTGGTGAAGTTCGCCGTGCGCCACGGCCTCACGCCGCTCGACTAGCGAAGAACGTCTTCAGTGCTCGTGATGAGCAGGCAGGTGCAGCCGGTCTCGCTCCACACGCGCCTGTCGGCAGTGCCGGGGTCGGCGCGGTTGTAATCTCCCGGGTAGAGCTTGCGCTCGTCGATCCAGAGCTCGCCTTCCAGCAGATGCAGCTCCTCGACGCCGGCATGCGTGTGCGGCGGGTATTCGCCTCCGGGCGCGAGACGGACCAGCATACTCACGACCTGCTCGACGGTATCGGACGCCAGCAGCTTGCAGGAGATCCCGGGCGCGACGTCTTCCCACCGCGGCTCCGACCAAAGGTGCTTCCCCGGCAACACCACCGGTTCGCCGCTGTCCTGCGCGATACGGTGCGCGAGGCGCTCCTGCAGCGACGCCGCGGGACGCAGCACGTCCGTCGGCCACCAGGCGAAGGCGTCGACGACCGGACGCAGCGACTCCAGCTCGCCGCGGCAATGGGCGCACGAGGAGAGATGAGCTTCGATCGCACGGACCTCGCTCGAGGGCAGCGCCTGCAGCGCGTATGCGCACACCCGCTCGGCGTGCTCGCAGCCGTTCCGCGCGCTCACGGCTTTCCCTCGCCTTCGGCCAGCGCCTGCCGAAGCTTGTGCAGCCCGGAGTGGATGCGCGCCCTGACCGCCTCCAGCGACTGCTTCAACCGGATAGCCACTTCGGCATGGGTCAGCTCGGAGAAGAACGCAGCCTCGATGACCTGTCGCTCCTCCGGCGTGAGGGTGGCGAGCGCCTTGCGCAGCGCCCGGCGCTCGTCCTGGACTTCGGCTGCGTCGTCTTTCTTCCGCTGGTCGGAGCGCAACCGGGCGGGCGCCCTGAAGCGCGCCTGGTTCATGAGCCAGCCAAGGACGGTGCCCTCGCGCGGATCGTAGCGGTAGGCTCGCCGCCAGACTTCGTGGAAGACCTCGAGCGTCAGCTCTTCGGCGGTCTCGCGGCTGGAGGTGAGGCGCATGAGCAACGTGAAGACCAGGCGATGCGACCGTTCGTACAGCCCGTGCAGCGCGACCTGGTCGCCCGCGGCGATTGCCTCGACGAGACCGACCCAGTCCTGCTCCGATAAGGCCGAGGTCGACATCCCGGCATAGAGGACGTCGCCCAGGGTCCGGGGCGCCTCATCGGGCTCGTCGCCTCCGGGATGCTCCTGCATGGCCGCCACGGCGGCGATTTTGCAGTCAACCACACCACCAAGCAAGGAAACAGCCGAGCCTCTTTACGGGCTCAGTTCCCTGACCACGGCGACCAGTTCGTCGAGCTTGAACGGCTTCTTCAGCGTCTTCACCGCCCCTACCTCGCGCGCGACCTGGAACACGTCGTAGTCGGTCAGCGCTTCGCGCCCGGTCATGGCGATGATCTTCGTCTCCGGGAACTCGCGGCGCAGGTCCTGGATCGTCTCGATGCCTTCCTTCTCCGGCATGAAGATGTCGGTGACGATCACGCTCGCCGGGCGGGCCCGCTGCAGCTCGAGGCCCTGCACGCCGTTCGCGGCGCCCTCGGCCTCGATGCCGTGGATCTGGAACCACAGCAGAGCGAGCTTTCTGAAATCGTCGTTGTCGTCGATGACCAGGACGCGCATCACATGTGGCGTTGCGGAAAATCCAACGCGCGATTCTAGTTGACCTGGGATGCCCTGCGCGGGTGGCATAGCGAAAGGCTGGCACAGCGCCCACGAAGACGCTATCGCGTGTGGGGATTTTCCGGACATTGCCTCATTCCTTCTGCCGTAGTGCATCCTGCTACAGCCTGTCACATTCACGTGACTACTGCCGCTCTGGTATCGCCGGTATGCTCGCCGGGGTTTGCTGCCCTGTATCGCCTATAGAACTAGAAGCGAAGGAGTCGCATGAACCAGCCCGCCGTCGCCCACGAATCGCACGCCGTCATCCAGGCCGACGAGATGACGATGATCCTTACCGCGCTCACCCAGTTGAAGCGCGGCGACGCCAAGGTGCGGCTGCCCTACCACGGCGCCGGCGCCTTCGGCAAGGTGGCCGAGGTGTTCAACGACCTCGTCGAGCAGAGCGCGATGATGGCCGACGAGCTCTCGCGCCTGTCGCAGGTGGTGGGCAAGGAGGGCAAGCTGAAGAAGCGCGCCTCGCTGCCGAACGCGCACGGCTTCTGGGCCGATTCGGTCGAGCAGATCAACTCGCTCATCGACGACCTGGTGCATCCGAACAACGAGGTCGCGCGCGTGATCGGCGCGGTGGCGCAGGGCGACCTTTCGAAGTCGATGGCGCTCGAGCTCGACGGCCGGCCGCTCGAAGGCGAGTTCCTGCGCACCGCGAAGACCATCAACAAGATGGTGGAGCAGCTCGGCAACTTCTCCGCCGAAGTGACGCGGGTGGCGCGGGAGGTCGGCACCGAAGGCAAGCTCGGCGGACAGGCGAAGGTGAAGGGCGTGGCCGGCACCTGGAAGGACCTGACCGACTCGGTGAACTCGATGGCCGGCAACCTCACCGCGCAGGTGCGCAACATCGCCGACGTGACCACCGCCGTGGCGAAGGGCGACCTCTCCAAGAAGATCGAAGTCGACGTCAAAGGCGAATTCTTAACCTTGAAAAGCACCATCAATACGATGGTGGATCAGCTCAGATCGTTCGCCTCCGAGGTGACGCGGGTGGCGAGGGAGGTGGGTTCGGACGGAATTCTCGGCGGCCAGGCGCGGGTGGAAGGCGTGTCGGGCACGTGGAAAGACCTCACCGACTCGGTGAACTTCATGGCCGGCAACCTCACCTCGCAGGTGAGGAACATCGCCGACGTGACCAAGGCGGTGGCCGCCGGCGACCTCTCGAAGAAGATCACGGTGGACGTGAAGGGCGAAGTGCTCGAGCTCAAGAGCACGATCAACACCATGGTGGACCAGCTGCGCTCGTTCGCCTCCGAGGTGACGCGCGTCGCGCGCGAGGTGGGCACGGAAGGCAAGCTCGGCGGCCAGGCCGACGTGCAGGGCGTGGCGGGCACGTGGAAGGACCTCACCGAGTCGGTGAACTCGATGGCCGGCAACCTCACCTCGCAGGTGAGGAACATCGCCGACGTGACCAAGGCGGTGGCCGCGGGCGACCTCTCGAAGAAGATCACGGTCGACGTGAAGGGCGAGATCCTCGAGCTCAAGAACACCATCAATACGATGGTGGACCAGCTGCGCTCGTTCGCTGCCGAGGTGACCCGCGTGGCGCGGGAAGTGGGAACCGAGGGCAAGCTCGGCGGCCAGGCCGACGTGCAGGGCGTGGCCGGCACCTGGCGCGACCTCACCGACTCGGTGAACTCGATGGCCGGCAACCTCACGGCGCAGGTGCGCAACATCGCCGACGTGACCAAGGCGGTGGCGGCCGGGGACCTGTCGAAGAAGATCACGGTGGATGTGAAGGGCGAGATCCTCGAGCTGAAGAACACCATCAACACCATGGTCGACCAGCTCAGGTCCTTCGCCTCCGAGGTAACGCGTGTCGCGCGGGAAGTGGGGACCGACGGCAAGCTCGGCGGCCAGGCCGACGTGCAGGGCGTCGCGGGCACCTGGCGCGACCTGACCGAGTCGGTGAACGCCATGGCCGGCAACCTCACCTCCCAGGTGAGGAACATCGCCGACGTGACCAAGGCGGTGCAGGCGGGTGACCTGTCGAAGAAGATCACGGTGGACGTGAAAGGCGAGATCGCCGAGCTGAAGAACACCATCAACACGATGGTGGACCAGCTTTCGTCTTTTGCCTCTGAAGTGACCCGGGTGGCCAGGGAAGTCGGAACGGAAGGGCGGCTCGGCGGCCAGGCCGAGGTGGAGGGCGTGTCGGGCACCTGGAAGGACCTGACCGAATCGGTGAACTCGATGGCCGGCAACCTCACCTCGCAGGTGAGGAACATCGCCGACGTGACCAAGGCGGTGCAGGCCGGCGACCTCTCGCGCAAGATCACGGTGGACGTGAAGGGCGAGATCCTCGAGCTGAAGAACACCATCAACACGATGGTGGACCAGCTCTCCTCGTTCGCTTCGGAGGTGACCCGCGTCGCCAGGGAGGTGGGCACCGAAGGAAGGCTGGGCGGGCAGGCCGAGGTGCGCGGCGTCTCGGGCGTGTGGAAGGACCTCACCGACAACGTGAACTTCATGGCCGGCAACCTCACCTCGCAGGTACGCGGCATTGCCAAAGTCGTGACCGCGGTGGCGAACGGCGACCTGAAGCAGAAGCTGACGGTGGAGGCGAAGGGAGAAATCGCGGCGCTCGCGGAAACCATCAACAGCATGACCGATACGCTCGCGACCTTCGCCGACCAGGTGACGACCGTCGCGCGGGAAGTGGGCGTGGAAGGCAAGCTCGGCGGCCAGGCCAAGGTGCCGGGCGCCGCGGGCATCTGGAAGGGCCTCACCGAGAACGTGAACGAGCTCGCGGCGAACCTGACCACGCAGGTGCGCGCGATCGCGGAGGTGGCGACGGCGGTGACGCAGGGCGACCTGACGCGCTCCATCACGGTCGAGACGCAGGGCGAGGTGGCGGCGTTGAAGGACACCATCAACGAGATGATCCGCAACCTCAAGGACACCACGCAGAAGAACACCGAGCAGGACTGGCTGAAGACCAACCTCGCCAAGTTCTCGCGCATGCTGCAGGGCCAGCGCGACCTGCACACCGTCGGCCAGATGATTCTGTCGGAGCTCGCGCCGGTGGTCGGCGCGCACCAGGCCGAGTTCTACGTGCTCACCAAGCCCGAGAACGACAGCTCCAAGCTCAAGCTCCTGGCGAGCTACGCCTCGAAGGGCCGCCGCGCGCACGGCAAGGAGATGGACATCGGCGAAGGGCTGGTGGGGCAGTGCGCGATCGAGAAGAGGAAGCTCCTCCTCACCAACGTGCCCTCCGAGTCCTTCCGCATCGCGACCGGCCTCTCCGAGACGAGCGCGCTCGACGTGCTGGTGATGCCGGTGGTGTTCGAGGGCGAGGTGCGCGGGGTCATGGAGCTCGCCTCGCTCGAGCACTTCAATCCCTCGCACCAGGCGTTCCTCGACCAGCTCACCGAGTCGATCGGCATCGTGATCAACACCATCGAGGCCAACACCCGGACCGAGGACCTGCTCAAGCAGTCGCAGTCGCTCGCCGAGGAGCTGCAGCAGACCAACCAGGAGCTCGAGGAGAAGGCGCGCCAGCTCGCGCACCAGAACCAGGAGGTCGAGCGCAAGAACACCGAGGTGGAGCAGGCGCGCCAGGCGCTGGAGGAGAAGGCGAAGCAGCTCGCGCTCACCTCGAAGTACAAGTCCGAGTTCCTCGCCAACATGTCGCACGAGCTGAGGACGCCGCTCAACAGCCTGCTGCTTCTCTCCGACCAGCTCACGCGCAACGCCGAGGGCAACCTGAACCAGCGCCAGGTCGAGGCGGCGAAGACCATCCACGCCTCGGGCAACGACCTGCTCGCGCTGATCAACGACATCCTGGATCTCTCGAAGATCGAGTCGGGCACGGTGCAGGTCGACATCAGCGAGCTGCGCCTGCTGGATCTCCAGCGCTACGTCGAGCGCACCTTCCGGCACATCGCCGAGTCGAGCCGCGTCGGCTTCAACATCCAGCTCGACCCGGCGCTGTCGCGCTCGATGCACACCGACATCAAGCGCATGCAGCAGATCATCAAGAACCTGCTGTCGAACGCGTTCAAGTTCACGCACGAGGGCTCGGTCACCTTCTCGGTCGCGCCAGCCACCTCGGGCTGGTCGATCGAGAACGAGGAGCTGAACCGCGCCGGCCAGGTGGTCGCGTT
Organism: Burkholderiales bacterium; assembly: GCA_044870335.1. GTDB lineage: Bacteria > Pseudomonadota > Gammaproteobacteria > Burkholderiales > SG8-39 > SCGC-AG-212-J23. The sequence goes on along the minus strand of JBIOYV010000046.1, from coordinate 33,675 downwards.
CGCGGTCGCCGACACCGGCATCGGCATCTCGCCCGACAAGCAGCAGATCATCTTCGAGGCGTTCCAGCAGGCCGACGGCTCCACTTCGCGCAAGTACGGCGGCACCGGCCTAGGCCTCGCGATCAGCCGCGAGCTCTCCAAGCTCCTCGGCGGCGAGATCAGGCTCATCAGCTCGCCGGGCGTCGGCAGCACGTTCACCCTGTTCCTGCCGCTCGCCTACGCGGCCTCGCGCCGCGTGGCCGCAGTTCCGGCGCAGCGCCAGACGCTCGTCGAGGCGCCGGTCGTCGAGGCGCCGGTCGCGGCGCGAACCGCCGAGGTCGAGCCGATCTACACCGAGCCGGAGGTCGAGGCCGAGCCGAACGAGGCCGCCGACGACCGGGCCGAGGTCAAACCCGACGACCTGTCGATCCTGATCGTCGAAAACGACCTCGCCTTCGCCAAGGTGATCCTCGAGGCGTCGCGCGCGCAGGGCTTCAAGGGCCTGGTCGCCGGTACCGCGGCGAGCGCGCTTTCCAAGCTGAAGGAGTACCAGCCTTCGGTGATGACGCTCGACATCTTCCTGCCCGACATGCAGGGCTGGAGGATCCTCGACCGCCTCAAGGCCGACCTCTCCACGCGGCACGTGCCGGTGTGCGTGGTCTCGACCGACGATTCGCGCGAGCGCGCGCTCAATTCAGGCGCGATCGGCTTCATCGGCAAGCCGGTGCATTCGCGCGAGGTGATCGACCAGGCGCTCGCGCGCCTGAAGACCTACGTCACCAGCGCGAAGAAGACGTTGCATCTCCTCATGGCGGAGAGCCCGGAGCGCGACGCGCTGGTCGAGCGCCTGGCCGCCGACGACATCGAGGTCTACGCCACCGACAACAAGGCCGAGCTCTGCGCACGGCTGCGGCGCGACCCGGTCGACTGCCTGGTGGTGCAGAGCGGGGTCGCCGACCTGCAGCCGAACGACCTCCTCGAGGTGCTCGACGAGCAGGTCGTGACGCGGCAGCTGCCGATCGTGCTGTACGGGCCGGAGGGCGTCGGCACGCTCGCGGCCTGGAAGCGCTCCGACGGCGTGTTCGCGCTGCGCGAGGCGCGCTCGGTGGAGCGGCTGCTCGACACCATCTACTTCTTCCTCCATCGCAGCATCATGGGTCTGCCGCAGGAGCAGCGCCGGGCGGTGCAGGACCTGCACAACTCGAGCCGCGTGCTCGAAGGCAAGAAGGCGCTGATCGTCGACGACGACATGCGCAACATCTTCGCGCTGTCGACGGTGCTGCACGACCAGGGCATGAACATGGTCTCGGCCAACAACGGCCGCGAGGCCATCCGCCTGGTGAAGCAGGAGCCCGACATCGACATCGTGCTGATGGACATCATGATGCCCGAGATGGACGGCATCACCACGATGCAGGAGATCCGCAAGCTCCCGGAGAAGAAGGACCTGCCGATCATCGCGGTGACCGCCAAGGCGATGAAGGGCGACCGCGAGAAGTGCATCCGCGCCGGTGCCTGGGACTACCTCTCGAAACCGGTGGATACGATCCACCTGCTGGCCGTTCTACGGGGGTGGCTGCACCGCTGACAAGAAATCATGGATGAAAAAGTCAACATCCTGGTCGTAGACGACCTGCCGGACAAGCGCCTCGCGTTCCAGGTGGTGCTGGAGGAGCTCGGCCAGAACCTGGTGATGGCCGCCTCGGGCGCCGACGCGCTGCGCGAGCTCTTGCTGCGCGAGTTCGCCGTAATCCTGCTCGACGTCAACATGCCGGACATCGACGGCATCGAGACCGCGGAGCTCATCCGCCAGCACAGCAAGACCAAACACACCCCGATCATCTTCGTCACCGCCTATGCCGACGAGATGCAGACGGCGCGCGGCTACGCGCTCGGCGCGGTCGACTACATCCTGTCGCCCGTGATCCCCGAGATCCTGCGCAGCAAGGTGAAGGTGTTCGTCGAGCTGTACAGGGCACAGAAGCGGGCGCAGGCGCTCGCGCGGCTGGAAGCCGAGCGGGCGGCTGCGGAGGAGGCGACGCAGCGCTCGGAGTTCCTCGCCTTCGCGAGCCGCGAGCTCGGCGCCTCGCTCAACCTGGACGAGGGCATGGAGCGCCTGCTGCAGATGCTGGTGCCGGGCCTGGCCGAGTACGCGCTGCTCTCGGTGCAGCTCGAGGGCGAGGCGCTCGCGATGTCGTGCGGCGGGCGCGCGCGGCCCCAGGCGATGGACGGCCTCGGCGGCCTGCCCGCGTCGCTGCAGCGCGCGCTGCGCGAGGGGCGCAAGGCCGAGCTCGTGCTCGAGCCCGAGGCGGCGCTTCCCGGCGAGGTGCGCTACCTGCGCCTGGTCCCGCTGCGCTCGGGCGAGCGCACCGTCGCGATGCTCGTGCTCGGCTACGCCCGCGGGCCGAGCGCGTACGGCCTCGCCGACCAGGCGACCATTGAGGAGCTGGTGAGTCGCGCGGCGATCGCGTTCGAGAACGCGCGCCTGTACTGGAACCTGAAGCGCGAGATGGCCCGGACCAAGGAGGCCGAGGAGAAGCTGAAGGAGGCGAGCCGGCGCAAGGACGAGTTCCTCGCCATGCTCTCGCACGAGCTGCGCAACCCGCTCGCGCCGATCCGCAACGCGGCCGAGGTCATGCGGCGCATCGCGCCGACCGACGCCGGCATCGTGTGGGCGCGCGACGTCGTGGAGCGCCAGGTGACCCACCTCGCGCAGCTCGTCGACGACCTGCTGGATGTCTCGCGCATCACGCAGGGCAAGATCTCGCTGAAGAAGGAGGCGGTCGAGCTCGCCAGGGTGATCCAGCACAGCATCGACACCGCGCGCACGCTGCTCGACGCGAAGCGCCACAATCTCTCGGTCAGCGTCTCACCCGCGCCGATCTGGGTGTACGGCGACTTTGCGCGCCTCTCGCAGGTGGTCGGCAACATCCTCAACAACGCGGCCAAGTACACCAGCGAAGGCGGAAAGATCGAGCTCACCGCGAGCGCCGAGCGCGGCGAGGCTCTGATCTGCGTGCGCGACAACGGCATCGGCATCGACGGCGCCCTGCTGCCGCACGTGTTCGAGCTGTTCACGCAGGGCGAGCGCTCGCTCGACCGCAGCCAGGGCGGCCTGGGCGTCGGCCTCACGGTGGTCCAGCGGCTCGTCGACCTGCACCAGGGCCGCGTCGAGGTGCACAGCGACGGCATCGGCAAGGGGTCGCTGTTCCGGGTAATCCTGCCCTGCATCAGCGAAGTGCCGCAGGCGGCCGGCGAGGAGCGCGCCGCCGCCGCCTTTGTCGCGGTGGCGACCGGCAGGCGGGTGCTCGTGATCGACGACAACATCGACGCCGCCGAGAGCATCGCCGTCTATCTGCGCCTGGAAGGCCACGAGGTGCGGACCGTGAGCGACGGTCCGCAGGCGGTGGCCATCGCGCAGGTGTTCGCGCCGCAGGTCGCGGTGGTCGACATCGGGCTGCCGGGCATGAACGGCTACGAGGTCGCGCGGCGGCTGCGCCTGAAGGGAAGCGAGGCCCCGACGCTGCTCATCGCGCTCACCGGCTACGGTCAGAAGGAAGACCGCGCGCGCTCGATCCAGGCCGGGTTCCATCACCACTTCGTGAAGCCCGCCGATCCACGCATCATCCAGTCGGCGATCGCCGCCTGGGGCGAGCGCGGCACGGACAGCGCTGTAGCCGAAGCGCGACAGTAATTTCCGCGATTTGACGACGCAAAAGTTGGCGCTCCGCGCTAACGGCGTGCACGCCGTTGCGCGAAGATTGTCCAAAGAGCATGGCCGACATCCTGGTCGTCGACGATAACCGCGCCAACCGCGAGGCGCTCGCTTCCCTGCTGGAGGTCGCAGGGCACAGCGCGCGCCGGGCGTCGAGCGCGCGCCAGGCGCTCGAGTCGGCGCGCGCCGGGCCGCCCGACCTCGTGATCTCCGACGTCCTCATGCCGGGCATGGACGGCTACGTGCTGGTGCGCGAGTTGCGGGGCGACGCGAGGACCGCGGCGCTGCCGGTGATTTTCTACACCGCGTACTTTGCCGGCCAGGATGCGCAGGACCTGGCGCAGGCGCACGGGGTGGCGCGGGTGCTGGTGAAGCCTTCCGACAACGACTTCATCCTGCGCACGGTGGACGAGGTTCTCGGTGAAACGACCGCCGGTGCGGCCGCAGGGGCGGCCGCGCGGCCCGCCGCCACGGGTCCGGAGCTCGGCGGCGAGCACCTGCGCATCGTGGTCGACCAGCTGCTCGAGAAGACCGGCACGCTGGAGGCGCAGCAGCGCAGGATCGAGCGGCTGAACCGCACCCTCGAGACGATGAGCGCGATCAACGCGCTCATCGTGCGCGTGGGCGAGCGCGGCGACCTCCTCGCCGAGGCCTGCCGCGTCGCGGTCGAGCGCGGCGGGTTCGGCTTCGCGGCGATCCGCCTCGCGCACGACGAGCGCGTGGTGTCGAGCGGCGAGGGCAGCCGGGACCCGCGCATCGACCAGTTCCCGGTGCCGGCCGAGGCCACCGTATGCAACGACATCGAGGGCTCGCAGGCTCCCGGCCGCGAATCCGCGCTGCGGCGCGGATTCCGCGCCTACGCGGTGCTGCCGCTCGTCTTCTCCGGCCAGCCTGCGGGCGCACTGCTGCTCTACGCGCGGGCGAAGGACGTATTCGACGACGAGGAGATGCGCCTGCTGCACGAGCTCGCCGGCGACATCGCCTTCGCGCTGCACCACATCGCGCAGAAGGCGCGCATGGACTATCTCGCGTACCACGACTCGCTCACCGATCTGCCGAACCGGAACCTGTTCGTCGACCGCCTGGGCCAGGCGCTGATCGCGGCGCGGCGCGAGCGCCGCTTCGCCGCGGCGGTGTTTCTCGACATCGAGCGCTTCCGCATGGTGAACGAGAGCTTCGGCCGGCGCGCGGGCGACGAGCTCCTGCGCGAGGCGGCGTCGCGGCTGTGCGCCGCCGCGCGCGACGAGGACACCGTGGCGCGCGTGGGCGCCGACCACTTCGCCATCGCGCTCGCGCCGTGCGAAAAGCCCGCCGACACGGTCCAGTGGCTGCTCGGGCGGGTCGCCGAGGCCTTCTCGCGGCCGGTGCTGATCGACGGCGTGGAGCTGCGCGTCACGCTGAAGGCCGGCGTCGCGGTGTTCCCCGGCGACGGCTCCTCCACCGAGGCGCTGTGCGCGAACGCGGAGACCGCGCTCAACCACGCGAAGCAGGCGGCGTCGAGCTATCTTTTCTATGCTGCCGAGATGAACGCCCGCGTCGCCGAGTCGCTCGCGTTCGAGCATCGCCTGCGCAGCGCGGTCGCGGACGGCCGTCTCGCGCTGCATTACCAGCCGAAAATGGACGTGCGCACCGGGCGCCTCGCCGGCCTGGAGGCGCTTATCCGCTGGCAGGATCCCGAGCTCGGCGCGGTGCCGCCGGCGAAGTTCGTCTCGCTCATGGAGGAGACCGGCATGATCCTGGTCGCCGGGCGCTGGGCCCTCGGGCGCGCGGTGCAGGACATCCTGCGCTGGCAATCGCTCGGCCTCGCGGTGCCGCGGACCTCGGTCAACGTCTCGGCGATCCAGCTGCGGCAGAAGGACTTCGTCGACTCGGTGCTCGAGGCGATCTCGCGGTTCGGCCGCGCCAAGCCCCTGCTCGACGTCGAGATTACCGAGAGCGTGCTGGTCGACGACATCGACGAGACCACGCGCAAGCTCCATACCCTGCGCCGCGCCGGGGTGGAGATTTCGGTCGACGACTTCGGCACCGGCTACTGCAGCCTGAGCTACCTCGCGCGCCTGCCGGTCGACGTCCTCAAGATCGACCGCAGCTTCGTCGTGCGCATGCGCGACGCCGGCTACCCGCGCAACATCGTCGCCATGATCGTGTCGCTCGCGCACACCCTGGGCCTCAAGGTCATCGCCGAGGGCGTCGAGGACGACGAGCAGGTCAGGCTGCTCAAGGATCTCGGCTGCGACCAGATCCAGGGCTATCTCGTCGGCCGGCCGGTGCCGCCGCAGGAAATCGAGGCGCTGCTGCGCCGCGCGGCGCTGACGCCGGGCAAGGCGGCCGCCGCATGAGCGAAGAATTCCTTCCGCTGCCGATGGCCGCCGCCGTGGCGTACCTGCGCCTGGTCAGCCACGAAAATCGCGGTCCCGGCTCGGAAGGCCTGCTCGATGTCGTCGCGAGCGCGCTCTCGGTGTGGGTGCCGCTCTATGGCGGTACCCCGCGCGTGCGGCTCCCCGACGAGCTCATCGCGCACGGCCGGGTCTGCAACGGCGCCACGCGGCTGCGCTTCCGCGACGGCACGCCGCCGCTCGAGAACCTCGCCATCCTCCAGTCCGACCTCGACGCGGGTATCCGCCGCCTCGAGCGCGCCGGGGTGCGCTTTTCCGACGCCATGCTCGAGCAGGCGCCGCGTCGCGTGCCTCGCGTGCTGCCGCCCACAGTCTGACAGGGGGTCATTCCCGCCCGACATCCTCGGACCGACGCCCTGAGGGGACCCGCCCGTCGCCCGAGCCGCCGTGGATTTTCGGGAGAGTTCGACGTCTCGGCGCGGGGTGCCGTGACAGCCGCGGCGCGATGATCGGTCCAGCATGGCACCTGGCGAATCCCCAGGGGTGCCTGCCATGGAAACGACTCAGGGCCGCAGCAAGCAGACCAGGGTTCTCGTTGTCGAGGACGACACCGACGCCGCCGAGAGCCTGCGCAGCCTCCTGTCGATGTGCGGATTCCTGGTGATGGTCGCGCATACGAGTCAGGAGGGCCTCGAGACCGCGCGCAAGCTCGAGCCCGACATCGTTCTGTGCGACGCTACCAGGGATCGACCAGCACGATCTCGAGCGGCGCGCCGGTCTTGGCGTCGAGCAGGACCGCGCCGTCTACCTGGCTCCCGCGCAGCGGCAGGAACTTCACGGATTCCTCCGAGCGCCCGGCCGAGTGCAGGCCGCGCTGCACGCGCTGCGGATCGCGCTTGAGGAGCGGCGCCAGGGGCAGGGCGCGCGCGAGCGCGGTGGGGATTTCGTGCTCGTAGGGTACGTAGTACTGCGGATGCATCTGCAGGTCCTTGCCCTGCAGCGAAGCCGCCAGCAGCTTCTGCCTCGCCTCCGGATCCGCAGGCGGTACTGCGGCAATGTACTGCGGACGCCCGAGCGGCAGATGGTCGAACTCGGGACGCGTCGCTTTCTGCAGGTCCTCGGGATCCAGATCCTTCGCGCTCACCACATCGAAGCGGTCCTTGGTGAAAACCAGGTACACCGGCCGCGCCAGATACACCGTGTGCATCCCGTAGGCGAGCGCTGCAACCTGGACCGTGGCGATGACGGCGAGGTCGAACTTCAGGCCCGGCTTGCCGGCCTTGAAGATGACGAGCGTGATGAGGGGGCCCAGCGTGACGTCGACCGCCACCAGGATGAAGATCAGATGGCTGCCGCCGGCGGCCTCGAACAGCGGCCCGGGGTACCAGACCGAAAGCATGAACGCGAGCACCGCGGCGGCGATCGCGGCGCTCAGCAGAATATGGATTCCCGAGGCTTTCCAGCGCGACATGGCGCGTCTTCTGGTTGTCGTGCAAACCTGCTTATATACCGACGCGCCGCTCCGCCTTCAAGTGAAATGCGTCACATGTTCGGATAATTCGGGCCGCCGCCGCCCTCGGGCGCGACCCAGACGATGTTCTGCGCCGGGTCCTTGATGTCGCAGGTCTTGCAGTGCACGCAGTTCTGCGCGTTGATCTGCAGCCGCGGCTTGGTCTCGAGGTCGACGAACTCGTAGACGCCGGCCGGGCAATAGCGGCTTTCCGGACCGGCGTACTTCTCCAGGTTCACCGTGACCGGGATCGTCGGGTCCTTCAGCGTCAGGTGCGCGGGCTGGTCCTCGTTGTGGTTGGTGTTGGAGAAGGAGAGGTCGGTCAGCCGGTCGAAGGTCAACACGCCGTCCGGCTTGGGATACTGGATCGGTCGAGCTTTAGACTTCTCAATCAACGTTTCATTGTCCGCGTGATGGTGCTGAAGGGTCCACGGCGCCTTGCCGCGGAACAGGACCTGGTCGACGCCGACCATCATGGTCCCGAGGACCAGGCCCTTCGACATCCAGGGCTTGAAATTGCGCGCGCGGTGGAGCTCCTCGTGGAGCCAGCTCGCGCGGAACGACTCGGGATAGGCCTGCAATTCGTCGCCTTCACGCCCTTCCTTGAGGGCGGCAACCGCGGCTTCGGCGGCCAGCATGCCGGACTTGATGGCCGCGTGGCTGCCCTTGATGCGCGACGCGTTGAGGAAGCCGGCCTCGTCGCCGATCAGCGCTCCGCCGGGGAAGACGAGCTTCGGCAGGGACTGCAGGCCGCCGGCGGCGATTGCCCTCGCTCCATAGGCCACGCGCTTGCCGCCTTCGAGGAACGCCCGGATCGCCGCATGCGTCTTGAATCGCTGGAACTCCTCGTAGGGGGAAAGGTAGGGGTTGGAATAGCCGAGCCCGACGACGAAGCCGACCGAGACCTGGTTCGTCTCCTGGTGGTAGAGGAACGAGCCGCCATACGTATCGGCGTCGAGCGGCCAGCCCGCGGTGTGCACCACGAGCCCCGCCTGGTGGCTCTCCGGCTTCACCTCCCACAGCTCCTTCAGCCCGATGCCGTACACCTGGGGAGCCTTTCTGAGCTGGAATCTTCCCTCGAGCTGCCGCCCGAGCTGGCCGCGGCAGCCCTCGGCGAAGAACGTGTATTTGCCGTGCAGCTCCATCCCGGGCTGGTACGAGGCCGTCTTCTCGCCGTTCTTGCCGATTCCCATGTCGCCGGTGGCGACGCCCTTGACCTTGTCGCCTTCGTACAGGACTTCGGTGGCGGCGAAGCCGGGGAAGATCTCGACGCCTGCAGCCTCCGCCTGCTGGCCCAGCCAGCGTGTGAGGTTCCCGAGGCTTCCGACATACATGCCATGGTTCCGGAAGCAGGCCGGCAGGGCGAAACTCGGCGTTCTTACAAAAGACTTCTCAGTCAAGAACAAAAACCGGTCTTCGGTAACTGGCGTATTGAGCGGAGCGCCCTTGGCCTTCCAGTCGGGGATCAGCTCATCGATCGCGCGCGGGTCCATCACCGCGCCCGAGAGGATGTGCGCGCCGATCTCCGAGCCCTTCTCGAGCACGCACACCGAGGTATCGGGCGAGAGCTGCTTGACGCGGATCGCGGCGGCGAGGCCCGCGGGGCCGCCGCCGACGACGACCACATCGTACTGCATCGATTCGCGGCTCATCGCGCGCAATTATAATCAGTCGCTCATGGCCCAAAGGAAGCCGATGCACGTCGGAAAGCTGGTGCACGTCGAGCGCATTGCAATCCGCTGGGGCGACATGGACGCGATGGGGCACGTGAACAACACCGTCTATTTCCGCTACATGGAGCAGGCGCGCATCGGCTGGTTCGACGCGCTGGTGCCGCGAGGCGAGGCGTGGAAGGCGACCGGCATCGTCATCGCCAATGCGTCCTGCAATTTCAAGCGCCCGATCAACTACCCCGGCACGGTGGAGGTGCGCCTGTCGGTCGGGCCGCCCGGGGGCTCCAGCGTTCCGACGTTCTACGAACTCAGAATGGAAGACGAGCTTTACGCTGACGGTGAAGCCATGGTGGTGTTCATCGACATGGAAAAGCAGAAGCCGATCCGCATTCCGCAGAACATCCGAGAGGCACTCCAATGAAGAAGGTTTATCCCGACGCCGCGGCGGCTCTGAAAGGGCTGCTGCGCGACAACATCACCATCGCCGCCGGCGGATTCGGCCTGTGCGGCATTCCCGAGAATTTCATCGCCGCGCTGCGCGACAGCGCGGTGAAAGGCCTCACCATCGTCGGCAACAACGCCGGGGTGGACGATTTCGGCATGGGCCTCTTGCTCAAGACCCGCCAGGTGAAGAAGGTGATCGCCTCGTACGTCGGCGAGAACAAGGAGTTCGAGCGCCAGGTGCTCGCCGGCGAGCTCGACCTGCAGCTCACGCCGCAAGGCACGCTCGCCGAGAAGCTGCGCGCCGGGGGCGCCGGCATTCCCGGCTTCTACACGCGCACGGCGGCGGGCACCAAGCTCGCCGAGGGCAAGGAAACCAAGGTCTTCGACGGCAAGGAGTACGTGCTCGAAGAGGGCATCCGCGCCGACCTCTCGATGGTCAAGGCGTGGAAGGGCGACAAGTCCGGCAATCTCGTGTACCGCAAGACCTCGCGCAACTTCAACCCGATGATCGCGACCTGCGGCAAGGTCACGCTGGCCGAGGTCGAGGAGCTGGTCGAGGTCGGCAGCCTCGATCCGGACCAGATCCACACCCCGGGCATCTACGTCGACCGCATCATCCAGGGTTCGCGCTACGAGAAGCGCATCGAGTTCCGCACGCTCGCCGGCGCCACCGGCAAGAAGGACTCGCCGATCCGCGAGCTGATGGCGAAGCGCGCCGCGCAGGAGCTGCGCGACGGCTACTACGTGAACCTCGGCATCGGCATCCCGACCCTGGTCGCGAACTACATCCCCGACAACATCAACGTCACCCTGCAATCGGAGAACGGCCTCCTCGGCATCGGCCCGTTCCCGCAGGAGGGCGAAGTCGACCCCGACCTCATCAACGCCGGCAAGCAGACGGTGACGACCATCCCGGGCTCGAGCTTCTTCTCGAGCTCCGACTCCTTCGCCATGATCCGCGGCGGGCACGTGGACATTTCGATCCTCGGCGGCCTCGAGGTGGCGGAAAACGGCGACCTCGCCAACTGGATGGTCCCCGGCAAGATGGTGAAGGGCCCCGGCGGCGCGATGGACCTCGTCTCGGGCGTGAAGCGGGTCGTGGTGCTGATGGAGCACACCTCCAGGGACGGCGCCTCCAAGGTCCTGAAGCGCTGCACGCTGCCGATCACCGGCAAGGGCGTGGTCAACATGATCATCACCGACCTGTGCGTGTTCGAGGTGGTGCCGGCCGAGGGCCTGGTGCTGAAGGAGCTGCATCCCGGTGTGACGCTCGAGCAGGTGCGCGCCAAGACGGCGTGCGACTTCTTCAACGCCCTGAAAGGCTAGGCGAGCAGCAGCCTGAGGGCGTCCCGGTAGCGCGCGGCCGCCGCCTCTTCGGCGGCATGGTGCTTCTGCTGCACCACCCATCGGCCGCCCACCATCACGTCGCGCACCAGGTCGTCCGAGCCCGAGAACACGAACGCGTTGGCCGCGGCCTCGCCGCCGCGGCCGGCGAGGTCGGGATGCTCGCCGTCGAGCACCACGAGGTCGGCGCGCATGCCGGGCGCGAGCGCGCCCATGCGGCGGCCAAGCGCCTGCGCGCCGCCTGCGGCGGCCTCGAGCCACAGCGTGGTCCCGACCGAAGGCTGCTCGTCGGTCGTCACCAGGTTTCGCTTGTGCTTCGAGACGCGCTGCAGGTACTCGAGCAGGCGCAGCTCCTCGGCGGGGTTGCGCGAGACGTGGCTGTCGCCGCCGATGCCGTAGCGCCCGCCCGCCGCGCGGTAGTCGAGCAGCGGGAAGATGCCGTCGCCGAGGTTGCCCTCGGTGGTCGGACACAGCCCCGCCACCGCGCCGCTCCTCGCAAGACCCTGGATCTCCTGCGGCACGAGGTGCGTCGCGTGCACGATGCACCAGCGCCGGTCCAGCGGCATGTTGGCGAGCAGCCATTGCACCGGCCGCGCGCCGAGCATCGCGACGCAGTCCTCGACCTCACGCGTCTGCTCCGCGGCGTGGATGTGGATCGGCGCGTCGCGCGGGACGCCGGCGACGAGCGCCGCGAGCGCGGCCGGATCGACTGCGCGCAGCGAGTGCGGCGCCACCCCGATCCTGACCTCCGGCGTCGCGCGCGCCGCGAGGCCCGCATACGCCTCGAGCACGGCGTCGGTGTCGCGCTCGAACGCCTTCTGGCGCTCCTGCAACGGCCGCTCGCCAAAGCCCGACCAGCGATACGCCGACGGCATGAGCGTGATGGCGATGCCGGCCTCGCGCGCGGCATCGAGATGCGCCTGCAGCATCCCGTCGGGCCGGTGAACATAGTGGAACTCGCCGACCGCGGTGTAGCCGTGGCGCAGCATGTCGATGTAGAGGAAGTGCGCGACGACCTGCGCCTGGTCGGGCGTGAGGCGCTCGACGAAGCGGTACATGAGCTCGCGCCAGGTCCAGAAGTCGTCCTCGGCCGCGCCGCGCAGCTCGGTGAGCCCGGCCATCGCGCGCTGGAACGCGTGCGAGTGCAGGTTCGCCATCCCCGGAAGCACCGGGCCGGCCAGCGGCTGCGGACCGCCCGCCCCGGTCTCGACCGCGACGATCTCGCCCTGGTCGACCGACAGGAGCACGTCCTTGGCCCAGCCGCCGGGCAGGAGGGCGTCGCGGGCGAGGTAGCGTTCCACGCCGCTATGATAACGAGATGCACGATGCCGCCTGGATCAACGCCAACCTCGCCACGATGGTGGCGGGTTACGGGGTCCAGGCCGACGGGGTCGTCGCGGTCAGCGGCGGAAAGATCGACTGGGTGGGGCCGCGCCGCGAGTGGCGCGGCAAGGCGCGCGAGGAGCACGACGCGCGCGGCGCCTGGATCACGCCCGGACTCATCGACTGCCATACCCATCTCGTCTACGCCGGTAACCGGGCCCAAGAGTTCGAGCTGCGCCTGAAGGGCGCGAGCTACGAGGACATCGCCCGCGCCGGCGGCGGCATCGTTTCCACTGTCAAGGCGACCCGGGCGGCTTCCGCGCAGGAACTTCTTGATTCTGGAAAAAAACGACTCGATCGTTGGCTGGCAGAAGGCGCCTGCGCAATCGAGATCAAGTCGGGCTACGGGCTCGACCGCGACACCGAGCTGCGGATGCTGCGCGTGGCACGCCTGCTCAGTGAAGAGCTGACGGTGAAAACCACGTTTCTGGGCGCGCACGCGCTGCCGCCGGAATACGCCGGGCGCGCCGACGACTACATCGACTTCGTGTGCGAGGAGGTGCTTCCCGCCGCGGCAAAGGAAGGCCTCGCCGACGCGGTGGACGCCTTCTGCGAGCGCATCGCATTCAATGCCTCCCAAACAGAAAGGGTCTTTCGAAAGGCGGGTGAGTTGAAGCTTGCGGTGAAGCTGCACGCCGATCAGCTTTCGGATTCCGGCGGTGCGGCGCTCGCCGCCCGGTTCCACGCGCTCTCGGCCGATCACATGGAGTTTTCCTCCGAATCAGGGATCGCGGCGATGGCAGGGGAGGGCACCGTCGCAGTGTTGTTGCCGGGGGCGTACTACTTTCTGAGGGAGACGAAGCTCCCGCCCATTGACCTGTTAAGAAAGAAAAGCGTTCCAATCGCGCTCGCCACAGACCACAACCCGGGCACTTCGCCGGTGTCCTCGCCGCTTGCGATCCTCAACCTGGGGTGCACGCTGTTTCGCCTCACGCCCGAGGAGGCGCTCGCCGGCATGACGCGGCACGCGGCGCGCGCGCTCGGCCTGCAAACGAGCCACGGGACGCTCGAGCCCGGGAAAAACGCGGACCTCGCGCTGTGGGACATCGGCGCGCCCGCGGAGCTCGCGTATGCGCTCGGCGCTAACCCGTGCGTCGGCCGTGTCCGAGGCGGCAGAATTCTTCGACCAGCGCGCGCAGCTGCGGACGCAAGCGCACGGCCAGGGGCTCCCTGAAATCGAAGGGAGGAGATTCATCCATGTACGTCGCCTCGGACAGCTCGAGCTGCACCGCGTGGATCCCCTTTGCCGGGTCGCCGTAGGTGCGCGTGATATAGCCACCCTTGAAGCGGCCGTTCAGCACCGCGCCGTAGCCCGACACCTTCTGCATCAAGCCTTCTCCGATTCCCATCCCGCACGAGCAGCCGTCCGCCGTTCCCAAGTTTAACGAGGGGAGCTTGCCGGAGAAGAATCGCGGCACCTCGGAAAAGATGGAATGCGCGTCCCAGAGCAGGGCGTAGCCGTGCTGCTTCTTCAGCCTCTCCAGCTCGTGCGAAAGCTGGGAGTGATAAGGCGTCCAATGCGCTTGCACCCGCTCCGCGATCTCGGCCGTGTCGGGTTCCTGCCCTGGCCGGTACAGCGGCTGGCGTTGGAACGTATCGACCGGCACGAGCGGAGTCGTGTCCTGGCCGGGATAGAGGTTGGCGTTGTCCGGCGGACGGTTGAGGTCGACGACGTAGCGCGAATGCGTCGCGACGAGCACCGAGGCGCCGAGCTCGTCGAGGAAGTCGTAGAGCCGCTCGAGGTGCCAGTCGGTATCCGGTAGCAGCTTGGCGTCCTCCGTCATCCGGGCGATGAGGGGACCGGGCACATGCGTCCCGGTATGCGGCATCGACAGGAGAAGCGGCGTTCGGCCGGCGCGGAACTTGAAGGGCGCCATCAGCGCGAGGGCAGGAGCCCGGGGACGAAGCTGTGGAACTCGCCCGCCTCGACCAGCGACTGCACCGCGGTGATGTCGGGGGCGAAGTAGCGGTCGTGGTCGTAGAACGCGACTTTCGAGCGCACCAGGCGATGGACTTCCTGCAGCGCCGCGCTGGTCTTGAGCGGAGCGCGGAAGTCGATGCCCTGCGCCGCCGCGAGCAGCTCGATCGCCACGATGCCGGCGCTGTTCGCCGCCATGTCGGAAAGGCGCCGCGCGGCGAAGGTGGCCATGCTGACGTGGTCCTCCTGGTTGGCCGAGGTCGGCAGGCTGTCGACGCTCGCCGGGTGCGCGAGCGACTTGTTCTCGCTCGCCAGCGCGGCCGCGGTGACCTGCGCGATCATGAAGCCCGAGTTGACCCCGCCGTGCTCGACCAGGAACGGCGGCAGGCCGGAAAGCGTCGGGTCGATGAGGAGCGCAACGCGCCGCTCCGAGAGCGCGCCGACCTCGGCGATCGCGAGCGCGAGCGCGTCGGCGGCGAGCGCCACCGGCTCGGCGTGGAAATTTCCGCCGGAGAGGATCTCGTCGCCGAACACCAGCGGATTGTCGGTCACGGCGGCGGCCTCGCGCTCGAACACGCCCGCGGCGTAGCGCATCTGGTCGAGGCACGCGCCCATCACCTGCGGCTGGCAGCGCAGGCTGTAGGGGTCCTGCACCCGCGGATCGTTCTCGAGGTGCGAGCGGCGGATCTCGCTTCCCTTCAGGAGCTCCGCGTAGAAGCGCGCCACTTCCTGCTGGCCGGGCTGGCCGCGCAACGCGTGAATGCGCGCGTCGAAAGGCGTGTCGCTGCCGGCCGCGGCGTCGACCGAAAGGCTGCCCGCCGCGAGCGCCGCGGCGAACACGTCCTCCGCGGCGAACAGGCCCGCGAGCGCGAGCGCGGTCGAGACCTGCGTGCCGTTCAGCAGTGCGAGCCCCTCCTTGGGCGCGAGCTTGAGCGGCCTGAGCTTCTCGTTCTTCAGCGCGCTGGCCGCGGGCACCCGCACCCCGTGAACGCGCACGTCGCCGACCCCGAGCAGCGCGAGCGAGAGATGCGCAAGCGGCGCGAGATCGCCCGAGGCGCCAACCGATCCCTTGGAAGGGATGCAAGGATAAATGCCTTTGTTGTAGAGCTGCAGCAGAAGCTCGATCAGCTCCGGGCGCACGCCCGAATGCCCCGCGGCGAGGGAAACGACCTTCAACGCGAGCACCAGGCGCACCGTGGCGTCGTCGAGGAGCGGCCCGGTGCCCGCGGCGTGCGACAGCACGATGTTGAGCTGGAGCTGCTCGAGCTCCTCCGCCGGGATGCGCGTCTGCGAAAGGCGGCCGAACCCGGTGTTGATGCCGTACGCGGGCTTGCCCGAGGCGACGATGCGCTCCACGGTGGAGAGCGCCGCGCGCACCTTGGCGAGCGCCGCCGCGTCCAGCTCGAGCGGCGGCGCGTCGCGCGCGATCGAGCGCAGCTCCCTCAGCGATGGATTTTTCTGGCCGAGGCGCATTACTCCAAAAACGGCAGGTTGAGGCCCTGGGCGCGCGCGCAGGCGATGGCCTCTTCGTAGCCGGCGTCCGCGTGGCGCATGACGCCGCTCGCGGGATCGTTCCACAGCACTCGCTCGGTGCGCCGCGCCGCGGCATCGGTGCCGTCGCACACGATCACCATGCCCGCGTGCTGCGAGTAGCCCATGCCGACGCCGCCGCCGTGGTGGAACGAGACCCAGCTGGCCCCAGAGCAAGTATTCAAGATGAGATTGAGCAAAGGCCAATCCGAGACGGCGTCGCTGCCGTCGCGCATGGCTTCGGTCTCGCGGTTGGGGCTCGCCACCGAGCCCGCGTCGAGGTGGTCGCGCCCGATCACGATCGGCGCCTTGAGCTCACCGCTTCTCACCATCTGGTTGAAGGCGAGGCCGGCGCGGTGGCGCTGCCCCAGCCCGAGCCAGCAGATGCGCGCGGGCAGGCCCTGGAAACGGATTTTCGTTTTTGCTAACTCCAGCCAGCGCTGCAAGCCCGCATCCTCGGGGAACAATTCAAGAACCTTGGCATCCGTCTTGGCGATGTCCTGCGGATCGCCCGACAGCGCGACCCAGCGGAACGGCCCCTTGCCGACGCAGAACATCGGCCGGATGTAGGCCGGAACGAAGCCCGGATAGTCGAACGCGTTCGCGATGCCGGCGTTCTTCGCTTCCTGGCGGATGTTGTTGCCGTAGTCGACGCAGGGAATGCCCATCGCCTTGAAGCCGAGGATCGCCTGCACGTGGCCGGCGATCGACTCGCGCGCCGAGAGCGCCACCTCTTCCGGGTCCTTCTTGCGCAGGTCTTTCCAGCGCTCGAGCGACCAGTGCTCGGGCAGGTAGCCGTTGGCCGGATCGTGCGCGGAGGTCTGGTCGGTCACCAGGGCGGGCTTGAACTCGCTCGACTTCGCCTTCTTCAGGAATTGAGGCACCAGCTCGGCCGCGTTGCCGAGCAGGCCGACCGAAACGGGTTTTGCCGTACGGCCAATGATCTGCTGCGCCTCTTCCACGGTATCGGCACGAAAGTCCAAGTAGCCGGACTTCAAGCGCATCTCGATGCGGCTCGGGTCGCACTCGATCGCGATCATCGAAGCGCCCGCCATCGTGGCGGCGAGCGGCTGCGCGCCGCCCATGCCGCCAAGCCCCGCGGTGAGGATCCATTTGCCCGACCAGTTCCCGCCATAGTGGCGACGGCCGGCCTCGGCGAAGGTTTCGTAAGTGCCCTGCACGATGCCCTGGCTGCCGATGTAGATCCACGAGCCGGCGGTCATCTGGCCGTACATCATGAGGCCCTTGCGGTCGAGCTCGTTGAAGTGCTCCCAGTCGGCCCACTTCGGCACCAGGTTGGAGTTCGCGATCAGTACCCGCGGCGCGTCGGGATGGGTCTTGAAGACGCCGACGGGCTTGCCGGACTGCACCAGGAGGGATTCATCGTCTTCCAGCTTCTTCAGGGTGGAGAGGATTTGATCGAAACATTTCCAGTTGCGGGCGGCCTTGCCGATGCCGCCGTAGACCACCAGGTCTTCGGGGCGCTCGGCGACCTCGGGATCGAGGTTGTTCATCAGCATGCGCAGCGCCGCTTCCGTGAGCCAGCTTTTGGCGCTGAGCTGGCTGCCGCGCGCGGCTCGCACAACCCGACTGCTCATTGGCAAAACCCCCAAATCAGGGACAGACCACGTTTTTTGCCGCCTCCCTGACAAGGGGGGAGCGAGCATGCGAGCGGGGGGTTGTGGTGACGGAAAACGTGGTCTGTCCCTGATTTCGGTGGTTTCATCGCCATACCTCGCGCGCCACGTCCATCATGACCTCCAGCTTGCGCCACTGCTCGTCCTCGGTGAGGAGGTTGCCGGCGATGCCCGAGGCGAAGCCGCACTGCGGGCTCAGCGCGAGTTGCTCGAGCGGCAGGAATCGGCTCGCCTGCTCGATCCTCCTGATCAGTTCCGGGACGCTTTCGAGGCGGCCGGCTTTGGTCGTGATGAGGCCGAGAACAACGGTGACGCCTTTCGGCACGAAGCGCAAGGGCTCGAAGCCGCCGGCGCGCGCGGTGTCGTACTCCAGGAGCAGGCGGTCGAAGCGCAGGCCGCCGAAGAGCCGCTCGGCGATCGCGTCGTAGCTCCCTTCGCGGTGCCACATGCTCGCGCGGTTGCCGCGGCAGACGTGCAGGCCGAAGCTCGCGCCCTCGAGGCCGGCGATGACGGCGTTGTCGGCCGCGACCGCGCGCGAGAGATTGGCGAGGGGATCGTCGCCGGACGCGCGCATGCGCTCGAGGGTCGTGGGGTCGACGTAGCCGGTGTAGCTCGGCTCGTCGAGCTGAACGTAGCGGCAGCCGGCACGCACCAGCTCTTCCACGATGCGGCGCTGGATGCGCACCACGTCGGCGAGGAACGCTTCGCGGCTGCGATACGGCGAGCCCTGGAGGTCGCTCATCTGGGCCACGCGATCGGGCCCCATCAGCGTTACCTTCGCTGCTGGACGTTTTATGAACTCGAACTCGTGAAGGGGAAAATTGCTCTTCAACGAAAGGCGTGCGGTGACCGGGGTGCGGAAGGAGAGCACCGCGTCCTCGCCGCGGGTGAGCGGCGTCTCGCCCGGCGCGCGGTTCTCGGGGTTGCGCCGGAAGTTGTCCCAGGAGGTGCGCCACATATCCCAGCCTTCGACCTCGGAGAAGCTCACCTGCCAGTTGAGGCGCCGGTATTCGCCGTCGGTGATCACCGGCAGGCCGATCGACTCCTGGCGGCGCACCACTTCGACGATGGCACGGTCTTGGACGGCAGCAAGGTCTTCCTTGGGCAGATCCCGGCGGGCGAATCGCTGGAACGCGTCCTTGAGGTAGCCGGGGCGCAGCAGGCTTCCGACGTGGTCGACGCGCGTCGCTTGCATGGACTGGACGATACAATAATCCGAACCACCGATAGGAACCACGACGGAAACCACGATGGGGGGCTTCATGAGACTGCTCGGGTTGCTTGCAGCGCTGTTGCTGGCTGTTCCCGCAGGCGCGCAGGAGAAGGTCATTCTCGGGATGAGCGGATGGACCGGGTTCCAGCCGCTGAAGCTCGCCGAGCTCGCGGGGATCTTCAAGAAGAACGGCGTCGACATCGAGATCCGCTTCATCGCGCCGGTGCAGCGCTCGGCCGCGCTCGCCTCGGGGGCGCTCAACGCGGCGGCGACGACCGTCGATCAGCACATCGTCTGGGCCTCGGCCGGGATCGCTTCGGTGCAGGTCGCGCTCATCGACAAGTCGAAGGGCGGCGACGGCCTCGCGGTGCGCAACAACATCAACTCGATCAAGGAACTCAAGGGCAAGTCGGTCAACGTAGACGGGCCCGGCACGGTGCAGCACTTCATGCTCTCTTACATCCTGGAGAAGAACGGCATGTCGATCCAGGACGTGATCCGCTCGACCATGGCGGCGCAGCCTGCGGCGCAGGCTTTCGTCGCCGGGCAGGGCGACGCGGCGCTCACCTACGAGCCCTATCTCTCGAGCGTGCGCGAGAAGCCCGACGCCGGCAAGATCCTGGTCACCTCGATCGAGTACCCGGTGGTCGTCGACGTGCTGGTGTTCCGCAAGGACTTCATCGAGAAGCACCCGAAGGTGGTGAAGGCCACGGTCGACAGCTTCTTCGAGGCCCTCGATCTCCTCAAGCGCGACCCGCTCAAGTCGCACGAGCTGATGGGCAGCAGCGTCAAGCAGTCGGGCGAGGCCTTCGCCAAGTCGGCCGCCTACATAGACTGGCAGGGCCGCCAGGAGAACAAGAGCTACTACGCGAAGGAGCACAAGCCCTTCGTCGATTTCGCGGTGCGCGTGCTCAAGTTCAACCGCGTGATTCAGAAGGAGCCGAAGGCGCAGGAGATGATCGACCTGCGCTTCCAGTAGCGCGGGTTGCTCGAGCCCCTCAAGCCCGTCTCGCGCGGCGCGAGGATCGCCCTCGGCGCCGCGTTCTTCGTCGTGTTCTTCGCGGCGTGGGCGCTCGCCACGTTCGGCGGCGCCGTCGACGCGATGTTCCTCAAGGACCCGCTGTATACGCTCACTACCGGGGTGACGCTGTTCCGCGAGTTCGGCTTCATCCGCGACGTCGGCATCACCGTGTTCCGCGTGGTCGGCGGGTTCGTGCTCGCGGCGCTGGTCGCGGTTCCGCTCGGCATCGCGATGGGCGCGTTCAAGCCGGTCGAGGCGTTCTTCGAGCCCTTCGTCTCCTTCGCGCGCTACCTGCCGGCCTCCGCGTTCATTCCGCTCCTCATCCTCTGGGCGGGGGTGGGCGAGACGCAGAAGCTCCTCGTGATCTTCATCGGCTCGGTGTTCCAGGTGATCCTCATGGTGGCCGTGATCGTCGGCTCGACCCGGCGCGATCTCGTCGAGGCCGCCTACACGCTGGGCGCCGACGCCGGCGGGATCGTGCGGCGCGTCATGCTGCCCAGCGCCGCGCCGCAGATCGCCGAGACCCTGCGCCTGGTGCTCGGCTGGGCCTGGACCTACGTGATCGTGGCCGAGCTCGTCGGCGCCGAGAGCGGTATCGGCCACATGATCATGGACAGCCAGCGCCTCCTCGACACCGGCCAGATGATCTTCGGCATCGTGTGCATCGGCGTCATCGGCCTGCTGTCCGACCTCCTCTTCAAGTGGGCGAACCAGAGGCTCTGGCCGTGGGCTTTCTGAGGATCGAGGCGGTGAGCCGCGTGTTCCCGGGGGTGCGGGGCGGGGCGCCGACGCGCGCGCTCGAGCGCACCGACCTCGAGGTGCAGGACAACGACTTCATCTGCATCCTCGGGCCCTCGGGCTGCGGCAAGTCGACGCTCCTGCGCATCGTGGCGGGCCTCGATCGGCCGACCACTGGCCGGGTGCTGCTCGATGGCCAGGCGGTCGAGCGCCCGGGCCCCGACCGCGGCATGGTGTTCCAGTCCTACACGCTCTTTCCGTGGCTCACCGTGCGCGAAAACATCCTCTTCGGCAGCCGCTCGACCCCCGAGAAAGCCGAAAAGCTGATCGCGCGTGTCGGGCTGCGCGGCTTCGAGAACCACTACCCCAAGATGCTCTCCGGCGGCATGCAGCAGCGCACCGCGCTCGCCCGCGCGCTCGCCAACGACCCGAAGATCCTGCTCCTCGACGAGCCCTTCGGGGCGCTGGACAACCAGACGCGCGCGCTGATGCAGGAGCTGCTCCTCGGGATCTGGGAGGCCGACCGCAAGACCGTTCTGTTCGTCACCCACGACATCGACGAGGCGATCTTCATGGCGAACCGCGTCGCGGTGATGTCGGCGCGGCCCGGCCGGATCAAGACCGAGCTCTCCATCGGGCTGCCGCACCCGCGCCACTACACGATGAAGACGTCGCCGGCATTTTCCGACTACAAGGCACGGCTTACCGAGGAAATCCGCGTCGAGGCGATGAAGGCCGCGGCAATGGTATCGTAGCGTTCGCGCAGGATGGCGAGTCCCGGTGACCACGAAGACGTCCCCCATACCCTGATCCCTCTGGGGCTCGCGGTCGGCCTCGTCCGGTCCAAGGTGTACGCCGAACGCAAATTGACCGACCAGGGACAGAAGGGCGATCTCAACGCCCTCGCAAGCTTCGTTGCGGCCACGGTGCCGATCTACGAGTACACAACCGATCCGTCCAAGGCACCGCGAGCGCTCCTCATGTCAGAGCTCGAGGGAGGGATGTTCCGGGACGGGGGCAAGGAGCTGTGCTTCATCGACGGGCGCGCCACCAAGCGCTACCTCGCGGCGAATGCGCTGGACGTGGAGTGCGTAACGTCCTTGCTGCGCGAGCCCGAGCACGCGGTCCGGATCCGCAGCCGGTTCGTCCGTCTGCGAGCCCGGAAGCTCAGAGACCGCGCCGCGTGGTTGAGAGGCCAGGCTGCTGCGCTGCGCCTTGAATCCTTCCATTTGCGCTCGCGCGCTGAGGAGATCGACGACGGAACCAATCGCGTGTAAACTCCTCCATCCCTACACGCGCTAGGTAGATGACCAAGTATGTCTTCGTAACGGGCGGTGTAGTTTCCTCGCTGGGGAAAGGCATCGCCGCCGCCTCCCTCGCCGCGATCCTCGAGTCGCGCAGTATCCGCGTCACCAACATCAAGCTCGACCCCTACATCAACGTCGACCCGGGCACCATGAGCCCGTTCCAGCACGGCGAGGTGTTCGTCACGGAGGATGGCGCCGAGACCGACCTCGACCTCGGGCACTACGAGCGCTTCCAGAGCTCGAAGATGCGCCGCCACAACAACTTCACCACCGGCCAGATCTACGAGTCGGTGATCAAGAAGGAGCGCCGCGGCGACTACCTCGGCGGCACCGTGCAGGTGATTCCGCACATCACCGACGAGATCAAGTCGTTCATCAAGCGCGGTGCGGGCGACGCCGACGTGGCGATCGTGGAGATCGGCGGCACGGTGGGCGACATCGAGTCGCTGCCCTTCCTCGAGGCGATCCGGCAGATGGGCCTGGAGCTCGGGCGCAACAACGTCTGCTACCTGCACCTGACGCTCGTCCCCTACATCGCCTCCGCGGGCGAGATCAAGACCAAGCCCACGCAGCACTCGGTGAAGGAGCTGCGCGAGATCGGGATCCAGGCCGATGCCATCATCTGCCGCACCGACCGGCCGCTGCCCGAGGACGAGCGACGCAAGATCGCGCTGTTCTGCAACGTGCAGAAGGAGGCGGTGATCTCGGCCTGGGACGTCGACTCGATCTACACGATTCCGATGATGCTGCACGAGCAGATGCTCGACGAGATCGTGTGCCACAAGCTCGCGATCCTCGCGCGCGCCGCCGACCTCACGTCGTGGAAAAAGCTGGTGCAGGCGCAGGAGCACCCGCAGCACGAGCTCGACATCGCGTTCGTCGGCAAGTACGTCGACCTGCAGGACTCCTACAAGAGCCTGAACGAGGCGCTGCGCCACGCCGGCATCCACACCGGCGCCAAGATCAACATCCACTACCTCGACTCCGAGGAGCTGGAGAAGAACAGCGTCGGGGCCCTGGAGAAGATGGACGCGGTCCTCGTTCCCGGCGGCTTCGGCAAGCGCGGCACCGAGGGCAAGATCGCCGCGATCCGCTACGCGCGCGAGCACGGCGTGCCCTATCTCGGCATCTGTCTCGGCATGCAGCTCGCCACGATCGAGTTCGCGCGCAACGTCGGCGGCCTTGCCGGCGCGAACAGCACCGAGTTCGACCCCGACACGCCGCATCCGGTGGTCGCGCTCATCACCGAGTGGCTCGACCGCACCGGCCGCATCGAGAAGCGCACCGAGAAGTCGGAGCTCGGCGGCACCATGCGCCTGGGCGCCCAGAAGTGTCCGGTCGAAAAGGATTCGCTGGCTTTTTCGATCTATGGCCCCGAGGTGAACGAGCGGCACCGCCACCGCTACGAGGTGAACAACATCTACGTGCCGCAGCTCGAGGCGAAGGGCTACAAGGTGTCGGCGCGCACCCCCACCGAGAACCTGCCCGAGATCATGGAGCTGCCCGGGCATCCGTTCTTCGTCGGCGTGCAGTTCCACCCCGAGTTCACCTCCACGCCTCGCGCGAGCCACCCCCTATTCAAGGCCTACGTCACGGCCGCCCTGCGCCATCGCGCGCGGGAAAAGCGCCCACTGTCGGTCGTAGCAGCATGAAACTCTGCGGGTTCGAGGTCGGCCTCGAGCGGCCGCTGTTCCTCATTGCCGGGCCGTGCGTGGTCGAGTCGCGCGAGCTGCAGATCGACGTCGCCGGGAAGCTCAAGGAAATCACCGGCAAGCTCGGCGTGCCCTTCATCTTCAAGTCTTCCTACGACAAGGCGAACCGCAGCTCCTCGAAGTCGTTCCGCGGACTGGGAATGGAAGAGGGCCTCCGAATTCTCGCGGAAGTGAAGCGGCAGGTGGGCGTCCCGGTGCTCACCGACGTGCACACCGAAGAGGAGGTGAAGCCCGTCGCCGCCGTGGTCGACGTGCTGCAGACGCCGGCGTTCCTGTGCCGCCAGACCGACTTCATCCATGCCGCGGCCTCGGCCGGACGCCCCGTGAACATCAAGAAGGGCCAGTTCCTGTCGCCGCAGGAAATGCGCAACGTGGTCGACAAAGCCAGGGAGGCTTCCGGGCAGGAAAACATCATGGTGTGCGAAAGAGGATTCTCCTTCGGCTACGGCAACCTCGTGTCCGACATGCGCTCGCTCGCGATCATGCGCAACACCGGCTGCCCGGTGGTGTTCGACGCCACGCACTCGGTGCAGCTCCCGGGCGGGCAGGGCACGGCCTCGGGCGGCCAGCGCGAGTTCATCCCGGTGCTCGCGCGCGCCGCGGTCGCGACCGGGATCGCGGGCCTCTTCATGGAGACGCACCCCGACCCGGCGAAAGCGCTCTCGGACGGCCCGAACGCCTGGCCGCTCGCGCTGATGCAGGAGCTGCTCGAGACGCTGGTCGACCTCGACCGGCGGGTGAAGAAGAACGGTTTCGCCGAAGACAAGGTGAAGAGATGAAGCTTGCAGCAACCCCAAAATCAGGGACAGACCACGTTTTTCCTCAGGCGTCTCCTGCAAAACGTGGTCTGTCCCTGATTAGGTTGGTGCGATGAGCTCGATCGTCGACGTCGTAGCGAGGGAGATCCTCGACTCGCGCGGCAACCCCACCATCGAGGCCGATGTGCTGCTCGAGTCGGGCGTGATGGGACGCGCGGCGGTGCCTTCGGGCGCTTCCACCGGCTCGCGCGAGGCGGTCGAGCTGCGCGACGGCGACAAGAGCCGCTACGGCGGCAAGGGCGTGCTGAAGGCGGTCGAGCACGTGAACACCGAGATCTCCGAGGCGATCGTCGGGCTCGATGCGACCGAGCAGGCGTTCGTCGACAAGACGCTGATCGACCTCGACGGCACGGACAACAAGTCACGCCTGGGGGCGAACGCCATCCTCGCGGTATCGATGGCGAACGCCAAGGCCGCCGCGGAGGAGTCGGGCCTGCCGCTTTACCGCTATCTGGGTGGCGCGGGTGCGATGCGCATGCCGGTGCCGATGATGAACGTCGTGAACGGCGGCGCGCACGCCAACAACCGGCTCGACTTCCAGGAGTTCATGATCGTCCCGGTCAGCCAGCAGAGCTTTCGGGAGGCGCTGCGCTGCGGGGCGGAGGTATTTCAGTCGTTGAAACGCCTGATCGACGCCAAAGGCATGTCGACCGCGGTCGGCGACGAAGGGGGCTTCGCGCCCGCGGACCTCGCCACGCACGCCGCGGCGATCGAGCTCATCACGGAAGCGATCGACAAGGCGGGCTACCGCGCCGGCCAGGACGTGGTGCTGGCGCTCGACTGCGCGGCTTCCGAGTTCTATCGCGACGGCGCCTACGTCCTCGAGTCCGAAGGCAAGCGCCTGAGCTCGGCGCAGCTTTGCGACTACCTTGCCGACCTCGCGGCGCGCTTCCCGATCGTCTCGATCGAGGACGGCATGGCCGAGAACGACTGGGAGGGCTGGAAAACCCTCACCAATCGCCTCGGCAAGAAGGTGCAGCTCGTCGGCGACGACCTTTTCGTCACCAACACGCGCATCCTGCGGGAGGGCATCCAGCAGGGCGTGGCGAACTCGATCCTGATCAAGGTGAACCAGATCGGCACCCTCACCGAGACCTTCGCCGCGATCGAGCTCGCAAAGCGCGCGGGCTACGGCACGGTGCTCTCGCACCGCTCCGGGGAGACCGAGGACACCACCATCGCCGACGTCGCGGTGGGCACCAACGCGCTGCAGATCAAGACCGGTTCGCTGTCGCGCTCCGACCGCGTGGCGAAGTACAACCAGCTCCTGCGCATCGAGGAGGACCTGGGCGATTCGGTCGACTACCCCGGCCGGGAGGCGTTCGGGCGCTTCGGATGAAATTCCTCGCGGCGATCCTCGGCGCGCTCATCGTGCTGATCCAGTACCCGCTGTGGATCGGCAAGGGCGGCTGGCTGCGCGCGTCGCAACTGGATACGGAAGTCACCAATCAGAAAAACAAGAATGCCGGGTTCGAGGTGCGCAACGCGGCGCTCGCCGCGGAGGTGCGCGACCTCAAACAGGGCAGCGAAGCGGCAGAGGAGCGCGCGCGCCGCGAGCTCGGGATGTTGCGCGGCGACGAGATCTTCTTCCAGTACGTCGATCCCAAGGGGCAATGACCGGAATCGGGGTCAGAGCCCGATTTTCCCTGCTCGTCCTGCTCGCCGTGGCGTACGCGAGCGCCTGGGCGCAGCGGTATCCGTCGCGCCCGCTCAAGGTGATCCTGCCGGTTCCCGCGGGTGGCTACTACGACACGGTCACGCGCATCGTGAGCCAAAGGCTCGCCGAACGCCTGGGACAGCCGGTGGTGGTGGAGAACCGCGTCGGCGCCGGCGGCATCACCGGCACGGTGCACGCAGCGGGCCAGCCGGCCGACGGCTACACGCTGCTTTTCAACGGCATCGGCGCGATGTCGATCTTTCCCAGCCTGCACGCCAAGCTCGCCTACGACCCGGTGCGCGACTTCGAGCCCATCCTCCTGTTGTCGACGGTGCCCAACATCCTGGTGGTGCATCCGTCCGTGCCGGCGAAGACGGTCGGCGACCTCGCCGCCCTCGCTGCCAGCCGGCCTGGTGAAGTGACCTATGCATCGAACGGGATAGGTACCACGCAGCACCTCGCCGCGGAGATGTTCGCGACGGCGAAAGGCCTGAAGCTCAACCACATTCCCTTCAACGGCAGCGCGCCCGCGGTCACGGCGATGCTCGGCGGCCAGACCATGCTCCTCTTCGGCGTCGCCACCGACGTGATGCCGCACGTCAAGGCCGGAAAACTTCGAGCGCTCGCGGTGGCAAGCGAGAAGCGCATGCCGGCGCTTCCGGACATTCCCACCACCGCGCAAGCCGGCGTTTCCGGCGTCGAGATCGAGATCTGGCTCGCCGCCTTCGCGCCCAAGGGAACGCCGCACGAAATCGTCACACGCTTGAACGCCGAGATCGGCCGCGTGCTGGAGATGCCGGAGGTTCGGGAGCGCATCACCCAGGACGGTATCGGCGAAGTGAAGGGCGGGACCCCGGGACAACTCGCGAGCCTGCTCCAGTCCGAGATCGTAAAATGGTCTCGGGTGGTCAAGGCTTCCGGCGCCAGGGTGGACTGATCGGAGGTTCGAGTGCGAAGCGTCTTCCTGCTCTTCTTTCTGTCCACGCTGATAGTCGCCTGCGCCCAGAACTCACCCCGGAGTGCGAAGGCAAGCCTCGGCGGGACTTCGTGGCAGCTCGTGAAGTTTCAAGGCGGTGACGGCGCAGTGCTGACACCCGACGAGCGGTCCAAGTACACGCTCGCCTTCGATCCGGAGGTCGTGAGCGCGCGCATCGACTGCAACCGCGCTCGCGGCGGCTGGAAATCTGCCGGGCCGAACCAGCTCGAGTTCGGCCCGATGGCCGCCACGCGCGCGCAGTGCCCGCCGGGCTCCCTGCACGACCAGATCGTCAGGCAGCTGCCGAACGTGCGGTCCTACGTGATGAAGGACGGGCACCTCTTTCTGTCGCTGATGGCGGACGGCGGTACTTACGAATTCGAGCCGGTGCGCTGACCGGGTGGATCGCGAACCAGCGCCTCGGCGCTCGAAGGCGGCTTCGCCGGCGGAGTGAACCATTTCTCCCTTGGCACGACCTGCGGATCCTTCGGATCCATCATGTAGTGCGGCGACATGATCTGCACGCCGTGCTCGTTGAACACATCCTGGATGTGGCCGTGCAGGCGGTTCAGGATGTCGGCGCGCACCGCGGCGCCCTGGGCCGGGCTGTAGGCGATCAGCCGGTACTCGGCGTAGAAATCGGACAGCGCGGTCTGGCGTACGGTCGGCGGCGGCTCGCGCGCGATGTCCTGGGTGCGCCGCGCCGCTTCCGTCAACATCGCCTCGACCTGGCGCCACGGCGTGGAGTAGCCGATGGTGACGACGGTGTCGAGGACAAATCCCGTCCCGGGGACTGCGCGCGAGTAGTTCTTGATCGTCGCCGCGAGCACCGCCGCGTTCGAGATCGAAATTTCCTCTCCGAGGCCGGTGCGGATGCGCGTGGCGAACATGCCGAGCTCGGTCACGGTGCCTTCGTTATCGCCGATGCGCACGTAGTCGCCGCGCCGGAAGAGGCGAACATACATCAGGATGATGCCGCTGAAGGCCTGGCCGATGACGCCCGCCCCGCCGAGCGACACCATCAGGCCGATCAGCACCGAAAGGCCCTTGAATGCCTCGGTCTGCGCGCCGGGCAGGTACGGGTACGCCATGGCCAGCGCGAACACCCAGACGATGATGGCAAAGATGCGCCGCGTCGGGCGCACCGTGTCGTGGTCGAGCCAGGTGATGTGAAGGCTGCGGTTCTCGACGCGGTCGAAGAACGCGTCGCCCAGGCGGATGAGCAGGCGCGCCAGGAAGAAGATGACGATTGCGAACGCGATGCCGGGCAGGGCGCCGAGAATCGCGAGCACGATCTGCCGCGCCATGTCGACCAGGTTGATCTGCAGGTCCTCGCCCCAGCGCCGGGTATAGGGAAACCGCTGCAGCACGAAGGCCACCCACCACACGGTCGCCGTCGCACCCAGCAGCCAGGCGAGCACGGCGACGAATCGCCGCGCGAACAAGGGCACGTTGCCGAGCTGGAACCCGCGCACCTTCTCTTCGGCGGCGACCGAGACCCAGCCGCCGACCCGCCGGTTGCCCCAGGTCAGCAG
Organism: Burkholderiales bacterium; assembly: GCA_044870335.1. Taxonomy (GTDB): domain Bacteria; phylum Pseudomonadota; class Gammaproteobacteria; order Burkholderiales; family SG8-39; genus SCGC-AG-212-J23. The sequence goes on along the minus strand of JBIOYV010000046.1, from coordinate 5,229 downwards.
CCAAACGAGCGCCGCGTAGACGGCGCTCGCCGCGGCGGCGTAGGCGGCGGCGATCGCGAGGTAGTGCAGCGAATGCTGCTCGCGGCGCTCGGCGATCGCGCGCTCGAGCCGCCTGGCGCTCTCCTTCGCCAGGATCTGCGACGTCTCGCCGGCATAGGCGTCGATGTCGATCTTCGTGACGATGTATGCGAGGGTGTCGCCGACGAGCACCCGCGTGCCCGCATCGCCATCGTCGAAAGAGATCTTGGCATTCGGGTCGGCGTCGAGCGCCGCCTCGATGCGGTCGACCGAATTGCGCGCGCGCTCCTCGGCCGTGTAGCCCGCAATCGGGCCGCGCAGAACCATGACGGTGCGGTTGGCGATCACCACCGGCGCGCTCTGGCGCGGCGCGTCCTGGCGCGCGGCCTCCTGGGCGCCGGCCAGCAGGGGCAAAAGCAGCAGGGCGAGGGCGAGCCGCCTGAGGTTCATGGGTTCCAAGATAGTCGAGGCCCCGGCAGGGCCGATATTGGACGTTGGTCCAATGCGCCGGCCGCCGCTAGCGGCGATGGGCGAGCGCACCGGCGACGTAGGTCGCGGCCACCGCGCGGTCGTCGCCGAGCGTCATCTGGATGAAAAGCGCCTCCTCCAGGTCGCGGCAGTGCCGCATGCGGTACTCGATGACCGGCGTTGACTTGAGGTCGAGCACCGCCAGGTCGGCCTCCATGCCGAGCGCAATGCTTCCGATCGTGTCCTCGAGGTAGAGCGCCTGCGCGCCGCCGCGGGTGGCGAGGTAGAAGGCGTGGCCGGCCGAGAGCGTGTTGCCGCTAAGGTGCGCCACCTTGTAGGCCTCGCCGAGCGTCTGGAGCATCGAAAAAGAGGTCCCGGCGCCGAGGTCGCTCGCCATGCCGACCCGAACCGGCCGAGCGGCCTTCTTCGCGTTGGCGAGGTTGAAGAGGCCGCTGCCGAGGAAGGCGTTCGAGGTCGGGCAGTGGGCGAGCGCGCTACCGGTCTCATGGCAGCGGCGCAGCTCGTCTTCGGTGAGCCAGATGCCGTGGCCGTAGATCGCGCGCGGACCGAGCAGCCGGTAATGATCGTAGGTATCGAGGTAGCCCTTGCGCTCGGGATACAGCTTCTTCACCCACGCGATTTCGGCGCGGCTCTCGGAGACATGCGACTGCAGGTAGGTTCCGGGATGCTCGCGCCAGAGCGCGCCTGCCGCCTCCATCTGCTCCGGGGTGCTGGTCGGCGCGAAACGCGGGGTGATGCAATAGAGCTGGCGGCCTTTGCCGTGCCAGCGTCCGATCAGCGCTTTCGACTCGTCGTAGCCGCGCTGCGGGGTGTCGGTGAGCGCCGCGGGCGCGTTGCGGTCCATCAGCACCTTGCCGGCGATCATGCGCAGGTCGAGCGCCGAAGCGGCCTCGAAGAACGCGTCGACCGACTGCGGATGCACCGTGCAGTGCACCGCCGCGGTGGTGGTGCCGGCGCGCAGGCATTCCTGCAGGAATAGCTTGGCGACCGCGCGCGCGTGCTCCTCGTTCCCGAACTGCTGCTCGGCGGCGTAGGTATACCTGGCGAGCCAGTCGGTGAGTTGCTCGCCGTAAGCGCCGATGATCTGGGTCTGGGGATAGTGCACGTGGCAGTCGACGAAGCCGGCGAGGATCAGGCTGTCCCTGCCGTAGTGCCTGACCCTGGCGCCGCGCGGCAATTGCGCTCGCACCTCGCTTGCCGGCCCGAAGTGCGTGATCTTGCCGCCCGCCATCGCGACGATCGCATCGGGCTCGTAGCGCATGGTGTGCTCGAGCCCCTCGGCGAATGCGTCACCGGTGTAGGTGAGGACCGGCCCGCGGATCGCGGTGGTGGTTCCGACCCTGGTCCTGACCGCCATCGTGCGTTCTCCGTTCCGGGAATTGCGACAGGCCGATCCTAGCCTGCCCTTTGGTCCAATACTCGGCGCCTGCGAAGGCGGGTAGACTCGGTGGGAGCCTCATCCGAGGGGAGGCGAGACCATGAGGCGCGGCAAATTCCTGTTCTGGACCGTGGCGGTGCTGATGCTGGCGCCGGTCGTCTACTTCCTCCTGGTGTTCAACTGGAGCTACGCCGACGGCGAGCGCGCCGGCTGGGTGCAGAAATTCTCGAACAAGGGCTGGCTCTGCAAGACCTGGGAAGGCGAGATGACGATGGTCTCGCTGCCGGGCTCGACGCCGGAGAAGTTCTACTTCACGGTGTGGGACGACAAGGTCGCCGACGACGTGTCCAAGGCGATCGGCAAGCGCGTCTCGCTCCATTACGAGCAGAAGGTGGGAATTCCCAGCTCGTGCTTCGGCGACACGCGCTGCTACGTCACCGGCGTGTCGATCGTGCATGAAATCCCGCTTCTGCCGGGCGTTGTCGTTCCGACCACCGATGGGGCTCAGCCCGGCCCGGCGCCCGGGACCAAGGTTCCCGAGCGGAAATAGCGGTTCAGTCGGCGACGTCGGGCTCGAAAAAGAGCCACTGGATCTCGGGGAACTCGGCGCGCGTCGCGGCCTCGGCGCGGTTGATCGCGGCGACCAGCTCGGCGGCGCTTTCGGGCTGCATTTTCACCTTTGCCGCGACCATCAGCGAAGTGCCAAGCTGAAGCGTCAGCAGACGAAAGACCTTCTCCACGCCCGGCTGCCGCTGCAGGAATTCCCGCAGTCGCGCTTCGGTTTCGTGCTCGGCGCTCTGGCCGATGAGCAGCGCCTTGATCTCGATGCCCACGAGGATGGCGACCACGATCAGCACCACGCCGATCGACATCGAGCCGAGCGCGTCCCACGCGGTATTTCCGGTCAGCATCGTCAACAGAACGGCGATCAAGGCAAGGGCAAGGCCCAGCAGCGCCGCCAGGTCTTCGCCGAGGATCACTACCAGCTCGCTTTGCCGGCTGTCGCGGAACCAGCGCCAGAGCGTTCTACCGCCGCGCACCTTGTTGACCTCGTGCAGGCAAGCGCGCAGCGACACGCTTTCGGCGGCGAGGCCGAAGATCAGGATGGCCACCGCGACCCAGGGGTATCTGAGTGGCTGGGGATCGGTGAGCTTGTGCCAGCCTTCGTAGAGCGAGAACAGGCCGCCGAGCGAGAACAGCACCAGGGCGACGATGAACGACCAGTAAAACACCGCCTTGCCCCTTCCCAAGGGGTAGTCGGGCGAGGGCGGGCTCTTCGCCTCGCGCATGCCCCAGAGCAGCAGCCCCTGGTTGCCGCTGTCGGCGTAGGAGTGGATCGCTTCGGCGAGCATGGCACTCGAGCCGGTCGCGATCGCGGCCGCGGTCTTGGCGGCGGCGATCGCCAGGTTGGCGCCGAGCGCGTAAAGTATGGTTCTGAGCGAATCCGCCTTACCTCCTGCCATGAGACTTTCTCCAGAGCAGCTCCAGCAATTCGACCGCGAAGGGTACCTGTTTTTCCCCAGCCTCTTCAGCCGCGAGGAGATCCGGGTGCTGAACGACGAAGTGCCGGCCCTTTACGCCCAGCGGCGGCCGGAAAACGTGCGCGAGAAAACGGGCGACGCCGTGCGCACGAACTTTGCCGCACACATGTACAGCTACCCCTTCGCCAAGCTCGCGCGCCATCCGCGCATGGTCGAGCCGATCCGGCAGCTGTTCGGCGAAGACGTCTACATGCACCAGTTCAAGATCAACGGCAAGCAGGCGTTCGACGGCGACGTCTGGCAGTGGCACCAGGACTACGGCACCTGGCGCGCCGACGACCAGATGCCCGAGGCGCGCGCGATGAACATCGCCATCTTCCTCGACGCGGTGAACGAGTTCAACGGGCCGCTCATGTTCATCCCCGGCAGCCACAAGCTCGGCGTGCTCGACGCCGCGCACGACACCTCGACCACGAGCTACCCCCTGTGGGTGATCAACAACGAAACCATCCACAAGCTGGTGGACCGCGGCGGCATCGTCGCGCCGAAGGGCCCCCCCGGATCGATGATCCTGTTCCACGGCTGCCTGGTGCACGCCTCCACTTCCAACCTCTCGCCGTGGAACCGCGTGAGCGTGTACCTCTCGCTGTGCGCGGTGTCGAACCACATCCGCCGCTTCAAGCGCCCGGGCTACATCGCGCACCGCGACTTCACGCCGATCCGGCCGCTGCCCGACGACTGCCTGCTCAGGCACTACGACGTCGCGCTTCCCTGGAAGGACGGCACGCCGGCCGAGGAGCTGCAGGCCTCCCTCAAAGCCGCCTAGCACACCGAAATCAGGGACAGACCACGTTTTGCGGCGGTCAGCGGCGAAAATAAACGTGGTCTGTCCCTGTTTGTTGCAGTTCCGTTTTAGGAGTTTTCAGTGAACCTGTACGCAAAGCTCCTCGAAAGAAAAGACAAGCCGCTGCGCATCGGCGTGATCGGCGCGGGCAAGTTCGGCGCGATGTACATCGCCCAGGTGCCACGCACGCCGGGCGTGCACCTCGTCGGCATCGCGGATCTTTCTCCGGACTACGCGCGGAAGAACCTCGAGCGCGTCGGCTGGGCGAAAGAAGCCTATGAAGCGAGTTCCCTGGAGGCGGCGCTCAAGGAAAAGCGAACCCATCTCTCCGAGGACTGGCAGGCGCTGGTCGCGCACCCGGGGATCGACATCATCATCGAGTCGACCGGAAACCCGCCCGCTGCGGTCGAGCATGCGCTGGCTGCTTTCAAGAACGGAAAGCATGTCGTCATGGTCACGGTGGAGGCCGACGCTTTCTGCGGGCCGCTTCTCGCGCGCAAGGCGGCCGAAGCGGGCGTGGTCTACAGCCTCGCCTACGGCGACCAGCCCGCCCTCATCTGCGAGCTCGTCGACTGGGCGCGCGCCGCCGGCTTCCCGGTGGTCGCGGCGGGGCGGGGCCACAAGTGGCTGCCGCACTACTCGCAATCGACGCCCGACACCGTGTGGGGCTACTACGGCCTCACGCCGCAACAGGCGCAGGCGGGGGGGCTCAACCCGAAGATGTTCAACTCGTTCCTCGACGGCTCGAAGCCCGCGATCGAGACCACGGCGGTGTGCAACGCCACCGGCCTTACGCCCGCGCCGGAAGGCTTGCTGTACCCGCCCGGATCCGTGGACGAAATTCCCTCGTTGATGAGGCCCAGAGAAGAAGGCGGCGTGCTGCATCACAAAGGCCAAGTGGAGGTGGTCTCGTCGCTGCGCACCGATGGGACGCCGATCGATTACGACATCCGCTTCGGCGTCTGGGTGGTGTTCGAGGGCGACTCCGAGTACATCCGCCGCTGCTTCATGGAATACGG
>JBIOYV010000045.1:0-2022 GCA_044870335.1 Burkholderiales bacterium | reverse complement strand
TTCAGGCTGAAGGGGGTGAAGTTGGTTTCGCGATCGTAGTGGTCCGCGTTCTCCGCGCGCTTCAGCGCGCTGACAATCTTGTAAGTAATCGGCGTGAACAGCACCTCGACCGCGACCTTGAGCCCGAACTGCGCCAGCATGATCGCGGGCAGCTTTTCGTCAGGAATCAGCCCCGAATTGTAAAAAGCGAGCGGGTAGAAGAGCGCCGAGTCCACCGCCTCGCCGACGATGGTCGAGCCGATGGTGCGGGTCCAAAGCCAGCGTCCCGCGGTGAGAATCTTCATCCTGGCGAGCACGTACGAGTTGACGAACTCGCCGCAGAAGTACGCGAGCATCGAGGCGGCCGCGATGCGCCAGGTGGCTCCGAAGGCGATCTCGTAGGCCTTCTGGTTCTCCCAGAACGGCGCCGGCGGCAGCGCCACCACGATCGAAGCCATCACCGAAGCGAAGGCGAGGCCGCCGAATCCCGCCCAGATCACGCGCCGCGCGCGCGCATAGCCGTAGACCTCGGTGAGGACGTCGCCGAAGACGTACGAGATCGGGAAGAACAGCACCCCCGCGCCGAACGCGAACGGCAGCCAGTCGAGCTGCACGATCTTCGCCGGGCCGATCAGGTTGGAGCAGATCAGCACCGTGACGAACGCCGCCATCACGAACTCGTAGTACTTGTAGGTTCTCAAGGGAGCTTGGGGGAGTACGCGCGCATCTCGGGCTCGAGCTCCACCCCCATCGCATCGAGCATGCGCCCCACCATGGCGTAGAACGCCGCGACCAGCGCGAGCTCGACGTAGTCGTGGTGGTCGAACTCCTTGCTCGCGAGGCGGTAGACCTCTTCGCTGACATGGCCCTGGGTTACCGCTTCGCCGAGCGCCAGCGCGGCCTTTTCTTTGGGGTTGAACTGCGCGGAATCCCGCCAGGAGGCAAGCGCAGCGATCTGTGTTTCTGAAACCCCGGCTTTGCGCGCCATCGCCAGGTGCTGCGCCCACTCGTACTCCGAGCGCATGAGCTGCGCGCCGCGCAGGATCACCAGCTCGCGCAGCGCGCGCGGCGTGCGCGTGTCGTGGCGCAGGGTCTTCGAGAATTCGGTCCAGGCGGCGGCGAGCGGCGGATGGTTGCCGAGCGCCTTGTACAGGTTCGGCGGCGTGCCCCAGAGCTCCTCGAGCCTTTTCCTGAGCGCAGGCTCGAACTGCGCCAGCGGTACGCGTTGCATGGGGGGCGATAATAACTGATGGATATCCGCGGCTTTCGACTCACCGACGCGCCCGCGGATTTCTACGACGATCCCTACCGCTACTACGCCGCGCTGCGCGAGCACGACCCGGTGCACGAGCTCGAGCGCGGCAGCTGGTTCGTCTCGCGCTACGAGGACGTGGTCGCGGTGTACCGCGACACGCGCGCGAGCTCGGACAAGAAGGTCGAGTTCCAGCCGAAGTTCGGCGACACGCCGCTCTACGAGCACCACACCACGAGCCTCGTCTTCAACGACCCGCCGCTTCACACGCGCGTGCGCGGGCTCATCATGGGCGCGCTCAACCAGCGCGCGATCGCGCGCATGGAAGCCGGCGTCGTGGCGCTCGTGGATCGGCTGCTGGACGCGTTCAAGCCCCAGACCGATCTCATCGAAGCGTTCGCCGCGCGCATCCCGGTCGAAGTCATCGGCAACCTGCTCGACATCCCGAGGGAGGAGCGCGGACCCTTGCGCGCCTGGTCGCTCGCGATCCTCACGGGGCTCGAGCCGAAACTCACGCCGGAGATGCACGAGCGCGGCAACCGCGCGGTGGTCGAGTTCAAGGACTACCTCGCGCGCCTCGTGGCGGCGCGGCGCAAATCGCCCGGCGATCGGGAGAGCGACGTGCTCACGCGCTTGATCCAGGGAGAAGCCGACGGCGCGCGCTTGAGCGAAGTCGAGCTCTACCACAACTGCATCTTTCTTCTGAACGCGGGCCACGAGACCACCACCAATCTGATCGGCAACGGCACCTCGCTTTTGCTCACGCACGAGGACGAGCTGCGCCGGCTGCG
>JBIOYV010000044.1:0-4117 GCA_044870335.1 Burkholderiales bacterium | reverse complement strand
GCTTCCGCGCCACGTCGAGGCTCGCGATCAGCCCGTACTGCGGGCTGGTGGAGGTGTGCATGTTGAAGTTCTCGCGAAACAGGTGCTCGCGGAATCCCGGGTCGTTGATGTGGATCATCGAGGCCTGCGAGAACGCCGAGAGCACCTTGTGCGTCGACTGGGTGGCGTAGTCCGCGCCAGCCTCGAGCGCCGTGGGCCGGAACTCGGGATGGAAGCGCGCGAAGCCGTACCAGGCCTCGTCGATGATCACCTTGATGCCCTTCGCGTGCGCCGCCTGGACGACGGGCGCAAGGTCGTAGCGCAGCCCGTCGTAGGTGCACGAGGTGAGGATCAGCGCCTGAGCATCGGGATGCTTTTGAATTTCCTTCAACAGCGTTCTCTTCGGAACCGGGCCGTAGAGGCCATATTTCCGGTTCAGCGCCGAATCGAGGTAGATCGGGTGGGCGCCGGAAAGCACCACGCCGTGGTGCACGCTCTTGTGGCAGTTGCGGTCGAGGAGCAGCTTCTCCCCCGGGGCGAGCAGGGTCTGGAAGATCACCTTGTTCGCGGTGGAGGTGCCGTTAGTGGCGAAGTAGGTGCGCCGCGCGCCGAACGCCTTCGCCGCCATCGCCTGGGCCTCGCCGATCACGCCTTTCGGTTCCATCAGCGAATCGAGCATCGGCACCGACACCGACAGGTCGGCATCGAACACGTGCTCGCCCATGAACTCGTAGAAGTCGTTCACCCAGGCGCTGCCGCGAAGCGACTCGCCCGAGGAATGGCCCGGGGTGTGCCACTGGTCCTTCGCCATCCAGACGTAGTTCTTGAGCGCGTCGTAGAACGGGGTGCGCGCGCGCTCCTGGATCTGGGCGTTGAGGATGCGGTAGATGCCGCGGTAGTCGCGCTCTTCCCGGTAGAAATATCCATCCACGGACTCGGCGAACAGGGCGTCGACCACGTCGTCTTCCTTCTCCTGCGCGATCAGGATGTAGACGTCGAGCTCGGGGCGAAAGCGCGTGATGCGCTGGACCAGCTCCAGCGCCGACATCTGCAGCTGCTTCTTGTCCTTGTCCCTGTCCCTGCCGTTATTCCGCGACAGCGAATAGAGCGTGTCGTCGACCAGCACCGCCTGCAGGTCGCCGTCGGACTCGATCACCGACAGCGCTTCCTTGGCGGTGGTTACGCCGGTGAAGCTGATCCCGAGGGGATTGTCGAGCGCGCGCGCGGCGGCGTTGAGGCCCTTGACGAACTCGCGCAGCACCAGATGCTCATCGTTGATGACGAGGATGCGGCACGAGAGCTTGGGCATCAGCGCGCCTCAGTATAATGGCGCATGCCCGAGCCCCGCCGCCGCATGCCCGAGCGCGCCAGGCTCGCCGGACGTCAGAGTGCTACTTCAGATTCCTGAGCGCGTGCGCGAGCCGGCTCTTGTGGCGGTCGCCCGCGTTCCGGTGCAGCACGCCCTTGGCGACCACGCGGTCGATGACGCGCTGCGACGCGCGCAGCACGCTCTCCGCCGCGGCTCGATCGCCTCCCGCCACGGCCTTCTTCACGTTCTTGATCGCCGTGCGCACGGCTGTGCGCAGGCTCATGTTGTGCACGCGGCGCACCTGCGCCTGGTGGGCGCGCTTGCGCGCGGACTTGGTGTTGGCCATGAATTCGATGCCCTTAGAAGGGGCGGGATTCTAACATGAACCTCCTGCGCGCCTTGGTCACGGTGAGCGGCCTGACCTTTGTCAGCCGGATCCTCGGCTTCGCGCGCGATTTCATCATCGCCCGGTCCTTCGGCGCAGGCCTTGCGACCGACGCGTTCTTCGTCGCCTTTCGCCTGCCGAACCTGCTGCGGCGCCTGTTTGCCGAGGGGGCCTTTTCGCAGGCGTTCGTGCCGGTGCTCGCCGAGCAGAAGAACAAGACCTCGCCCGAGGAGGTGCGATCGCTCATCGACCGGACCGCGACCCTGCTCTTCCTGGCACTGGTGGTGACCGCGCTCCTCGGCATGGCCATCGCGCCCCTCGTCGTCTACATCTCGGCGCCGGGCTTCGCCTCCGATCCGGCGAAGTTCGGTCTGACCGTGACCATGCTGCGGATCACGTTCCCGTACATCGCGTTCATCTCGCTGGTGGCCCTGGCCGCCGGGGTGCTGAACACCTGGAACCGCTTCTCCGTGCCGGCGATCACGCCGGCGCTGCTCAACGTCGCGTTCATCGTCGGCGCACTCTTCTTCGCCGATCGCTTCGATCCGCCGGTGCTGGTGCTGGCGTGGGCGGTGTTCGCCGGCGGGGCGCTGCAGCTCGCCTTTCAGGTGCCCTTCCTCGCCAGGCTGGGACTGCTGCCGCGCTGGCGCCTGGACTTCTCGCACCCCGGGGTGCGGCGGATCCTGAAGCTGATGGGTCCGGCGACCTTCGGCGTATCGATCAGCCAGATTTCGCTCCTCATCAACACGATCTTCGCCTCGTTCCTGGTGACGGGCAGCGTGTCGTGGCTCTACTACGCCGACCGGCTGATGGAGTTTCCTTCCGGCATGCTCGGCGTCGCTCTCGGTACCATCCTGCTGCCGAGCTTGTCGAAATACCACGCCGATGCCAACCACGAGGAGTACGCCCGCCTGCTCGATTGGGGTTTGCGCGTCACGGTATTGCTCGCCGTCCCGGCCACGGTGGCGCTGGCGGTGCTGGCGTTGCCGCTAATCGCGGCGCTTTTCCACTACGGGCGGTTCAACGCAGAGGACGCGTGGATGACGCGCCAGGCGTTGATGGGCTACAGCGTCGGCCTGGTCGGCATCATCATGGTGAAGATCCTCGCGCCGGGCTTCTACGCGCGACAGAACATCGTGACCCCGGTGAAAATCGGCATCCTCACCCTCGTGGCTACCCAGGCCCTGAACCTCGCCCTGATCGGTCCGCTCAAGCATGCCGGGCTCGCGCTTGCCATCAGCCTCGGAGCCTGCCTCAACGCGGCGCTGCTCTACCGCGGTTTGAGGAAAGATGGGGTGTACAAGCCGGTTCCGGGCTGGCCCGTCTTCCTGCTGAAAGTTGGTGCCTCCGTGGGCTTCATGGCGATCGTGCTCTTCACCACCATGGGAGACGAGAAATGGTGGCTCGCAGCAGGATGGGAGAAGAAGATTCCGGCGTTGATCGGGCTGGTGATCCTGGGCGCCGCGGCCTACCTGGGGTGCCTGCGCGCTTTCGGCCTCAGGCCACGCGATTTCTCGCGCCGGGCGTCCGGATGAGCCTCGAGCGCTTCGCGCAGGAGGTGAGGCGCGAGGACCGCGACATCGACCTGGCGCGGTGCTGCCTGCTGATCGCGCAAGACCCGTACCCGGCGCTGGACGTCGGGCGTTACATGGACGAAATCGAGCGCATGGCGCTGCGCCTGCGCGCGGGCATACCCGAGGCTATGGACCTCGAAGAGCGCATCGTGGCGTTGAACGAGTTCCTGTTCGGCGAGCTGGGATACCGCGGAAACACGCGCGACTACTACGATCCGCGCAACAGCTACCTGAATGACGTGCTCGACCGCAGGACCGGCATCCCGATCACCCTTTCGGTGCTCTACATGGAGCTTGGCCGGCGCCTCGGGCTCGCGGTCGACGGCGTGTCGTTCCCCGGGCATTTCCTGGTGCGGGTGCAGCTGCGCGGCGGGGTGATCGTGCTCGATCCGTTCGCGGGCGGGGCGCCGCAGTCCGAAGCGGAGCTCCGCGCCCGGCTGAAGCGCGTGATCCCGGAGGGGGTCGCGGACGACGTGCCGGTGGCCGAGCTGCCGCTCGACCAGTTCCTCGAGCCGGCGGGCAAGCGCCAGATCCTGATGCGGCTGCTGCGCAACCTGAAGGCGATCTACCGCGACACCGACAAGCCCGAGCGGCAGCTCGAGGTGCTGAACCGGCTGCTCGCAGTCACGCCCGAGGCCGCGGCCGAGCTGCGCGACCGCGGCCAGGTCTACCAGCGCCTGGAGTGCTGGCAGCCGGCGCTCAAGGACTTCACCGATTACCTCGAGCGCGAGCCCGACGCCGCGGACGTGGACGACGTGCGCGTCAGGATGATGGAGCTGAGGGCGCTCTGCGCCCGGATGAGCTGACTATAAAATGACCCCACTTTTATCTGAGAGGAAGAGAAAATGACCCGCAGAACGTTTCTGAAGA
>JBIOYV010000043.1:0-9880 GCA_044870335.1 Burkholderiales bacterium | reverse complement strand
CCCCCGCCGGCAAATCGCAGGCCCTGGGTGGTATCGAGCATCTTACTTAATACAGACCGAGCGCACTTCCTTGATGTGGGTGAGGCCCGACAGGCACTTCTCCATCCCGTCCTGCTTCAGCGTGCGCATGCCGTCCTCGAGGGACTGGGCGAGGATGTCGGCGACCCGCGCATGCTCCTGGATCAGCTTCTTCAGCTTGTCGTTGGCGATGAGCAGCTCGTGGAGGCCCATGCGGCCCTTTAACCCGCTGCCGCCGCACTTGTCGCAGCCCGCCGGCTTGTAGAACGTGAGCTGGCCCTTGTCGTTGCCGTACACCCTCACCCACTCCTTGTATACCGCTTCCATCGCGCCCTTGGGGTCGGCCTTGAAGCGCGCAGTGTTCATGAGCTCCTCGCAGTACTCGCGCAGGAACGAGGTCAGCTCGGCGGGCTCGGGCGTGTAGGCCTGCTTGCAGCTGCACAGGCGCCGCGCCAGCCGCTGCGCCAGGATGCCGAGCAGCGCATCGGAGAAATTGAACGGGTCCATGCCCATGTCGAGCAGGCGGATGATCGATTCCGGCGCGGAGTTGGTGTGCAGCGTCGCAAACACCAGGTGGCCGGTGAGCGAGGCCTCGATGCCGGTCGAGGTGGTTTCCTTGTCGCGCATCTCGCCGACCATGATGATATCGGGGTCGGCGCGCAGGAACGACTTCATGACCGTCGCGAAATCGAGTCCCGCCTTGCGGTTCACCTGGACCTGGCGCAGGCCCTTCTGCGTGATCTCGACCGGATCCTCCGCGGTCCAGATCTTGGTATCGGGGGTATTCAGGGACTTGAGGACCGAGTGCAGCGTGGTGGTCTTGCCCGAGCCGGTCGGCCCGCAGACGAAGAACAGCCCATAGGGCTTGGAGACCGTGCGCTGCAGCTGGTCGAGATTGCGCGCCGAGAAGCCCATCTTGTCGAGCGGAATCGGCTCGCCCGCGGCGAGAATCCGCATCACGATGTCCTCGACGCCGCCGGCCGTGGGAATGGTGGCCACGCGCAGCTCGATGTCGAGCGGCCCGAACTTCCTGAACTTGATCTTGCCGTCCTGGGGTTTTCTCTTCTCCGAGATGTCCAGGTCGCACATGATCTTGATGCGCGCGGCGAGCGCGGCGCGGTAGCTCGCGGGCACCTCGATGTAGGGCGCGAGGTTGCCGTCCTTCCTGAAGCGGATCTCGGTCTTCGCCTTGCCGGGATAGGGCTCGACGTGGATGTCGGAGGCACCCTGGTTGTAGGCGTCGACGATCACCTTGTTGACGAGCTTGACCAGCTCGTTGTCCGCTGCGGCGTCCACATCGTCGGACGCCACGCCGTCGGCGGCTTCGCTGCCGTTATCGGAGAGATCCGACAGCATATCCTCGATGTTGCCCAGGCTCGCGCCGCCGTCGCCGCCGTAGAAGTGGTTCAGCGTATCGCGGAATTCCTTCTGCGTGCTCACCTTGTAGACGATGCGCGCCTTGGGAAACACGTTGGCGGCGATGCGCGAGGAGCGGATGCGCTCCGGGTCCAGGCACATCACGACCAGTCCGTCCTTGGTGTCGTCGATCGGCACCCACTGGGTCGACTCGACGTACTCGCGCTTCAGGTTCTTCAGGAGATCCATCGGCTTGACCCGGTCCGGCTTGAACGGCTCGTAGGGCACGCCGAAGAACCTGGAAAGCGCCGCGCCGATCGCCGGGAGCTTGACCTGGAACTCCTCCAGCAGCACCTGCTCGATCTCGACCGCCTTCTTGCGCGCCTGGCGCGAGGCGAGATCGAACTCGCCCGCCGACAGCACCGCGTCGGAGATCAGGTAGTCGTACTTGGTCTTGGCCACGGCGGGCTTCTGGCGCTGCTTGAAGGCGATCGCCAGGGTTTGCGAAATCTCGGCGATGCCGTCCTCGGCCATCTCGCCGAACGGCGTGCCGGTCTTGTGGTTGATCACCTGGATCACGCCGATGAGCTCGCTCCCGCCCGCCTCGATGATCGGCGCGGCCAGCATCTGCTTGGTGCGGTACCCGGTGCGCTTGTCCACTTCCTGCAGGAAGCGCAGGTTCGGGTTGAGCGTGCGCAGCTCCGCGTCGTCGTAGACGTCCTTGATGTTGACGGTCTTCTTCGCGAACGCCGCGTATCCGGCGATCGAGTGCTCGGCGATCGGCAGCTTCAGGTCCTTGAAGGAGTTCAGCCCCGTCTTGACCTTCGACACGATCGACTGCCTGTCCTCGGCGACCGAGTAGATGGTGAGGCGGTCGGCATTAAAGAGCGCGCACACCTCCGCGCTCATCTCCAGCATGATCTCGTCGATGTTGCTGGTCGCGTGGATCCTGTTGGTGACGACCTGGAGCTGCTTCTGAAACGCAAGGCGCGCGCCGAAGTCGTTGCTCGCTGCATGCGAACTCAGAACTGCGCTCATCGAAAGTTCCTCCCGCTGCGGGGTTCTAGCTGGTTATTCGATGTTAGCGCTATCTATTCTGATTCTCAAAGGAATTCCCGTCAGGATTTGCGCGGATTTATGCGCTTTTTTGCACACTTCGCAGGCCGCCGTCGAGCAGCCAGACCTTGAAGCCGCGCTGCGCGAAGAGGAAAGCCGCCGCGGCGCTGCGCCGGCCGCTCTGGCAATACGCGACGTATTCCCTGGAGCGGTCGAGCACCGCGAACATGTTGCGCACTTCGGCGAGCGGCACGTTGATCGCCCCGGGCAGCTTGTCGTACTGGTATTCCGAGGGATAGCGCACGTCGAGCCACAGCGCCCCGCGCCGCACCTTTTCGGCCGCCTCGGCGAACGCCAGGCGCCGCAGCAGCGGCTCGCGCAGCAGCTCGTCAAAATGTGTCCGGTCCAGGCGCAGGAGCTCGCCTTCGCCGAGCGAGGTCACGGTGGCGTTGCGCTTGGCCTCCGACACCAGCGCCTCCTCGCCGAACGCATCGCCGCTCTTCAGCTCCGCCAGCAGGACTTTCGCCCCGCCGACCAGGCGCTCGACCGAGAAGCGGCCCGCTTCCACCACGTAGTAGTGGTCGCCCTGGTCTCCTTCGCGGATCACCGTTTCGCCGGCCGCCGTCTTCACCCGGTCGAAGCGCTTGAGCAGCTCGTCGATGTGCGCGACCGGCAGCTGGGCGAAGGCGCCCGAGCGCAGCTTGCCGAGGCCGAAGGCGCCCGTGACGATGCGCGCATCCGCGGCCGCCGCCTGGCCGGTGAGCGTGGAGTCGGCGCCGGCTGCGACCTGATCCCAGGTGGCGAGGATGTCGAGCACCTCGTCGTCGAGCATCACCAGGTCGACATCGGTGATCGCCTTGCTGCGAGCCGGGCGAGCGCTCTGCCGGTTGAGCGCCTGCCGCGCCTCGTCGCTGCCTCCCACCACGACCAGCGTGCCGCCGCCCTCGAACGCGAGCAACAGCTCGCCGGCGAGCAGGAACACCGACTGGGGACCCTCCAGGCGCTCCTGCAGCGGATCGCTGCCGCGCCGCGCGCGCTCGACCACCGCCACCTGTGCCAGCTCGGCGAGCCGCTCGGCGGAAAACCCGGCAAGGGGCGCGAGCGCGGCTAGCTGGTCGGGCCGCGGCCGGGTGAGCGAAGCGTCCATGGCTCAGAATTCGAGCACCAGGTTGTTTTGCAGCATGCGCGGCCGGTGGGCGCCGGCGGACTCCTCGATCTCGAGCATGGTGGGCTCGATCTCCCCGGGCTTGAGGTGCGTGATGTAGATCTCGGCGCTGCGCTCGAGCTTCTTCAGCTCCTCCGCGAGCGTCTCCGGACAGAGATGGCGCGAAATCTCGGCGAGGTGGCGCTCCTTGTTCGAGAACGCAGTCTCGATGATCAGGAACTTGAGGTTGCCGATGCGGTTGACCACGCCCCAGAGCGCATCGTTCGGCGCGGTGTCGCCGGTGAAGACCAGGCTCGCGGCGCCGCTGTCGAGGTGGTAGCCGACCGCCGGAACGGTGTGGCGCGCGGGAATGGGCGTGACCGTGCGGCCCGACAGGCTGATCGCCTGCCCGACCACGATTTCCCGGTAGCGCAGGAACGGCGCCTCCGGCGTCGGAATCTCGGTGAAGTCGGGCCAGATCGCCCAGTTGAAAAGATGGTTCCTCAGGATCTCGATGGTGGCGCGCTGCGTGTAGACCTCGATCGGCTTGGTGCGCATGCCGCCGATCGTATCGACCAGGAACGGGATCGAGGCGACGTGGTCCAGGTGCGAGTGGGTCACGAAGATGTGGTCGATCTGCGAGAGCTCGGCCAGCGTGAGATCGCCCACCCCGGTGCCGGCGTCGATCAGGATGTCGCTGTCGACCAGGAACGAGGTGGTGCGCAGGTGGCGTCCGCCGATTCCTCCCGAGCAGCCCAGCACGCGCAAGCGCATGGCCCGTGCCTTCCCTATTTTTCGTCGAAGACCGTCACGCCGTCCCATTCTGGCGGCGGCGGGTTGCGGCGTTTGTCGGCCACGATCGCAGCGTACACGCGATACAGGCCGCAGGTGGGATTCATGCGGGCGAGGCTCCCGAGTCCGGTCTCGGCATCATCCCACTGCCGAGTGCGGTAGGCACGCAAGGTGGAATTCCACAGTTCCAGCTCCCGGCGCACCCTTTCGCCGACGTCGGACTCGAGGCCGAGGGGCTCGTAGACCGTCACGGCCTCGTCCTTGCCCATGACCTTGATGCGGTCGACCTCGCGGAACACCACGTCCGCCACGCGCTCGCGCGTGGCCTCGCCCGCGAGGACGCCGACCGCGTAGCGCTTGGTGCGGCCCTCGACCCGCGAGGCGAGGTTCACCGCATCGCCCATCGCGGTGTACGCGCGGCGCACCCGCGAGCCCATGTCGCCCACGCGCACCGTGCCCGAATTGACGCCGACGCCGATCCTCAATGCCGGCCAGCCGCGCGCGGCGAACTTGGCGTTCAGGACCTCGCAGTCCTTCTGCATGTCGAGCGCCGCGAGCACCGCGTTTCTCGCGTGCTGCGGGTCCTCTACCGGCGCCCCCCAGAACGCCATGACCGCGTCGCCGATGTACTTGTCGAGCGTGCCGCGGTAGCGGCTGCGGATGATCGTGCTCATGTCGGTGAGGTACTCGTTGATGTACTCGCGCAGCTCCTCGGGCTTGAGCGCCTCGGAGATGCCGGTGAAGCCGCGCACGTCGGCGAACAGGATCGTGAGCTCGGCGCTCCTCGGCTCCATGTTGTACTTGGCCGGATCGGCCGCCATGCGGTCGACCAGCTCCGGCGGCACGTACTGGCCGAAGAGCTCGGTGAACTGGCGCTTGGAGCGCGACTCCACGAAATAGCCGTAGGCCATGTTCATCACGTACAGCACCGCGGTCATGGCCACGGACGCGGCGAGCGGCAGCGCCATGTCGCCGTGCGTCCAGACCGCGAGATTGAACAGCGCGATGAGCGCGATGCCCGCGGCGGAGGCAAGCGTCGCCCACAACGCCGACAGCAGCGGAATCAGGATCGCGAGCGTCACGCCCCCCGCGAGCAGCAGCGCGAGCTCGGCATTCGCCATGAATGCCGGCTTCTCCTTGATCGTGCTGCCGAGCATGCCGGCGATGAGGTTGGCGTGGATTTCGACCCCCGGAAATACGCTGCCGACGGGAGTCGAGCGCAGGTCGTACAGCCCGTGCGCGCTCGCGCCGACAAGCACGATCTTGCCCTTCAGCGCCGCCGGATCGAGGCGGTCCTTGACCACGTCGGCGAGCGGGATGTACGGAAAGCTGTGCTTGTTTCCGCGATAGGGAATCAGCGCGCCCGCCTGGTCGTCGACCGGAATGCGCAGCGGTCCCACCTTCAGCCATTCCGGTGCGGCGTCGGCGCGCGCCCCCGCCCGCGGGTAGCCCGGCTCGACCGCCGGGAACCTGCCCTCTTGGCGTGCGATGTAGGTACGCACGACCGCGAGCGAAAGCGCCTCGTAGAAGGCGCCTTCGAACTCCAGCAGCATGGGCACGCGCCGCGTGACGCCGTCGTCGTCCACCAGCGGATTGAAGTGCCCGGCCGCCGCGGCATTCTCCTGGTAGGCCGCCAGGTTGCCGGTATAGCCGGACCAGGCCGTGAAACGAATATCGCGACCGGCGAAGCTGCCGCGCGGCAGCACCGGCGCGGGAATTGCATTGGCGCGGGCGGCACGATCTTCGTTGCTGAAGTAGTAGCCCAGCACGACGGCGCGTCCACGCATCGCCTTGGCGAAAAGCTCGTCGTTGTCCAGGCCGGGCCGCAGCGACTTGTAGAGATCCTGGAAGCCCGAGGCCTGCTTCAGGTCCTTCTGCGCCAGAGCGTCGAGCGTGTCGATGCCCGAGCTCGTGTCGCGCTCGGCCCAGACGACGTCGAAGGCGAGCACCTCGACGCCGTAGCGGTCGAAGAGCTTGGCGATCAGCTCGGCCATGAGGGCCCGGCTCCAGGGCCAGTGGCCGACCTCGCCGAGGCTGCGCTCGTCGATATCGAGGATCACGATGCTCGGATCGACGCCGCGCGGCATGGCGAGATTGAGCCGGGTGTCGTACAGGATGTTGTCCAGCCGCGCCAGAAACGGCAGCCTGCCGTCGGCGGTCGGGAACTTTTGAGCCGCGTCGACGAGGAACAACAGCACGATCGCGAGGCCCATCGCGATCCGTGCCAGGTGCAGTCTCAGGGCTTCAGGCCTTGAGGAAGAATTCCATCTTGACGCCGGCGAGCTCGATGACGTCGTGATCCTTGAGCGCGTGGGGCGCCGGGCCGATCTGCTGGCCGTTCACGTTGGGGCGCGCCGCGCCCTCGACGTGGGTGATGAAGTAGCCTTGCGGCCGGCGCGTGAGGACCGCCACCTGCACGCCGGGCTTGCCGAGCGTGGTGAGCGGCTTGGTGAGCTCGAGCTCCTTGCCGGCGTTCGCGCCCGAGAGAAGCTGGATCGCGCCGAGCGGCTGGCCGGCGGGGCGCGGCGCGGCGGGCTGGGGCGCCGGCGGGACCGTCTTGGTGGCATCGGCGAATCCGGCCACCGCGGCGGCCGCCTGCGGCATCGCGGGCGCGCGCTGCGAGCCCGGGGCCGATCGCAGCGCCTCGCCGCCGCTCTGGCGCGCCGACGCCGGGCGCAGCACCATGGTCTTCTCGAAATCCGCCTTGTCGCCGCCCGCGGAGGCGCCGCTCGCTTCGCCGATGAACTTGAGCTTGTATTTGCCGAGCTCGATGACGTCGTTGGCCTGCAGGAAGTGCTTCTTGACCGGATTGCCGTTGACCACGGTGCCGTTGGTGCTGCCCAGGTCCTCGAGGAACGAGTCGTTCAGGATCGTGACGATGACGGCGTGCTCGCCGCTCACCGCGAGGTTGTCGATCTGGATGTCGTTATGGGGCTTGCGGCCGATGGTGGTGCGCTCCTTGGCCAAGGGGATCTCCTTGAGCACCAGTCCGTCCATGCTTAGGATCAGTTTCGCCATCGCGTTCCCCTGGGGGAAGTAGTTATTTTAACCACGCGAACACCTTGGCTATTACGCCGCGGGCACCCGGATATTCCCGCAGGACGCGGACCAGTATAACCGAAACGTTGTCGCGCCCGCCGTTGTCGTTGGCCATCTGCACGAGCTGCTGCGCGGCGAGCTTGAGGTTTCCTCCGAGCGCCTGCAGCGTCGCGCCGATCTCGTCGTCGTCGACCATGTCGCACAGGCCGTCGGAGCACAAGAGATAGATGTCGCCGGGACGCGTCGGATATTCGTGGATCTCGGGCTCGACGCTCGGATCGATGCCGAGCGCCTTCGTGACGAGGTTCTTGTGCTGGGCGTTCTTCGCCTGCTCGATGGTGAGCAGGCCCGAATCGATCTGCTCCTGCAGCAGAGAGTGATCGCGCGTCACCTGGCGCAGGCCGCCGTCGCGCAGGAGATAAAGGCGCGAGTCGCCGAGATGCGCCACCAGCACGCGGTTGTCATAAAAGAGCGAGGCCACGAGCGTGGTGCCCATGCCTGCGTACTGCGGCTGGTTTTGCGCGGCCTGATAGATCGAGCTGTTCGCGCGCAGCACCTGCTCGCGCAGCAGCCGCGCCGCAATGGTCTGGTTGGTGCGCGGGTCGATCTGGTTGGGTTGCGTGCTTTCGAGCACCTGGCGCATCTCGCTCAGGATCACGCTGGTCGCCATGCCGCTCGCCACTTCGCCCGCGTTGTACCCGCCCATGCCGTCGGCGAGCACCACCAGCCCGTGGGCGGCGTCGGTCGCGATCGAGTCCTCGTTGTGCGCGCGGACCATCCCGGGGTCGGTGCAGCTCGCGATTTCCAAGACTTGCGCGAGGTCCATGCCGGCTACGCCACGACTTTCATTTCAGCTCCCCCAGCGCGTCCCTTGACGGGTCCCACAGACAGCTCTTAACGCGGCTCTAAAACAGCTTGAAAACAGTGTTATGAGCGGCATTTTTGCAGTCAAACCTAAGCTGCGTCAAATATTTAGGCGCGCGCGGGCCTCGCCGGGCGCGGACCGGACATCTTAAACGCGGAAAAGACTACTGGCCGAGCGTCGCGCCGGTCTTCACCTGCCCCGAGGAAACGAGCTCCGCCGCGGCCACCTTCTTGCCGTCGCCGAGCTTCGCCTTGCCGGCGTGGATGCGGCCGCCTTGAGCGGTGATCACCAGACGGCCGTCCTTTGCCTCGACCACCTCGCCGATCTTCCCCTTGACCGCGCCGAAGGTGCGCACGAGCTCCTTGCGGCTGTCGAAGAGCTGCAGCTTCACGCCGTTCAGCGTAGTCCACGCACCGGGCGCCGGATCGGACGCGCGGATCAGGTTGTGGATGGCCTCGACGTGGCTCGCCCAGTGGATCTTCGCCTCGGCCTCGCGGAACCAGCCCTCGTAGGACGCTTGGGATTCGTCCTGCACCACTTCTTTATGTCTATTAGAAGCAACCAAATCAGCCGCTTCCAGCATGGCCTGGACCCCCATGGGGAACAGGCGGTCGAAGTACACGTTGCCCAGCGTGTCGTTCTCGCCGACCGGCGTCTTCTTCTGCAGGATCACCGCGCCCTCGTCGAGGCCGTCGGTGGGGCGGAAGATGGTGAGGCCGGTCTCCTTCTCGCCGCGCGAGATCGGCCAGTTGATCGACGACGGGCCGCGATACTTCGGCAGCAGCGACGGGTGATACTGGATCGTGCCGTGCCGCGGGATCTTCACGAAGTCCTGCGGCGCGAACTGCAGCACGAACGCCATGATGCCGATGTCGGCGCTCGCCGCCTTCATCGCCTCCACCGCCTCGGGCGCCTTGAGCGACTTGAATTGATGCACCTTGAGGCCCTTCTCCACCGCGGCGACGCGCAGCGCATCGGGCCGCGCGCCTTCCTTCTCCGGCGCGCAGAACACCGCGCTCACCTGGTCGCCCCGCGCGAGGAAGGCTTCGAGGACCGCCTTGCCGAAGTCCTGCTGTCCGATGATTGCGATCTTCATTACGCCGCCTTCTTCGGTGGCACGCTGAAGGCACCCGCGCCTTTTAGATTCTTGATTTTCGACTCGTCGTAACTGAGGACTTCCTTCAGCACCTCCTCGGTGTGCTCGCCGAGCGTCGGCGAGCGCTCGACCATCCGCAGCGCGGCAAGTGGTTCAACGTCGGCATGCCGATCAAGCTCTCGGCCTCGCCCGCGGTGATCAAGCGCTCGCCCACGCTCGGCGAGCACACCGACGAGGTGCTGAAGGAAGTGCTGGGCTACGACGACGGCAAGATCGAGAACCTGAAGGGCGCGGGGGCCTTCTCGGCGCCGAAGAAGGTGGCGGCATAGCGCTCGTCGCGGAGCGCTTCGCGGCGCCGGCGCGGACCGGGAAGCTGCGGGCCTGCCTTGCGAAGCAGGAAGCCGAGCTCGGCCGGGCTGGCGCTGCCGGATCGCGGCGATGAGCATCGACGACGACCTGTTGCGCGAGCGCCGCCTCGGGCGCGCGGCGAGCGTCGCTACCGGCCTCGCGCTGC
>JBIOYV010000042.1:0-53462 GCA_044870335.1 Burkholderiales bacterium | reverse complement strand
ACCTCGCGCCGTGGACGAAGAAGGGCTTGCTGCGCGTCCATGCCACGCGGCCGACCACCTTCGGGCTGGAGTCGCACCTCCTCGCGCTGCACAAGCATGTGGGCGGTTTCCGGCCCGACGTGGTGGTCGGGGACCCGATCACCTCGCTCGGCGGCGCCGGCACGGCGCGCGAGACCGAGGCGATGGTGACCCGCGTGGTCGACTTCCTCAAGAGCCAGGGAATCACGGCGCTCTTCACGAGCCTGACGCACGGCGGCGACACGACCGAGGCGAGCCAGGCGTCCATCTCGTCCATGATCGACACCTGGATCCTGCTGCGCGACATCGAGCTCGCCGGCGAGAGGAACCGCGGCCTCTATGTGCTGAAATCGCGCGGCATGAAGCACTCCAACCAGATCCGCGAGTACCTGATCACGAGCGAAGGCATCGAGCTGCAGGACGTGTACGTCGGTCCGGAGGGCGTGCTCACCGGATCGATGCGCGCCGCCCAGGAAGACCGCGAGAAGGCGGCGGCGCTTGCGCGGGCACAGGAGATCGAGCGCAAGCAGCGCGACCTCGCGCGCAAGCGCGCAGCGCTGGAAGCGCAGATCGCGGCGCTGCGCGGCGAGTTCGAGGCGATCGAGGACGAATCGAAGCGCGTGGCCGAGCAGGACCGGGCACGCGAGCAGCAGCTTGTCCATGACAGCAGCGCCGCAGCGCTCCGCCGCGGCGCGGACGCAGCAAAAAGGAATCGCAAATGAACACCCGCAAGAACGGCAGCCCCGTCGAGTCGGAAAAATTCCAGCTGCGCCTGTACACCGCAGGCCAGACCCCCAAGTCGCTCGCCGCGATCAAGAACCTGAAGAAGGTATGCGAGGAGCACTTCGCGGGTCGCTACGAGGTCGAGATCGTCGACCTGCTGAAGAACCCGCGCCTCGCGAAGGACGACCAGATCGTGGCCATCCCGACGCTGGTGCGGAAGCTCCCCGAGCCGGTGCGCAAGATCATCGGCGACCTTTCCGACACCGAGCGCACGCTGGTGGGGCTGCAGCTGAAGCCACAGAACTAGGAGCGGCAACAGAGCGAGGAGCGGACATGAACCAGGCCATCAACACCTACGAGATCGAGAACCAGATCGAGTCGCTGCGCCAGCAGCTCCAGGAAGCCGAGGAGCTGCGCCATGCCATCAGCCATGGACAGGTCGACGCCTTCGTCGTCGGCGCGACCGACGACAGCAAGCGCGTCCTCATGCTCTCGGGCGCCTATGCGCGCTACCGTCAGCTCGTCGAGGAGATGCAGCAGGGCGCGGTCACCGTGAGCCGCTCGGGCGAGATCATGTTCGCGAACCAGGCATTCGCCGCCATGGTGGGCCTCGCCCCGATCGACATCTTCCGCGTGCCGCTCGCGCGCTACCTTGCTGCGTCGGACGCCGGCGCCGCTGCCACGCTGCTGCAGCCGCATCCGGGTAAGGCCGAGGTCGAGGCGACGCTGCGCGCGCCGAACGGCGGGCAGCGCCCGGTGCGCATCGCGCTCATCACCGCGAGCGAGGAATTCAACACGCTGCTCGTCACCGAGCGCGACGAGAAGGAAGACGAGGCCGGAGCCACGGTCGACGCGATCCGCAACGGCTCGGTCGACGCGCTGGTGGTCGCCGGCGAGCAGGTGGTGATGCTCGATTCGGCGCAGCGCTTCTACCAGACGGCGGTCGACCGCATGCAGCAGGGCGTGGTCATCCTCGACGCTCACGGCAACATCAGCTATGCCAACCAGCGCATGGCCACCCTTCTCGGGACGCCGCGCGAGCGCCTGATCGGAACGTCGCTCCGCAGCCGCGTGCGCAACGGCGACGACGAGAGCCTCGCGTCGCTGCTCCGCACGAGCGCGGCTCATGGCTCGAGCGCGCAGGCCGAGGTACGCTTGCGGCGCGCCGACAACGAATACGTCACCACGCTGATCACCGTGACCGCGATCGCCGACTCGCAGAAGATGTGCCTGGTGAGCGACTTGAGCCTGCAGAAGCGCCACGAGGCCGCCGACGAGCGCACGCGCAAGTTCCTCGGCATGATGGCGCACGAGTTCCGCAACATCCTCGGCCCGATCCGCAACTCGGTCGAGGCGCTCAGGCTGCGCGAGGGCCTCGACGACGAGTGCCGCAGGCTGGTCGACGTGGTCGACCGCCAGAGCTCGCGCCTGCTCGCCCTGGTCGACGACCTGCGCAGCATCAATCCGAAGGACTAGCCTTTCCGAGCAGGCTTTCGAGGAAGGGCACGTCCACCGGCTTCAGCAGGTAATAGTCGATTCCTGCTTTCTGCGAGCGCTCGCGATCCTCTTCCTCGCCGCGCCCCGTGACCGCGATGATCGTGAGCGCGGCCAGTCCGGGCTCGCGCCTCAGCGCCTCGGCAACCTCGAAGCCGTCGGATCCCGGCAGCCCGATATCCAGGAGAATGAAGTCCGGCCTCATGCTGCGCGCGATGAAGAGCGCCGAGTTGCCGTCTCTGGCGACGTTCACATCGTGTCCCAGCAATGCAATCAACCTCGATAGCGAGACCGCCGCATCGAGGTTGTCGTCGACGACCAATATCCGACGTTTCGCTGCAGGTACCGGCATAAGCACCTCCATGCCGGTACAGGTATCAATTCCGATGCCCGAGTCACCGATCGGCCACAGCGAACCTGACAAGCCGGTTTTTTTCCCGGTTCGAATTAAGGACCTGCGCCTGTGGCGAACAATCCATCGGGCGTAAGCCGGTAGATCCTGTCGCATCCAGACGCCGCTTCCCTGGAATGCGTCGCGAGGATCGCCGCGGCGCCATTGGTCTTCACTTCCTTCCTGAAGAGATCGAGCACCTGCCGCGCGTTCTCCGGGTCGAGGTTGCCGGTCGGCTCGTCGGCGAGCACGAGCTTCGGATCGCCGACCAGCGCGCGTGCGATGGCGACTCGCTGCAACTCTCCGCCGGAAAGCTCGCGCGGCGGACTCGCTTCGCGCCCTTTCAGGCCGACCGCCGCGATCATCTGCCGCGCCTTTTCCCGTGACGCAATTCCCCGAAGCAGCAATGGCAGCGCGACGTTCTCCTCGACGGTGAGATGCGGCAGGACGTGGAAGGCCTGGAACACGAAGCCGAAGCGCTCGCGCCTCAGCAGCGACAGCTCGTCATCGCTCAGCTTTTCAATTTCACGGTCAAGAAAACAAATGCTCCCCGAATCGATGGGCTCGAGCCCCGCGATCACGTTGAGCAGCGTCGACTTGCCGATGCCGGAATCGCCGACGACCGCGACGTACTCCCCGGCGGCGACTTCGAGGGAGACCGCGTTCAGCACGACGCGCTCGCCGAAGCGCTTGGTAACGCCTTCGAGCTTCAGCACCAAGTGGGGCTTGCCATGGGACTTCCCGCGGGTAGAGTACCAACATGGACTTCGCCGCGCTTGGCCCGCTCGCTTCCCGCTACATCAGTGTCTCCGGCCTGCCCTGGAAGCCGACCGGCCATCCCGGCGTCGAGATGAAGGTGCTCCTCGAGGACAAGGAATCGGGGCTGCTCACCGCGCTCTTCCGCTGGGAGCCCGGCGCCGTGCTGCCGCTGCACGAGCACGTCGAGATCGAGCAGACCTATGTGCTCGAAGGCAGCATCGTCGACGACGAAGGCGAGGTGAGGAAAGGCGACTTCGTGTGGCGGCCCAGGGGGAACCGGCATGTAGCGCGCTCGCCGAACGGCGCGCTCGTTCTGGGCTTCTTCCTGAAGCCCAACCGCTTCCTCGCGTAGATCGGCGCTGCACTTTAGTGCATCCTCCCTTGCTTGCGCAGCGGGGGGGCGTCCTCTAGACTGCCCAAGCTCAGGTTTCGATTCGATTTTAAAGTCCGGAGGAGGACGCAGTGATCAAACCCATTCTCGCCGCCGTCCTGGCGGCTGGCGTCGCTTTCGCGTTGCCGGCGGCAGCGCAGCAGCAGAAGCTGAAGATCGGCTTCATCAGCACGATGAGCGGCCCGCCGGCGATCATCGGCAAGCACATGAAGGACTCGGTCGAGATCGCGCTCGACCACCTCAACCGGCGCGTCGGCGGCCTCGAGACCGAGGTTATCTACGGCGACGACCAGTTCAAGCCCGAGGTCGGCGTGCAGCTCGCCGAGGAGATGCTGAAGAAGCATCAGGTCGACTTCGTCGCCGGCATCATCTGGTCCAACGTCATGATGGCGGTCGTGCCGGTGGTCACCGGCGCGGGCAAGATCATGGTTGGCGCCAACGCCGGCGCGAGCCCGCTGGCGGGCGCGCAATGCAACGAGCTGTATTTCTCCGCCTCGTGGAACAACGACCAGTCGCCCGAGGCGATGGGCAAGTACCTCCAGGACAAAGGCATCAACGACCTTTACGTGCTCGCGCCGAACTACCAGGCGGGCAAGGACATGGTGACCGGCCTCAAGCGCTACTACAAGGGCCGCATCGTCGAGGAGGTCTACACCAAGTTCCAGCAGCAGGACTACCAGGCCGAGATCAGCCAGCTGCGCGCGAAGAACCCCAAGGCGGTGTTTGCGTTCTACCCCGGCGGCATGGGCATCCAGTTCGTCAAGCAGTACACCCAGGCCGGCCTGCGCGATCAGATCCCGCTCTACACGGTGTTCACCGTGGACGAGACCACCCTGCCCGCGCTCAAGGAAGCCGCCATCGGCCAGTACGAAGCACGCTTCTGGAGCCCCGACCTCAACGTGCCGGCGAGCAAGAAGTACGTCGCCGACTTCGAGAAGAAGTTCGGCTACACGCCTTCGTTCTACGGCGCGCAGAGCTACGACGCGATCATGCTGATCGACTCCGCCGTGCGCGGCACCAGGGGCAACCTGAAGGACACCCGGGCGCTGGTCAAGGAAATGCGCAAGGCGAACTACAACTCGGTGCGCGGCAAGTTCCAGTTCAACAACAACCAGCACCCGATCCAGGACTTCTACCTGCTGCAGGCGGTGAAGGCGGACAACAAGGACGGCGTCGCCATGAAGATCCTGCAGAAGGCGTTCGAGAAGCACCAGGACGCCTACCACCAAGATTGCAAGATGAAGTGGTAGGGGAAAATGGGGACAAAAAACGGGGACAGACCCCATTTATTTTTCCCGCTAAGTCGGTATTAAAAAATAAATGGGGTCTGTCCCTGTTTTTTGAGGCGGTCCCCATTTTCTGAGGGCGCGCGGGCGCCCTTATTTTTTGCCATGACCTGGGGTCTGGTTTTCGAGCAGCTGCTGAACGGCCTGCAGTACGGCGTCATGCTGTTCCTGATGGCCGCCGGGCTGACGCTCGTGCTCGGCATCATGAACATGGTGAACCTGGCGCACGGCTCGCTCTACATGGTCGGCGCCTACCTCGCCGTGGCGCTCACCGGCTGGACCGGCAACTACTTCGCCGGCGTCGCGCTCGCCCTCGTCGGCACGCTGCTCATCGGCATGGCGGTCGAGGTGGTCGCGCTGCGCGCGCTCTACCACCGCGATCACCTCGACCAGGTGCTCGCCACGTTCGGGCTGATCCTGTTCTTCAACGAGCTCGTTTCCATGATCTGGGGCCGCGGCGCGCAGTACGCGTCGCTGCCGGGCTGGCTGCAAGGGCACGTCGATCTGTTCACCGGGTCGCGCTACCCGGTCTACCGCCTCGCCATTCTTGTGGTTGGTTTATCAACTGCGATTATTCTGTGGTACGTCGTTACGCGCACCCGCCTCGGCATGCTGGTGCGCGCCGGAGCGTCCAACCGCACCATGGTCGGCGCACTTGGGGTCAACATCAGGCTCCTCTACACCGTGGTGTTCGGCGTAGGCGCTGCGCTCGCCGGGCTCGCCGGGCTGATGGCCGGGCCGATCTACGCGGTGCAGCCTGGCATGGGCGAGCTCATCCTCATCCAGGTGTTCGTGGTGATCGTGATCGGCGGCATCGGCTCGGTGCGCGGCGCGCTCGTCGGCGCGGTCATCGTCGGGGTCGTCGACACGCTGGGGCGCGCCTTTCTCAAGCCGCTTCTCGGCAGCGTGATCTCGCCGCCGGCCGCCGAGGCGGCCGGCCCCGCGCTCGCCTCGATGCTCATCTACCTGCTGATGGCCGTGGTCCTCGCCGTCAGGCCTTCGGGCCTGTTCTCCAGCCGATGAACCCGCGCGTCCTCCTCTGGGGCGTCGCCGTCGCGCTCCTCGTGGCGCTGCCGCCGCTCGCGATCGCGCTCGGGCAGACGTACTACATCGACCTCGTGCGGCGCATGCTGATCCTCTCGATCGCCGCCATCAGCCTCAACCTGATCCTCGGCTACGGCGGGCTGGTGTCCTTCGGCCATGCCGCGTACCTCGGCATCGGCGCCTACAGCGTCGGCATCATGGCCTTCTACGGCGTCGGCAGCGGCTGGCTGCAATGGCCGCTCGCGGTCGGCGCCTCGGCGCTCGTCGCCGCGGCGATCGGCGCGGTGTCGATCCGCACGAGCGGCATCTACTTCATCATGATCACCCTGGCCTTTACGCAGATGCTGTACTACCTCGGCATCTCGCTCGCCGAGTTCGGCGGCGACGACGGCATGCGCCTGAAGGCGAAGAGCCAGTTCTCCGGGCTGGTCGACCTGCGCGACCCGGTGGCGTTCTACTACCTCGCCTTGCTGCTGATGCTGCTTTCGGTCGTTCTGGTCTACCGAATCGTCAATTCGAGATTCGGGATGGTGCTGCGCGCGGCGAAGTCCAACGATCCGCGCACGCGCGCGATCGGCTTCTCGCCGTACTTCTACCGCCTGGCCGCGTTCGTCCTCGCGGGCGCGATGTGCGGCCTCGCCGGCGCGCTCTACGCCAACCATACCAGCTACATCACGCCCGGCCTCATGAGCTGGCAGCAGTCGGGCGACCTCATGTTCATGGTCATCCTCGGCGGCATGGCGAGCACGGCCGGGCCGGTCATCGGCACCTTCGCGCTGCTTCTCATCGAGGAGCTGCTGAAGGGCTGGACCGAGTACTGGCAGGTCGTGCTCGGGCCGCTGCTCGGGCTCTCGGTGATCTTCTTCAAGCGCGGTCTCGCCGGCATGTTCTACAAGCCCGATGCTTGAAGTCCGCGGGCTGACGAAGCAGTTCGGCGCGCTGCGCGCGAGCGACGGCATCGACTTCGACGTGGCCGAGGGCGAGACGCACGCGGTGATCGGCCCGAACGGCGCGGGCAAGACCACCTTCATCAGCCAGCTCGCGGGGAACCTGCGGCCCGATTCGGGCACGGTGCGCTTCGCCGGCGCCGACATCACCGCGCTGCCCGCGCCGCGGCGCGCGCGCCTCGGGCTCGCGCGCTCGTTCCAGATCACGAGCGTCTATCCCGACTTCAGCGCGCTGCGCAACGTGGCGCTCGCGATCCAGGCGCGCTCCGGGCACAGCTTCCGCTTCTGGCGCGACGCGCGCACCGACCCGGTCCTGATCGAGCCGGCCAGGAAGATCCTGACCGACCTCGGCCTGGGAGGAAGAGGTCATGTTCTTGCAGGAAACCTCGCGCACGGCGAGCAACGGCAGCTCGAGGTAGCGATCGCGCTCGCCACGGCGCCGCGCCTGCTTCTGCTCGACGAGCCGATGGCCGGCATGGGCATCGAGGAATCGCAGCGCATGATCGCGCTCCTCTCCTCGCTCAAGCGCAGGCACACCATCATCCTGGTCGAGCACGACATGGATGCCGTGTTCAGGCTGGCCGACCGCGTCTCGGTGCTGGTCTACGGCCGCGTGATCGCAACCGACACGCCCGAGAGGATCCGCGCCAACGAGGAAGTGCGGCGCGCGTACCTGGGGACGCAGGCCTGATGCTCGAGGTGCGCGGCCTTCAGACGTACTATGGACGCAGCCAGGTCCTCTTCGGGGTTGACCTGGAAATCAGGAAAGCCGAGGTGATTTCGGTCCTCGGCCGCAACGGCATGGGCAAGACGACCACCGTGCGCTCGGTGATGGGCATCGCGCGGCCCAGGTCGGGAACCATCTCGTTCGAGGGAAAGGAGATCCAAGACCTGCCCTCCTACCGCATCGCCCAGGCGGGGCTCGGCCTGGTGCCCGAGGGCCGCCAGGTGTTCCCGAACCTCACGGTGCGCGAGAACCTCGTCGCAACCGCCGCCAACCGTCGTTCGAACCCGAGTCCCTGGACGCTCGAGCGGATCTTTACCCTTTTCCCGCAGCTCCAGGAAAGGCAAAGGCACTACGGCAACCAGCTTTCCGGCGGCGAGCAGCAGATGCTCGCCGTCGGCCGCGCGCTCATGACCAACCCGCGCCTGCTCATCCTCGACGAGGCCACCGAGGGGCTTGCGCCGCTCGTGCGCGCCGAGATCTACCGCTCGATCGAGCGGCTCAAGAGCGAAGGGCTGTCGATCCTGCTCATCGACAAGGACGTCGCCGCGCTGGCGCGCGTCGCCGACCGCCACTACGTGCTGGAGAAGGGGCGCGTGGTCTGGAGCGGGACCTCGGCCGAGCTCAACGCCGCGGCCGAAGTCCAGCACCGTTACCTCGGGGTATAAAATCGATCCATGAAGCGCGAGAACGTGATCGGGCGTGCCAACGTCGAGGACACGCCCGAGCTCGAAGCGTATTACGCCAGGCTCGAGGGCGAAGCGCTCGGCGCGCTGTGGAACGTCGCCAACGACATCGAGCCCTGGTTCCCGCAGCCGAAGTCGGCGCCGACGCTGTGGCCTTGGAAACGAATTGAACCCTATGTAAGAAAAGCTGCAACCCTTGTTTCTGCGGAGAAAGCCGCGCGCCGCGTCGTCATGCTGGTGAACCCGGGCCGCAAGGAGTGGAGCGCCGCGGCCGGGCTGCTCTACACCGGGGTGCAGATCATGAACCCCGGCGAATTCACTTCGGCCCACCGCCACCAGGCCTCCGCGCTGCGCTTCATCATGGAGGGGCGCGGCGCCTACACCGTGGTCGACGGCGAGCGCCTCGAGCTCGGCGCGCGCGACCTCGTCCTCACGCCGAACGGCACCTGGCACGACCACGGCATCGATCCCGGCGGCACGCAGTGCATCTGGCAGGACGGCCTCGACATCCCGCTGATGAATTCGCTCGACGCCAATTTCTACGAGGTGCACCCCGACGTGGTGCAGAAGCCCGCGCCGCTCTCGCGCGCGAACTGGTCGAAGCCCTATTCGCCAGCTTTCAAATATGGTTGGGATGAGAGCTACGAACATCTCAAACTCTCCTCGTTGTGGGCGGAGTTCGACGGTGTGGTCTACGAATACAAGAATCCACTCACCGGTGGGCCGATCATGCCGACCATCGGCGCGCAGCTCCAGCTGCTGAAGCCGAAGGAGCAGACGAGAGCGCATCGCCACACGGGCAGCGTGATCTACCAGGTCGCCAAGGGCCGCGGCTGGTCGGTGATCGCGGGCCAGCGCTTCGACTGGGAAGAGAAGGATATCTTCGCGCTGCCTTCCTGGGCGCTCCACTCGCACGGCAACGCGTCGGCCACCGAGGACGCGGTGCTTTTCTCGTTCAGCGATTTCCCGGCGATGAAGGCGCTCGCCCTCTACCGGGAAGAAGCAGGATGATCAGCGCGGAACAGAACGAGCTGATGACGCGCATCGGCCCCGGCACGCCGGCCGGGACGCTGCTGCGCAACTACTGGCAGCCGGTCGCGCTCGTGGAAGAGTTGCAGGGAAACCGGCCGGTCAAAGCGGTGCGCCTCCTCGGGGAGGACTTGGTTCTTTTCAGAAACCAAGACCAATATGGTCTGCTCGAGCGCCACTGCCCGCATCGCGGCGCGGACCTCGCCTACGGCAGGCTCGAGGACGGCGGCCTGCGTTGCAGCTTCCACGGCTGGCTTTTCGATGCGAGCGGGAAGTGCCTCGCCACGCCGGCCGAGCCCGAGGGCAGCCGCATGTGCGAGCACATCCGGCAGAAGGCCTACCCGGTCAGCGAGAAGAGCGGCATCCTGTTCGCCTACCTCGGCGCCGGCGAGCCGCCGGCGTTCCCGCACTTCGACTGCTTCGTCGCGCCCAACGAGTACACGTTCGCCTTCAAGGGCTACTGGGACTGCAACTGGCTGCAGGCGCTCGAGGTCGGCATCGATCCGGCGCACGCCTCGTGGCTGCACAAGTTCTTCGAGGACGAGGACCCCGCGGCGAGCTACGGCCGGCAGTTCCGCTCCACGCCCGCGGATGCCGAGATCCCGATGAGCAAGGTGCTGCGCGAGCTCGACCGGCCCGAGATCCGCGTCGAACGCACGCAATACGGAATGAGGCTCCACACCTTGAGAAAGATAAGCGAGGCGAAAACCCATTTGCGGGTCACCAACATCCTTTTCCCGCAGGCGTTCGTCATCCCGATGAGCCCCGAGATGACGATCTCGCAGTGGCACGTGCCGGTCGACGACTACGGCTGCTACTGGTACTCGATCTTCACGAGCTTCGGCGCGCCGGTCGACAAGGGCACGATGCGGGCGCAGCGCCTCAGGACTTATCCGGCGCCGGACTACAAGCCCATCTTTTCAAGAGAGAATGCCTGGGGGTTCAGCGCCGACGAGCAGCGTTCCAAGACCTTCACCGGGATGGGCTTCGACATCAACATCCACGACCAGTGGGCCTGCGAGTCGCAGGGCCGCATCCAGGACCGCACCAGGGAGCACCTCGGCAGCACCGACAAGGGGATCGTGCTCTACCGCCGCATCCTGCTGGACGCGATCCGCAGGAACCAGGCGGGCGAGAAGCCGCCGATGGTGCTCGACGCGCAGGCCGCGCGCGAGGTCACCGGACCGCCGGCGGTGGACGGCATCGGCCCCAGCGATCGACTGGAAGAGTACTGGCAGGACTTCGACGCGAACCGCCGCAGAAACGCCGCCTGGCGATGAACAAGAAGGAAGCGCTGAAGGAGATCGAGGCGCATGACCTCAAAGCCGTGCGCTTTTCGTTCGCCGACCAGCACGGCGTGCTGCGCGGCAAGACGCTCGCGACCGCCGAGGTGGCCGCGGCGCTTGAGCGCGGCATCACGGTGACGAGCACGCTCCTCCTCAAGGACACTTCGCACCGCACCGTGTTCCCCGCGTTCACGCCGGGAGCCGGCATCGGCATCCCGGAGATGCAGGGCGCCGCGGACCTCGTGCTGCACCCCGACCCCTCCACGTTCCGCATCCTGCCGTGGGCGCCCGAGACCGGGTGGTTCCTGTGCGACGCGCGCTTTCCCGACGGGCGCCCGGCGCCGTTCTGCACGCGGAGCCTCCTCGGCACCGCGCTGCAGAAGCTCTCGGCCTCGGGCCATGAGTTCGTCGCCGGGCTCGAGGTCGAGTTCCACCTCTTCAGGATCATCGACGAACGCCTGCGGCCGGAGGACGCCGGCCAGCCGGGCGCGCCGCCCGAAGTCGCGCTCCTCACGACGGGATACCAGCTTCTCACCGAGCATCGCTACGACCTCATCGACCCGGTGTTCGAGCTCCTGCGCAAGGAGCTCGCGAAGCTCGGCCTGCCGCTGCGCTCCTACGAGGTGGAGTTCGGGCCGAGCCAGGTCGAGATCACGCTCGGCGCGATGCCCGGCATGGCTTCGGCCGACGCGATGCTGCTCTTCAGGAGCGCGGTCAAGCAGATCGCACGCCGGCACGGCTACCACGCCACCTTCATGTGCAGGCCGAAGCTGCCGAACGTGATGTCGAGCGGCTGGCACCTGCACCAGTCGCTCACGCGCGGCGGAAAGAACGCCTTCGTGCCGGAATCCGAGAAGGAGCTTCTTTCTGCGCTCGGACAGAGCTACCTCGCCGGGCTCCTCGCCCACGCTCGCGGCGCCACGGCGCTCGCGACGCCGACCATCAACGGCTACAAGCGCTACCGTCCCTACTCGCTCGCGCCCGACCGGGCGATCTGGGGCCGCGACAACCGCGGCGCGCTGATCCGCGCGATCGGCGGCGGCAGGGACCCGGCGACGCGGCTCGAGAACCGCGCCGGCGAGCCCGCCGCCAATCCCTATCTCTATTTCGCCTCGCAGATCTACTCGGGACTCGACGGCATGAGCCGCAAGCTGTCGCCGCCGCCGCCCGCCGACACGCCCTACGAGGCCAAGGCCGAGCTCCTTCCGCGCACCCTCACCGAGGCGCTCGAATGCCTGCGCAAGGACGAAGCCCTGTGCCAGGGCCTCGGCAGGCAGTTCGTCGACTACTACTGCACCATCAAGGAAGCCGAGATCGCGCGGTACAACCTCGAGGTGAGCGAATGGGAGCAGCGCGAGTACTTCGATCTGTTTTGAAAATCAGGGACAGACCACGTTTTGCGGGACGCAATAACCGGAAATAATCGTGGTCTGTCCCTGATTTCGGGTCAACACCGATTTCGCACGCCTGAAAGGATCCCATGGAAAAACGCAAGCTCGGCCGCTCGTCCCTCGAAGTCTCCGCCGTCGGCCTCGGCCTGATGTCGATGTCGGGCATCTACGGAAACGCCGACGACGAGGAGTCGATCGGCGTGATCCACCACGCGCTCGAACGCGGCGTGAACCACCTCGATTCGTCCGACATGTACGGCTGGGGCCACAACGAGACGCTGCTCGGGCGCGCGCTCAAGGGCGGCTGGCGCGACAAGGCGCTGGTGGTGACGAAGTTCGGCCAGGTGAAAGGCGCCGACGGCAAGCAGGGCGTCGACGGCCGGCCCGAATACGTGATGCAGGCGTGCGAGGCGAGCCTGAAGCGCCTCGGTGTCGACGTGATCGACCTCTATTACCAGCATCGCGTCGATCCGAACGTGCCCATCGAGGACACCGTCGGAGCAATGAAGAAGCTGGTCGAGCAAGGCAAGGTGCGCGCGATCGGCCTGTCTGAAGCGCGCCCGGAGACCATCCGGCGGGCGCACAAGGTCCATCCGATCGCCGCGGTGCAAAATGAATTTTCTCTCCTGTATCGAAAAGAGGGAGAAGAAACCCTGCGCACGACGCGCGAGCTCGGCATCACGCTGGTCGCCTACGCCCCGCTCGGCCGGAGCATGCTCACCGGCTCGGTGCACGGCAAGCAGGACCTGCCCGAGGGCGACCGGCGCCTTGCGCATCCGCGCTTCCAGGGCGAGAACCTGGACAAGAACGTGCAGATCGCCGCCCGGCTCGAAGCGATCGCGAAGGAGAAGAAGTGCACCCCCGCGCAGCTCGTCCTCGCCTGGGTGCTCGCGCAGGGCAAGGACGTGGTCGCGATCCCGGGCACCAAGCGCAAGCAGCGCCTCGACGAGAACCTCGCCGCCCTCAATATCAAGCTTTCGGAATCCGATGTGAACAAGATCTCCGAGGCTGCGCCGGTCGGGGCCGGCGCCGGAGCGCGCTATCCGGCCGAGAACATGAAGCGCGTGTATCTCTAGAGGGGTGCAAGCCTACGACGCGGGACGCTGGCTGCTGCTCGCCACCCTGTGGTCGCTGCAGTTCCTGTTCCTGCGCGTCGCGGTGCCGGTGTTCGGCGCCGCGCCGGTGGCCGAGGCGCGCGCGCTTCTCGGCGCGCTGTTCCTCGTCCCCTGGGTCGTGTTCTTCGCGCGCCAGCGCATCGCCCCGCTCGAGCACTGGAAGGACTACCTCGCGCTCAGCCTGGTGAACAACGTGCTGCCTTTCGTCTGCTACGCCTTTGCGGCGACCTCGCTGCCGGCCGGCTATCTCGCGATCATCAACGGGCTCGTACCGCTCTCGGCGGCGGTCATCGCCGCGCCGGTGCTCGGCGAGCGCCTCGGCGGGCCGCGCATTGCGGGATTCGTGCTCGGCCTCGCCGGCGTGGCGCTCATCGTCAACCTCGGCCCGGTGGCCCTGGACACCCGCACGCTCCTCGGCACCGCGGCCGCCATCGCGGGCGCGTCGCTTTGGGGCTGGGCGGGCGTGATGATCAAGCAGCGCACCGGGCGCCTTCCCGCGATGGGCGCCGCCGGCGGCACGATCGGCTTCGCGGCCCTGCTCATGACGCCGCTCTGGGCGCTCACGCCACCGGCTTCGACCTGGACCACCGAGGCCGCCGCCGCGCTGCTCGCCCTCGGCCTGCTCTGCAGCGGTCTCGCCTACCTTCCGTTCTTCAGCCTCGTGCGCGACATCGGGCCTTCACGCACGCTCACCGTGGGCCTCGCCGTCCCGGTGCTCGGCGTCCTCTGGGGCTGGCTCTTCCTCGACGAGGCCGTCACCGCCCCGATGCTCGTCGGCGCCGGGCTGGTCCTCGCCGCGCTCGCGCTCGTGCTGCGGCGTTAGGCACAATGCCTTCATCAATGGGGTTCGCATGAACCGTCGTGCCTTGATCAAGGCGGCTGCGATGACGCTGATCGCGGGCTGCCTGCCCTGTCCGGCTCTTCCGCAACCCGGCGGGCGGAAAATGAAAATCGGCATCGTCGGGTCCGGACAGGTCGGCGGCACGCTGGGAAGCGTCTGGGTCAGGGCGGGGCACGAAGTCACGTTCTCGTCGCGCGAAATCGAGCACGACAAGGCGCTCGCCGCAAGTCTGGGGTCCCGCGCGCACGCCGGGACGCCGAGGGAAGCCGCGGCGTTCGGCGAAGTGGTCATGATCTCGGTGCCCTACCGCGCGCTTCCCGAGGTCGGCAAGACCGTCGGTGATCTGATCCGCGGCAAGGTGGTCATCGACACCTGCAACCCATTCGTCGGGCGGGACGGCGAGATCGCCAACTGGGCGCGCGAAAAGGGCGCCGGGCTTGCTTCGGCGGAGCTGCTTCCCGGCGCTCGCCTGGTCCGCGCGTTCAATGCGATCGGCGCCTCGCGGATGGGCGACGCGTACAAAGAGCCAGGACGCGTCGGCATGCCGATCGCGGGCGACGATGCCGAAGCGATCAAGGTCGCCTCGGCGCTGATCCGCGACATCGGCTACGAGCCGGTGCTGGTTGGCAAGCTCGCGATGGGCAAGCACCTCATGCCCGGAACGGCGCTCGCCGGCGAGCATCCTCCGGCCGAAATCCGCCGCATCGCCGCCACGCTGAAGTAATCTATCTCCGCATCCCTTAGGGTTACCGCGCCTCGAGCGACCTCAAGTCGCTGATCACCATCATCGGCCAGTGGTAACCCGAGTCGTAATACAGCCATTCGTCGATCCTGGAATCGAGGAACGCGATCACGCGATCATCACCGTATGCGAGGCCGTTGACCGCGGAGAATCGTTCGTAGGGGCCGTATCGGCTGGAGCGCCCGCGCCCGCGCTCGAAATGGACGCTCACCTGGCCGGTGCAGTCGAGACGGAAGTAGTCGAGTCCTTCGACGTGCCACTGGTGATTGACGTAGAACCAAGTACCGTCGGACCGCCGTCGCCGCGCATGCCATCCGCGCCCAGGCTGATGCGCTTGAAAGGGCCGAGCACCTTCTGCGACTTGCTCGGGTGAATATGCGAGAAGATCAGGTCCAGGAGCGCGCCCTTTCGGTGCTGCGGTGCCCGTCGCCGCTGACGTTTCTACGCTAGCGTACCTTGTTTGGAAAGATGCGCCGGCGTACCGCCGTTGGCAACCTGGGGACTGCTACGTTCCTTCGGTTGTTCAAAGCGCTACTGTCCTCCAGCCCCCCCCCCGGCGCCGCAAGGGCGAAAACAGCGCCTGCGAGTGCGTCGAGGTCGTAAGAATAGAGTCCGAGCCCTGCTGGGGGCCTGAAATCGGCGTATGGTGGGTGCAACCCGGCCAAAGGAATGGCCGGCTTCTCTCCTTCCGCCCAAATGAAACCTCCCTTCCATCGGCGTAGGGCCATCTCCGGCTCCTTCAAGGTGAAAGCACGCCCATGGTCGGTAGAGCAAAACCCTGGAGCCGGTCCACCCGGCCGGCACCTCTAGCTCTCGTCGCAGCCGCCTTGCTCCGGGCAGCCCCGTGAGCAAGGTCAACAACCGGGGAGTCAACCAGCTCCTCTCGCTGTTAGGCGAGGCCGACCGCGCGCGCATTGTCGCCCAATGCGAGAAAGTCTCCCTGAAGCTCGAAGAGGTCCTGTACGAGGCCGGCGGCACCATGGACCACGTCTATTTCCCGCTCTCCGGAATGGTGTCCATGGTGATCAGCACCGAAGACGGCGGCACGATCGAGGTCGGCGTCGTCGGCAACGAGGGCATGGCGGGCACGCCGACGGCGCTTGGCGCCGATCGAAGCCACGTCAAAGCGCTGATCCAGGTGCAGGGTGAGCTTTTGCGGATGGGAGTCCGGGACTTCAGGGTCGAGCTGCAACGCAACGGCATGCTCAACTACCTGGTGCATCGGTTTGCGCATGCGCTCACCATCCAGATCTCGCAGTCCGTGATGTGTAACCGCCTGCATCCGATGGAGGAGCGCATCTGCCGGTGGCTCCTCATGACGCACGACCGCGCCGGCACCGACGAAATCATGATGACGCAGCACTTCATCGCCGAGATGCTCGGCATCCGGCGCCCGAGCGTCACGGTCGCGGCGGGCCTGCTGCAGAAGGCGGGGTTCATTGCCTATTCGCGGGGCCATGTGATCATCCTCGACCGTACCGGCCTGGAGAATGCGGCCTGCGAGT
The DNA here is from genome assembly GCA_044870335.1 of Burkholderiales bacterium. GTDB lineage: Bacteria > Pseudomonadota > Gammaproteobacteria > Burkholderiales > SG8-39 > SCGC-AG-212-J23. The sequence goes on along the minus strand of JBIOYV010000042.1, from coordinate 37,090 downwards.
GCTACGCCATCGTCAACCGCGAGCTGGAAGGCCTCGTTGGGGTCGACGGCATGACGTTTGGTGCGGTCGGTACGATCGGTACGCGGGCGGACCGACAACGCGCCTGATCTGTCTCTAGTGTCTCGATGTGGATTCTCCCCCAAGTGTCGGGGCGCCGGCGAGCTCTAGCAAGGCCGAAGCGCCCGACGATCTTCCCAGTGCGCTCGTCCCGCTCGCAGTGGCAGCATGGCTGGTCCTGAGAGAGGCATACGGACTGGCGTTTCTCGGCGCGCGCACCCGCACCGAAGAGAAACTCGACGCGGTCGCCAAGGCGCTCTCGGCCCTGGTGCCGATTTTCGAGTACGCAGAAAGCAACGAGCTCGGCGCCCAACCCATACCGCTCTCCGAGCTGGCCTGCGGCAGGTTCAAAAGCGGGGCGAAGGAATTCCACTCCGACCGCGGCAGGCGCAACCCTCATTTCCTGGCGGTGCGCGCCACGGACGCCGAGTATGCCCTGAAGGTCCTCAAGGAAGCCAAGTACCAGGCGTCCCATGAAAACTACGACCATCGGGCAACAGCTTCTAATAGAGACCGTTCAGAGATTAGGGGGCGTTGAGGCGGCAGCTTTGCTGCTAAATATCAGCCCTGTACTTCTCAAGCGCTTACGTGTTTTGCCGGTGCCCGACGCTCTTTTATTGCGCGCTGTGGACGTGGTAATGGACGACCCGCCGGAAGCTATTCAGCCAGCTTCGCGATCTCTTCCACATTCGTGAAGCGCCGCGCGCTCAGTCGCGCTCCAGGCCCTTCGCCTTGAACACCGGGAGCACGGCCGGCAGGCCGCCGAGAAGCTCGGCGCCCGGCATCTCCATCATCGGCCCCATCGCGCTCGCGGCAATGTCGATCTCGCCGTTCTGCAGGGCGATCGCCTGGTCCTCCAGATCGTAGGTCTTGATCTTGTGGCGCATCTCGGCTTCGATGCCCAGGCGCTTGAGCGCCTCGGGCGCGCCCTTCCTCACTCCGAGCCCGACGCCCGCCTTGCCGAAGGCGGCGCGCGTGCCCGCCGCGACCTTGCCCTGGGCAACGAGCTCGTCGATCAGCTCGGGGCCGGGAATGACGATGTCGAACGCCTCGCCGGCCGCGATCCTGCGCTTGAGCACCGTCATGTGAGAATAAAGGGGTCAGATCAACATTTCCACGGCGGGGACTATGCGCTGCATTGATCTTCTTGTGGGCATCGCACTCGGTGCCGCGTGCGGCATTGGCATCGCGCAGGATTACCCCACGCAGCCGATCCGCATCCTCGTCGGCTTCTCGCCGGGCAGCACCACCGACATCCTCGCGCGGACCGTAGGCCAGAAGATGTTTGAGGCCTGGCGGCAGCCCGTGCTCGTGGACAACCGCCCTGGCGCGGGCGGCGTAGGCGCGGCGAACGCCGTCGCCACCGCCGCTCCGGACGGCTACACGTTGCTCGTGGTCTCGGCCGGCCATGCGGCAACCGCGGCGATGTTCAGCAAGCTGCCCTACGACACGCTCAAGGACTTCGCCGGCGTGAGCCGCATCGCCAACGTGCCGAGCATCCTGGTGGTGTCGCCCGCGCTCGGCGTGAAATCGGTGAAGGACCTGGTCGCGCTCGCGAAAGCGAAGCCCGGGCAGCTCAACTTCTCCTCGCCGGGCGTGGGAAGCGCGAACCACCTCGCCGCCGAGCTCTTCAAGATTCTCGCCGGCGTGCACGCGGTTCACGTGCCGTATAAGGGCATCCCGGAGGCGATGACGGGAGTGGTCTCGGGCGCCGTGCAGTTCAACTTCTCGCCGGTGGTCAACATCCTGCCGCTCAGCCGCGACGGCAAGCTGGTGGCGCTCGCGGCCTCCACCGGCAAGCGCTCGGCGGTGCTGCCCGACGTGCCCACCGTGGCGGAAGCCGGCGTCTCGGGCTATGTGTTCGATCCCTGGTTCGGGCTGCTTGCACCTGCGAAGACTCCGAAGCCGCTTCTCTCAAAGCTGAGCGGGGAGGTCGCACGCATCGTCGGGCTGCCCGACGTGAAGGAGCGGCTGCTCTCGCTCGGCGCCGATCCGGCGCCCACGAGCCCCGAAGGCTTCGACGCGTACATCCGCGGCGAGGTCGCCAAGTTCCAGAAGATCGTCCAGGAAGCAGGCATCAAGCCGGAGTAGATGCAGATGAGCGAACCCAAGCCGCAACCGTACAGGGTGCGCCACATTCACGTGGTCGCGAAGGGCGCCGACGTTCTCGTGCGCGAGTACACGCTCGATCCGGGCGAAGCGATCCCTTGGCATCGGCACAGCGAGATGGCCGACTACTATTACGGGCTCGAGGGCACGGTTCTCGTCGAGACCCGCAACCCGCCCGGCCGCCACGAAATCGGCGCCGGCCAGTCGACGACGGTGACGCCGCCGACGGTGCACCATGTTTCGAACCCGGGCAAGAAGGCCTGCCGCTTTCTCCTGGTCCAAGGTGTCGGCAAGTACGATTTCGTCAAAGCAGACCAAGGGATATGAAGCAGCTCTTATTCATCGCGCTGCTCGCGTTTTCGGTCCTTGGGCACGCGCAGTACCCGGCGAAGCCCGTGCGCGCCGTGGTGGCGTTCGGCACCGGCGGCGCGACCGACGTCATCGCCCGCATCATCGCCGCGTCGATGTCGCAGTCGCTCGGCCAGCCGGTGGTGATCGACAACAAGCCCGGCGCCGACGGCATGGTCGCCGGCGCCGAAGTCGCGAAGAGCGTGCCCGACGGGTACACCGTGTTCTTCGCCACGTCGACCCAGGTTTCGGCGCTGCCTTCGCTGCGCAAGAACGTGCCGTTCGACCCGCTGGAGTTCACGCCGATCGGCGGCATCGGCAACTTCAGCTTCTTCTGGGCGGTGCATCCATCGCTGCCGGTGAAGAGCCTGAAGGAGCTCGCCGACTATGCCCGCGCCAACCCCGGGAAGCTCAACGCCGGGAGCTCGAGCGCAACGGCGACGATCGCGCCGACTCTGCTCTCGAGGGCCGAGAGGTTTCAGCTCCAGGTGGTGCCCTATAAGAGCGAGACCACGGCGCTGAACGACCTCATCAGCGGCCGCATCGAGCTCATGCTGATCACCGGAACCCTCGCCCAGCACGTGCGCGACGGCCGCGCGCGCGGCCTCGCCACGCTCCTCGACAAACGCAGCAAGACGCTGCCCGACCTGCCGACGATGAGCGAAGCCGGCATGCCACCCTTCCCTGCCGTGCCGTGGATGGGGTTCTTCGGGCCGGCGAAGCTGTCGAAGGAAGTCGTCGAGCGGCTTTCGCGCGAGCTCCTCGCGACGCTGCAGAAGCCCGACGTGCGCGAGCGGATCGAGGCCCAGGCGATGGACCTCAACCCGCTCCCGGCCGAGGCGATCGGCGCGCTCGCGCGGGAGCAGACCGAAGTCTGGCGGCGCCTCACCCGCGAAGCGGGCATCGTCGCCGAGTGACCACCCGGATCGTTTCCGGAAAGTACCTCGTAGCCCGGCAAGACGGGGCTCAGGTCCTTCTCCAGGACCATTACGTGTACATCGACGGCGCGAAAATCGAGGCGGTGACGCGCGACGCACCCGCGCCGGGCCAGGACGTGATCCGCTGCGAGCACGGCCTCGTCACGCCCGGCTTCGTCAACCTGCACGCGCACTGCATCCGCGGCGGCCTCTTCCGCGGCATCCCTGACGACCTCGAGATGGAGCCCTTCATCCCGAAGCTCGTCTACAAGATCCTGTTGCCGCTCACCTCGATCGCCGCAAAAGAGCTGTCACCCGAGGAGCTGCGCGCCGTGACCGCGCTCGGCATGATCGACCTCATCAAGGGCGGCACGACCACGCTGCTCGACATGTGGCACCACGGACAGGACATCTTCTTCGACGTGGCGCGCGATCTCGGGCTTCGCACGATCGGCGCGCCGTTCATCCTGTCGGCGTCGAACTCGCGCCTCGGCTCCGACGGCTACCCGGTGTGGGACTTCGGCAACGACGGCCTCGCCCAGCTCCAGAAATCGATCGCGCTCTTCAAGTCGCGCGACCAGGGTGCCGAGGGCCTCGCCCAGGTCGCGATCGGCCCGCACGCCACCGACAGCTGTCTGCCTGAACTACTGCGCGAGTGCCGCAAGGCCGCCGACGACCTCGGCTGCATCCTCACGACCCACTTCGCGCAGACGCCGCAGGAGATTTCTCTTCTAAGAAAAAAGTATGAGATGAGCGCGGGCGAGTATGCACGCCACGCCGGGCTCCTCGGCCGCAACGTCGTCCTCGCCCACGCCGGCTGCGCCACCGACGACGAGCTCAAGGTCCTCGCCGACACCGGCACCAGCGTCGCCAACTGCGCGCTCAGCTTCGCCCGCGAGGGCATCAACTTCCCCTACGCGCGCTTCGCCGCCGCCGGCATCAACACCGGCCTCGGCACCGACTCGCACGGCATGGACTTCATCGGCGAGATGCGAACGACGGGCCTGCTGTCGAAGCAGTACTTCGGCAAAAGCCACTTCGGCACCGCCCATGAACTGATCCGCGCCGGCACGCTGAACGGCGCAGAGGCGCTCGGCCGCCCCGACCTCGGCCGCATCGAAGCCGGCGCCAAGGCCGACCTGCTCGTGTTCGACCTCTTCAAGCCCCACCTTCAGCCGGTGTGGGACCCGGTCAAGAACATCGTCTGGAAAGGCCACGCCGGCGACATCGCCCTCGTGATGATCCACGGCCAGCCCGTCGTGCGCGACGGCCGCCTCCTCACCGGCGAGGAGGCTTCGATCATCAGAACCGCCGCTATCGCCGCGTCGAAGATCTGGCGCGTCGCCGAAGAACGGCAGATCCTGCCCCGGCGCGCTTGATGCTGGTCCCTCAGCGCGAGAAATCAGAGCGCCGGAGCGACAAAGTTGTAGTCGTGGACCCAGGGCGACGCGGCCACGACCTCTGCGCCCGCGACCCCAACGTTCGAGCGCATGCCGGAGAGACTCGAGCCCTCGGCAGGTTGAGTCACTGGAGCGCCTTTTGGCAGTACTGGCAATGCTCGGTCGATCATGAGCTCCTCGAAGGGCGCGGAGCGGCCCGGCACGTATGGTGCGGCAGAGGTTTCCGCGATCGGGGGCAGCGTACGTTCGACGTTCAGTTCCTCGTAGGGCGGACTGATTTCGACGGCGAAGGCTGGCGCTGCCACGATTGCAAATAACGACGTTGCGACGATAAAACGTTTCATCATCTAGTCCTTGCAGTTGGTTGAAGATCGGTTGCCGTGCCGCAAACCTGCCCGCCCGCGGGGTGGCGTTATTCAAAGGACGGGGCAGGACCACGCGGCAGCGCGGTCCCCAGGTATCTAAGTTTCGCGCTCGCTGCGGAAACCTTGATACCGAAGCCTGAGGGTGGAAAACCAGGCGGTTGGCTTTAACGCATCGCTTCTACGAACTGTTATACGCCCCTCTCGGCGCGCATGGTCGTATATCTTTTTGCAGTGCCGCACGCCAGATGTGCTCCAGCCAACAGACCGCGGTGGCTGCGGGGTGAGGCACAAGGCGCAAGGGACCAGAACACTGGAGCCGTCGAGTCGGGTCTTGCCGGTTCGCTGTTCTTGAGCCCCGCGTTGTCGAACGCGCGCTGGACGAGGCCCGAGACCTTGGCGTCCTCGGTGAAGATCGTCACGTAGTCGAGGGCGTAGAGCCGGTTCTTCGGGACCGCGAACGCCAGCCCGACGCGCTCGAAGGAGCCCTCCAGGATGCGCGAGCCGGGCACACGCCCGACGAGCGGCGCAAGGGAGGCGTGCGTGAACGCAAGCGCGTCGGCTTGTCCGGTGCGCAGCATTTCCAGCGCTTCGTCGATCGAGCCGACCGGGTTGACTCGGGTATTCCTGAGCTGGCGGGTCGCCGCGCGGTCGGTCGTCGTTCCCTCGATCGCGATGACGCGGACACGGCGGTTGTCCACTTCGCCGATCATCTTGAGCCTGGAGCTGCGGGGAACCATGTAGGCGTCGCGGTCCACGAAATAGGACGTCCCGAAGTCGACCCTGCGCCTGCCCCACGCGTCGGGCGGCATGATCGCCGAATCGATCTTGCCGCCGAGCAGCATCTCGGTGAGCTCCAGCGGGCTCGAAGCGACCTTGAACTCGACCGCCGCGCCGAGCCTGCGCCCGAGCTCGCGCGCGAGATCCACGGGAACCCCCTCGGGCTGCCCGCCGGCATTCTTCACCACGAAGAATTCGGTGCGCTCGGGACCCGCGACGACGCCGAAGCGGAGCTTGCCGGTGGGCGTGAGCTCGGCGCGCGCGCCGTCGTCCGGCACGCGGGTCGGCGTGGCGCAGGCGGAGAGCACGAGAACCGCCGCAACGAGATAGAGCTCAGGTCCTTTCATTTACGCTCCCGTGCCGCGCATGCTAGGAGATTCTAGATGCGATATTGCTTTCCTACGGCCGAGGGCACGAGCTCGTCGCCGAACTCGCGCGCCATCTGGCTCAGCGCGCGCCAGCCGGTGCAGTGGCCCGGCGCCAGGAACCTGAGGCCGAATTTCTTGAGATCGGCGACGGTCTGGGGAATCGCCCGTTCGTTGATGCCCGAAAGATGCAGGCCGCCCATCGCGCCGTAGAGTGGCACGGAAGGGAACATCGCGCGGGCGTGGTTGAGCACGTTGATGAGGCCTGCATGCGAACAGGCCGAAAACACAAACTGCCCTTTCCCTTTGACGTTTACCGAGACGAAGCGCTCGTCCATGATGAGCGGATCCGGCTCCCAGGAAGCGCCGTCGGCGCTGCGGCTAAGGTGATTCGGCACCCCGGCCTCGTAGCTCGTCACCCGCGGGATTTCACCGCTCACATAAAAGGCACCGTCGGCCAGGGTCTGCGGATCGCGCGTGTTGACGACTTTGGCGCCCGCATTCTCGAGGCGCGCCGGATCGGGCACGAGCTCGTTCACATAGAGCTGCCCGTCGGGGCGGCGGGTCGCGCGCTGCCGGAACATGCCGGGATGGACGTAGCAGGCGAAGCTCTTGCTGCCGCGAGCCCGCGCGATCGACTCCACGGCGGCGAGGAGGCCCCCGGCATGGTCCCAGTGCCCGTGCGACAGCACCACCGCTTCGATACTGGCGAAGTCGACGCCGAGGATCTCCGCGTTGCGCTGGAAAGTCGCCGCCGCCGGCCCCGCATCGAAGAGCAGCGTGCGTTTCTTGCCGCCTACGGTCGCGCTGAGGAGCACGGAGAGCCCGTGATGCGCGCAGCAGATGTTGGACCCGGCGAGAACGCGCAGCTTCCCGCCGGTGAGCAAGACGGACCACTCCGGTTGCACGTTCGCGGGGTTCGAGGACAGGCTGTCGGTGACGTTGTCCACCAGCACCAGGATCTCGAGAGCGTCGACTTCCTTGCTCTCTTGCCTCATCCGAGCGCCTTGCGGGGAACGTCGTAGCTCGCCATCAGATTGTCGACCAGGCCGTGGAATTCGTTCCAAGGCGTCTCGCGGTAGGCGTGGTTGCGCACGATGAAGGAGGCGCCGGCGTAGAACTTCTCGTACTGGAGATGGCGGCCGGCGAACTCGGAGCCCACCAGGTCCCAGGCGAGCTTGAAGAGCTTCATGCGCTCCACCGCGCCGCCCTGCGGCGTCTGGAAGTAGGCCTCGAACTGCCGGGCGAGCTTTATGTCCTCGGCCACCGAGATGTCGGCGGGCATCTGAAACACGCCGCCGCCGCAGAGCTCGCGCAGCTCGTCGATGAAGCCCGAGTAGTTCTGGGTGCACCACTCGAGCGCGGCGTACATCATGCGGCGGTTGAAGCAGACGTAGCCCTCCGGCCAGCGCTCGAACGCCTCGATCTGGCCGTGCACCATGCCGGCGATGCAGCCCTCGACCGCGGACATGTGGCCGAGCGTCTCCTTCACCGCAGGCACCTCGATCGCGCCGGTCGCGTGCGCGATCTTGCTGCATAGGCCGAGCACCAGGCGCATCTTCGCCCAGTAGCGCACGTTGGACTGGTGGTTGCCGAAGCAGTGGCTCGGCGTCTTGACGTAGATGTCGCGCGAGAGGAGCGCGTCGTCGTGCACGAACACGCGCTCCCAGGGCACCTTGACGTCCTCGCACATCACCATGCTGTCGGTCTCGTCGTAGCGCCAGGCGAGCGGCGCGTCGAACTCGCTCTTCGCCTCGCGCTCGAAGGGCTTGCGCGACCAGAGCGAAAGGCCCTTCGCGTTCATCGGCAGCGAGCAGGTGATCGCCTGCTTCTTCTGGTCGGGGGCGAGCGGGATGACGTTGCCGAGCCAGACCTCGTTCGCGAGCACCGCGCCGGTGGCGAGCATCTTCATGCCCGAGATGACGAGGCCGTCGTCCTCCTCGCGCACCACCTGGAGCGCCGGCACCGGGATGTTCTGGCGGCTGTAGAACTCCGGGTTGCGCGCCGCCTGCGGCGGGACCACGGCGTAGACCACGTAGGTGTCGGCCTTGCGAATGAAGTCGTAAAAATCGAGAAGATGGCCGGCGTTTCCGCAAGGCGGCTTGAGTTCCTCCGGCTTCATCGCCATGCCGGTGACAAAGCTCGCGACGTGGTCGGGCGAGCGACCGAACATGCCGTAGGTGAGCTCGGCGATCATGCGGTGGCCGCGGCTGCGGCGCGCGAGATCCTCGCGCGTCTTCGGCATCAGGAAGTAGATCGAGTAGCGCTCGCCGCCCTCCTCGAAGCTCATCGCCTCCTGGTGCGCGAGCTTCATGTCGTAGATGCCGGCGACGGTGCGAGCGGCGTTGCGGAACGCCGGGTGCGTGGTGACGTCGTCCACGCGCTCGGAGCCGATATAGACAATGCGCCCGTCGCGCAGCGACTCTAAATGCTCAGTTCCTGTTTTGAGCATTCCCGGAGGTTTCGTAATAATGAATTTCGTGGAGGATGCAGCCGTTGCGCGAAGTGAAGGGCCCGTGGTGCACGCCGGGCGGGCGGCAGGCATACGTCGGGGCGAAGGACTGCTCGCCGCCCTTGCCCTGCTTGTCGTTGCCCACCACGAGATCGCCCTGCACCACGTAGACCTCCTCCCAGTGGTCGTGGACGAACGGCTCGGTGGAGAAGGCGCCGGCCTCGATCTTGAGGAGGCGGGTGCGGCTGCCGCGCTTCGCCGCCTCGTCGAGGTCCGAGGCGAGGATCTTCTGCCAGAACCCCGGCGGATAGCCCGGCGGGCGCTCCCAGCCGGCGTTGAGGTCGACTCTTACGAACTCGAGATGCTGCTTCGGCTTCATGGACGTCTCCATGCCGTGTAGTTGATCCTGTCAGAATCATCCTTGTCAATGAGCACGCCCATGCAAGCGGCGGTCCTCGTTGCCGGCGCCGGGCCGGTGGGCCTCTGCGCAGCCAACGTGCTCGCCGACGCCGGCGTGCCGGTGACAGTGCTCGAAGCCGAGCCGCGCCTGCCGGAGAACCTGCGCGCCTCCACTTTCCAGCCGCCCACGCTCGACATGCTCGCGCGCCTTGGCGCGGCGCAGCGCCTGATCGAGATGGGGCGCATCGCACCGAGGCTGCAATACCGCGAGCGCACGGGCTGGGTCGCCGAGCTCGACTTCGGCGTGATCGCCGACGAGACGGATCATCCCTACCGGGTCCAGTGCGAGCAGTACAGGCTGAACCAGGTGCTGGCCGAGCGTCTCGCGCCAAAGGCGCGCATCGAGTTCGGCTGTGAAGTGACCGGTGTGCGGCAGGACGCAGCTTCGGTCACCGTGTCGGTGAACGGGACGAGGGAAATCAAGGCGAATTGGCTCATCGGCGCCGACGGCGGGCGCAGCCGCGTGCGTGAAGCGCTCGGCATCCGGCTCGAAGGGTTCACCTGGCCGGAACGCTTCCTCGTCGCGAGCACGCCGTTCGACTTCGCCGCCGCCCTGCCGGGACTGTGCGACGTCGCCTACTTCGCCGATCCGGAGGAGTGGTTCTTCCTGCTGCGCGTTCCAGGTGTGTGGCGCGCGATGTTTCCCGTACGCGAGGACGAAAAGGACGAGGAGGCGATCTCCGACGCCTCGATCCAGCGTCGCCTCCGCCGTATCCACGCGCAGGCTTCTGGATATGAAATGCACCATCGCACGCTCTATGCGGTTCACCAGCGGGTGGCGCAGAGCTATCGCAAGGGGCGCTGCTTTCTCGCCGGCGACGCCGCACACCTCAACAATCCGCTCGGCGGCATGGGCATGAACGGCGGCATCCACGACGCCTTCAACCTGGCGCAGAAGCTGGCGGCGGTGATCGCGGGGCGCGCCGGCGAAGACGAGCTCGACCGCTACGCGCGCCAGCGCAGGCCGGTCGCGCTGGACTACGTGAACAGGATTACGATTGCGAACAAGCGCAACCTCGAGGCCAAGGACCCCGGGGAGCACGCCCGCTGGAAGGCGCAGATGGCGCGCACCGCGGCCGACCCGCGGCTCGCCCGTGAGTACATGCTGCAAACGTCGATGATCGCAAGCTTGAGGAGATATGCATGCGAGTGATCTGGGTTCTTCGTCTCCTACTCGCTCTTCTGCCGGAATCGGCGCCGGCGCAGGCGTTCCCGGCGCGCCAGATCACCATCGTCGTGCCGTATCCGCCCGGCAGCAGCTCGGATCTCATCCCGCGCGCGCTGGCCCCGCTCATGTCGCAGTCGATGGGCGTTGCGCTCGTCGTCGAGAACCGGCCCGGAGCTAGCGGCAACGTCGGCGCCGCGCTCGTCGCGCGCGGCGACGCGACCGGCCACCAGGTACTCATCGCCCCGTCGGTCATCCTCGCGGTCAGCCAGTGGCTCTACAAGGATCTCGGGTACGACCCGCGGAAAGACCTGACGCCGGTGATCAACACCGCCACGACGCCCAACATGTGGGTCACCCATCCGGGTGCCGCGGCAGCGACGCTCGGCGAGGTCCTCGCGCTGGCGAAGGCGAAACCAGGCGCGCTCTCCTTCGCATCCGGAGGGAGCGGCTCGACCAGCCACTTGTGCGGCGAGCTGCTGAAGAGCACGGCCAAGGTCGACCTGCTCCACGTTCCATACAAAGGCCCGGCGCCCGCGCTGCAGGACGTCATCGCCGGGCGGGTGCCCCTGATGTGCGACAACTTCTCCAATGTCATCACCCACGTGCGCTCTGGCCGCCTCAAGGCGGTGGCGGTCACGGCGTTGAAGCGGCATCCGCAAGCGCCCGAGGTTCCGACCGCGGACGAATCCGGGCTCGCCGGCTTCGAGATCGGCATTTGGTACGGCGTCGCCGTGCCGGCGACCACGCCGAAGCCGGTCGTGGCGAAGCTGAACGCGGAGTTCGCCAAAGCGCTGCGCGACCCCAAGATCGCCGAGCGCTTCGAGCAGCTCGGGCTCACCGTGGTCGCCGATTCGCCCGAGGAATTCGCGCGCTTCGTCGCGGCCGAGTCCGAGCGGATGCGCAAGCTGGTCGAGGTCTCCGGAGCGCGCGCGGATTGAAGCTTGACCTCCGTAGAGCAGTCAAATTGCTGGAAAGCGGCGATTGGCAGGCCGCGCACGCGATCGTGCAGGAGGACGAGGACTCCCGGCTTTTCTGCTGGGCGCACGGCATCGTGCACATCATGGAAGGCGACCGCTCGAATGCGCGCTACTGGTATCGCAAGGCGGGACGCCCCTTCGGCGAGGACACCGCAGCTCCCGAAGAGATCAAGGCGTTGAAAGCCGAACTGGGACAGGAAAACAAGTAGCCCTGGCGGGGTCTGACCCCGATTTGTTTCCTCTATTTGTTTCCTGCGTCCTTCAAATATGGCTCAAAAAACCGCCGCGGCGAACCGCAACCCCTGTTTTCATAGGCTTGGTCGTTCGCGAGCAGGCCTTGTAGCGGACTCGTCAGCCATTGAATGCGAAGCTGCTGCGCCTCGAGCCTGTTCCGTTTTTTCCATCCGGTCAATGAACGATCGACAGCGACGATGAACCGCGGAACGCTCTTCCATGCGCAGACATCGGGGCCATCCGAACGGAAGCTTCGTTCGACGCTCGAGCCGGCACTTTCGATGCTCTGTAGAACATCCTTGTCCCCGCTTGCACGCCGCATAGTCAGTCTGTCGCCGTTGTATTGCCAGTCCGTCACGTCCTCGAGCTCCGCGATGATTCGTCCAGAGTTCGACCGGACGAGCAGTTCATAGCCGGGTTTGAACACGGTGACGGAGGGCATTTCGTAGTAGTTGCTGTGCAGGAAAGGACGAGCAGAAAACTCTTGGCCCGGCAGATGAACCATCCCCGCGCTGTCCGTGATCCCTTCCACCAGGAAAAGGTTCGTGCGTGCACCGCCATGGCCCGTAAGGGTGCCCTGACTCGCGCCCGCGCGGAACAAGACATGCGCGCCTGCGATGGGCCGCCCGTCCTGCTCATCGACGAACGTCATGGACACCGGCGGCATCGTGGCCGAGCAGCCCCAGAGGCCGGACAACACGAGCGAAAGCATGAAGAGGCGGATGACGCGGACTGTGACCGCCCGCCGACGAATCGTCAAATCGCGATCAACGAGCGTTGCTGACCTTGCGCGGCGGGGCGACGTTGTCGGAGCAGATGAGGTGGATGAACTCGCCGATCGGCATCGGCGGGGCGAAGAAGTAGCCCTGCGCCTGGTGGCAGCCGAAGCGGCGCAGGAAGCCGACCTGGGCCTGCGTCTCGACGCCCTCCGCGATCACCGTCGAGCCGAGGCTGCGCGCCATCTCGATGATGGTGCGCACGATCGCCGCGTCGCTCGCCTCGCGGCCGATGCCGGCGACGAACGAGCGGTCGATCTTGAGCGCCGCCACCGGGAAGCGCGTCAGGTAGGCGAGGCTCGAGTAGCCGGTGCCGAAGTCGTCGATCGCGATGCGCACCCCCTCGTCGCGCAGCGTGCGCATCGCATGGATTGCCTGCGCCGGATCGTGCATCAGGTGGCTCTCGGTGATCTCGAGCTCGATCAGCTCGGGCGGCACGCCCGCCTCGGCGATCAGCGCGCGGATACGCGCGGCGAGGTCGTGCTGGCGGAACTGCCGTGCCGACAGGTTCACCGCGATCGGCACCGGCCGCGCGCTCGCTGCCATGCAGGCCTTGAGGTCGGCGCAGGCGCGCGCGAACAGCCACTCGCCCACCTTGACGATCAGGCCGCTCTCCTCGAGGACATGGACGAACTGGGCGGGCGGCACCGGCCCGCGCTCCGGATGGTTCCAGCGCAGGAGCGCCTCGCCGCCGCAGGGCCGCATCGTCATCAAGTCGAACTTCGGCTGGTAGGCGAGCGTGAACTCCTCGCGCTCGAGCGCCCGGCGCAGGTCCGCGCCGAGGAGCGCGCGCGCCCGGGTGCGCTGGTTGATCTCGGAGGTGAAGAACTGGTAGGTGTTGCGCCCGGACTGCTTGGCGCGGTACATGGCGGCGTCCGCCGCCCCGAGCAGGCTTTCGGCGTCGTTGCCGTCGGCCGGGTAGGAGGCGATGCCGACGCTCGCCGTCAGCAGCACCTCGTGCCCCGAGACCTGGAACGGCGCCGCCAGGCCGTCGACGATTTTCTGCGCCACGAGCGCCGCGTCTTCCTGGCGCGCCAGGTCGGCGAGCACGACCGCGAACTCGTCTCCGCTGATGCGCGCCACGGTGTCGCCGAGGCGTACCGTCTCGGAGAGGCGCCGCGCGACTTCCTTGAGGAGCTCGTCGCCCGCCGCGTGTCCGAGCGTGTCATTCACGCTCTTGAAGTCGTCGAGATCGACAAACAGGACGCCGAGGATGCGGTCGTGCCGCCGCGCCTGCTCGATCATCTGCGCGAAGCGGTCCGAGAGCAGGCCGCGGTTCGGCAGGCCGGTGAGCGAATCGAACTGCGCGAGATAGGCGAGGCGCTCCTCGCTGGCGAGGCGCTTCAGGCCCGCGCTCAGGACCGCCGCGACCGCATCGAGGAAGTTGAGCTCCTCCGCGGCGAAGCTTCCTCCCCGCGACACCGCGCACAGGGCGCCGCGCACCTCCGAATCGCCGGGCACCGGAACGACCGCGGTGGCGCCGGTTCGCGCCCATTCGAAGGGAAGCGAGCAGTTCTCGGCCGAGAAGTATTCGCCGCTCTGCAGCACGTGCGAGATCGGATCGTCGGTCGATACCGACGTGCGCGGGTCGTAGCTCGAGACCGCCGTGCGCTTGCCCTCGGCGTCGTAGCCGGCAAGCGCCCGGGCGACGAGCTCGCCCTGCTCGGCGCCGCGCTCGAAATAGCCGACGCTGTCCGCGCCGAGGGCAAGCAGGGCCTGCTGCACGGCGTCGGCGCTGAGCTCGCCCGACTCCCTGCAGGCGAGCGCCGACTGCCCGAACGCCGCGATGCGCTGCTGGTAGCGCAGGTGGGCGGACTTGCGTGCCTCCTCCGCCTTGCGCTCGGTGAGGTCGCGCGAGTTGATGACGAGGATGCGGCCTTCGGCGGTCTGGAGGACGGTGCGGCGCACCTCGACCGGGAAGGTGCTGCCGTCCTTCCTCCGGTAGGTCGTCTCGCCGGTCAGCATGCGCTTCTTCACCAGCTCCTCGTGCGAGGCGCGGATCTCGTCGATCGTTTTCCCCGCGAGGACCATGTCGGAGCGCACTCCCAGGAGCTCGTCGCGCGTGTAGCCGAGCGCCGCGCAGGCAGTCTCGTTGAAGTCGAGCAGCCGGTTCTCCTGCATGTCGACGAGGAAGAACATGTCGACCGAGCGGTCGAGCGCGGTGCGGAAGCGCTGCAGCGCGGCCTGCGCGCGCTTGTTGGCGGTGATGTCACGGCCCACGCCGCGGTAGCCGACGAAGTGCCCGTCGGCGTCGTATACGGGCTCGCCACTGATCGAAAGCCACACGCTGCCGCCGCCCTCGACCTTGCGCTGCATCTCGAAGTCGCGGAACGGCTTGTGGCCCTCGAGCTGGGCGCGGTGGCGCTCCCAGTCGGCCTCGGTCAAGTTGAGCGCCGGCAGGTCCCAGCGCTTGCGGCCCAGATAGTCCGAGGCCGCGAGCCCGGTGCGCTCGCCCATGTGGCTCGACATGAAGGTCAGGCGGAATTCGCTGTCCTGCTCCCAGTACCAGTCCGAGGAGAGCTGCGTCAGGCTGCGGAAGCGCGCCTCGCTCTGGCGCAGCGAGCGGAAGGTGCGCGCCTGGATGGCGCCCAGGCGCACCAGGCGCGCGAGCACCCGCGAGTCGAATTCGGTCTTCTGCACGAATTCGTACGCCCCCGCGGCGAGCGCCGCTTCGCGCATCCCCGGGTCGTCGCTCGCGGTCAGCACGATGATCGGGCAGGTCGTGGCCGAGGCGATGCGCTCGAGCGTGTCGAGGCCGGACGAGTCGGGGAGCCACAGATCGGCCAGGACGAGGTCGAACATGCTCGAGCGCAGCTCGAGCAGCGCCTCCTCCAGCGTCTGCGCGGCATGGAGCACCGGCTGCCCCGAGAGCCCCGCGACGCAGCGGCGCACCAGCGCGGCGAAATCGGGGTCGTCCTCGAGCAGGAGAACCCTTACCGTGTGCTCGACTTGGTCGAACTCGGGCGCGGCTTGCATGGCTGGATCGCACTGTACCGGTCAGCCGGCGCGCGCCCGGCGCCGACTGACAAACCCTCACCTAAGTGCTTCCGGGGATGAGACCTTTTGGCAGGCTCGCGCAGAAATTTGCAATCTCGCGCGGCCGCGTCCACCACACCCGGGAAGCGCCCGCGTGCTCGATGCAGTGCCGCAAGGCGCTGCGCAACCGGCGCAGCCTGAACGGCTGGCCGAATACGTAGGTGTGGACCGAGACATTCATCACGAGCGGGTGGCGCTCGCTCTGCTCGATCATCTCGTCGAACTGGTCGACGACCATGTCGCAGAAGTCGGAGGCGTCCTGCTTGCGGTGGATGACCACCTGCGCGTCGTTGAGCTCGATCGGGTACGGAATCGAAAGGAGCGGCCCCGAGCGCGTGCGCAGCCACACCGGCTGGTCGTCCATCGGCCAGTCCATGAGGTACTTGTAGCCGAGCTCCTTCAGGAGGTCGGGTGTGTGAGGCGTCTCGTAAGCGCCGGTGCCCATCCAGCCGGCCGGCGGGGCGCCCTCGTGGCGCGCGATCGTCTCGGTGACCTCGCGCAGGATGCGCTCCTCGTCGGGCTGCCACAGCCCGCGCAGGTTCTCGGCGTTGGTGCGGCCGTGCCCTACCACCTCGTCGCCGCGCTTGCGGATCGCTTCCATGATCTGCGGCGCATAGTCGTACAGCAGCGAGTTGGCGTTGTGGGCCGCGGGGAGCTTCAGCTCGTCGAAGAGCTCGAACAGCCGCCATACGCCGATGCGGTTGCCGTAGTCGCGCCAGGAATAGTTGCGGTGGGTCTGCGGCTCGCCGGTCTTGGCCGGGTCGTGGCCGAGCCCCGCGCCGAAGGCGAACCACTCGATGTTGGTGGTGAGCGCGAAGGCGAGCCGCTTGCCTTGCGGCCAGCTGTAGTCTTTCCGCTCGGTGAGCGGCACGTAGTCGTAGCGGCTGTGCTGCGGAAGAAGCGGCATTTCTTTCATGGTTGCGGCGCGTAGCCCCAGAGATCGACGCTCAAGCCTGCCTGCACCTCGACCGCGGTAAAGCGAAACGGCAGCCTTGCCCCGGCCAGCCCGCGCCCTCCCGCGTGGAACACGAGCGCCCTCACCACGTTCGAGAGCTCCGTTCCGGCCTCGGCGAAGAGCGGTTTTGCCTTCTCCACCACCTCGTCCAGATCGGCGCCGTCCAGGCCGCCGACGAAGAGCAGGCCGTCGAGCATACTCGCGCGCGCATCGCCGCGCTCGATGCGCTGCACGCGGCCGCGGGCGGAACGACGCGCTGCGATCAGGTTCACTTCGACCGTCGCTTCGGGAGTGAGGAAGGCGGGATGGCGCAAGGCCACCACGGTCGTGGGCGGAACGCGCCCGTCGAACGCCTTGCTCCAAACCGTGTGAAAGCGAGGCAGGGCTTCGTTTTCACTCAGGCTTCCACTGAGGTAAACCTGAGCCTTGAGCACGAGATCCGGGCCGCTGTCCGCGGCCTCGAGCGCCGGCAGTAACCGACGGCGAAAGATGTAGTCGGTCTCCTCGGCGGCGCCGCGCGCGGCGAGCGCGCCGGAGCCGTCGCGCGCGAGCTGTCCGGCCACGAACACGAGATCGCCTACCCGCAGGCAGGGCGTGTAGCCCGAGGTCTCGGGGCGATTCAGGCCGGCGCCGATTTCCTCCGGCTCGAGCCCGCTCTCGGAAGTCGCGGCCATGACCTGCACGTCGAACTCGGCCTGCGGATCCTGCAGGGCGCTCACGATGACCGAGGTGCTCGGCGCGACCTGGCGGCGCTCGAACGCCCGCTTGCGCGCAGCCTGGTAGGGGGCGACGCAGCGCGTGTGCGGGTAGTACTGGTCGAGCCTCGCCACCAGCGACATCGAGCTTCCCAACCGATCAAGCTCGGTGTCGATGTGGTGAAACAAGGTTTCGGGATTTCTGTCCCGCACTCCGGCGCCGAACACCCAGTTTCCGGCGCGGACGAACTCAGTCGATGCGCGCACCGGTCTCCCGGATCGTCTTCGCCCAGCGCGCCTTCTCCTCGCGGAAGAATGCGCCGAACTCGGCGGGCGTGGAGCCCACCGCCTCGATGGCCGCGCTGTCCATGAAGCTCTTCACCGCGGGCGCTCGCAGCGCGCTGGCGAACTCGCGGTGCAGGCGTTCGATCACCGCGGCGGGCGTGCCCTTCGGCGCGAGCATTCCCATCCACACGTAGAGCTCGTAGCCCTTCAGCCCGGACTCGATCATGGTCGGAATCTCCGGCGCGGCGCCGGCGCGCCTCGCGCCCGTGACGGCGAGCGCCCGCGCTCTGCCTTCACGGATGTGCCCGCGCATGGCGGCGAGGCCCGGGATCGCGGCGGCGACCTGCCCGCCGAGAAGGTCGGTCACCGCCTGGGCGCTGCCCTTGTACGGGATGTGATTCATCTGCAGCCCGGTCATCGACAGGAACATCGCCATGAAGAGATGCTGGGCGCTGCCATTTCCGGAGGACGAGTAGTCGAGCTTTCCCGGGCGCTCCTTGGCATAGGCAATAAACTCCTGCAGGTTCTTCGCCGGGATCGACGGGTGCACCAGCAGCACCGCCTGCTCGCTCGCGAGGAGCGAGATGGGCGCGAAGTCCTCCACCGGGTCGTGGGTCAACCTGGAATACAGCGAAGCGCTGATGGCGTTCGGATTGGAGGCGAGAAGCAGCGTATAGCCGTCGGGGGGCGCCTTCACCACCTCGGCGCTGCCGAGCATCGCGCCCTGGCCGGGCTTGTTCTCGACCACCATCTGCTGGCCAAGCTGCTTCGACATCTCCTGCGCGATGACGCGCATCGGACCGTCGGAGGAGCCTCCGGCCGAATACGGCACCACGACGCGGATCGGCCGCGATGGATAGTCCTGCCCCAACGTGAACAACGGGAACAGGAGAAGGAGGACAAGTATTGAACGCCGATTCATGTAACCGACTCTCCGAGTGAATAGCAGTGCTCTGCGATTTCTCCGGGCCGACAGTACCAGACCCCCGGGCGCTGCACGCAGTGCTTCAGGGCGCTGCGCAGGCGGCGCAGGCGGAAGGGCTGCCCGAAGACATACGGGTGGAGCGAGACGTTCATGACCAGCGCATCGCGCCCGGATTGCGCGAGCATCTCGTCGAACTGGTCGACGACGGCGTCGGCGAACGCCGCGGCGGACCACTTGCGATGGATGATGGCCTGGGCGTCGTCGGTCTCGATCGGATACGGCACCGAGAGGAGCGGGCCGGCGCGGGTGCGCAGCCACACCGGCTGGTCGTCCATCGGCCAGTCCATGAGGTACTTGTAGCCGAGCTCCTTCAGGAGGTCGGGTGTGTGAGGCGTCTCGTAGGCCCCGGCGCCGAACCAGCCCGCCGGGGCGCGACCCTCGTGGCGCGTGATCGTCTCGGTGACCTCGCGCAGGATGCGCTCCTCGTCGGGCTGCCACAGGCCGAGCAGGTTCTCGGCGTTGGTGCGCCCGTGGGCGATCAGCTCGTCGCCGCGCCGCCGGATGGCGTCGGTGATCTGCGGTGCATAGTCGTACACCAGGCTGTTGGTGCAGTGCCCTGCGGGCAGGCCGAGCTCGTCGAGGAGCTCGAACAGGCGCCAAACGCCGACGCGGTTGCCGTAGTCGCGCCAGGCATAGTTGCGGTGGGTCTGCGGCTCGCCGGTCTTCGCCGGGTCGTGCCCGAGCCCGGCGCCGAAGGCGAACCACTCGATGTTGGTGGTGACGCTGAACGCGAGCCGCTTGCCGAGCGGCCAGGCATAGCGCTTGCGTTCGGGGAGCGGGCGAAAATCGTGGCGCGAGTGCTGCGGCAGCAGCCTCACTCGAGCCTGGCCCCCGACGCCTTGACCACCGGCGCGAGCTTCGCGATCTCGCGCGCGGTCGCCGCCTCGAACGCCTCCGGCGTCATCACGATCGGGTCGGCGCCGAGGTTCTGCCACACCGGCTGCATCTCGGCGGACTGCACCGCTTTCGCGAACTCCGCGTTCAGCCGGCGCACGAGCGACCGGTCCATTCCTTTGGGGCCGAGGATTCCCGAATAGAGCACGATCTCGAAGCTCGGCAGCCCCGCCTCGATCATCGTGGGCACCTCGGGGGCGGCGGCGACGCGCTTGGGCGTGGTCACGGCGAGCGCGCGCAGCTTTCCGGCCCTCGAGTTCGAGATCGCGGGCGGCATGGTCGAGAACACGAACGTCACCTCGCCCCCGAGGATTGCCTGGGTCGCCGGGTTGCTGCCCTTGTAAGGGACGTGCAGCACGTCGACGCCCGCGGCCGCCTTCAGCATCTCGCCCGAGAGATGCACGATGGTGCCGTTTCCCGACGAGCCGTACGAGAGCTTGCCGGGATTCGCCTTCAGGAGCTGGACCAGCTCGCGCACGCTGGCCGCCTGCGTGCTCGGGTGCACCACCAGCATGAGGGGGGTCGAGGCGACCATCGCCACGAAGCTGAAGTCCTTCGTCGAGTCGTACGGCAGCTTCGGGTACAGCGTGTTGTTGATGGCATGCGTGGTGATGTCCTGCAGCCAGATGTTGTAGCCGTCCGGCGCCGACCTGGCGATGAAGTCGCCCGCGATGGTGGTGCCGGCGCCGGGCTTGTTCTCGACGATCACCTGCTGGCCGAGCTGCTTCGAGAGCGGGATCGCGATCGCGCGGCCGAGCACGTCGGAGATCCCGCCCGCCGCGAAGCCGACCACCATGCGCACGGGCTTGCTGGGGTAATCGCCCTGCGCCCAAGCGGGGGAAAACCGGAAGGCGCTACACAATATTGTGACTACAAGAAAAAAGCGACTCATGAAGTTCCCTTCAGCGTTGACATTGCCTGCCAGAGCGCGACCACGTCGTGCTCGGCCATGTTCTGGGTGATGAAGACCAGTCCGGTCGAGGGCCGGTCGGCGATGGGCCGCAGCCGGTCGAATACGTGGCGCACGCCTTGCACCGCAACATGCTCGCCGCCGTCGAGCGCGACGATGCCCTTCACCCGCAGCAGGTCGGCGCCGCGCAGCTCGACGAGCAGGGCGAGGAAGCGCTCGAGCAGGTCTTTCCGCGGCGGCCGGTCGAACTCGAGGTGGAAGGTGTTGATGCCGCGGTCATGCTGCGCCACCGGGGAAAAAACAGGGACAGTCCCCGCAGGGACTGTCCCTGTTTTTTCGAGCAGCGCCGGGTCGACGTCGCCGAAGCGCGCGGGGATGCGGCGCGCATGAGGATTCAACGCCTTGACTTCCTCGGTCAGGGTGGAGAGTTCGGTCGCCTGGTCCACTTTTGAAAGAACGATCACGTCCGCCGCCGCGATCTGGGACCTGGCGATGTCCAGCTCCAGGTTTCGATTGCCCGCATCCGCAGCGTCCACCACCGTGACGATCGGGCCGAGCTTGAAGTCGCGCTCGAGCGCACGGTCGGCGTAGAGGGTCTGCGCGACCGGACCCGGGTCGGCGAGGCCGCTCGTCTCGACGATCACGCGGTCGAAGCCGGCGATCTCGCCCCGGCGCCGGCGCATCGCCGCGCCGATCAGGGCCTCCTCGAGGTCGCCGCGCAGGTGGCAGCAGAGGCAGCCGTTCGGCAGCGCCACGGTTTTCTCCTCGGAGGACTGCAGAAGGTGGTGGTCGACCGGGACCTCGCCGAACTCATTGACGACCACAAGAGAATCCAGGAACCGGGGCGTCGCGATGAGGCGGTTCAGAAGCGTTGTCTTACCGCTGCCCAGGAACCCCGTCACGACGAAGACGGGCGTGCGTCCGTCCGGAATCACACCTTCATTTCGAGCGCGTAGAGCCCGCCGTTATGCCGATCCACGGTGAAGACAACACCGCGGTCGTCGACGAAGACGTCGTTGATCTGCACCGCGCCGATCTTCGAGCCCTCGGGCGCCTCGGGGACGAAGTAGGCGATCTCGCGGGGAGAGTACGGATCCGAGAGGTCGTACGCGCGCACCCCGCCGTTGAAGAAGGTGCCGAGGACGACGTTCTCCGACTTCCAGGCGCCCGGCACCGGCGGATTCTCGTGCAGGTTGTGGGCGCCGTAGCGGCCGCCGCGGCTCCTGAAGGCGTCGACGGGCGGCATCGGCAGCGTGGCGATGCTCACGAGGTGGCGCTCGTCGCGCCCGTCGAGGATCCAGACGAGCTTCGGCCAGTCGCCGGCGTTGTCCTTCACCGACTCGTCGCTCACGACGATGAGCCCGGGCTCGAAAAGCGGCAGCACGGTGTGGTTGAAGCCGTTGTAGGGAGGCGAGTTGGTCCAGTGCGAGACCAGCTTCGGGCGGCTCGGGTCCGAGATGTCGAGCACCATGATGCCGCCGTCGATGTAGCCGAGGTAGCAGCGGTCGGGCCGCTGCGGATAAACGTTGGTGTTGTGGGCGCGGAAGCCGGCGTCGAATTTCCCCGGCAGGCGCTGCGGCGGCGGAGCATCGTCGCCTTCCATCGTGCCGGGAAGGTGCCAGCGCCCCACCGCGCGCGGCTTCGTCGGGGTGCTCACGTCGACGATGCGGTAGACCTGGTCGTCCTTGGGATTGCGCGGCTTCTGCTCCGGGTCGGCGCAGGCCATGTGCACGGTCTTGCCGTCCACGAACCACAGCTGGTGGCAGCCGCGCGAATGCGGTCCCGAGGCATCGAAGAACGCGACCGAGCGCGGCTCCTCGGGCCTGCTCACGTCGAAGAGCTCGAAGCCCGCGGGCTTCAGGCCGAACTTCGTCACCTGGTAGGCGACCGCCATCAGGTCGCCCGAAACCTCGAGCGAATTGGAGCGCATCTGCGCGTGCGGCAGGTCGGTCTGCACGACCACCTTCGGCGCGCGCGGGTCGCTGACGTCGACCGCCGTGAAATTCTTGGGCGCGCTCTCGTGCGCGAGCCAGAGGATCCGGCGGCCGTCCCGGGCGAGCTGCATCGACATGCCCTCGCCCATCCCGCCGAAGCCGTTCAGGCCGTGGTGGGAAAGGAGCTTCATGTTCAGGAACATGGGTCCGAAAGATACGCGAAATCGCCCCGCGGACCGAAGTGCTAGAACGAAACGACCGGTTTTTACCGATGTGAAATCCCTCACATGAGGGGTCGGCGCAACGAAATCGCCCCGAGCGTCTGGAAGTTGCCTGTTTTCGGCTATTTAGAGAGCGCGCGGCGCGCCGCGCGTTTAAACTACGCGCGTTGTCATATAACGAGAAATAAGGGTGCGCATGGGGGCGCCTGGGTTGGAGGGACAAAACGAGGCCGGTGCAATGTCCGCCGCGCCAGAACGAAAAAGCATCCTGCGCCGATCCTCTGGGAGAGGCTGGACGGGCGTAATGCGGCTGGGGCTGAGCGCGAAGTTCACCATCACCGTCCTGGTGATCCTCCTTTGCACCATGGCGGCGAACACGCTTTACTTCCTCGGCACGTCGACGCGCCTGCACGAGCAGCAGCTGCTCGAGCGCGGCCGCGCCCTGGGAAGGCTGGTCTCGCTCATCAGCCCCGAGGCGATCCTCGGCTTCGACTTCCTGCTGCTCAACGACTATACGCGCGAGGTTTCCTCGCAGCCCGACGTCGCCTACGGCGCGATCCTGACCCCGCAGGGCGTGCCGATCAGCTACCACGTCGACACCAGCGACCCCTACGTCCGCAAGCGCGCGCGCCAGGGTGCCTCGGTCGAGATCACCGAGCTCATCAAGAAGCGCGAGGGGGTCGAAGACCTGATCCGGCTCGACTTCCCCATCACCCACAACAACGTGCTGCTCGGCCACTTCCTGGTCGGCCTCAGCCGCGAGTCGCTGCAAAGCCAGCTGCAGCGCCAGGTGGTGATCCAGGCCGTGGTGATGGGCGCGATCGTGCTGTTTCTCAGCGCGGCGATCTACGGCGCGTTCCGCTTCAACGTGCTCTTCCCCATCCGCCGCCTGATCTCCGCCTCCCGCGAAGTCGGCCGCGGCAGGTTCACGGCGGTGGAAGTCACCACCGCCGACGAGCTCGGCCAGCTCGCCCAGTCCTTCAACGCCATGGCCCAGGAGGTCAAGGAGGAGCAGGCGAAGCTCCACCGCCAGGCCAACTTCGACGCCCTCACCGGGCTGCCCAACCGGATGATGGCGTTCGACCGCATCAACCTCGAGATCCACCGCGCGCGGCGCACCGGGCAGCGCTTCGCGGTGCTGTTCATCGACCTCGACAACTTCAAGAGCGTGAACGACACGCTCGGGCACGCGTTCGGCGACGAGCTCCTCGCCGCGATCGGCGCGCGGCTCCAGGAGAGCCTGCGCGAGGCCGACACCGTGGCGCGCCTGGGTGGCGACGAGTTCCTCATCCTGGTCCCCGACGTGGTGAGCGAGGTCGAGGTCGAGAAGATCGCCGAGCGGGTGCTGCAATCGGTGTCGGAGCCGCGCGACCTGGCCGGGCGCAAGGTGGTGATCCACTGCAGCGTCGGCATCGCGATCTACCCCGACAACGGCGAGAGCGTGGAGACGCTGATGGCCAACGCCGACAACGCCATGTACCAGGCGAAGGCCTTGCAGGAGGGCTCGGCCATCTTCTTCACCGAGGAAATGAACATCCACCTGCGCGAGCGCATGCAGATGGAGCAGGACCTCAACCTCGCCATCGAGCTCGGGCAGCTCGCGCTGCACTTCCAGCCGATCGTGGACACGGTGGGCCCGCGCCACCGCGGCGCGGAAGCGCTGCTGCGCTGGCACCACCCCGAGAGGGGCCAGGTGAGCCCGGCGGACTTCATTCCGCTCGCCGAGTCCACCGGCCAGATCGTAGGCATCGGCGACTGGGTGCTCGAGCAGGCGTGCCGCTGCTGGCGCGCGTGGCACGACGCCGGGCTGAACCCCGGGTTCCTGGCGATCAACGTGTCGCGCATCCAGTTCCGCAAGCGCTTCTCCAAGCGGCTGGCCGAGCTGATGGCGGCCTACCGCATCCCCGCGCACGCCCTCGAGTTCGAGATCACCGAGAGCGTGCTGCTCGACGACCATCACAAGGTGGCCGAGGAACTCGCGAGCCTGCGCGCGCTCGGCGTGAAGCTCGCGCTCGACGACTTCGGCACCGGCTACTCGTCGCTGAGCTATCTCAAGCGCTTCCGCTTCGACGTGCTGAAGATCGACCGCAGCTTCGTCGCCGGGCTGCCCGGCAATGCCGACGACGTGTCGCTCGTCAAGGCGATCCTCGCCATGGCGAAGGGCCTCGACCTGCGCGTGCTCGCCGAGGGCGTGGAGCACGCTGCCCAGCTCGACTTCCTGACCGTGCAGGGCTGCGACTTCGCCCAGGGCTATCTCATCGCCAGGCCCATGAGCGAGGATGCCTACCGCGCGTACCTCACCAACCGGCAGGCGAACGGCGACGCCTCCAGCCGCGCCGTGGTGCAACAGCGGCGAACCACCGCCGGCCGGGGATCGTTCTAGGGCATGCGAACGCCAAGCCACGCTGCGGCAATCAAGTCCATCGGCGTCGCGGTGCTGCTCGCCGTGGCCGCGGCGGCGAGCCCGGCGCGAGCCGCGGACAGCGCCCTCAGCCTCGGCATCTTTCCACGCTACAAGGCCACTGAAACCGTCACGATGTTCAAACCGCTCGCCGACTACCTGAGCGAGCGGCTCGGGCGCCCGGTGAGCCTCACCACGTCCAAGGATTTCGACTCCTTCTGGCAGGGCGTGAGCGAGCAGCGCTACGACATCGTGCATTACAACCAGTACCACTACATCCTGTCCGCGCGCTCCTACCAGGTCATCGCCCAGCAGCAGGAGTTCGGCAAGAAGGCCGTCGGCGGAGCGCTCTACGTGCGCAAGGATTCCGGCATCACGGAGCTCTCGCAGCTGCGCGGGCGCACCATCATCTTCGGCGGCGGCAGGGACGCGATGCTGAGCTACATCGCGCCGCGCTTCCTGCTCATGCAGGCGGGACTGAAGGAGGCCGATTTCAAGAGCGAGTTCGCGGTGAATCCGCCGAACGCGCTGCTCGCGCTGTTTTACAAGCAGGCCGACGCCGCGGGCGGCGGCGACATCCTCATCGACCTGCCGGTGGTCAGGAATGCGATCAACGCCCAGGAGCTGCACATCCTTTCGGCGACCGAGCCGCTGCTGTTCCTGCCCTGGGCGGTGAAACGCTCCATGCCGGCGAAGCTGCGCGAGGCCATCCAGTCGCTGATGATCGGCCTGGAGAACGACGAAGCCGGCAGGAGCGCACTGAACGCGGCCAAGGCGACGGGCATGGGAAAGGCCGAGGACCGCGACTACAACCCCCACCGCAAGATGACGGCAGCCGTGTTCGGCCATGACAAAATTGCCAGATAGCGCCACCGCATTCCTGAGCAGGACACGCGCGGCCACGCCCGCCGCGCTCGTAGCCATCGCCGCATTCCTGCTGTGGGCCCAGCTCGGCTCGGGCGTGCCGGTTTTTCACTCCGAGGTCGTCTCCGAGCCCGGGTGGGACAGGTTCCGTTCGCGCTACGGCGTCGGCTATTTCGGCGAAGACGGCCAGTTCGTGCGCGCCGTCCAGCACGGCTACAACCTGTTCTTTCACACCTACAAGTACGCGCCGCGCTTCACGCGCCGGACCATTGCCGAGCGCGCGAACAACTGCGCGTCCTGCCACACGGCCGAAGACCTCGCCTACGCCTTCGTCAACTCGGACCGGTTCGACCCGAAGCTCGGCAGGCGCGTCTCCTTCGAGGACCGGGTGCGCTGGTGCTACGTCGCCTCGGTGGACGGGTTCGTGCCTACGATCTACGACCCGGCGGTGCGCGACCTGCGCATTCTCGCGCGGGCGGTGGCGCACCACCTGCAGCTCGGCGAAGGCGCGCTGAGGGCGGGGAACTAGCATGCCGGCTTTCACCGCAAAGCTCCTCCGGATCGCCTTGCCGACGGCCGCGCTCGGCGCGGTCTATCTGCTGGCCCTGCACATGCACGCGCAGCGCGAGGAGGACCGGCAGGCCGCTGTGGCGCTGACGCCCGGATGCGTCGAAAAGCTCGCCCGCTACGATCTGCGGCCGGGCGAGCAGTACGCCTCGCCGTACCTTGTGCAGCGCACC
Source organism: Burkholderiales bacterium (assembly GCA_044870335.1). Lineage (GTDB taxonomy): Bacteria > Pseudomonadota > Gammaproteobacteria > Burkholderiales > SG8-39 > SCGC-AG-212-J23. The sequence continues at coordinate 10,766 of JBIOYV010000042.1, read as the reverse complement.
GGCGCCAAGATCGCGCTGCGCGGCTATAGCGAGGAAGACGTGCGTGCTATCCAGCGCGGCTGCAACATCATCGACGACACGCAGGGCTCGCTTGCCAAGGATCGCGGCCGCGAGCGCTGGCACGCCAGCCGCTTCATCCGCGGCAGCCACGCGAGCTGCGACCACTGTCACCAGGGCATCGGCGACAAGCAGGACCCGGCCGGCAACCGGCTCAAGGGCTCGCTCGGCCTGGGTGCATCCTGGGTGCAGGCCGACATGTACGACCGGTTCACGGGCCTGCTGCTGCCGTTCGAGCTGCGCCAGATGCAGTGCTACATCAATTCATCCAACGGCTACAAGCCGAACATCGCCGACGACGTCATCCGCGACGTCACGGCGTACAGCCGCTTCCTCTCCGCCGCGCTGGACCTCAAGATCGCCAACCATTACGAGGAGCAGGGCATCGACGAGATCGCGGCCTCGGATACGCTGAAGCAGGGCGACGACTACATCCGCGGCGAGGGGCTCTACAAGGAGAAGTGCATCGGCTGCCACGGGCCGGGGGCGTTCGGCACCTTCGCCAACGGCCAGCTCGTGGCGCCGGCCCTCGCCGGTCCGAACGCGTGGAACATGCAGTCGCGCAACTATTTCTATTACGTCTCCACGATCCTGCCCGGCTTCATCTGCCGCAACATGCCGCTGGGACAGGAAAACACGCTCACCCACCAGGAATGCCGCGACATCGCCTACTACATCAGCAACCTGCCCCGGCCCGCGGGGGACAAGCAGGGACCGCTGATTGCCCTGCGGCAGCAGGTCCTGATGGGCGTCCTGCCGCCGCTCGTGCGCCTGACGCAATCGGGCCCCGCCGGTTCGCCGCCGCCGGCCGGGGCGAGGGCGCTTTCCGAGAGCGACGATTGAAGGCGCTGGTGCTCGCGCTGAGGTCGCCGGGGCTCCTCTGGCGCCACTGGCCCGGGATCAGCGGTCACCTGGTCGTCGGCCTGACGCTCGCGCTGGTGACCCTGCCGCAGGCGGTGGCGTTCTCGGTGACGCTCGCCGGCGTGCCGCCCCACTTCGGCATCTACGCCGCGATCTGGGGCGTGCTTTTCTGCGCCCTGCTCAATCCTTCGCCGGTGTTCCACGGCGGCCCCAACACCGCGATGTCCGCCGCGATCGGCGTCACCCTGCTGCCGCTCGCGCCGCCGTTCGGCGCCGAATACATGGGGCTCGCCCTCACCCTCGGGCTGATGGCGGGGCTGATCCAGCTGCTCTTCTACCTGGTGCGGCCGCTCGGAAGGATGCTCGATCTCATCAGCGAGCCGGTGATCAACGGCATGATCTGCGGCATCGGGCTGTTTCTCATCTTCAAGTCGCTGACCACCTTCGGCGGCCTGCCGCTCAACACCGAGGTTGAATGGCCGCTGTGGATCGCGTGGCATTCGTTCCTGGCGGTGCTGGAGATCGGCAACCTCCAGGCCATCGAAGTCGGCCTCGTCACCCTCGTCACCTGCGTGGTGGTGCAGCAGTTCGACCGCCTGCGCAACTGGGCGATCCTCCTCGGCATCGCGGCCGGCACGCTCTATTCGCAATACCTGAGCGCCACGCTCGGCCTGCAGAACACGCTGATCGAGCAGATCGGCAACCTCTCGTCGATCGGCCTGGTGTGGCCGTCGCGGCCGCTGTTCACCCAGGAGGCGATGCCCGACATCGTCGCCATAGTTCCCGGCGCCGTGACGCTCGCGCTGCTCGGGTTGTTCCAGACGGTCGCGGCGATGCGGCGCATGAGCCGCAAGGCCGGCGGCTTCACCGACAGCCGCAAGGCGATCTTCTCGGACGCGGTCACCAACTGCCTGCTGCCCTTCCTCTCCTCGCTGCCGAGCTGCGCTTCCTTCAACCGCATGTGGCTCGTGCACAAGCTCGGGATCCACAGCCGCGTCACCATCGCAGTCTCGGCGCTGCTCCTGCTGCTGCTGGTCCTGTTCTTCGCCAACGTGATCGCGGTGATTCCCATGCCGGCGATGGCCGCCGTGATCATGCTGCTCGGCGCCAACATGATCAAATGGCAGGACATCAAGCCGCACCTGAAGAGCCGCGGCGAGGCCACGGTGTTTCTCGCTTCGTTTCTTTCGGTGCTGTTCCTCGACCTCTTCGGCGCGGTCATGGTGGGAACCATCCTCGCCATCGCCTATTCGAAGTGGGAGCAGGCGCATCCGAATATCAGCCTGCGCGGCAACGTGCTCAAGATCCGCGGCAACATCTACTACGGCTCGCTGCCGGTCATCGAGGCCACCTACCACCGTGCGATCGACCGGCTGGACCAGCTGGTGATCGATTTCTCCGAGTGCTACTACATCGATCCGGAAGGCATCCGCTGGCTCGCGGCGGCCAAGGCCGGCCGCAAGGTCGGGCTCATCGACCGCCGCAGCGGCGAAGACCGCCGGATTCCGGACCGGCGCGACGGCGAGGAGCGCCGCAACGCCGATGGAGCCACGGAGTCGGAGAGACGCGAAGGCGACGAGCGCCGCGCCAGCCTGCGCCGCCGCACCCGCGACCGGCGCCACCACTCGGAGTTTTGAGCTTCGCCATGGCGCGACGCCGCCCCGCGTCCCAGCTTCTTTGCGCTGCCGCAATCGCCTTCTGCGCCGCCGCTCAGGCGAATGCCGCGGAGGCGCCGTACGAGCTCGGCGTGCTGCCTTACCTGCCGCTGACCCGGATCCACGAGCTCTACGGCCCGGTGGCAGCGGATCTCGGAGCAAAGCTCGGACGGCAAGTACGGCTCAGCTCGAAAGCGGACTATCGGAGCTTCCGCGAGGAGCTGCGCCGGCAAACCTACGACATCGGCTTCGTCCAACCTTTTGACTATGTAGATGCCCATGACAGGCATGGGTATCTGCCCCTGGCGCGACGGGCTGAGCGTCTGGACGCGGTGATCGTGGTCCGCGAGGAAAGCCCCCTGAGGGCGATCAAGGACCTGGCGGGCAAGACCCTCGCCAATCCGCCGATGGACGCCGCGGTATCCTTCCTCACCACCATGGCGCTGCGCGACGCCGGAATCGACCCGAAAACCGGGGTCAAGCGCTTCTACGGAAAGAACCACTACGCCTGCCTGCAGAGCGTGGTCATCGGCGCCGCGGATGCCTGCGGCATGGCGGAGGGGGCCCTGCGCACTATCGAGAGCGAAAAGCCGACCAGCGCCCGGTTTCGCATCCTGCACCAGACCGCGAGCATTCCTCCCGCGTTGTTTGTGGCGCACGGCCGGGTGGCGCAGAAAGACCGCGCCATCCTCCTCAGGACCATTCTCGAATGGCCTAATACCGAGGAAGGAAGAAAGATCATCGAGCGCGGCCAATTTGCCCCGTTTGTCGTCGCGAACGACGCGGAATACAACGTAGTGCGCCGGTACCTGCGAACCAGGGAGTAGCCGCCAAGCGATCCACTATCATTGGGTCCCTTGAGTCACCCTCGGCCATCCGGGACCCTTTGCATGCGCTTGGTCGTCCTAGCCGCTATTGCCTTGCTCGCCCTCCTGCCGGGCGCTGCGCCCGCGCAGACGTGGCCGGCGAAGCCGGTGCGTATCGTGGTGGCCTACCCCGCCGGGGGCGGAATCGACGTGATGGCGCGGCAGCTCGCCGAGCGGCTCGGCGCCGCGTGGGGCCAGCCTGTAGTGGTCGAGAACAAGCCCGGGGCGAACACCATCGTGGCCGCCGACTCGGTCGCGAAGAGCGCGGCCGACGGCTACACCGTGCTGATGACGACGGACGCGACGTTCTCGATCAATCCCCACCTCTACGCCAGCCTCCCCTTCGACACCCAGCGCGATTTCGTCCCCGTCATCATGCTCGTGCTGCTGCAGCAGCTCCTGGTCGCGCACCCCGCCACGCCTTTCAACGACTTGAAGGGGTTGATCGAAACGGCAAAGGCCAAACCCGGCAGCATCAACTACGCGTCCTACGGCAGCGGCAGCCAGCCGCACCTCGCCGGCGAGATGCTCAAGCACAAGGCGGGAATCGACCTGGTGCACGTCCCGTACAAAGGCATCTCGCTCGCGGTCCCCGCCGTGATCGCCGGCGAGGTCCAGCTCACGTTCGCCGGCATCGCGACCTCGAGCGCACCGCTCAAGGCGGGCCGCATCAAGGCGCTCGCCATCGGCGGCGCGCAGCGCTCGCCGCTCTTTCCGCAGGTGCCGACCTTCGCCGAGCTCGGCTATCCCGAGGTGGAGACGCACGCCTGGTTCGGCCTGTTCATGCCGGCGGGCGCGCCTCGCGAGGCGCTCGCGCGCCTTTACCTGGACAGCTCGAAGCTGCTGCAGGACCCGGAGTTCCGGCAGAAGCAGCTCATCGACCGGGGCTACGAGGTGGTCGGGAGCAGCCCCGAAGCGTTCGCGGCGTACATCCGCAAGGACAGCGAGAGCCGCGCTCGCGCCGTGAAGATCTCCGGCGCGAAGGCGGAATGACGCCCTGGACCACGCTGGTTCCGGGCAGCCCGCGCATCGCGGTGGCGAGCGCGGGGCGCGGGCCGCTCGTGCTCTTCCTCCACGGCATCGGCGGCAACCACAACCATTGGCAGCACCAGCTCGCCTTTTTCTCGCAGCACGGCTTCAGGGCCGCCGCGTGGGACGCGCGCGGCTACGGCGACTCCGACGACTACGAGGGCGCGCTGCAGTTCGAGGATTTCACCTCGGACGTGCAGCGGACGATCGACTTTCTCGGCGAGCCGAGCGCGCACCTCGTCGGGTTGTCGATGGGCGGGCGCATCGCGCGCAACTTCGCGCTGGCGCACCCGGGCCGCGTGCGCACGCTGACGCTCGCCAACACCAGCCCGGGCTTCGATGCGCTGAGCGCCGAGGAGGTGCTGAAGTTCGTCGAGGAGCGCGAGCACCGCGGCGCCGAGTCCGCGGCGCGCCTGCTGGGCAGCCGCGCCCGTGCCGGCGCCCACGCCGCGCTGCTCGCGAGCTTCCACGCCCTGCGCAACGACTCCTACCGCAAGACGCTCGAGGCCTCGGTGGCGCAGGACCGCGCCGCCCCGCTCGAGAGGCTCGCCGTGCCCACGCTCGTCATCACCGGCGACGAGGACCGCGTGTATCCGCCCGAGCTCGCCGAGCGCATGGCGCGGCGCATCCCCGGCGCGAAGCTCGTGGTGCTCGAGGACTGCGGCCATCTCTCCAACCTCGAGCAGCCCGAGCGCTTCAACGAAGTCCTGCTCGAGTTTCTTCGCCAGCACGAATGAAAAATCGGGGTCAGAGCCCTATTTCCAGGGACGCACAGCTTACGGAATAGGGCGCTGACCCCGATTTTCTCCGGCCGTTGACGGGCAGTACTGCCGCGACTATCTTGCGAAACAATCTCGAGGAGAAAACCATGAGGGTTGCGATCGTCACCGGCGCCGGATCCGGCATCGGCAAGTCCGCTGCGCTGGCGCTCCTGAAGGACGGCTACAACGTCGGCCTGGTCGGCCGCCGCAAGGACATGCTGGAGAAGACCGCCGCCGAGTCCGGAGCGAAGGATCGCGCCATGGTGCTGCCGGCCGACATTACCAAGGACGCCGAAGTCAAAACTATTTTTAGTGAAATACGATCGAAATGGGGCAGGCTCGACGTCCTCTTCAACAACGCCGGCATCGGCGCGCCCGCGGTGCCGATGGAGGACCTGCCGATCGAGAAGTTCCGCGAGGTGGTGAACATCAACCTGGTCGCCATGTTCATGTGCACCCAGGAAGCGATCCGCATCATGAAGGCGCAGAATCCCAAGGGCGGGCGCATCATCAACAACGGCTCGATCTCGGCGCATACGCCGCGGCCGATGTCGGTCGCCTACACCTCCACCAAGCACGCCGTGACCGGCCTTACCAAGTGCATCTCGCTCGACGGCCGCAAGGACGACATCACCGCGAGCCAGATCGACATCGGCAACGCCCTCACCGAGCTCGCCGCGCGCATGGCGAAGGGCGTGCCGCAGGCCGACGGCTCGATCAAGCCCGAGCCGCTGATGGACGTGAAGCACGTCGGCGACGCAGTGCTGCAGATGGCCAACCTGCCGCTCGACGTGAACGTGCAGTTCATGACCATCATGGCGACGAAGATGCCGTTCGTGGGGCGGGGGTAAGAAAATAGGGACAGACCCTATTTTCCATTGCTTCGCGTAGCGCGCGGGAAAATAAGGTCTGTCCCTATTTTCTACATCAGCTTGCGCATCCAGCTCGCCGTCGGAACCGCGCCGCCGAAGCTGTAGATGTGCACGCCCACGACGTTGCTCTGCCCGCGTTGCGCCGAGTAGCGCGCGAGCGCGACGAGCTGGTCGCGCGGATCCGAGTGGGTGACGAGCTTGGCGATGCCGACGCCGAGGTTGCGAAGCGCGCGCAGCGAGACGCTCACGCCGCAGCGCTGCGCGTAGCGCGCGAGCGCCACGGGATCGGTGGGGCCCGCGATGCCCACGTACACCGGCAGCTCCGGCCGGGTGCGGGCGAGGCCCGCGCAGTAGTCGACCACGCGCTGCGGCGAGAGGCAGAACTGCGTCACCATGTAGACGCCGATGGCCTGTTCGCGGGCGAGCGCAATCTTGCGCTCCAGCGCGCGGTCGAGGCCGTTGAGCGAGATGCGCGGATGGCCCTCCGGGTAGCCGCCGACGCCGAACTCGCGCACGCCGCACTCCTTGAGCACGCCCTGCTCGAGCACCTGGAGGCTGTCGGCGAACGGCCCCTTCGGCCGCGGCTCGTCGCCGCCGAGGAGAAGCACGCGGTGGACGCCGTGCTGCGCCGCCGCCTTCTGCAGGAAGTCGCGGAACTCGTCGCGGTCGCGGATGCGCCGCGCCGACACGTGCGGCACCGGGTCGAGTCCGGCGGCGCGGATCGCCGCGATGGCGTCGAGCGTGCGCGAGAGCGGCAGGCCAGGGAGCGACGGGATGTAGACGCAGGTGTCCGCCGGCAGGATCGTCGCCACCTCGGGCGCGCGGTGCAGCTCGCGCGGCGAGATCTCGAGGGAGCCCGCGGTGAGGAGCTCCGACAGGCCGGTGGGCGATTCAGTCGCGCTTGCGGGAGATGACATAGGACTCGTCCAGGAACCAGAGGGCGCCGTGTTTCTGCAGCACGTCGCGCGTCGCGTCGAGATAATGCGTCTTTCCGAGTACCTCGGACAGCCGCTGGTCCTCGATCTGCGCCACGTAGATCGCCGCGTTCCACGCCGCGAACAGGGTGGAGGTGCCGATGCTCGAGGAGATCTCCGTCGGCAGCGTGTGCATGTCGTAGCGGAAGATAGCGCGCGCGTCGGCGTAGGTGTTGAAGTTGTAGCGCCGCGCCTCGCGCCCGAGGTCGGCCTTGGCGGCGCGCATCAGGTCGTGCCGGGTATGGATGAACGGATTCTCCCCCGGCCACACCTTCTGGATGATCTCGAGGCCGGGGTCGTGGCCGTTGGAATGGATGCCGAGCAGGCGCCCGCCCTTGCCGAGCGCGCGCACGAGCGGCGCCACCACCTTCTGCGCCTTGAACTCGAGCGGCGCGCGCGCCCGGTACGGCTGCGAGGCGATCACCATGTCGTAGTCGGCGAGCCCTGCGCCGCGCTTGGGGATCACCTCGTCGAGGAGGAACCGGTAGTCGTCGCGGTAGAGCACCACTACGGTCGGATGTTCGTACACCGGGTTGCCGCTTTTGGGGCTCAGGCCCGCCTGCCAGTTCTTGGCGAGGAAGGGCTCGAGCGAAGCGATCTGCTCGCTGAAGTCGTGCGACGTGGTGCCGGTGAGCGCGACGTCGTGCCATACCATCGAGGTGGCGGCCGGCACCGCGTGCGGCGTGAGCCAGGGCGCCTCGGTGTAGTACATGTTGGTGACGACGAGCACCGTGGCCGGGTGCTCGAAGAAGCGGTCAGCCATCTTGCGCAGCGAGAGGCGCACGTCCTCGAGGCTGATCTCCTTGCCGACGATGAAGAACGGCACCGTCGGGAAGCGGCGGTGCATCTCGCGCATCACGCGCGCGAGCACGGTGCCGTCGCCCATGCCGGCGTCGAACAGGCGCACCGCCGGAGGGCGCGGGTGGATGTGGCCGAGCTCGAGCCCGACGCGGCGTGCGACCACGTCCTTCTCGCTGCAGGTGTTGACGAAGAGGAGATACTTCTGGCGGTTGTCGAAGAAGCGGAAGTTCTTTTCCGGCGCCGTCTCGCGCGCCGCCGGCGCCGGCGCGGCCGCGCCGGCGCGGATGAGCGCCAGGAGCTCCGGCGGCGAATCGCCGGGTCCGGGCAGGCCGTGCTTGGCGATGAACTGGTTGACCCGGTTCAGGGTCTCAGGGGTGACGCGCGCGCCGTCGCGCAGGCGCGCGACGAACTTGCCGTCGTTCACCGCGCGGCGGCCGAAAGTCGACTCGGCCATGCCGGTGCGCCGGCAGAAATCCGAGATACTTCCGAGCAGTGTGCCGCCGCCTTCCAAAGCCCCTCCGTGGTTGGGATGTTGGGGAACCTGCCCGTGGGACAGCAACCCCACCCGCTGCACTGCAATATTATGGGATGTCTCCCACAACGCAAAATCAATGGGTTAATCGTGAAGAACGGCCTTCTAGGACAGTGCGCTAACCTAACGCTGCCATGAACGTGCTCGACCTCATCGGCAATACGCCGCTCGTGGAAGCGGCGCGCATGGAGGCCGGGCCGTGCCATCTCTACCTCAAGCTCGAGCATCACAACCCCGGCGGCTCGATCAAGGACCGCATCGCGCGCTCGATGATCGAGGACGCCGAGCGCCAGGGAAAAATCAAGCCGGGCTCGCTGATCGTCGAGGCCACCGCGGGAAATACCGGTCTCGGCCTCGCGCTCGTGGCGGTGCTCAAAGGCTATCGCCTGCTCATCGTGGTGCCGGACAAGATGAGCCAGGAGAAGATCTTCCACCTGCGCGCGATGGGCGCGGAGATCGTGATGGCGCGCTCCGACGTCACCAAGGGCCATCCCGAGTACTACCAGGAGCGCGCGGCCGAGATCGCGCGCCGCACGCCCGGCGCCTACTACATCGACCAGTTCGCCAACCCGGCCAATCCGCGCGCGCACCAGGAGACGACCGGCCCGGAGATCTGGGAGCAGATGAGCCACGCTGTCGACGCGGTCGTCGCCGGCGTCGGCACCGGCGGCACGATCACGGGCCTCGCGCGCTTTTTCGAGCACGCCTCGCCTCGCACCGAGATGGTGCTCGCCGATCCGGAAGGCTCGGTGCTCGCGAACTACGTGAAGACGCACAAGATCTCCAAAGACGTGGGCTCGTGGCTGGTGGAAGGCATCGGCGAGGATTTCCTTCCGCCCGTCTGCGATCTCTCGCGCGTGAAGAAGGCCTACTCGATCCCCGACGCCGAGGCGTTCGCCGTGCTGCGCACGCTCCTCAAGACCGAAGGCATCATGGCCGGCACCTCCTCGGGCACGCTGATCGCGGCCGCGCTGCGCTATTGCCGCGAGCAGACGACGCCCAAGCGGGTGGTCACGCTCGTGTGCGACAGCGGCAACAAGTACCTCTCCAAGGTCTACAACGACTACTGGATGCTCGACCAGGGCTTCATCAAGCGCGAGACCCACGGCGACCTGCGCGACCTCATCATGCGGCGGCACAAGGAGCACGCCGTCGCGACCGTGAACGCGGACGAGACGGTGATCGCGGCGTACCAGCGGATGAAGCTCTACGACGTGTCGCAGCTCCCGGTGCTGAAGGACGGCCGGATCGTCGGCATCGTCACCGAGGAGGACATCCTGCTCGAGGTCTACGAGAATCCGGACCATTTCCGCGAGCCGGTGACCGCGGCGATGGAGTCGAGCCTCGTCACCCTGCCCCCCGGCGCCCCGGTGGAGAAGCTGAAAGAGATCTTCGAGCGCGGCATGGTGGCGATCGTGGTCGACGGCGAGGAGTTCCTGGGGCTCATCACGCGCATCGATCTGCTCAACTGGCTGCGGCGCCAGGAATTGAACCGTAAAGGCAGGACGCCCAAATGAAATTCGAGACCAAGGTCATCCATGCCGGCCAGGCGCCCGACCCTCGCACCGGCGCGGTGATGACGCCGATCTACGCCACCTCCACCTACGCGCAGTCGAGCCCCGGCGAGCACAAGGGCTACGACTACGCGCGCACGCGCAACCCGACGCGCGACGCCCTCGAGGCGTGCGTCGCCGAGCTCGAGGGCGGAAAGCACGGCTTCGCCTTCGCCTCGGGCATGGCCGCGATCGGCACCGTGCTCGAGCTCCTCGACTCCGGCTCGCACGTCGTGGCGATGGACGACCTCTACGGCGGCAGCTACCGAATCCTCGAGCGGGTGCGCAAGCGCTCCGCCGCGCTTCAATCCTCCTTCGTGGACTTGTCGAAGACTGAAAACCTGGAAGCCGCCATCAGGCCGAATACCAGGATGATCTGGGTCGAAAGTCCGACCAACCCGCTGCTGAAGCTGGTCGACCTGGAAGCCGTCGCGGCGATCGCGCGCAAGCGCGGCATCATTTCCGTGTGCGACAACACCTTCGCTTCGCCCTGGGTGCAGCGGCCGCTCGAATACGGCTTCGACATCGTGGTGCACTCGACCACCAAGTACCTGAACGGCCACTCCGACGTCATCGGCGGCATTGCGATTCTCAAGGACGATGCTCACCGGGAGCGCCTTTCCTTCCTGCAGAACGCCGTCGGCGCCGTGCCCAGTCCCTTCGACGCCTTCCTCACCCTGCGCGGCATCAAGACGCTCGCGGTGCGCATGGAGCGCCACTGCGGCAACGCGATGCACATCGCGGCTTTCCTCGAGAAGCACCCGAAGGTCGCGCGCGTGATCTATCCGGGCCTCGCGAGCCACCC
>JBIOYV010000041.1:0-3058 GCA_044870335.1 Burkholderiales bacterium | reverse complement strand
GCTCCCAGACCGCGAGGATCACGTCGATCGCCTCGGCGAACATCTTGTTGCGGTCCTCCTCCAGGATGCCGATCGCCTCGGCGTCGGAGACCAGCGCGCCGGGGCTCACGCCGAGGATGAAGCGCCCTTCGCAGAGGTGATCGAACATCGCGGCGTTGGCCGCCACGATCACGGGATGGATCTGCGACAGGTTGCAGGTGCCGCTCGCGAGCTTGATGCTCTTGGTCGAATGGATCAGCGTGGCGAGGAAAAGCAGCGAGTTGGTGATGTTCTCGGCCTGGTCGGTGAGGTGCTCGCCGATGAAGACGTCGTGGTAGCCGAGCTTGTCGGCGAGCATCACCGCCTCGCGGTCTTCCCTCAGCGTCTCGGTGTTGTTCCGGTGCAGCGGGTGCACCGGCATCATGAAAATTCCCAGCTTCATCTTTTCTCCTCAGAGCTCAAGCAGCACGCCTACTCCATCGCTCTTACGATGCGCTCCGGCGTGAGGGGAAGATCGCGTACGCGCACGCCGAGCGCGTCGTGCAGGGCGTTGGCGATCGCGGCGGCCGTCGGTCCCTGCGCCGCCTCGCCTGCACCCAAGGAAGGAAATTCAGTACGAACGAGATGCACTTCGACGGCAGGGACTTCGGAAAAGCGCAGGATCGGATAGTCCTCCCAGGACACCGCGCCCATGCGCCCTTCCTCCTTCAGCGTCCAGCTCGTCGCCTGGATCGCGCCGCCCTCGAGCTGGTTCGCCACGCCGTCCGGATTGATGGCGAGGCCGACGTCGGCGGCGACGACCAGCCGCTTCACGCGCAGCGCTTCGCCCGCCTCGACCTCGGCCAGCACCGCGCAGTAGGCGCCGATGTTCTTGTAGCGGGCAAAACCGATGCCGCGGCCCAAGTTTTCCTTTTCCACCCAGGACCGCCAGGAATCCTTCAAGGCGTCGAGCACTGCACGCGCGCGCGGGTCCTTCAGATGCTTCAACCTGAACTCGATCGGATCGGCACCGGCCTCGGCGGCGAGCTCGTCCATGAACGACTCGATGGCGAAGACGTTGCCGTAGGCGCCGAGCGCGCGCAGCGATGACGCGCGGCGCGGCGTCTCGCGCACGTAGTGCTTCACGACCTGGAGATCCGGGAAGTCGTAAAGCGGGATGGCGTTGCGTCCCGCGCCTTCGGGCGGCAGCGCGGGATCGACCGCCGGCGCGAAGTCGAACGCTTTCTCGAGATGGCGCGCCGCGATCAGCGCCGGCTTGGGCGAGCGGCCGGGCCGGTTGGTGTGGCCGTTGCTCCAGAGCTCGTGCTTCCAGGACACGATGCTGCCGGACCCGTCCAGCCTCGCCTCGAGCTCGAGCGCCATCGCGGGCCCGTAGGGCTCCCAGGCGAACTCGTCCTCGCGCATCCATTGCAGCTTGACCGGACGCCCGTTCGCCGCGCGCGCGAGCAGTGCGGCGTCGAGCGCGACGTCGTCGGCGCCGTTGTGCCCATAGCAGCCGGCGCCTTCAGCATGGTTCACCACGATGTCCTCCAGTTTCATTTGGAGGACAACCGAAATCTCATGCCGCAGGCCGAAGATCCCCTGGCTGTGGGTCCAGACCTCGAGCTTGCCATCCTTCAGCCGCGCGATCGCGCAGGAGGGCCCGATCGAGGCGTGCGCGATGAAGGGCTTCGAGTAGGACGCCCGGATGCTTTTCCCCGGCGGCGGACTCCCTTGGACCTCCTTGAGGATCGTCCGCGTGGTCACGTTCTCGCGCAGCCAGCCGTGGAAGTCCTCCGGCACCGGCGACTCTTTCCACGCCGCTTTGGCCCGCAGCTTCGCCGCCGCGGCGATGGCGAGCTCTTCGCGCTCCGCCAGCACGCCGACGAAGCTTCCGTCGCGGACGAGGATAGCGCCTTCCAACTTCAGTTCAGGCAAGGAGAGGAGGCTGGAAAAAGGACGTGAGGGCCGTACGATGCGGGCGAAGAGCATCCCCGGCAGGGTCATGTCCTGCACGTAGGCGGGCTTGCCCGCCACCTTGGCCGGAAGGTCGATGCGCGGCGCGCTCTTGCCGACGATCTTCGCCGGCCCCGAGGGCTTCACGCCCGCGCCCGCGGGCGGGACTTCGCCCGCCTCGGCCGCGCATTCCCAGTAGGTGACGCTGCCGCCGTTCTTCGCCGTGATGGTGCCGTCGTCGACCGCGAGCTCGCCGACCGGCGCGCCGAGGAGCTCCGCGGCATGCGCGAGGAGCGCGGCGCGCGCCTGCACGCAGGCCTCGCGGATTCCCTTGCCGCCTTCCTGGATCGACATGCTGCCCGAGGTGTAGCCCTCGTCCGGACTGTGCGCGGTGCTCGGCGGCACGATGCGCACGCGCTCGAACGCGACGTCGAGCTCCTCGGCCGCGATCTGCGCCAGCGCGGTGTTGATGCCCTGCCCGAGCTCCACCTTGCCGCTCGCGATCCATACGGTGCGATCGCGCTCGAACCGGATCCTCGGGTTCTTCATGCCTGCATTTCCTTCGCTGCGCGAAGCACCGCGCGCACCACGCGGTTGTGCGCGCCGCAGCGGCACAGGTTCCGATCCAGCGCTTCTCGCACTTGCTTTTCCGAGGGATCATGGTTGCTGGAAAGAAAAGCGGCGGCGGCCACCGCGATGCCGCTGATGCAGTAGCCGCATTGCGCCGCCTGCTCGGCGAGGAGGGCCTTCTGCACCGGATGGAGCTCGCCGCCCTTGGCGAGGCCTTCCACCGTCGTTACGGATTTGTTTTCAACGCTCCAGAGCGGGGTGTCGCACGACGGCACCGCCTTGCCCTCGACGATCACGAAGCATGCGCCGCACTGACCGTTGCCGCAGCCGAAGCGGCTGCCGACGAGCCCAAGGTCGTTGCGCAACACGTAAAGGAGCGGCGTGTCCGGCCCGGCCGACACGCTGCGTCGCTGCCCGTTGACTTCCAGTTCCGTCATGCCAGCACCATGTGGATCAGCGCGAGCCGCTTTTGTGCCTGCTCCAGGCCGCGCTCGAGGGCCGCGGCCACGTCGCGAGGCGAGCTCACCTTCTCGCCGTAGCCGCCGTAAGCTTCGGCGAGCTTCGCATATTCCGG
>JBIOYV010000040.1:0-22415 GCA_044870335.1 Burkholderiales bacterium | reverse complement strand
GATGCCTGGGAAACCTGGGGCGAGATCGTGATCGCCGAGCGCGTGGTGACGCAGGGCGAGGCGGCGCGCGAGCGGGTCGAGAAGCTGCATGCATCGCTCGGCGACCTGCCGGTGGCGCGCGGCGCGGCGAGAGGCGCCCGGGCGAGCGTCGCCGACTACATGGTCGCGCTCACCCGGCGAGACAGGCTCATCAGCGCGCTGGAGGCGTTCTTCACGGACTGCGACGCCTGGCTCTGCCCGGTGGCGTACGGGCCGGCAATCGGCCACGTCCCGTTCGGCACGCCGGTCGAGGTCGACGAGCGCAAGGTCCCCTACTTTTTGGCCACCACCGCGTTCACCTGCCCGTTCAACCTCACGGGCCATCCGGCCGTGGTGCTGCCGCTCTCGGTCACGAAGGAAGGCCTGCCCATCGGCGTGCAAGTCCTCGGCCGGCGCTGGGGCGAGCCGGCGCTGCTCGCGCTGGCGAGGGAGCTCTCTGCAATCACGGGGCCGTTCCGCGCCCCGCCTGGATTTACTTCCTGAGCTCCTTGAGGTCCTTGAAGTCCTTAAGGTCCGTCACCCAGGGACTTACGACGCTCACAGTCTCCCGGATCTCTTCGCTCGCTGCGCTGCGCGTGATCACCGTTTCCTGCTCCGGCAGGAAATAGGCCGCGACGGCGGCAAGGATCGCGCCGATGATCAGCACGGCGATGAGGGACGAGCGCATGCCCTGCGGCAGCAAGGCATGTGCCGGACGCGTCAGCTCAGGCCGGTGACCGGAATGGCGGCGCCGTGGATCGCGCGCGCCGCATCCGATGCCAGGAACACGATCACCGCGGCGAGGTCCTGCGGGGCGACCCACCTGCCCGGATCGGCGTTGGGCATCGCAGCGCGGTTCTCGGGCGTGTCGATGATCGTCGGCAGAACGCAATTCACGTTGATGTTCTTCTCGCGCAGCTCCGCGGCCATGCTCTCGGTGAGGCGGATCACCGCGCTTTTCGAGGCGATGTAGGCGCCCATGTTGGCGGCGCCGCGCTGCGCGGCGAACGCGCCGATGTTGACGATCTTGCCGCCGCCGCCCTTGAGCATCGCCGGCACCGCGGCGCGGGCGGTGTTGAGCACGCTGCGCGCGTTCAGGCCGAAGAGGAAGTCCCAGTCGCCGTCCTTGGTCTCGTGCACCGGCGAGCCCATGCGGAAGCCGCCGGCGATGTTGCACAGCACGTCGATGCGGCCGAAGCGCTCGAGCGCTTTTCCGACGGCCGCGGCGACGCTCTCCGGTTTCAAAAGGTCGACTTCGAAAAACACCTGGCTCGAGTGCTCCTGCAGGTCGCCCCGCCTCAAATCCAGGAGGGCCAGCCGGGCGCCCAGGTCGGCGAACCCCTTGGCCACGACGCGGCCGAGGTTTCCGGACGCGCCGGTGATGACGACAGTGCGGTCAGTGAACGGCATTGCGCTTCCTTGCAGGGTAGGCGCCGCTGCCGCGCTGGAGGACGCGGTCCTGCGGCAGGATCTCGCCGGGCTCGAGCTCCGGCTGGCCGCGCACCGCGGCGTAGACCGGCGCGAAATCGATGCGCGCGAGCTCGAGCAGCTCGTCGATGCTCCGGATCACGAAATAGGTCTCCTGGAAGTCGTCGATGCGGTAGCGCGTGCGCATTACGCGGGCGAGCTCGAAGCCGATGCGGTTGGGCGAAGCATCGTCGAGCGCGAACACGCTCTCGGTGTAGGAGGAGGCGATGCCCGAGCCGTAGATGCGCACGCCTTCGCGGCTCTCGACCAGGCCGAACTCGACCGTGTACCAGTAGACGCGCGCGAGATTGGGCAGCACGCCGAGCTTCTGCGCCCGCAGGCCGCCCTTGCCGTAGGCCTGGATGTAGTCGGCCATCACCGGATGCATCAGCATCGGCACGTGGCCGAACACATCGTGGAACACGTCGGGCTCTTCGATGTAGTCGAGCTGGCCGGGCTTGCGGATGAACTGGCCGGCCGGGAAGCGGCGGTTGGCGAGATGCTCGAAGAACACCTCGTCCGGAACGAGGCCCGGCACGGCGACGACCTCCCAGCCGGTGCGCTTGCCGAGCACGTCGGACAGCCGCCTGAAATCCGGGATCGCGTCGGGGCCGATCGGCAGCCGCTTCATGCCGTCGACGAACTCGTCGCAGGCGCGGCGCGGCAACAGCCGGGTCTGGCGCTCGAACAGCGTGCGCCACACCGCGTGCTCGGCGCCGGTGTACTTGTCCCACGCCTGATCGATGGTCCAGTCCGGGCGTTCCGGGCGCACGCCCGCTGCCGCGCCGTGCTTCACCCCTTGAGCCTCGCGTAGGCCGCGTCGATGAAGCGCGCGAGGTCGAGGTCCTTCTGCGTCACGCCGCCGGCGTCGTGCGTGCTGAGCGTGACTCGCACCTTGTTGTACACGTTGCTCCACTCGGGATGGTGGTCGGCCTTCTCGGCGGCGAGCGCCACCTGGGTCATGAAGGCAAAGGCGCAGTTGAAATCGGCGAACACGAATTCGCGCGTGATTGCATCTCGCTTCTCCTCCCGGGCCCAGTTCGTCGGTGTGGATACGGTTTTCATGATGTCTTGAGTACGCCTCTGCGCATCTGGTCTAGCTCGATCGATTCGAACAGCGCCTTGAAGTTGCCTTCGCCGAAGCCCTCGTCGCCCTTCCTCTGGATGAACTCGAAGAAGATCGGCCCGAGCTGGTTCTCGCTGAAGATCTGCAGCAGGAGCTCCCCCGGCCTGCCGTCGATCAGGATCCTGCGTTCCCTGAGCTCGGCCAGGTTCTCGCCGTGGCCGGGGATGCGCCTGTCGATGAGCTCGTAGTAGGTGTCGGGCGTATCCAGGAGCTTCACGCCGCTCGCGCGCAGCGCATCGACCGTCGCGGCGAGATCGCGCGCGCCCATGGCGATGTGCTGGATGCCTTCGCCGCGGTAGTTGTCCAGGTATTCGCTGATCTGGCCGGGCTTCTCGTTGCCTTCCTCGTTGATGGGGATGCGGATCCTGCCGCAGGGGCTGGTGAGCGCCCGGCTCTTCACCCCGGTCACCTGGCCTTCGATGTCGAAGTAGCGGATCTCGCGGAAATTGAAGATGCGCTCGTAGAAGTCCGCCCACTCTTTCATGCGGCCGCGGTGCACGTTGTGGGTGAGGTGGTCGATGTAGCGCAGGCCGTGGCCCACGGGGTCGAGCGTGGCGCCTTCGAGCGGCTCGAAGTCGACGTCGTAGAAGCCGATGTTGCCGAGGTCGCCCGGCCTGGCGCCGTTCTTGCCGCGCCAGCGGTCGACGAAGTAGATGAGCGAGTCGCCCACGCCCTTGATCGCAGGGATGTTGAGCTCTCCCGGGCCGGCATGGTGGGCGAAGCCCCACGCGCCCAGGCTGGTCGCGCGCCGGTACGCGGCCGCGGCGTCCTGCACGCGGAAGGCGATGGCGCAGACGCTCGGACCGTGCAGGCGCGCGAAGCGCTGCGCGAAGGACTCGGGGTCGGCGTTGAGGATGAAGTTGATCTCGCCCTGCCGGTAGAGCGTGACCTCCTTGTGGCGGTGCCGGGCAATCGCCCTGAAGCCCATGCGCTCGAACACCCCGGCCATCGCCAACGGATCGGGCGCGGCGTACTCGATGAACTCGAACCCCTCCGTGCCCATGGGGTTTTCCCAGGGAGTAAATTTCATGGCTGCGGCAACTCCATGTGTCCTATTCTGCGCTCATTCCATGACAGGCAGGATGAGCCGGGAGGGGTAGCGGGCGCTGTGATGGATCGTGTCCTGGCCGATCTTGTTCGGCTGGTAGTAGTGCGTCCACAGCACATCGGTGATCGGCGAGTCGCCGTTCACGAGCTCGAGGCGGATGCGGCTGCCCTGCGTGAAGCGGTAGGCGTTGGGCTCGACGCTGATCTCGAGCTCGTAGACCTCGCCGGGGTTGAGCGGCTGCGGATCGGTGTGCGTGTGGTAGGGCTCCATCTCCGCGCTGTGCTTCGGGTCGAGCGCGCGGTGCGAAGCGCGCAGCCAGCCCTTGGTGACGAGCTGCGAGGAGGGATTGACGCCCTTCGCGCGGTCTTCGGCCGGCTGCGGGTACTGCTCGGCCAGCTTGACGACGAAGTCCGTGTCCCTGGCCGTCGACGATGCGTAGAGCACGAGCCTGATCGGCCCTGCGATCTCGAGATCCTTGTCGAGCGGCGCGGTGGTGAACGTGAGCACGCGCCGCACCGGGTCAAATCCGCTCGCCGGACCGGCGGGCCCGAAGCCCACCACACCGCTCGCCCAGCCAGGATTGGGATAGGCATAGGTTGTCGCCTCGCTTCCTTCTTCCTGTGAAGATGAAAGCGATCCGTCGTTCAGCGAAGTAACGCTGCCAGTTTTGTGGCCGCCAAGGTGCCACGCCTGGTACTTCACGCCGGCGGGCGGCCAGGTGTCGGCGCTCCTGAACAGGCTGGCGCCGCGCACGAAGTACTCCACCGCAGGACGTTTCTCCCATTCGGTGTCCTTGCCCTTCAGGAAGCGCTCGTAGAAGGGCAGCAGCACCTTCTCGTGGAGCTCGGCGCCGTTGAACTCGGCGTTCGCCGCCCAGGCGTTGATCGGCCCGCGCATCTGCAGCTTTCGCGGGCCGCGCGCGCGGCGGAAGCCCTCGATGTTGCCGCGCGTATGGAGATCGACCTTGCCCCAGATGCCCACCGAGTACAGCGGCACGCTGATCTCGTGCAGGCGTTCCCAGGCGCAGCGCGCGCGCCAGAATTCGTCGTAGGTCGGATGCGCGCTGATCATCGCGTCCAGGTCGGTTTCCTGCACGCGCGGCGCAGCGCCGTTCGCCGGAAAGCGGTTGATGATGCGGTTCTGGTTCCACCAGTAGCCGGGGATGAACTGGCCCGGGATGCCGCCGGTGTAGCAGGTGGCGCGGTAGGGGTCGTTGAAGCCGTCGTAGGCGCCGAGGCACGCGAGCGCCGGGGGCTTCATGATGCCCATCCACCATTGCGCCATGCAGAAGTACGACTGGCCGATGCCGCCGACCTTGCCGTTCGACCACGGCTGCCGCGCGATCCACTCGATGACGTCGTACAGGTCGCGCTGCTCGTTCGGGCCGAGAAACTCGAACTGGCCGCCGGACTTCCCCGAGCCGCGCACGTCCATGTGGACGTAGGCGTAGCCGTGCTTGACATAGAACTCGATCGGCCCGGTCTCGCGCCAGAGGAACTGCGGCCCCGCGGGAAGCGCGTTGTTGTCGTAGCGGTAGGGCGAGGCGGCGAGCAGCGCCGGGAAACGCCCGCTGCCTTCGGGCGCGTAGATGGCGACACCGATCTCGGTGCCGTCGCGAACCGTGATCGATGCTTCCTTCATCCTGCCCATGCCCGGATCTCCAGTCAGTCGAACGGCGTGCGGCGCAGCGTGCTCACGCACTCGTCGACGAAATGCCGCACCTTGCCCGAAACGAGCCTCGACTGGGGATAGACGATATGCACCGGCGAGGGCTCGGTTTCGAATTCCTCGAGGACGTAGCGCAGGCGCTTTTCGTTCCGGTACGGCGCGGTCTGGTACGACAGGAAAAGCCCGAGGCCCAGGCCGGCGAGGCAGGCCTCCAGGCTGCTGTCGATGTCGTTGCAGGTGATCGCGCCGTTCAAGGGCACCGAGACGACACGCCGGCCGTCGCGGAAAGACCACTCCGGGCGCGGCGCGAGTCCGGTGTGCCTGACGAAGGCATGGTCGCGCACCTCCTGCGGGGTGCGCGGGAGGCCGCGCCGGCGCAGGTACTCGGGGCTCGCGCAGATGACCCTCCGCACTTTCCCAACCGGGACGGCCACGAGCGAGGAGTCGGGCAGCGGGCCGATGCGCGCCGCGACGTCGATCCCTTCTTCGACCAGGTTCACGACCCGGTCCACGAACAGCAGCTCGGCGCTGACTTTCGGATTGCGGCGCACGAACTGGCTGACGATAGGACCGATGTAGCGGCGTCCGAACAGCACCGATGCCGTGACCGCGAGCCGGCCTTGCGGCTCGGCCCTGGCGCGGGTAAACGCCGCCTCGCTTTCATGCACGGCGCCGAGGATTGTGCGGCAGCGCTCCAAGTACTGCGCGCCCTCGTCGGTGAGATGAAGGCGCCGCGTGGTGCGGTTGAGCAGGCGCACGCCCAGCTCGCGCTCGAGCGCCGCCAGCGTGCGCACCACCGATGGAAGCGAAGTCTCGAGCGTGGCCGCGGCCGCGGTCAGGCTGCCCTTCTCCACGATCCGCACGAACGTCGCCATGGCTGCCAGCTTGTCCACGCGCCCAGTATTACTTCGGTTTATGGAATAGTCCAATCCGGTTCGGCCCATTTATTCCACCGGCCCCGGGATGCCAAGCTGCGCCTGCCCTGACAAAGGGACACAGGAGGAGCCATGAGAGTTGCAGCGTTGAGCGCGGGACTGGTGCTCGCAGCATCCAGCATGCTGGCGAGCGCGGACGTCATCACGGACTGGGACGACAAGGCCGTCACTGCGGGGTACACGGCGAGGCAGGGGCCGCCGCCGCACAGCCGCAACGTGGCGATGGTGCATCTCGCGATGTTCGAGGCGGTCAATTCGATCGACGGCCGCTATCGGCCGTACCGGACGAAGCTGCCGGCGGAGCCCGGCGCCTCGCGCGAGGCGGCCGCGGCGAGCGCCGCGCACTACGTGCTCGTGCGGCTCTATCCCGATCAAGCCAAGGACCTCGACAAGGCGCTGGAAACGTCGCTCTCCGCGGTGGCGGATGAAAAGGCACGCCTGGGCGGCGTGCGCCTCGGCGAGCGCGCAGGCGCGGCAATTCTCGCCGAGCGCGGCAACGACGGCGCGGCCGGACCGGATACTTACCGTCCCTTCACCGCGCCCGGCAAGTACGTTCCCACGCTGCTGCCCGCGGCTTCGCGCTGGGGCGGCGTGCGTCCTTTCGCCCTGAAGTCCGGCGACCAGTTCAGGCCCGCAGCGCCCTACGCGCTGACGAGCCGGGAATGGGCGAAGGATTACGACGAGGTGAAGCGCATGGGCGCGAAGAGCGGCTCCGCGCGCTCGGCCGAGCAGACCGACATCGCCCGTTTCTGGGAACTGACCGGGCCCGCGTCGTACAACCCGCTCGCGCGGCAGATCGTCGCGGCAAAGCGCCTCGACACCACCGACTGCGCCCGCGTCTTCGCGCTCGTGTCCATGGCCACCGCCGACGCGCTGATCGCCGTGTTCGATGCGAAATACACCTATAACTTCTGGCGACCCGTCACCGCCATCCGCAACGGCGACCTCCACGGCAACGACGCCATCGAGCGCGATGCCGCGTGGGAGCCGTTCATTCCGACGCCGATGCACCCGGAGTATCCGTGCGCGCACTGCATCACGCAGTCGGCCGCGGCGGGCGTGCTGCAGGCGTTCTTCGGCGATTCGATCCCGCCGGTGAAGCTCACCAGCACCACGTCGCCGGGCGTGACGCGCGGCTACGTGAAGCTCTCCGACTACGTACAGGAAGTGATCAATGCGCGCGTCTACGACGGCGTCCACTACCGCACCTCCGGGATCGTCGGCGCCGACATGGGGCGCAGGATCGCCGAGTACACGGTGCAAAACCATCTGCTGCCGGTTCGCTAGAGGAGCGCCGTCATGATCAGAAGCCTTTCCGTCCTATGCCTCGCTGCCGCCTCGCTCATCGCGAACCCGGTCCTCGCGCAGCACGAGGGGCACCGCATCATCACGCCCGCGGATCTCAAGTGGGAGAACGCGGCCTCCCTGCCGCCCGGGGCCAAGGTTGCAATGATCGACGGCAGGATCAACCAGGAGGGCCCGATCATCTTCCGGGTCAAGCTCCCGGCGAACTACCGCATTCCACCGCACTTCCACTCCACGCATGAGCGCGTGACGATGATCTCCGGCACGCTGAACCTCGGTATCGGGGACAAGTTCGACGCGCAGAAGACGACGGCAATGAAGCCCGGGACCGTGAACCTCATGCCGCCAAAGATGCATCACTATGCCTGGACCGCCGAAGAGACTGTGTTCCAGCTCAACGTCGCGGGGCCGTGGACGGTGACGTACCTCAACCCGGCCGACGATCCACGCGCGAAATAGCCCTTGGCCTCGCCGCCCGATGAAGTGATGTTCTCCGCCAGCGTGCGCGCCGAGCAGGCGCGCCGCGGCTCGCGCAAGGCCCAGGAGCGCCGCGCCGCGGCCGGGCGCTTCCAGCGCGAGCTTTCGGCCGAGGTCGTCGGCTTCATCGGCGAGCGCAACTCGGCCTACTTCGCCACCGCGAGCGCCGACGGCTTTCCCTACGTCCAGCACCGTGGCGGTCCGCCGGGATTCCTGAGGGTGCTCGACGGGGGGACCATCGCATTCGCCAATTACGCCGGCAACAGCCAGTACATCAGCCTCGGCAACCTCGGCGAGAACGACCGCGCGTTTCTTTTCCTGATGGATTACGCCGCGGGGCGGCGCCTCAAGCTCTGGGGCCGCGCCCGGGTCGTTTCCGACGACGCCGGGGATACGATCGTGTTCACGGTGCTCGCCTGGGATTGGAACTGCTCCCAGCACATCCCTAAGCTTGTCGCGCCGTAGCGATCGCCTGCCAGACCCGGTGGGGCGAATAGGGAAAGTCCAGCCGGTCGATGCCGAGCGGGCGCAGCGCGTCCATGACCGCATTGGCCACCGCGGGGATGGCGCCGGTCGTCCCCGCTTCGCCCGTGCCTTTCACGCCGAGCGGATTGGTGGGCGAAGGCACCGAGTGCTCGTAGAGCTTGAAGTCCTTCACCATGTCCGAGCGCGGCATGGCGTAGTCCATGAACGAGCCGGTGAGAAGCTGCCCGCCGGCGTCGTAGACGCAGTGCTCGGCGAGCGCCTGGCCGACTCCCTGCACGATGCCGCCGTGGAGCTGGCCCTCGACCAGGGTAGGGTTCATCACCCGCCCGCAGTCGTCGACCGCGACGTAGCTTGCGACCTCGACCGTGCCTGTTTCGGGATCGATCTCGACCTCGCAGACGTGCGCCCCGCCGGGAAACGCGATCGGCGTCGGTATGCCGCCCTGCGTGTCAAGCGCGCTGCCGTAGCGCTTCACAATCTCGTTGAAGCCGACGGCGAGATCGGTCCCCTTCACACGGTATTTGCCGGCTGAAAAATCCAGATCCGCCTTCGACACCTCGAGCTCCTTCGCGGCGAAGTCGAGCCCTTTCTTCACGACCTCCTGCGCGGTCGCGTACAGGGCGGCTCCGTGCGACATCAGCGAGCGCGAACCTACGGTGCCGCCGCCAATCAGGGGCGGTCCGAGAGGATCGCTCGCCCTCAGTTCTATTTGGTCCGCCGGCAATCCCAGAACCTGGGCGACGATCAGCGGGAATACCGTCTCGTGCGCTTGCCCGGACGGGCCCGACAGCACGTAGAGCGTCGCGTTGCCCGATTCGCCGAACTTGATCGCCGCCTGCTCCTGCGGCGCGGCGCCGCCGCCGCTCGGCTCGATGAACATGGCGCAGCCGATCCCTCGCAGGAGGCCGTTCATTCGTGAAAGCTCGCGACGTTTCTCGAAATCGTCCCAGTTCGAATGCTCGACGGCGAGCGCGAGCTGTGTGGGCGGATCCCCGCTGTCGTAGGTCGACCCCACCGGCGTGCGGTACGGGAACGCCTCCTTCGGGATGAGGTTGCGCCGGCGCAGCTCGACCGGGTCGACGCCGAGCTCGCGCGCGGCCTCGTCCACCAGGCGCTCGACGAGGTAGGACACGCCCGGCCGGCCGGCGCCGCGGTACGCGGTCACCGAGGTGGTGTTGGTGAGCACGAGCTGGTGCCGGCCGAAGAGCGCGGGGATGCGGTAGGCGTTGATCGCGTGCGTCGAGGGGTTCACCGCGTTGATGATCGGACCCGCCTGCGAGAGATGCGCGCCCATGTTGCAGATCCAGCGCACGCGCAGCGCGACGAAGCGGCCGTCGCGGTCGAGGCCGAGCTCGCCCGAAAGATCGATCGCGCGCCCGTGGTGGTCGCTGACGATGGTCTCGAAGCGCGATCCCACCCATTTCACCGGCCGGCCGAGCGCCTTCGCCGCGTGCATCAGCGCGACGTACTCGGGATAAGCCTGCGAGCGGATGCCGAAGCCGCCGCCGACGTCGCGCGCGTGGAGCCGGATGCGCCCGGCCGGCACGCCGGTAATGGCGACGAAGTTCGGCAGCATCATCGACAAGCCCTGCGAGCTGGCAAAGACGTCGTAGCTGTCGCTCGCCGCGTCGTAGGCGGCCACGCACGCCTTGGGCTCCATCGGCGTGCCCGAGACGCGCGTCGACTCGAGCTCGAGGCGCGTCACGTGCGCGGCGCCGGCCAGCGCCTCGGCGGCGCGTTTCTCGTCGCCGTACTCGTAGGTCGCCGCGAGATTCCCGGGCACGTCGGGGTGCAGCTGCGGCGCACCCGCCGCGAGCGCTTGCGCGGCGTCGACCACCGCCGGCAGGTCCTCGAATTCAATCTCGATCTTCTCGGCCGCGTCCTGCGCCTCGGCCGGCGAGCTCGCCACGACGAGCGCGATCTCCTGCCCTACATAACGCACGCGCTCCAGCGCCAGGATGTCGCGCCGCGGCACCTTGATCGGGTACTTCACTTGCGGCGACGGCGTCTTGTAGTGCTTCATGTCCTCGCCCGTGAAGACGCCGGCCACCGAGGAGCTTTTCAGAGCTTCCGAGGTATTTAGAGAGACGATGCGGGCGTGGGCGCGGTCGGAACGCAGGAAGTATCCATAGACTTGGCCGGGAAGGCTCCAGTCCGCGGTGTAGCGGCCCTGGCCGGTGAGGAGCCGGTCGTCCTCGCGCCGGCCGGTGAAACGCTCTAGCGCCATACGTCGGCGGCGACCGCGACCACGAGCTCGAGCTTTCTCCACTGCTCGTCCTCGGTGAGCAGGTTGCCGTGGTGCGTGCTCGAAAAGCCGCACTGCGGCGACAAGCACAGGTCCTCGAGCGGCACGAACTTCGCCGCTTCGTCGACCCGCTTCTTGATCTCTTCCCCGGATTCCAGGGCGCCGCTCTTCGACGAAATCAGACCAAGAACCACGCGCTTGCCGCGCGGCACGAAGCGCAGCGGCTCGAAGCCGCCGGCGCGCGCGCTGTCGAACTCCATGAAGAAGCCGTCGACACCGGTCGAGAACATCGCCTCGGCCACCGGCTCGTAGCCGCCCTCGGCGACCCAGGCGCTCCTGAAGTTGCCGCGGCAGGTGTGCATCGTGATCGTCATGTCCGACGATCGGTTCTCGAGCGCGCGGTTGATAGTGTCCGCGTAGAGAAGCGGGAGCGCATCGGGGTCGTCACCGTTCTTTCGGCAGTTGTCGCGGATCTTCGGATCGCAGAGATAGGCGAAGGCGACGTCGTCCAGCTGCAGGTAGGTACAGCCGGCTTCTGCGAACGCAGCAATCGCCGCGCGGTAGGCGAGCGCCGCGTCTTCCCAGAAGGGCGTCATGTCGGGGTAGGTGTCGCGCGATATTCCGGCGCGCCCGGCGCGCAGGTGCAGCATCGAAGGCGAAGGGATCGTGAACTTCGCGGTTTTCGACGCCGTCTGCTTGAGGAACAGGAAATCGCCGACCATGATCGGCTTCCGATAGCGCAGCTTTCCGGTGACCACCGGGACCGGCGGCTGGTCCTCGGTGCCGCCGAACCTCGGCCCCGGGTTCTCGCGCAGCGCGACGCCTTCGAGCTGGGAAAGAAAGTCGAGGTGCCACCAGTCGCGGCTGAATTCGCCGTCGGTGACGCTCTGCAGGCCGATCGCCTCCTGCCTGGCGACCACGGCGCGGATCGCGCTTTGCTGAAACGCGACGTCCTTTTTCTTACGCGCTTCGGCGAGCCCGGGCGGGCGCAGCAGGCTTCCCACGTGGTCGGCACGAAATGGGGACTTCATGCAGGGCAAAAACAGGGACAGACCACGTTTTTTCCTCGGCGGGTACGAAAATCCTCAGTCGGCCTTGGCGCCCGATTCCTTCACCGCCCGGCTCCATTTCTCGATCTCGCTGCGCAGGAACGCGGCGAATTCGCCGGAGGTATTGGTCCTCCACTCGAGGCCGAGCTGCGCCAGGCGCTCGGCCACGTCCGGGGCGAGGAGCGCGCGGTTGATCTCGGAGTTGAGGCGATTCACGAGGTCTTGCGGCATGCCCGCGGGCACGAAGAAAGCGGTCCAGGTGAGGTCGTCGAATCCGGAGAACCCCTGCTCGTTGACCGTCGGCACCTCGGGCAGCGCGGGCGAGCGTTGCGCGCTGGTGACCGCGATCGCGCGCACCCTGCCGCCTTTAACCTGAGACACCGCGGGCGGCATGGAGGTGCACGAGATCTGGGTGTGCCCGGCGACCGCCGCGCCCACGGCCTGCGCCGGCTGGTAGGGTACGTGCGTGAGGTCGACCTTCGCCTGGAGCTTGATCCGCTCCATGGAAAGGTGGGTCGTGGTGCCAATGCCCGATGAGGCGTAGGAAAGCTGCGTCTTGCGCGCGAGCTCGATCAGCTCCTTCAGGTTGTGGGCCGGCACCGCGGGGTTCACCGTGATGATGTTGGGCGTGCTGGGACCCAGGATCACCGGCACGAAGTCGTGGACCGGGTCGTAGCCGGCGTTGGGGTACAGGGTGGGGTTGACGGCGTAGGCGACGCTCGTGACGAAGATCGTGTAGCCGTCGGGCGCGGCGCGCTTCACCTGCTGCGCGGCGACGTTGCCCGCGGCGCCCGGACGGTTGTCGACGAGGACCGACTGGCCGAGCGCGTCGGCGAGCTTCGGCGCCACGAGGCGCGCCACGAGATCGGTGGTGCTCGCGGGCGCGAATCCGACGACGAGGTGGATCGGCTTCTGCTTCGGCCAGTCCTGCGCAGCCGCGGCGAACGACAGCGCGGCGCAGAGTAGAAACGTGGTGAACCGCATGAAGGACTCCTCGGCTCGAATGCTACCATCGAGCGTGAAGATTCTTTTCGCCTCGCAGACCGAGAAAGCCGAGGTCTGGCTGCCGCTCCTGCGGCAGGCGCTTCCGCAGGACGAGCTCGTCGCCGTGCCCGACAAATCGGTGGAGATCGCGCTCATCGCGACGCCGCCCGCCGGAACCTTCCAGAAGCTCGGCCGTCCGCGGCTCGTCCAGTCGCTCTGGATGGGCGTGGAAAAGCTGCTGGCGGACCCGACCTATCCGCGCGGCGTGCCGCTCGCCCGGCTGGTCGATCCCGGGATGGTCGCGGCGATGTCGGAAACCGTGATCGCGTACGTCCTCGACTGGCATCGCCACCTCTACCAGTACCGTCTTCAGCAGCGCGCGAGGCAGTGGCGGCGCATGGACCAGCGCATGGCCTCGGACCGGACGGTGGGGCTGCTCGGACTGGGCGAGCTCGGCGGCGACGCCGCGCGCAAGCTCCTCGCCCTCGGCTTCAACGTCGCCGGCTGGAGCCGGCGGCCGAAGGACCTGCCGGGGGTGAATTCATTCACCGACCTGGCGGCGATGCTGCGCCTCACCGACGCGCTGGTGTGCCTGCTGCCCCTCACGCGCGAGACCGCGGGCGTGCTCAACGCGCGCACTTTCGCCATGATGCGGCGCGACGGCTGCGTCATCAACGTCGCGCGCGGCGGGCATCTCGTCGCTCGCGACCTGATCGGCGCCCTCGACAACGGCTGGCTCGCGCACGCGTACCTCGACGTGTTCGACCCCGAGCCGCTGCCGGAACGCGACCCGCTCTGGAATCACCCCGGGATCACGATCACGCCGCACTCCGCCGCGCTCACCGAGCCGCGCACCGCGATCCCCAAGGTCGCCGAGAACGTCGAGCGGGTGCGGCGCGGCGAGACGCCGGCGAATCTGGTCGACTTCCACGCCGGCTACTAGGCACGCCCGATGCTACGTAAGGGCCTATGAGGGTCGCGAGCCTCAAATGCCGCTTTACCGCCGAGCGTGTCCGGGAAATCCCCGACGTGCAGGGCGTGTTCACGCTCTGGGACGGCAAGGAATGCGTCTATGTCGCCCACACCCCCTGGAACCGCTCGCTGCAGCAATGCCTGAGAGAGGGCCTCGCCCTCAACGACACGGGGGCGATCCAAGTCTCGCACTTCACCTGGGAAACCAGCTCGACCCCGAAGGGCCGCGAGCACGAGTTGCTGCGACAGAAGGCTGAAAGGCAAGGCCGGCTGCCGCGCTACAACCTTCCGGGCAGCCCGCTCGCGCCGACCCGCAGCTCGATCACCGACCTGCGGGCGCCCGGCTAGTACTCGAGGCGCGGATACCAGTCGCGGCCGCGGCCGCTCGGGGTGAGGTCGAGCACGTTCCACAGCGACCACAGCAGGTCCACATGCCGGGCGTTCTGGCCGGGGTCCTCCGGCGCATCCAGAAGCTCCGAGCCCCAGGTGTGGCAGAGGCGGTCGGTCTTGCTGAACACGTTCATCATCGGCCACTGCCGGCCCTCCCGGTCTTCGCCGTGGTAGTCGCGGTTGTACGAATTGCCCGCCGAGGAGACGAAGCGCAGGTTCCTCCAGCCGCGGCTGCGCGCAAAGGTGAGGACGCGCCCGAGCGGGGACCTGGCGATGATCACGAGATCGACGCGCTGCGCAATATGCACGGCGTTGCCTTCGAGCCCGTCGATGATCGAGGTGCACATTGGGCAGGGCCGCTCCATTTCCGGGCCGAACATGAAGCTGTACGCGGCGAGCGTGTCGCCTTTTCCGAAGAGCTGCGACAGCCTGACCTTGCCTTCGACGCCGTCGAAAACGTAGTCCTCGGGCACCTCGCCGCCCGGCGGCAGCTCGCGGCGCTGCGCCGCGACGCGCTCGATCTGGCGCCTCAGGTCGAGCTCGCTCTGCAGCAGCCGGTCGCGGGCGGCGCGATACGCGGGAGTTTCGTTGGGGAAGTTCATCGGACCTCCAGTCGCGGCGTAGGATAGGGACATGAAGCCGCCCTTCCATGCCGACCACGTGGGCAGTCTACTGCGCCCGAGCGAGCTCGTGGCCGCTCGCAAGGCGAAAAGCGCAAACCTCAAGGAAGTCGAAGATCGCGCGATCCGCGCCGCGGTCGCAAGACAGGAGGCCGTCGGCCTCCAGTCGGTGACCGACGGCGAGTTCCGGCGCGATTACTGGCATCTCGATTTCCTGCGGCAGCTCGACGGCGTGACGCTCAAGGCGGCGATCGGGATGACCTTCGCCGCGGAGGACGTGCCGCCGATGGCGACCGTCACCGGCAAAGTGCGCTGCTCGAAGCCGATCATGGTGGAGCACTTCGCGTTCCTCAAGGCAGCGACGAACAAGACGGCCAAGTTCTGCATGCCATCGCCGGGGTCGCTCCACTTCCGCGGCGGTCGCAACGCAATCTCGCGCGAGGTCTATCCCGACCTCGCCGAGTTCTGGGTCGACGCCGGCGCGGCCTGGCGCCAGGCGATCCGCCAGCTCGGGGAGGCAGGCTGCACCTACCTGCAGATCGACGACGTCGGCTTCTCGTACCTCTGCGACGCGAAGGTGCGCGAGAACTTCCGAGCCAACGGCGACGATCCGGCCGGCCTGCAGTTCACCTACGCGCAGGCGATCAACCGCGCCCTCGAAGGCCGGCCCGAGGGGATGAGCGTGACCATGCACACCTGCCGCGGCAACTTCCGCAGCACCTGGTTCGCCTCGGGCGGCTACCAGGAAGAAGTGCTCGAGGGCATGTTCTCGGCCGACGTCGACGGGTTCTTCATGGAATACGACAGCGAGCGCGCCGGCGGCTTCGAGCCGCTGCGCAGGCTGCCGAAGGGGAAGAAGGTGGTGCTCGGCCTCGTCACCACCAAGTCGGGCGCGCTCGAGCCGAAGGAATCGCTGAAGCGGCGCATCGACGAGGCTTCGCGCTACGTGCCGCTGGAAAACCTGCGCCTGTCGCCGCAGTGCGGCTTCTCGAGCACGCACCACGGCAACAAGCTGAGCGAGGAAGAGCAGTGGCGCAAGCTCGAGCGCGTGGTCGAAGTGGCGCGCGAGGTCTGGGGCTAGCGCGCGAGCTTCCAGCCCACCGAGAAAAGGAGCGCCAGCAGCGCCAATGCGGAAAGCGCCGTTACGCCGGCGGCGCGCAACGCCAGCGGCGCGGGCTCTGCTTCGAACGCGCGCAGCGCGAGCAAGAACGCGGCCCCCGGCAGACCGGTCATGGCCGCCACCACCGCATACCGAAGCCGGTCATCGAGCACGCACTGGGTGGCCCTCGGCGGCGTGGCACGGAGCTTGCGCAGAATCCACGTCGCGATGAACCACGTTCCGAGCAGAGTGCTCGCGTGCTGCAGTACCTGGTGCAGGTGTATCCCACCGGCTACGACCGTCTCGAGGATCGGGAAGTGCCCGGCATGCGTAAAGGCATCCCACGCAAGGTGCGTCGCGATGCCGGCCAGCAGCGAAAGCAGCACGCGACGCCAACGCGCTCGCGGCAATCCCGGCGTTGTCCAGGCGGCGAGGCGCTCCGCCAGCCAGCGCGGCGCCAGCGCGAGCAACGGCTGCTTGAAGATGAGGTGGAAGACCGCGTAGGCCAGGAGTCCGGCTGGGACGCAAAACAAAAGCGCGCCGGGCAGCGCGTGGCCGTGCTCGCGCTCGAGGAGCGGCACGACATACCAGGCGTCGGGAATCATGGCGCCGATCGCGAGCGCGGAAGGCACCGCTCTCGCACCCAGCAGTTTCGCCACCGGCACGACGGCGGCGGGATGGGCGAACGCGTACGGCAGGAGCGTCTACTCGGGTACGAAGAAACGCACCCCGTAGCCGGCGGCCGCGCGCGAGCGCCATGCACGCAGCCGGGCGCCGGCGAGGTAGGCGGCGTAGCCCGCCTCGGCGAAGCCGGAGCGCCGCGCGGCAGCGATCGAAGGCCGGTTGTGCGATTCGACGCAGAGCACCGCGTGGGTGCGTCCGCGCTCGAGGAAATGCGCGTCCGCGAAGCGGTATAGGGCGGCTGCGATCCCGCGTCCGCGAAACGCCGGGCGCACGTAACTCTTGTAGGTGTAGACGACGTGGTCCGGGAACTCGAGCCAGGCGCCGTCCATATGCGGCGCGGGGGACAGCGCAAACCAGCAGTAACCGGCGAGCTCGCCCTCCTGGAACGCGCCGACGCACAAATCGCCTCGCCGGTAGGCGGCCTGGACCTTGGAGGGCACGAGGTCGAGCACCGGGTCGGCGCAAAGCGCCAGCACCTCGCGCTGCGGCAGCAGCCGGCAGTCGACGCGCGGCGCCGCCGCGCCGGCCCACGCGCGCAGCCGCCGCCCGAAGATGCGGAATACGCGCACGCCGGCCTGCTCGCCCAGGCGGCTCATCACTCGGACATAGGGGGAGGTCATGTCGGCGGATGCTAAGGGCCGCGGGTAACGTGCAAGCCTCGCTCGCGTAGTCCGATTCACCCACCTCGCCGCCTTCGCCCTAGTGCTCGTGGCGGTGGTGCGAGTCGGGGTAATGCGGGTGAGAGTGGGTCAGATGTTCGTGGCTGTGCTGATGCGTATGGCGCACGCCCGGCACGACCGGCTCGGCATGGCCGTGGCGATGGTGCTCGTCGTGCTCGTGCTCGTGGCTGTGCTCCGTGGGATCGTGCGCATGAAGGTGGGCGTGCCGCTCGGTGAGATGGAGCCAGACTCCCCAGGCCATGAGAGCCGCAGCGACGGCGAGGTTCCAGGTTAAGGTCTCGTGGAGGAGAAGGAGACCGAGCGCGGCACCGGCAAATGGCGCGGTTGAAAAATAAGCCCCGGTACGCGCCGTACCCAGGTCGCGCAGCGCGCGCACGAAGAGCGCCAGGCTGATCCCATAGCCCACGAACCCGAGTAATCCCGCCATTGCGGCGACCGAAAGTTCGGGTAGACGCGCGCCGAGCAGCAGGGCGAGCGTTGTGTTGGTGGCGCCGGCAGCGAGGCCCTTCACCATGGCGACGAAGCGCGCGTCGGCAAGCGCCACCTTTCGCGTGAGGTTGTTGTCGATGCCCCAGGCGAGGCATGCGCCGACCACGGCCAAGGCCGGAGCCACCGCACCGAATCCTGCGTCGCCCGGCCAGGACAGCACCGCGGCGCCCGCGACGATCAGCCCCATCCCGAGCGCGATGCGCCGGTCGAAGTTTTCGCGGAACACGAACCAGGCGATCAGCGCCGTAAAAACCGCCTCGGCATTGAGCAGCAACGCCGCTCCCGAGGCTGGCATTCGCGAAAGGCCCCACATGAGGAGCACCGGCCCGAGCACCCCGCCGCTCAAGACCGCGCCGGCGAGCCAGCGCCAGTCGCCGGCGGCGAGACGGGCACGCTCGGCGCGCCGCAGCGCGAGCAGCAAGGCGAGGCCGACGCCGGAGCCGAGATAAAGCAAGCCCGCGAGCAGCCAGGGGCTGACGTCGCCGAGCAGCAGCTTCGCGAGCGGCGTGCTGGCGCCGAAGAGCAGCGCCGCCCCAAGGGCTGCCGCCACACCGCGCTTTGGTTTCCAGGTCACCGCACTCGCTGCGGACGGTTTCTTGGCCCGGACTGCGGCTAGCCCTCGACCGGGAGTCCGGCGGCGCGCCACTCCGGAAGGCCGTTCTGCAGCCGCCGGGCGCGCAAGCCTTTCTTCCTGAGCGTCACCACCGCCTCGAAAGACATGAGGCAGTACGGTCCGCGGCAGTAGGCGACGACTTCGCGCCGCTTCGGCAATTCCTTGATGCGCTTCTCCAGCTCGTGGACCGGGATGTTGATCGCTCCCGGCAGGTGGCCGGCGGCGAACTCCTCGGGCGGGCGCACGTCCAGCACGGTGACGAGGCCCTTGCGCGCGCGCTCGAGCAGCTCCTTGGCAGGGACCGGCTCGAGCTCGTCCTTCCGCGCGAAGTAGAGCCGCACGATCTGCTCCACCTCGGCGACATAGGCTTCGCCGACGCGGCTCATGGCCGAGAGCATCTGCACCACCTCGTCGCCGGCGAGGCGGTAGAAGACGTAGAGGCCTTCCTTGCGGCCGACGATCAGCCCGGCCTGGCGCAGCTTCTGGAGATGTTGCGAGGTGTTGGCCACCGTCGTGCCGGTGAGCCTCGCCAGCTGCTCGACGCTGCGCTCGGCCTGGGCGAGGAGCTCCAGGAACTCGATCCGGGTGGGGCTGGAGAGCGCCGTGCCCACGCGGGCGAGGTTCGCGAACACGTCGCGCTTCGGATTGGTTGACATCGTCGGTCCGGCTGTTTTAGTATTCAAGCGATCAATTGAATAGTAGCGGACTTCGGCCCTTCCGTCCAGCGCCGCTACGTCCGGCGCCAGGCGCAGGGGAGCATTATGGTGCAAAGCGAAGCATTTATCCGCCTCGCGGCTTTCGCCGCGGTGTTCGGCGCCGTTGCGCTGTGGGAGCTCGCCGCGCCGCGCAGAGCGCCGCTCTACAGGCGCGCCGCCCGCTGGCCGCACAACCTCGGCCTGCTTCTCGTCGATGTCGTCGCGGTTCGCCTGCTCGCTCCGGGCGCGGTGATCGGCGTGGCATTGGCGGCGCAGCAGCGCGGCTGGGGCTTCCTCAACGCCGTATCACTGCCATGGTGGCTGGCCCTGCCGCTCGGCGTCGTGCTGCTCGATCTTGCGGTCTACTTCCAGCACGTCATGTTCCACGCGGTCCCGACCCTCTGGCGGCTGCATCGCGTGCATCACGCCGACCAGGACTTCGACGTCACCACCGGAACCCGCTTCCACCCGATCGAGATCCTTCTTTCCGCCGTCATCAAGTGCGCGGCCGTAGCGGCGATCGGCGCCTCCCCCGTCGCCGTCCTCGCATTCGAGGTGCTGCTCAACGCCACGGCGATGTTCAACCACGCGAACGCGTCGCTCCCCTCCTGGGCGGAGCGCTGGGCGCGCGGGCTCGTGGTGACGCCGGACATGCATCGCGTCCACCACTCGGTGCTCCACGACGAGTCCTCGAGCAACTTCGGGTTCAACGTACCGTGGTGGGACCGCCTCTTCGGAACGTACCGGGCGCAGCCAAGGCTGGGGCACGACGCCATGGAGATCGGCGTAGACGCCTTCCGCTCGCCGGAGGACCTGCGCCTGGACCATCTCCTCATCCAGCCGTTCCAGGACACGCCCGGCCAGTACCCGATCAATCGGCGCCGGGCCGCCTAGTCGTGAGCCGCCCGGCTCTTTTCCGCACCTTGCTGCTTGCTATCCTTCTTGGAGCGGCCGCGCTCGGCTGGTGGGTCTTGGAAGGCCGGCTGAATCCGGCCGCCATCGAAGAGGCGATCGGCAAGCTGGGCTGGCTTGGCCCCCTGATGTTCGTGGCAGGCTTTGCATTGGCGACGATTCTTTTTGTCCCCGGCTCGATATTCGGGTTGGCCGGAGGGATTCTGTTCGGACCGTTGTGGGGAACCCTCTGGAATCTCGCTGGCGGCACGCTCGGCGCCACAGGCGCGTTTCTTTTTACCCGCTACATCGCCGGCAACTGGATTGCGGCGAAAGCGCAAGGGCGCCTCAAGGCGGTTCTTTCGGGCGTCGAGGCCGAAGGTTGGCGCTTCGTCGCTTTGACGCGCCTGGTGCCGATCGTGCCGTTCAACGTGCTCAACTATGCCCTGGGCCTCACCCGGATCCCGCTGTCTCAATACCTGGTTTCAACCCTCGTCTGCATGCTGCCGGGAACAGCGGCATACGCGTGGCTGGGCCATGCCGGAAGAGCGGCAATGCAGGGAAATAGCGATGCGATGCGCTATGGCGCCCTGGGGCTCGCGGCGTTGGCGCTCGTCGTGTTCATCCCGCACCTCATACGACGACTGAAACAGCAATCCACAGCTTTCGCGTCTCTGCGCGACCTGAAGGCAAGTTTGGCGAGCGGCCAGCGGCCGCTCATCTTGGACGTGCGGGACCCGGACGAGTTTGATGGGCCCTTGGGACATATTGACGGCGCGATCAATGTTCCTCTAGGGCGGCTATCGACCGTAAGGCCCGGCTTGTCCGGTCGCACGCGCCCCGTCGTCGTCGTCTGCCGGACCGACAAGCGCTCGGCCGAGGCGGCCGCCATCCTGCGGGCAGGCGGCGTGGAGAACGTGAAGGTGCTTCGAGGAGGCATGGAAGCGTGGAGTACGCAGGCAAACGCCCGATGATCTACCTACGCAACTGAAACGGTACAACTTGGAGGTTCGAGCATGACTACTGCACAGGCCGGAACGAGAAGTCTGGATGTCGCCGCGTTGGAGACCAAGGTCAAGGCAATGTATCGCTCGGTCGCGCTGGAGCCGGAAGGGGATTTCCATTTCGAGATGGGGCGTGCGATGGCCGAACGCCTCGGATATGTGCCCTCGGAGCTCGACGTGATCCCGTCCGGAGCGATCGACTCGTTCGCGGGCGTCGGCTATTACTTCGACCTCGCGAAGCTTCAGCCGCGGGAGAGAGTTGTAGATCTCGGCAGCGGTTCGGGCATGGACAGCTTCATCGCCGCGCTCAAAGTGGGGCCCGCCGGCAGGGTGATCGGGATAGACATGACGGACGAGCAGCTGGCGAAAGCGGAGCAGCTGCGCAAGACGGCAGGGATCGTCCATATCGAGTACCGCAAGGGCTATATCCAGAGCACCGGCCTGGCAGACGCCGGGTTCGATCTTGTGATCAGCAACGGCGTCATCAACCTGGCCCCCGACAAGAGCGCGGTGTTTCACGAGGCGGCACGGCTGCTCAAGCCGGGAGGCCGCATAGCCCTCTCCGACATCGTCACCGAAACGCAGCTGCCGGATGGCATTACGTGCGATGCAACCCTCTGGGCCGCCTGCATTGGCGGTGCTATGCGGGCCGACGATTACCTCGAATCGATCGGCAGTGCGGGGTTTCGAGTGGATCAGGTGCGCGACAACCCGCAGTACCGTTTTATTTCCAAGAATGCGCAGGTCGCAGCATTGAAGTTCGGCGTGAAAAGTATCTCGCTCGTCGCGACAAGGATCTGACGCGAAACGCCTAGGGCAGTTTTGCGCGGACGGTGTCAGCTCCATGGGGCGAAAGCCCAATGGCGACACTGCCGACGCGCACGAGTGGCATCAGGCTCGAATACGCCAGCTATTGCGGATCGTCGTGTTGGTCCACTCGCTGAACGCGGTATAGGCCACGCCGACGAAGACGGCAAGCAGCCCGACGGCGATCCAATTCCATTGCTCGACCGCGGGCGCGCGCACCGCGAGAAGAGCAATCAGGAGCGCTGCGGCGCCGATCAGCACGTCACCGAGCGTGCAGTGGGCGAAGGCAAGCTCGCTCAGAGGCGCTTCCGACCAGATCGTGTCAGAGGCAGTTGCGCGACCTCCCAAGCCAGATTGAGGCCAGCCAGGCACGCGAGGTACCGGCCCACGAACCTCCAGCACCTGCGATCGCGATACCAGAGCATCGCGGCACGCTACGGACAGGATTCCGCGATCGCCGTGCTGATCTCCTTGGGCGAGGCGAACACGATCGAGGCGCGGTCGCCCTGCATCCCGGCGCCGACGGCGACCGGCTGGCCGGGACGCGGGCCGAGCTTGCTCGAGTCGGTCTTGAAGCGCAGGTTGAATTCCCAGATCTTCTCGCTCTTGCCGTCCGCGGTATCGACGGTGTAAGTGTCGCCGCAGTGCCGGATCGAGCGGACC
>JBIOYV010000039.1:0-39979 GCA_044870335.1 Burkholderiales bacterium | reverse complement strand
GGCGTCGTGTTCTCGAACGTGATGCTCGCCGTGTGGCCGACGATCCAGGAAGCGAAGACCTTCTACGTCGCGCCCAACGCCACGCCGACCTCGATCAGCGGCAAGGGCTGCAGCCCGTACTTCTTCTCCGCGTCGTGGCCCAACGAGGCGCACCACGAGGCGGCCGGCGCCTTCGCGCAGTCGAAGGGCTTCAAGAACGCGTACCTCATCGCGCCGAACTACCAGGCCGGGAAAGACTCGCTCACCGGCTTCAAGCGCTTCTACAAGGGCAACGTCGCCGCGGAGGTCTACA
Source organism: Burkholderiales bacterium (assembly GCA_044870335.1). Taxonomy (GTDB): domain Bacteria; phylum Pseudomonadota; class Gammaproteobacteria; order Burkholderiales; family SG8-39; genus SCGC-AG-212-J23. Next base: position 39,687 of record JBIOYV010000039.1, on the reverse strand, counting down.
CCCAGCTCGGCCAGCTCGACTATTCGGCCGAGCTCGCGCAGGTGCGCGCTGCGAAGCCCGACGCGCTCTACATCTTCCTGCCCGGCGGCATGGGCATCAACTTCATCAAGCAGTTCGTCGCCGCGGGCCTTTCCAAGGACGTGCCGCTCATCGTGCCGGGATTCGGCTCGGACCAGGACATCATCCGTCCGGTCGGCGACGCCATGCTGGGGCTGTTCGACACGGCGCACTGGGCGCCGGACTTCGACAACGCCGCGAACCGCAAATTCGTGGCCGCGTTCGAGAAGGAGTACAAGCGCATCCCGTCGGTGTTCGCGGCGCAGGGCTACGACGCGGCGCTGCTCATCGACGCCGCGGTGCGCGACGTCAAGGGCAAGGTCGAGGACGTCGAGGCGGTGAGGAAGGCGATGAAGGCCGCGCGCTTCGAGTCGGTGCGCGGCGCATTCAAGTTCAACCGGAACCAGATGCCGATCCAGAACTATTACTTGCGCGTGGTGGCGCGCGACGCGCAAGGGCGCATCGTCAACAAGACCATCGGCACCATCTTCAAGGACCACGGCGACGCCTACGTCCAAGAATGCGATATGAAGTAATGCGGACCGACTAGGGAGGATCCAGGGAAAATCGGGGTCAGACCCCTTCCTTTAGGCGACGGCTATAGTGCTTGAGGAAGGGGTCTGACCCCGATTTTCATGTCCTGGATCCTGATCCTCGAGCAGTCGCTGAACGGCCTTCAGTTCGGGCTGATGCTGTTCCTGCTCGCCGCGGGACTCACGCTCGTGTTCGGGATCATGGACATGATCAACCTCGCGCACGGCTCGCTCTACATGCTGGGGGCGTTCCTCGCCTCGATGTTCGTGCAGCTCACCGGATCGTTCCTCGCCGGCGTGCTGCTCGCGATTGCGGCCACGGCGGTCCTCGGGATGCTCCTCGAGGTGAGCATTCTCAGGACCCTGTATGCACGCGACCACGTGTCGCAGGTCCTGGCCACCTTCGCCCTGATCCTCATCATCAACGAGCTGGTCCGCCTCGCGTGGGGCTCCGATGCCGCGCTGCCGATGCCGGCGGCGCTGTCCGGCCCGGTCGAGCTGCTGCCAGGACTGCGCTATCCATCCTACCGCCTGCTGATCATCGGCGTGGGTTTGGCCGTCGCCTTGTTGTTATACGTTTTAGTGACGAAAACGCGGATCGGGATGCTCGTAAGAGCCGGGGCGTCGAACCGCGAGATGGCGCTCGCCATGGGGGTCGACATCAAGACGCTCTTCACGCTCGTGTTCGGCGTCGGCGCGGCGCTGTGCGCAGTCGCGGGCTCGATGCTCGGGCCGCTGCTCGCGGTGCAGGTCGGCATGGGCGAGAACATCCTCATCCTCGCCTTCGTCGTGATCGTGATCGGCGGCATCGGCTCGATCCGCGGGGCGCTCGTCGGCGCGGTGCTGGTGGGGGTCGTCGACACCATCGGGCGGGCCTTCCTGCCGATCCTCCTCGGCGCCTTCTTCCAGCCGCGCGTGGCGAGCGCCGCCGGTCCCGCGCTCGCTTCGGTGATGATCTACCTCATCATGGCGGTCGTGCTGTATTTCAGGCCGCAGGGCCTGTTTCCGGCTCGCGGATGAGAAAGTCTTTTTTCATCATTCTTCTGCTCATTGCCTTCCCCGCGGCGATGCAGTGGCTCGGCTACCTTTTCTACGTGAGCTTCGCGAGCCGGGTGCTGATCTACGCCATCGCCGCGACCAGCCTCAACCTGGTGCTCGGCTACGGCGGCATGCTGTCCTTCGGCCACGCCGCGTTCTTCGGCGCGGGAGCCTACGTCGCGAGCATCCTCGTCGCCGAAGGCGTCGCGAGCGTCTGGATCGGCTGGCCGGCCGCGGTCGCGGCCTCGGCGCTTCTCGCGTGGATCATCGGCGCGATCTCGCTGCGCACGCGCGGCGTGTACTTCATCATGATCACGCTCGCGTTCGCGCAGATGATGTTCTACCTCGTGAACTCGATGAAGGCCTACGGCGGCGACGAGGGCCTGACATTGCCGCGGCGCGCCGAGCTCGGCCTCGGCCTGGACCTCGGCAACGAAGTCGTCTTCTACTACGTCGTTCTCTTCGTCCTGCTCGCCGCGCTGTACGCGCTGCACCGCGTGGTCCATTCCAGGTTCGGCCGGGTGATGATCGCGATCCGCGAGAACGAGGCCAGGGTGGAGGCGCTCGGCCTGCCCGTCTACCGCTACCAGCTCCTGTGCTTCGTCATCGCCGGCGCCGCGGGCGGGCTCGCCGGCGCACTGCTCGCGAGCCACGGCAAGTACGTGAATCCGAACGTGCTGCACTGGCTCCAGTCCGGGACCCTCATGATCATGGTGATCCTCGGCGGCGTCGGGCACCTCTGGGGCGGCGCGATCGGCGCGGCCGTGCTCCTCGGGCTCGAGCACCTCATCGCCGATTACCCGCTCCCCTGGCTCGCGCAGGTCGCGCCGAACTACCAGCAGCACGCCAGCCTCGGCGTCGGCATCGTCCTGCTCGTCATCGTGCTCTTCGCGCCCCAGGGCATTGCCGGTCTCATTTCTCGAGGAAAAAATGCTTGAACTGCGGAGCGTGACGAAGCGCTTCGGCGGCGTCGTCGCCACCGACAACGTCGCGCTCGAGGTGGCTCAAGGCGAAGTGCACGCCCTCATCGGGCCCAATGGCGCCGGCAAGACCACGCTCATCGGCCAGATTTCCGGCAGCCTCCAAACAGACGTCGGAACCGTTCGATTCCTGGAAAAGGACGTCACTGCTCTACGCCAGCACGAGCGCGTGCGCCTCGGCCTCGCCCGCAGCTACCAGATCACCAGCATCTTCAAGCGCTTTACCGTGCTCGACAACCTGGCGCTCGCAGTGCAGGCGCGCAGCGGCTCGAGCTTCTCGTTCTGGCGGCCGGTCGCGGCCGAGGCGGCGCTGTTCGACGAGGCAAGAACGATTTCGGGGGAGATCGGCCTGGCCGGGCGCCTGGGAGTCACGGCGGGCAACCTGGCCCATGGCGAGCAGCGCGCGCTCGAGGTCGGGCTTGCGCTCGCCACGCGCCCGAGGCTCGTCCTGCTCGACGAGCCAATGGCCGGGATGGGGCCGGAAGAATCGCAGCGCATGATCGCGCTCATCGGCCGGATCCGCGCCGGCGTGACGGTGCTGCTGGTCGAGCACGATATGGACGCGGTCTTCCGCCTGGCCGACCGGATCACCGTGCTGATGAACGGCCGCGTCATCGCAAGCGGCAGACCGGCTGAGATCCGTGCCGACAAGGACGTGCGGCGCGCCTACCTGGGAGACGAGCTTGCTGCTTGAGGTGCGCGACCTCGAGACGGCGTACGGCGCGAGCCAGGTCCTGTTCGGATTCTCGCTGCGCGTAAACCAAGGCGAGGCGGTGTCGCTGCTCGGCCGCAACGGCATGGGCAAGACCACCGCGATCCGCTCGATCATGGGGCTGACCCGCGCGCGCTCGGGCGCGATCAGCTTCCGCGGCGAGCGCATCGAGCGCGCCGCGCCGGACCGCATCGCCCGCATGGGAATCGCGCTGGTGCCCGAGGGTCGCCAGATCTTTCCCAACCTGTCGGTGCGCGAAAACCTGGCCGCCTTCGCGGCGAACCGCAGCGGCCGCGCCGCTCCCTGGACCCCCGCGCGCGTGCTGGAGTTGTTCCCCAGGCTCAAGGAAAGGCAGGGCAACATGGGAAACCAGCTCTCCGGCGGCGAGCAGCAGATGCTCGCCATCGGCCGCGCGCTGGTGACCAATCCCCACCTCCTGATCCTGGACGAGGCGACCGAAGGGCTCGCGCCGCTCGTGCGCGAGGAGATCTGGCGCTGCCTCGAGCGGCTGCGGGGCGAGGGCCAGACCATCCTCGTCATCGACAAGTACATCGAGCGTCTGGTGAAGCTCGCCGACCGCCACACCATCATCGAGCGCGGGCGCGTCGCCTGGCACGGAGCCTCGGCCGAGCTTGACGCCGATCGCGGCCTCTGGCATCGGTACCTGGGCGTGTAGGAGGCCAAGACCATCAAGCTCATCGTTTTCGTCCTTCTGTTTCTTGTGCAGGCAGCGAGCGCCCAGGACTACCCGGCCAAATCCGTGCGCCTCATCGCCGCCGCGGCGCCGGGCGGTAATCCCGACGTGCTCGCCCGCATGCTGGCGGCAAAGCTCTCGGAAAGCTTCGGACGCCCGTTCGTGGTGGAAAACGTCCCCGGCGCCGGCGGGGTGGTTGCCGCGGAGCTCGTGGCCCGCTCCGCTCCGGACGGCCACGTGCTGATGCTGGGCGATTCCGGCGCCATGGCGATCAATGTCGCCCTGAACCCCAAGGTTCCCTACCATCCGCTCAAGGACTTCGCGCTGATCACCGCGCTCGCCGCGGTGCCCACCGTCCTGGTCTCCAGCCCTTCCGTGGCGGCCAACTCGCTTCAGGAATTCGTCACCCTCGCGAAAAGCCAGCCCGGCAAGCTGAGCTACGGCTCGGCCGGCAACGGCTCGGTTCACCACCTCACGATGGCGGTGTTCGCTTCGCGCGCCGGCCTCGACATGCTCCACGTTCCCTATAAGGGCGGCACCGCGCTGGTGGCGGCAGTGCTTTCCGGCGAGGTGCAGTCGGGCTGGTCCGGAATCCCGAACGTCCTTGCTCATATCCGCGCGGGGAAGCTCAGGGTCTACGCGATCAGCACTGCCCAGCGCTCCAGCACGCTGCCCGACGTGCCCACCGCCGCCGAGCTCGGGTATCCCGGCTTCGACATCGCGACCGTCATCGGACTGCAGGCGCCGGCGGGAACGCCGCGTGAAGTGGTGGCGAGGCTGCAGGCGGCGGTGGCTAGGGCCCTGCGCGAGCGCGATGTCGCCGAGCGCATGGCGAACCTCGCCATGGAGCTGAGGGAAAACGGCACCGAGGACTACATGCGCTTCGTGAGGCAGGACCTCGAGCGCTACAGTGCTGCGGTGAGGACCGCCGGCGTCAAGCATGACTGAGCTCGACCGCATCCGCACCGACGTGGTGGGGAGCCTCCTGCGGCCCCAGGCGTGGAAGGCCGCCCGCGCCGGGATGGAGCGGGGCTCGATATCGAGCGCCGATTTCGCCGGGATCGAGCTCGCCTGTGTGCGGGACAATGTGGCGTTGCAGGAAGGCATCGGCCTCGACGTCGTGACCGACGGCGAGGTCGGACGGCTCAATTTCCAGGACAGCTTCGGTCTCGCCGTCTCCGGCTACGAGACCGGAGCCGAGGGCCTCGCCCAGCACGAGAGCCGCGCCGCCGGGGGCACGCCCCTCGCGCGCTTCGACATGGCCGACCTCGCCGGCGCAGGCACGCCGGTGGTACACCGGCGCCCGGTCTCGCGCAGGCTGAGGCTCGAGAGGAACGTTCCGCTCGAAGAGTTCAAGCGTGCCCTGCCGCTGGCGAAAAAGCCGCTCAAGGTCTCGCTGATCGGACCGGACCGCGTGCTCCAGCGCTTCGACCATGCCAGGTCGAGCTCGGTATACCCGAGCGTGGACGACTTCGCCGAGGATGTGGTGGCGATTCAAAGGCAGATGATCCGGCAGCTCGCCGAAGCGGGCTGCCGCTACGTCCACATCGACGAGCCCGGCTACACCGCCTATGTCGACGCGCCATCGCTCGAGGCGATGCGCAGGCGCGGCGAAGATCCCGAGGCGAACCTGTCCCGTTCTCTACGCGCGAACGCCCGCCTGATCGAGGGGTTCCCGGGCGTGACCTTCGGCATCCATCTTTGCCGCGGCAACCAGCGCAGCATGTGGCATCGCGAAGGCAGCTACGACGCCATCGCCGAGCGCCTCTTCAACGAGCTGCCGCACCGGCGCTTCCTCCTCGAGTACGACAGCCCGCGCGCCGGCAGCTTCGCGCCGCTGCGCTTCGTGCCCAAGGGCAAGGTCGTGGTGCTGGGGCTCGTCAGCACGAAGGTGCCCGAGCTCGAGTCCATGGACCAGCTCGAGCGGCGCCTCGACGAAGCGGCGAGCTACCTGCCGCTCGAGCAGCTCGCCGTCAGCCCGCAGTGCGGGTTCGGCTCCGATGTCGCCGGCAACCTCGTCAGCGAAGCCGACCAGAAAAGGAAGCTCGAGCGGGTGGTGGAGCTCGCGCGCAAGGTGTGGGGATGAACGAACGGCTGCGCTTCGGCCTGTTCGACTGGATCGAGGCTTCGCGCCGCAGCCCGGGCGAGGTCTACCGGCACAAGCTCGAGCTCGCGGCGGCGGCCGACACGGCGGGCTTCCACGCCTATCTCATCGCCGAGCACCAGGGCACGCCGCTCTCGATCGACGGCTCGCCGAGCGTCATGCTTTCGGCGATCTTCCAGCGCACGCGGCGGCTGCGCGCCGGCGGCCTCACCTTCTGCCTGCCCTGGTACGACCCCTACCGCCTCTACAACGAGATCTGCATGCTCGACCAGATGTCAGGCGGGCGCCTCGAGCTGGGCGTCGGCCGCGGCGTCTCGCCGATCGAGTCCAGGATCTTCGGCCTGCAGAGCATCGAGGAGTCGCGCGAGAAGTACCGGGATGCCCTCGACTGGTTCTTTCGGTTTTCCAGGAACGACGTGGTCCGCTATCGCGGCGAAGAGGTGGCGCTCTACAACAAGCCGGTGCAAAAGCCCTGGCCGCCGCTCTGGTTCCCGAGCTCGAACCGCGAGTCGATCGAGTTCACCGCGCGCCACGGCTACCATACGGCGTTCCTCGGCAAGCTTTCCGACTGCAAGCCGCACTTCGCCCGGTACCGTGAGCTCTGGGAGCGGCACCGCGACGATCCGGAGCGGCATAACGCGCACGTCGCCGAGCCGTTCCTCGCGAAGACCCAGCACATGGTGATCGCCGAGACCGACGCCGAGGCCGAGCGTTTGGGGCTCGAGGCCTATGCCACCTGGGCGCGCCACATCCATCACCTCACGCGCAAGCATGGCCGGCCCGACGTCCACAAGACAGAGCCCTTCGCCGCGGACTCGACTCAGCCCCTGATCGTCGGCGCGCCGCGCACCGTGCTGGAGAAGGTGCAGGAGATGCTGCGCTTCACGAGCGCGAATTACCTGCTGTGCGTGTTCTCCTTTGGCGACCTGGCTCCCGAACACGCCATGCGCTCGCTCGAGCTGTTCTGCGCCGAAGTCCAGCCCGGACTCAAGGGCTAATCAGGGACGGTTCTGGCTAAAGCTTGAAGATCCGCGTGGCGTTGGCGCCGCGCACGGCGTCGCGCTGGGCGGACGGAAGGGCGTCGACGCGCGCGAGGCAACCCTTCATGTCGCCGATGTTGTGCGGATAGTCGGAGCCGTAGAGCACCTTGTCGGGGCCGCCGACCTTGATCGCGAGCTCGAGCGACTCCTGCTGGAACACCACGCTGTCGTAATAGATCCTCTTCAAGTACGAGGAGGGCCTCCTGGAAATCCTCTCGCGGCACGCCGGCATGTTGTCGAAGCAGATGTCGAGGCGCCCGGCGAGGTAGGGCAGCGCGCCGCCGCCGTGGGCGGCGATAATCTTCAGGTTCGGATAGCGCTCGAGGAAGCCGTCGAAGATCATGCGGCTCACCGAGAGCGAGGTGTCGAACATGAAGCCGACCGAGGCGATCAGGTTGTACTTCATCACGTCGAGGTATTTTGTGCCCGGCGGCGCGCTCGGATGGATGAGAACCGGCAGGCCGCGGCGGTCGATCTCCTTCCAAACCGGCGCGAAGCGCTTGTCGGTGAGCGAGACGCCGTCGACGCTGGCAAGCTGCATTACGCCGACCGCGCCGAGCTCATCGCAGGCGCGCTTGAGCTCGTCGAGCGCGAGCTTCGGATGCTGCCACGGCAGCGAGCACATGAAGCGGATGCGCCCGGGGAACCTCGCCTGCTGCGCGGCCATGTCGCTGTTCACCAGCCGCGCCGCCTCCAGGCTGTGCGCGGCGGAACCCCAGAACACGTTCGGGCTGGTGAGCGTGACGATGGCGATGTCGACCCCTGCCCGGTCCATCGCCTGGATGCGCAGCTCGTAGTCGAACATCCCCGGCATGAGGGTCATGAACGGCGCGCCGTCCTTCAGCACGCCGGTCTGCCCGCCGACCACCTTGCCCAGCGCATAGCCGCCGCCGTGGCGCTTCAGGAGCGCGAGGTAGGCGTCGTTCAGCATGTGGGTATGGACGTCGACGACTTTCATGACAAAGTGCACACCGCTGGCTCGAGCGCGTGACGCATGCAATTGGCCTCTACCGGGGGGTGGGTTAGGTTAACCGCCTCGCCTCCAGGGGGAAAGCTCCAATGCTGAAACAAAAACAACTGACCGCCGTGCTCCTCGGCCTCGCGTTCGCAACCGCTGCCATCGCTCAGCCCAAGTCGGTAGCGCCCGCCGCCCAGCCCAAGTCGGTGCCGCCCGCCGCCGCTCAGCCCGACGCGGCGACTCTGGCGCGGATGAAGGAAGCCGAGGATAAGCTCGCGCGCGCCGCCGAAGAAGAGGAAAAGCGCGCGGCGGTGCTCAAGGCGTACGAGGAAGAGCAGGCGGAGCGCCAGAAGCAGCTCGCGAGGGAAAAGGAAGAGCGCGATGCGCGGCGCGCCCGCGCCGCCTACGAGGCCCAGTGCCAGTTCAAGTCGGTGATGAGCGACGAGGACATCGCCCGCTGCCGCTCGATCCATAGGAATTAGCCGTTGGTAGAATCCCCGGGGTCCGCATCCGCCCCGAGGCTTCTGCCATGCTGCAAGAGCGCGTCGCCGATCTTTCCTGCCGTCTATCCGAGTACGTAGAGCCGGACCGCGTCCGCCGCGAGGTCTACACCGACCCCGCGATCTTCGAGCTCGAGATGCAGCGCATCCACGAGCGCGTCTGGATCTACTGCGGGCACGAAAGCCAGGTGCCGAAGACAGGCGACTACTACGCCGTCCAGATCGGCCGCCAGCCGATGGTGATGGTCCGCGGCGCGGACGGCAAGGTGAACGTCCTCTACAACCGCTGCCCCCACCGCGGGAACATGATGGTCGGCGACCGCCACGGCTCGAGCGGCGAGTTCTTCCGCTGCTCCTACCACGCCTGGACCTTTCACCACGACGGCAGGCTGAGAAGCATCCCGATGATGGAGTCGGGCTACGCCGGAACGCCCTACGGCAAGGACCATCCCGACTGCAGCATGAAGCGCGCCGCGCGCGTAGAAAACTACCGCGGCTTCGTATTCGCGAGCCTCTCGGCCGAGGGACCCTCACTCGTGGACTTCCTGGGTAAGGCCACAGTGGCGTTCGACGACATGTGCGACCGCGCGCCGCAGGGCGAGGTCGAGATCGTGCCCAACTGCTTCCGCGTCGTCCAGAAGTCGAACTGGAAGATCTTCCTCGAGAACCAGCTCGACGCCCTGCACCCTTCGGTCACCCACCAGTCCACCGGGCGCGCGGCGCACGAGGTGGAAAAGGACATCGAGAAGAAGACCGGCCACGCGCCGCTCTCGTACCACATGCTGTCGGCGTTCGCCACGGTCACGATCGACAAGTGGGACAACTTCCAGACCCTGAACTATCCCCACGGGCACTGCATCCTCACCGGCTACATGGGCCTGCGGCCGAAGGATCCGGACACCCTCGCCTATGAGAAGACGCTGGTGGACGCGTACGGCGAGAAGCGCATGGAAGAGATCCTGGGAGTGAACATCCACCACGTCCTGATCTATCCCGGGCTCTCGGTGCAATCGCCGCTGCAGCAGCTGCGCGCGGTGCGTCCGCTCGGCGTCGACCGCACGCTCACCGAGATCTGGCACTTCCGGCTCAAGGGGGCGCCCGAAGCGATCTATCGCCGCTCGCTCGCCTACTACAACCTGGTGAACTCGCCTGCCACGCTGGTCAACGCCGACGACCTCGAGAATTTCTGGAAGTGCCAGCAGGGCCTGTCGTCGGAAGGCGGCGACTGGGTGAGCTTTGCGCGCCACTTCGGGCGCGACCTCCAGAAAGGCGAGATGGTGGAAACCGCAGCGAACTGCGGCACCTCGGAAGCACCGATGCGCAACCAGATGAAGGCCTGGGCGCGCTACATGGCGGTGCAGTGATGGAGCTGCAGCAGGAAGTCGAGCAGTTTCTCTATCAGCAGTCGGAGCTCCTCGACACGAAGCAGTGGCAGGCGTGGATCGACCTTTTCGCCGACGACGGGGTCTACTGGATGCCGGCGGACCCGGCGCACAAGCACTGGGACGGCGTGCCGTCGATCTTCGCCGAGGACAAGAACCTGATGAACGTGCGCATGAAGCGCGTCCTGCACCCCGACGCATGGTCCCAGCGCCCGCTCTGGGGCACGAACCACGTCGTATCCAACGTGATTATCGAGTCGTATGACTCCGGCGAGGTCATGGCGCGCTCCCGCTTCCACATGATGGAGCTGCGCCGCGACGACGTGCGCCACTTCGCCGGCGCCTACCGCCATCACCTCAAGAAGACCGCGGACGGCTATCGCATCAAGCTGCAGCGCGTGGACATGACCAACGCGCAGGCGGCCTACGACTACGTGCTTCAGGTGTGGGTCTAGCCCGGGCCGGGTTTTTCCTCTCGCTCCTCCTTCTGTGGCAGCTCCTGTCGTTGCGGGGGCTGCCGGCCTACGTCCTGTCGCCGCTGGAGATCCTCCGCCACTTCGGCGAGGCGCTGGGCTCGGCCGAGCTCTATGAGCACGCCTGGGCAAGCCTCGGGCGCTCGCTGCCCGGCTTCGCCATCGGGACGCTCTGCGGTGCGCTGCTCGGGCTCGCCGCGGGCATGGCGCGCTGGTTCGATCGCCTCTTCAGCCCGGCGGTATTCGTCACCTACCCGGTGCCCAAGATCGTCATGCTGCCGATCTTCATGCTCTGGTTCGGGATCGGCGACCTCTCCAAGGTGCTGATCATCGCGCTGGCCTGCTTCTATCCGGTGTTCATCAACGCCTACTACGGGGTGAAAGCGACGCCTGCGATCCTGGTGTGGTCGGCGCTCAACATGGGCGCCGGGCACGGCGCGATCTTCCGCAGGGTGGTGCTGCCGAGCGCCGCGCCGATGATCTTCGCCGGCATGCGCGTGTCGCTCGCGCTTTCCTTCATCGTGATGTTCGCCGCCGAGATGATCAACGCGGGCTCGGGACTCGGACACCTCATCCGCGTGGCGGAGAACTCGCTGCGCTTCGACCTCATGTACGTCTCGCTCCTCGCGGTCGCCATCCTGGGCTTCGCCGGCGACCGCCTGGTGCGCTTCGCGCAGCGCCGGCTGCTCGCGTGGCAGGAGCAGCCGGCATGAAGCGGCTTCTGCCCTTTGTTTTCGTCTTGGTCGTGCTGCTAGCCTGGGAGGTGGCCGCCCGCAGCGGCCTGTGGAGCAAGCTGCTTTTCCCCTCGCTTGTAAGCATCGCGTATGAATTCGGCGTATTTCTGATCACGCCGGAGCGTCTGCACGAGGCGTGGGTTTCGCTCTACCGCGCGCTCGGCGGCTTCGCGCTTGCCGCCGCGGTCGGCATCTTCGTCGGCATGCTGATGGGGCGCTCGAAGCTCGTCGCCGGGCTCCTCGACCCGCTCCTTTCGGGCACGTATGCCGTGCCCAAGCTCGCGCTCTTTCCGATCTTCATCTTCCTTTTCGGCATCGGCAGCCTGTCGAAGGTGGCGCTCGTGTTCCTCGAGTGCCTCTACCCCATCGTCATCATGAGCTACCACGGCGCGCGCAGCGTGAACCGGGTGCTTCTCTGGTCGGCGCAGAACATGGGCGCCTCGCGCGGCGAGACGCTGCGCCGCGTGGTGATCCCCGCGACCGCGCCGTTCATCTTTGCCGGATTCCGGGTCGCCTTGCCGGTGGCGATGATCGTGGTGGTGATCACCGAGATGGTGAGCTCGGCCGACGGCCTGGGCTACCTCGTCATCTATTCGCTGTCCTCGCTCAGGACCGACCGCATGCTCGCGGTCGTCGTCGCGATCGCGCTCCTCGGCTACCTGCTCGACAAGTCGGTCGTGCTGGCTCGAGACCGGTTGATATACTGGGAAAGGCTCGATACCTACTACGTGTGAAAGGAAGGCAGTGAAAGCCGCTCTCTCGATTCTTCTCCTGCTTTCCACCGCACACGCGCTCGCGCAGACTGCGCCGCTGATCCGCTTCGGCCGCGGCTTTGCCGCCGAGGAGCAGGTCTGGCTGATGAGCGCGCGCCCGGACCTCACGCCGAGCCAGGGCAAGCGCTACCAGTTGAAGCAGCTCCTCTTCCAGGCCAACCCGGAGCGCTTCCAGGCCTTCCTCGCCGGCGAGCTCGACGCCGGCACCGCGCCCGGCCTCGCCGTCATCTTCGCGCGCGCGCAAGGCGTCGACATGAAGATCGTGGCGAGCGTCTGCCTCGAGGCGGCGGGCAAGGAGTGGTTCAGCACCACCTACATGGTGAAGGACGACGGCCCGGTGAAAAGGGTGCAGGACCTGAAGGGCGGCACCATCGGCGTCGTCGGCATCAAGACCGCGACCGACCTGTGGGCGCGCGCGGGGCTGATCAGCGCGGGCCTCGTGCCGGACAAGGACACCAAGGTCGTGCCGATGGCGTTCCCGGCGATCGGCGACGCGGTGCGCACCGGCAAAGTGAGCGCCGGTACGTTCGTCGAGCCGTTCTACTCTGCCGAGGTGGCGAAGGGCGGCCTGAGGAAGCTCTTTACCGCGACCGAAGCGGTCGGCTACGACCACGAGCTGCTCGATATCTTCTTCGGCGAGAAATTCCTGAAGGCCAACCCGGAGGCGGTGCGCGCCTTCCTCGCCGACTACGTCGCGGTCACGAAGTACTACCTCGCCAACACCGCGCAGGCCAAGGCCGACCTGCACAAGGCGGGCTTCGTGCGCACGCCGCTCGAGACCTACCTCAAGAACTCGGACTGGAAGCGCGACCCGAACGCGCGCGTCGATGTCGAGAGCCTGAAGAAGCTTTCCGCCTTCATGCTCGAGAAGCTCCAGTGGCTGGAGAAGCCGGTGACCGTCGAATCGATGGTCGACCAGAGCTACCTGCCGCGTTGAGCGCCGCGCCGCCTACCAGGGCGAGGCTGCTCCCGCGGGCAGCGGAATTTCCGCGACGTTGAGCACCATCGATACCAGGGTGTAGTAGCCGCTCACGGCAATCAGATCCACCACGCCACGCTCTCCCAAGGCGGCGACCGCGCGCTTGAAGAGCGCATCGTCGACGAAATGCGTCTTGTGCAGCGCCATGCACACCTCGTAGACCACTTCCTCGTCGGGCTTCATGCGGCTCGGCCGCTTACCCTGCGCCAGTTCGTCGGCGATCGACTCGGCCAGACCGCCCTTGAGCGCGAACGGCTTGTGGGCATTCCACTCGTACTTCGACTCCCAGAAGCGGGCGTTGATCAGGATCGCCATCTCGTTCAGCCGCGCCGGGAGCGAGCTCCCGAACCTCAGGTACTCGCCGAGCTTCTGCACCCGGTCGGCGAGTTCGGGGCTGCGAAGCAGCGGCACGAACGGACCGCGCACGCCGCCTCGCGGGCCGCCCGCGATGGCGTCGTAGACCTGTTTCTGCGCGTCGGTGAGCCGATCGCGCGGGATGTCCGGAAAGCGGGCTTGCCCCATTTCGATCTTTCCTCTCTGCGGGTTGGCTGCCCTTAAGGCTCCGCCGTTCTTCGATCAGGGAACTCGTCAGCGCTAGCGATCTCGCGGCTGTGCGTGAAGTCTGGCCGACCCATCCGGAACTGCAAGCTCAATTTCCGGTAGTGCTCGAATACGCTCCGCGACTTCGTCCGCCTCTCTTCGCGTCAACGGTCGCGGGAGCTGGAATACGATAACTCCAAGCCAGTGGTCCTTAAACGTCGGGAGATCGACCCCTGCTACCTCTCTCAAACGTCGCAATTCCTCCGCTGTAGGCGGTTGCGCCTGGCGGATGGGTGCCGTTCGTTTCCATTTGATTGATATCGTCTCGATGTTTGGAGTGTTTGGATCCGGCCGCCCGCGTCGCGGCATCGTTCTGAGCTCCACGGCCTCGGGTTGCTGGCCGGGGACGCTGCTACGTTGCGGTTCAGGGCCGGACCGAAGGCTCCACTCATCCGACCCGAACAGACTGCCCGTCGGTGTCGCGTGAATCCCACCCGGGACGTTTGGAATTGCGTATTCGATCTCTGGTAACGCACGAATTCGTGCTGCTATGTCCTCCGCCTCGGTCCGGGACATTGGGCGGGTGAACTGAAAGATCATAGTGCCGTACCAGTGGTCTTTAAACGTGCCCACCCCATTACCTGCCGCGCTTTTTAGACGCTGGAGTTCTTCTACGTTCGGTGGCTGCTCTTGCGGCAGCCCTCCGGTGCGTTTCCACTTGATCGTTATCGATTGAATGTTCGGAGTATTCGCATCGGGGCGACGTCCGGTAGGTCCAGGCATCGGCCTCACTTCGACGCCCGGGGGCCTTCGGCTGGCCGGGTTCTCAGATTGCAGCTCAGCGCTTCCAGTATTCGATCCAAGTTGACCCTGGGTGGCGGGCTCTGCACCGATCTTTCCAGTTGGCGTGCGACCAGTCGATATGGATTCGGAGGACGGAGTGGGCCGCTCTCGGGGCGCTTCCGCCATTGCTGCCGCTTGCGAGGAAGCCGGCCGGTTCGGACGTCGGGTTTCCATTTCTGGATCAATCGGGTGCACGATTGCAACGCCGTCTACACGTAGCAATTTGTCAGCCAATTCCCACGCTTGTGCACGAGTAAAGATACGATCGGCGCGAAAGACTTGCGCACCGTTCTCAATAGTACGTTCGTGCACAAGGAGCACACCTGCGCTACTGCTCAACGCGACGCCTCGTTCCATCGATAGCGTTGCCGACGGAAGGGAGCCACCTTGCGCGCCCTTATATCGAACAAGAAACTGGTTGATTTTGGCCTCTAGTTGGTTCGGCTGGGATTGGGCATCCGTCACCATGACTGCGACTACTGCGCAGGCTACATAGAAAAGTCGTTTCACAGCGAGGCCTCCGCTTCGAAAGTTACCGAGGCTCGTGATGAGCAGCAGCAGGATTCGTCCTGGAATCATTGGCGCCCGCTCCGCGACTCGGCGCGGATCAGGTCCCAGATGTAGTTGCGGTACTCGTGGCACTGCGCGGACTTCTTGATCTCCAGGCTGC
Organism: Burkholderiales bacterium; assembly: GCA_044870335.1. Taxonomy (GTDB): domain Bacteria; phylum Pseudomonadota; class Gammaproteobacteria; order Burkholderiales; family SG8-39; genus SCGC-AG-212-J23. The sequence continues at coordinate 24,677 of JBIOYV010000039.1, read as the reverse complement.
GCGGGCGCGGGAGCTCGATCTTCACTTCCTCGCGGATGCGCCCGGGGCGCGCGGTCAGGACGACGACGCGGTCGCCGAGGTAGACCGCCTCGTCGATGTCGTGGGTGACGAAGACAATGGTTTTGCCGGTGCGCTCCCAGAGCCGCGTCAGCTCCTCCTGCATGGTCTCGCGCGTCTGGGCGTCGAGCGAGCCGAAGGGCTCGTCCATCAATAGCACCTCGGGATCGAAGGCGAGCACGCGTGCGAGGGCAACGCGCTGCTTCATGCCGCCGGAAAGCTCGGCCGGATAGTGGTTGCGGAACTCGGTGAGGCCGATGATCTCGAGGTGTTTCTCTACGGCTTCCTGGATTTCGCTTTTTGAAAGGCCTTGGATTTCCAAACCCCAGGCGACGTTGCCGGCGACGGTCTTCCACGGGAACAGCGCGAACTCCTGGAACATCATGCCGCGGTCGGGCCCGGGCCCGTTCACCCGCCGGCCGTGCACCTGGATCGCGCCGGCCTCGGCCTGGATGAAGCCGCCCATGATGTGCAGCAGCGTGCTCTTGCCGCAGCCGCTCGGGCCGATGACGGTGACGAACTCGCCGTCGCGCACGCTGAAGCGCTCCACGTCGAGCACCGCCAGGCTGCGGCCATCCTTGCTGAAGCTCTTGCGGACGCCGGTCGCTTCGAGGGCAATGCCGGTCAACTACTTCTCCGGCACAACTGGCCACCCGTGTCCCGAGAGGTCGAACTTGACGCCGGCGAGGCTCAGCTTCTTCTCGAAGAAGATCGTGTTCCCGCTCAGCTTCGACAAGTCCACCGGCGGCGGCGGCTGGGACACGGCGCCCGCCTTGCGTGCGCGCGCCTCGGCGCTCTCGAGGTCGTCGACCTGGACTCCGAAGTGGTCGAGCCCGTAGCCGTCAGGATACGGGTTGGGCGTCTCCCGGGTGCGCTTCCAGCAGACGACCGCAAGATTGATGTAACCGTCGGTGAGGTAGACCTCGCGCGCAAGCTCGCTGTCGCCGCGCGAGATCTCCTCGAGGCCGAGCGCGCTCTTGAAGAGCTCCGCGGTGACGAAGGGGTCTTCGGCGGTGATTGCGATATGACGGATCTTGGCCATGGTTCATCCTGAAAAAGCGAGCAGCCGCACGAGCTCGGCTTGCGCCTTTGCGACGTCCCGCGCCTTGCGCTCGACGCGGCGGTCGCGCAGCCAGCACGCGGGGGCGAAGGAGCGCTGCCCATCCTTGCCGACCTCGCGCGAGATGCGCATCACGGTCTCGACCCGCGGCTTGCGTCGCCGTGCGTAGTTCCCCAGAGCATGCTCGATTTCGACGCCGCTCGCCAGTTCCTCCGCGAGCACCGCTGCGTCCTCCATCGCCATGCCCGCGCCCTGACCGATGTTCGGAGTCATGGCGTGCGCCGCGTCGCCGAGCAGCACCGCGGCGCCGTGCGCAGAGAGCCGGACCCAGTCATCCGACCAGAGCTCCTCGATCTCCGTGGTAATGATGGCTTCGGGGTCCGGCAACGCGGAGTACAGGCGCTGCAGCCTTTCGTCGGTGAACTGCGCGAACAGCCGCAGCAGGTCGACATCCGGGTTTGCCCTGCGCGGCGAATTGAACGTGGTCCAGACGTAGAGCTTCGACTCGGAGATCGGCACGAGGCCGATGCGCTGGCCTTGTCCGAGGTACTCGGTGAAGCAGCGCACCTCGGCGATGTTCTGCATGATCAGCCGGTGCGAGCGGTAACCCATGTAGCGCGGCGCGGTTTCACCGAAGAGCTCGCGGCGCGCCTGCGAATGGATGCCATCGGCACCAACCACCAGATCGGCTTCGATCGATCGAACGTCATCGACTACCGCGCCGAAGCGCACCGTTCCCGCCGGGAGGCTGCGATAGAGGACCTCGAGCAGGTGGGCGCGATGCACCAGAGCCCCTTGCGCAAGCTTGCCGCTCTCGTAGAGCGGGCGATAGTCGCGCGTCGCGAGGAGCCGCCCGCGCCGGTCGCGCGTCTCGCGCGTGAGGTAAGGCCATGAATCGGCGCGCACCGCGGCGGCGAGGCCGTTGCGCTCGAGCACGCGCATGGCATTGGGATTCATGATGATTCCCGCGCCGACCGGATTGAGCTGCGCGGCACGCTCGAGCACGTTCGGTTGAATGCCGCGCAGGGCGAGCTCGCGCGCGAGCGACAGCCCGCCGATGCCGCCCCCTACGATGACGATTCTCATCACGCGATCCTATTTCCCCGACTGCGCTTGATCCTCATCAAGTACAGGTTCTAGATCTGAAGTACCGTTCTACTAGCCTCTTTGGGGGGGCTAACAAGTGCTTAACGGACGGCAAATCGTCCATCTTGGTGCGCGTTCGCGCGCGTCGGTGTTCATCGCAATTCCAAGCTTGTCATCCAGGCGGCGCCGGCTTCCTTTGTCGCCGCCGTCCAAACCAACTGCAGCGCACCTCAGGGGAGAATCATGGTCAGTCGTCGGCATTTTCTCAAGACTTCCATGGCTGCTGGCGTCGGCATCGCCTTATACGGCGGCTTCGGCTCCAAACCGGCATGGGCGTGGTACCAATCGCAACAAACACCGCTCTGGCAAACCGCTTTCCGCGGCGCAGGGCCGGGCGGAATCCCGGTTGCTGCGCCGGATCCTTTCACCGGGGTCGCCGGCGCCACGCACTACAGCATCAGCATCAACCAGTTCACGGATCAGGTGCATCCGACATTGGGGCCCACGAAGTTCTGGGGCTACAACCCGGCCGTGCCGCTTGGCGGCGGAATCCAGCCGCAGAAACACCTCGGCGGCATCATCGTGGGACAGAAGGGCCAGCCGATCCAGCTCACGTTCACCAATAACCTGCCACCGACGCACATCATCCCGGTCGACACCTCGATCGACGGCGCGAACCTCGGCGACAACCGCGTGACGGTCCACCTGCATGGCGGCCTCGTGCCGTGGACGAGCGACGGCGGTCCGCACTCCTGGTTCGCTCCGAACGGCGCGAAAGGCATGAGCTATGTCAACGTGGGCATCAATCCTGCCCTCGGCGCCAACCAGGCCGAGTACTACTACCCGCTGAACCAGAGCGCGCGCTTCCTCTGGTATCACGACCACGCCTGGGGCACTACGCGCATCAATGCGTATGCCGGCATCGCGACCGCGCTGCTTTTGCGCGACGGGTTCGAAAACAACCTCAAGAATTCGGGCCTGCCCGACTACATCGAAGCAGGCGGCCACGAGCTCCCGATCGTCGTGCAGGACAAAGTCTTCGTCGGCACCAACATCGCCACGGCCGATCCCACCTGGACCGGACCCTCGGCGCCCGGCAGCCTGTGGTACGGGCACCAGTACGACACCGCCATTTTCGGCAAGCTCGGTCCGGCGCCGGCCGGCCCGCCGCCGGCGATCTCGGTGGTTCCGGAATTCTTCGGCGACACGATGCTCGCCAACGGAACGGTGTACCCGCAGGTCACCGTCGAAGCTCGCCGCTACCGGCTGCGCATCCTTAATGCGTGCAACGCGCGCTTCCTCAACCTGCAGATGTACGTCGATGACGGCAGCCCGAACGGGATCACGCTGGGCACTGGCGGCGTTCCGCTCAATGCAGCAGCGCGCAACGCGGCAGCGCCGAACAAGCCGGGCAAGCCCACGTCCAATTTCCTGCTCCTCGGCACCGAGGGCGGATTCCTGCCCACGCCGGCGCTCGTCCCCAGCAACGTGCCGTTCAACGGCACCACGGCTGGCGGCTCGCTGCTGATGGCTCCCGCCGAGCGCGTGGACGTGCTGTTCGACTTCTCGGCGCACGTCGGCCAGAAGATCATCCTCTACACCGATACGCCCGCGCCGTTCCCCGGCGGAGCCCCGATCAACGACTACTTCCCCGGCTTCAACGTCAGCAAGAACCCGGTGAACGGTCTGACGGCCCCCGGCTTCGGCCCGAACACGCGCGTGATCATGCGCTTCGACGTGGTCCCGGCCAGCGGTGCAGACATGGCACTCGGTATCAACACCGCCACCGACCTGCGGGCGGGCAACGACCCGCTGCCGGTAGCGCTCGGCACGACCGCGCTTCCTGCCGGAATTCCCGTGCGGCAGCTCACGCTGAACGAGACCTTCGATCTCAACGGGAGGCTCGCCCAACTGCTCGGAACGAACGTACCGCAGCCGGGCGGCGGTTATGGCCAGCCCTACATGAACGCTTCGACGGAAAACGTGCCGCCGGGCTCCACCGAGATCTGGCAGATCGCGAACCTGTCGGCGGACACGCACCCGATCCACTTCCACCTGGTGAACGCGCAGGTGATCTCGCGGCAGGCCTTCAACGGCTACCGGAACGGGGTGCCCAATCTGAGCGGAGCCCCGTTGGCGCCGCCCGCGTCCGAACGCGGCTGGAAGGAGACGGTGCGCATGAACCCGGGCGAAGTCACGACGGTGATCATGCAGTTCAATCTGCCCAGCGTGCCGTTCGCGGTGCCGCCGAGCCCGAGGACCGGGGGCCACGAGTACGTGTGGCACTGCCACATCCTCGAGCACGAGGAGCACGACATGATGCGGCCGCTCATCGTCGGGTAAACAAACCTCGCGGCGCGATGGTCAGGCCTGCGGCTTGACCGTCGCGCTCAGGCGAGCTTTTCGAGCTTCTGCAGCGAGCGCATGCGCCAGGCGATCTTCTGCTCGGGGAAAAGGCGCGGGAACTCGGTGTAGCTCACTTCGCCGACGTAGATGTCGCCGCGCGAGTCGACGGCGAGGCCGTGCGGGGCGATGAACTTTCCCGGCTCCAGGCCCGGACCGTTCTCGCCGCCGAGGCGCGCGCGCAGCCGGCCCTTCTCGTCGACGAACGAAAGGCGCGGGCCGATGTTCGGGTGCTGGCGGTTGACCGGCATCGACGGGCCGAGCTCGCCGATCACGAATTCGGGCGTTTCCCCGTGGCAGCAATAGAGCGCGCACGGCCGGTGCATGTTGCCCCACTGCGCCTCGTATTTTCCGTTGGCGTCGAACACCTGCACGCGGTGGTTCTCGCGGTCGGCGACGTAGACCCAGCCCTCGGAGTCGGTGACGATGTTGTGCACGATATTGAATTGGCCCGGATCCGTCCCGGGCTCGCCCCATGACTTGAACAGCTTGCCGTCCGGGGAGAACTTGTGGACCCGAGCATTGCCGTAGCCGTCGCTCACGTAGATGTCGCCGCGAGGCGAAAGCGCGGTGTGCGTGCAGCGGTGGAACGGCGTGCCGCTCATGTACGGCGAGGGTTTGCCCGGAACGCCGAGCTCGAGGAGGACTTTCCCCTCCGTGGTGCACTTGCGCACGACGTGGCCGCCGTCATCGGTGCAATAGAGGATGTCGTTCGCGTCGATATGCAGTCCGTGCGCGCGGGGGAACGTGCCCTCGCCCCACGATCGGATGAAGTTGCCTTCACGGTCGAAGACGATCATCGGGTGCTCGCCGCGGTTGAAGCAGTAGACCCGGTCCTTGCTGTCGACCGCGACGGCGGCGACGTCCTTGAATTCCCAGCCGTCGGGGAGCTTCGCCCAGTCCTCGACCACTCGATAGCGGTAGGCCCTGCTGCTGCCGATTTCCATGCGCTCTTGTACCACCTAAGCCGCGAAGGGCGCCAGTGCGCGCCCGTCGAAGCGCATGCCGGTTCCCGGCGCATCGGTCGGCCGTACGCGCCCATTCCTCACCACCTGCGGCGCTTCCAGATAGCGGTCGAGCGCGAACGCGTGCTTCTCGAGGTACACCGGCTCCTTCGCCACGCAGAGGAGGTGCGCAGCGAGCTCGTCGCAATAGTGGCTGCTCGCCTTGAGGCCGGCGGCGTTCGCCATCTCCAGCGCGCGCAGCACGGCGCTGATGCCGCCGTTGGTCACCGGGTCGATCTGCACCACCTCGACCGCACGCTCCTCGATGTAGCGGCGGAACTCGTGTGGCGAGTGCAGGCTCTCGCCGACCGCGATCGGCACAGCGAGCTCGCGCGCGAGGAGCGCGTGGCCGGCGACGTCCTCGGGGATCGCCGGCTCCTCGTACCAGTAAAGCCCGAACGGCTCCAGGCGCCGGCCGCGCTCGAGGGCCTCCTCGGCGCTCCACGCCATGTTGGCGTCGACCATGAGATCGATGCCCTGGCCAATAAGCTTGCGCACCGCCGCCACGCGCGCTTCGTCCTCGCGCGCTTCGGGCTTGCCCACCTTCACCTTCACGCCTGGAAGGCCGCGCGCCAGAAAGTCTTCCGTTTGCTTCAATAGAGCATCCATGGGCTTCGGCAGGTCCACGCCGGAGCCGTACGCCGGAATCTCGCACGCGGCCGCGCCGAGGAGCGCATAGAGCGGCTTCTTCTCTCGCAGGCCGCGCAAGTCCCACAGCGCGATGTCGAGCGCGGCGATAGCGAAGGACGCCAACCCGCCGCGTCCCACGTAGAGCAGGCGCTGCCACATCAGGTCCCATAAGGCCGCGATATTGGTCGCATCGTGCCCTAGTAGCAGCGGCGCGAGGTCGTGCTCGATGAGCGCCTGCACCGCGCGCCCGCCGCGGCCGATGGTGTACGCGTACCCGTGCCCTTCCAGCCCCCCGGCGCGCAGCTTGACGGTCACGATTTCCTCGGAGTCGATCGCGCCGTGGCCGGCATCGCCCATGGCTTCGAGCGGCAGGCGGTAGTACGCCGACTTGATGGCCTCGATGCGCATCACTTCCAGTGCTCGAAGAGCGGCCCGCCGGGCCCGTGCACAGGGTCGCCGCGCGGCAGGCCGACCTGGAGAACGCTTTGCGCGTTCTTCGCCTTGCGCGCGAAGGGCGGCATGCAGGTATCCGGCTCCGCGCCTTCCGGATAGGCGCCGACGACGCCGAGCGCGCCGCGCGACGAGATTTTCCTGTGTCCAGTGCCGGCGGGAAGGACGATGACGTCGCCGGGCCCGGCCGCCACCTCGACGCCGCCGTCGCCGCCGAACTGCACCGTCACCTCGCCCTCGTAGACGCCCAGAGCTTCGTGCGCGTTGCTGTGATAGTGGTGGAAGGGAAAGACGCCGTTGCGCCACGCCGCCGGCCAGCCGTTCCGGGTGAAAAGCGCTTCGAAGTCCTCAGGCCTGGGGTTGCGCAAGGCCTGCGGATAAACAAGCAGCGGCCAACGCGGATGGTTCGGGATGGCCCCGCTCGGCGCGAGCAGGTGCGCGACGACGCGGACCTTCGGCTGCAGGTGGGCCACGGCTACAATCATCGCATGGCCGCCGACGAACAGCTCGCGATGCGGGTCCAGGCGGACCGCGTGCATCGCTCGGTCTACACCGATCCCGCGATCTTCGAGCTCGAGCTGGAGCGCGTCTTCGGCCGGGCCTGGCTCGTGCTCGGGCACGAAAGCCAGGCAAAGCACCCGGGCGACTATTTCACGACCAGGATGGGTCGCGAACCCGTCGTGGTCACAAGAAAAGACAACGGAGAGATCGGCGTCCTGGTCAACCGCTGCGCGCATCGCGGGGCGATGGTGTGCGCCGAAGGCCGCGGAAACGCAGAGCGCTTCGTCTGCCCCTACCACGGCTGGAGCTACGACCGCTCGGGCGTGCTTCAGGCGGTGCCTTTCGCCGGCGGGTACGAGAAGGGCAAGCTGCCCCAGGGGCTCAAAGCCGTCCCGCGGGTTTCGGTCTATCGCGGCTTCATCTTCGCCTCGCTTTCATCCCATGGAGATGATCTGGAAACGTTTCTCGGCCCGGCGCGCGCCTCCTTCGACGACTTCGTCGACCGCGCACCGGGCGGGGAGCTCGAGGTCGCCGGCGGCGTGTTCAAGCACGCTTATGACGGCAACTGGAAGCTGATGCTCGAGAACCACCTCGACGGCGCGCACCCGGCGTGGGTGCACGCCTCGTCGGTCGGCGTGGCGCGCAGCGCGCCGGAGCCGGGCAAGCCGGGCGAAGAGCACTACTACGACATAGCCGTGCGCCAGATGCGCCAGAACGGCGCACCCGATTCGGTGTGGGACGCGCTCGGCATATGGACCACGCCCTACGGCCATGGGTACATGGGCGACTACCACGACGACACCCGCCTCGTAGCCGGCCTGGGAAATCCGGCGTTCGAGGAATACCGCCGCCGCCTCGTGGCACGCGTGGGGGAGAAAGAAACGGACCGCATCCTGCGAGTCACGCTTTGGAACACGGTCATCTACCCGAACTGCTCGTTCATGAGCCAGTTCCGGCAGCTCCGGATCGTTCATCCCGTGGCGGTGGGCCGCTCGGTCGTCCATACCTACTCGTTCAGGATGAAGGACGCGCCCGCGCGGATGCTCCGCGACACCGTGGCGTTCGCCAACGTGGTGAACGGCACCGGCTCCTGGGTCCTCACCGACGACCTCGAGGTATACGAGCGCATCCAGCGCGGCCTTTTGTCGGGCGCGCTCGACTGGGTCTACCTCGGCCGCGGCCACGGCGGCGACGCCGAAGAGCCCGACGGGACGCGCCGCGGCTCGACCGGCACGAGCGAGATCTTCATCCGCGCGCAGTTCGCGGCGTGGCTGCGCTACATGTCCAAGCAGTGAACCCGATGAACGTCGAGCAATTTCTCTACCACGAGGCCCGGCTGCTGGATACGCAGCAGCTCGAGGCCTGGCTGGAGCTGTTCACCGACGACGCGACCTACTGGGTTCCCCTGGAAAGAAATCAAAAAGACCCGCTCGAGACCAGCTCGATCATCCACGACGACCGCACGCTGCTCGAGCTGCGGGTGAAGCAGGCGCGCCATCCTCGCGCCCACGCCCGGCAGCCGCTCGCCCGCACCGTCCACCAGGTCGGCAATGTGATGGTTTCCGAGGAAGAATCCGGCGAAATCACGGTCAACTCGACCCTTCAGCTCGTCGAGTTCCGCAACGAGAAGCAGCGCCTCTACGGCGCGCTTGTTCAGCACCGGCTGCGCCGCGCCGGGCATAATTTCAGGATCGTGCACAAGCGCGTGGATCTGGTGAATTCCGAAGGCGAGCTCGACGGCATCGCGGTTCTCTTCTAGGCACCGCAACAGCGGCAAATCAGGGACAGACCACGTTTTTCGCGAGCCCATGCCACGCCAGACGGTGAATAAACGTGGTCTGTCCCTGCTTCTGGGGTGGCTTTGAACAAGGTTTTCCTCGATTACGACCAGAAGGCGCTCGACGAGCAGTACGAGCAGCGTACCTGGGTGCCGCACGCCGACCAGATCATCGCGCGCTTCGGCGTGGCGAGCGATGCGGTTCGCACGAGGATCGGCGAACCCCGTACCGAGCGCTACGGCCCCGCGCCGATCGAGACGCTCGACATCTACGGCGAGGGCAGGAAAGCGCTCGTCTTCGTCCACGGCGGCGCATGGAAGCGCCAGTCCAAGCGGGAGAATGCGTTCGCGGCCGAGACGATCGTGCAGGCCGGCGCCGCCTACGTAGCGCTCGACTTCACGCTGCTGCCGAGCGTCACGCTGCCCGAGATGGTGGCGCAGGTCTGCCGCGGCATCGACTGGGTGCGCGGGCAGCTTTCAAGCGAGATCGTGCTGTGCGGCCACTCTTCCGGGAGCCATCTCGCCGCCTGTGCGCTGACGAGAACGGATAGCGTAAAGCAGGCTCTGCTCGTCTCGGGAATCTACGACCTGCTCCCGGTGCGCCTCAGCGCACGCAACGACTATGTGCGGCTGGACGAGAAGCTCGAGGACGAATACAGCCCGATCCGCCACGCGGACCGGATCCGCTGTCCGGTGACGGTCGCATGGGCCGAGCACGAGGCCGCCGAGTTCGCCCGCCAGTCGCGCGAGTTTTCTTCGGCGTTGAAGCTTGCGGGCAAACTGACGGAAGCGATGGTTGGAAAAGGTCTCAACCACTTCGAGATCATCGAAACGCTGGCCGATCCGGCCTCGCCGCTCGGGCGCGCAGCGCTTAACATGCTGCAATGAAGGCGAGGAGCGAGAAGCCGGTCATCGTCGCCGGCGGCGGCATCGGCGGGCTGGCCGCGGCGCTCGCGCTCGCGCGCAAGGGCTGGCGCTCGGTCGTGCTGGAGCAGGCCCCCCAGTTCGGCGAGATCGGCGCCGGCATCCAGCTCGCCCCCAACGCCTGGCATGCGCTCGACGCCCTCGGCGTCGGCGCCCTGGTGAAGAAGGAAGCGGTCTTCATCGAGCGCCTGCTGATGATGGACGGCGTAAGCGCCGAGAGGGTGATCGACATCCCGCTCGACGAGCGCTTCGCACACCGCTTCGGCAACCCCTACGCCGTAACGCACCGCGCCGACATCCATGGCTCCCTCCTCGACGGCTGCAAGGCGCTGTCGGAGCTGATCGAGCTGCGCACCAGCACGCGCGTCGCGGGTTTCCAGGCCGAGGACAAGAAGGTCCTCGTCAACACGGCGAGCGGCGAAACGCTCGAGGGCGCGGCGCTGGTGGGCGCGGACGGAGGGCGCTCGGTGATCCGCGAAAGCATCGTCGGCGACAGGCTGCCGCTCATTACCGGGCATATGTGCTATCGCGCGGTGCTCGACGCCGACGACGTGCCGAAGGACCTGCGCTGGGCGGCGGCTACGCTCTGGGCCGCGCACAACACCCACATCGTCCACTACCCCCTGCGCGGCTGGAAGCTCTTCAACCTGGTGGCGACGGTGATCGGCAAGCACACGAGCGGCGGCCACAACGAGCTCGCCATGCCCGACGAGGTGCTGCCGTTCTTCGCGCATTACTGCGACCAGCCGCTCAAGCTGATGCGCACGCCGCGGGAGTACCGCCGCTGGATGCTGCTGCATCGCGAGCCGGTCGACAACTGGACACGTGGGCGCGTCACCCTGCTCGGCGACGCGGCGCATTTCATGCTCCAGTACATGGCGCAGGGCGCCGCGATGGCGATGGAGGATGCGGTGTGCCTCGGCGCGTGCGCCGACGCATTCGACGGCGAGTTCGAGAAAGTCTTCCAGGAGTACCAGAAGCGGCGCATCGTGCGCGCCTCGCGCGTGCAGGTCTCGGCGAACCACCTCGTCGGCATGATCTTCCACGTGCCCGACGGGCTCGAGCGCGAGATCCGCAACGACATCTATCGCGGCCGCAGTCCCGAGCGCTATTACGATGCGCTCGAGTGGCTCTTCACCGCGCCCGACTACGTCCGAAGTTTTAGCTAGGGATGCGACTTTTTGTCGCACCCTAGGAAAATCACGGCGCGCCGCGGCCCGCGATCACTTCTAAGTAACAAAAAGTTCTTTAGTGTTGATGCGGATCAAGTACATCATGTAGGCGGAGGAACGACGCGGCGATAAAAAAAACTGCCGCGCAGCGGCGCCGCTCACCTCGCGCTTCTTTCCTGATCTTTTCTTGGGGATAACGGGGGTGGGAGGTCGTATGAAAATCAGGCACACAGTGCCATGGCTGTTCACGTCTGTAGCTGGCTTCTTCTTTTTCCATTCGCAGATCGCTACCTCGGTCGATTTCTTCGCCCGTGACCCGGGCGTGCGCGGCGGGGTCGACGCCGGCGGGCCGCTTCCCGGCCTGACCGCGAATCAGCGTGCATTCTTCGACCAGGGAAAGGATGACTTCGAGGAAGTCGAAGAGGTGGCCGACGGCCTAGGGCCGACGATGAACCTCGACAGCTGCGGCGGCTGCCACGCCCAGCCCGCCACAGGTGGCTCCAGCCCGAAGGTGAATCCGCAGGTGGCGTTCGCCACCTTGCGGGGCGCCGACAACAAGCTGCCTGCGTTCGTCCGGCTGAACGGCCCGGTGCGCGAGGCACGCTTCGTGAAGAACGCCGACGGATCGCCCGATGGCGGCGTCCACGCGATCTTCACCATCCAGGGCCGCGACGACGCGCCCGGCTGCGTGCTCGGGCAGCCCGACTTCGCGACCCAGCTCGTGAACCGCAACGTGATCTTCCGCATCCCGACCCCGGTGTTCGGGGCAGGGCTGATCGAGGAGATCACCGACACCACGATCCTCGTCAACCGCTCGCGCGATTCGTCGACGAAATCGGCGCTCGGCATCAGCGGACGGCCCAACCGCAACGGCAACGACGGCACGATCTCGCGCTTCGGCTGGAAGGCGCAGAACCAGTCGTTGATGATCTTCTCCGGCGAGGCCTACAACGTGGAGATGGGCATCACCAACGAGCTCTTCCAGAGCGAGCGCGACCAGACGCCTTCGTGCCAGTTCGCCACGGTGCCGAACGACGTGCAGAACACCGATGCGGCCGAGAACGCCGCGTCGCGGCATGCGGCAGCCCTGGCGGCGACCAACGCGGTCTCGAACTTTGGCAATTTCCAGCGCTTCCTCGCCCCGCCGAAGCCGGATCCCGACACCCCCGGAGGGACGACCTCGATCGGCCGCGGCAAGAGCCTGTTCTCGAGCATCGGCTGCGCGCTCTGCCACACGCCCTCCATGCGGACCGGCAATGCCACCGCGGAGGCGCTACGCTTCCAGACGGCGAACCTCTACTCCGACCTGCTGCTGCATGACATGGGCGTCGGCCTCGCCGACAACGTCTCGCAGGGAGCGGCCACGGGAAGGGAGTTCCGCACCGCGCCGCTGTGGGGCCTCGGTCAGCGCGTCTTCTTCCTGCACGACGGGCGCAGCGACGACCTGAAGGACGCGATCCGCGAGCACTCGAGCACGGGCTCCGAGGCGAACGCGGTGGTCTCCAGGTTCAACGCCCTCAGCGAGTTCCAGAAGCAGGACCTGCTCAACTTCCTGCGCTCGCTGTAGCGCTGGCGGCCTGGCGAACGCGCGGCAAGAGCCGCGCGTCGCCCAGCCGCGCGGCGAGCTCGGGAAGAACCCCGCTCGGGCCGCGCCAGCGCAGTTCCTCGACGTCGCCGAAGAGGCGTGCGTCGGTCCTGAGCGTCGCGAGCCTCTTGAAGAGGAGTGCCAGCTCGCGGCGCTCGCCAAGGACCGTCGGCGGAAAATTCTCGATTGCGCCGTGCTGCCTTACCAGGCGCGCGGCGCCCACCCGGCCGATGCCCTCGATCCCCGGATAGCCGTCGGCGGAGTCGCCGACCAGGGCGAGGAAATCGGGAATGAAGCGCGGCGCGACGCCGTACTTGCCTTCCACCGCGGCGGCGTCGAGGATCCTCTGCGACGTGCGAATGACCTGCACCACGCGCTCGCCCTCGACGCACTGCGCGAGGTCCTTGTCCGGCGTCCAGATGCAGACCTTCTCCACGCGCTCATCCGCCGCGGCGGCATGCGCCGCGGAGGCGAGCCCATCGTCGGCCTCGAGCTCGACCATCGGCCATACCGCCACGCCCATCGCCGCGAGCGCTTCCTCGAGCGGGTGAAACTGCGCGAGCAGCGCCGGCTCGACGCCCTCAGCCGTCTTGTACCCTGGCCACAAGCCGTTGCGGAACGACTCGACGACGTGATCGGTCGCGACGCCGACATGCGTGGCGCCCTTCTCGATCATCTGCAGCAGCGTGTGCAGCACGCCGTTCACGGCGCCGAACGGCGCATCCTTGCCCTTGTTGAAGCGCCGCTGGCCGTAGAAGTGCCGGAACAGCTCGTACGTGCCGTCGACCAGGTGAACGACCAAATCTAGGCGGACCGCAGCGCGAGCAGCTCCGGGCCGATCTCGTCGATCGAGCGCATGCCGCAGAGCTGCATCGCGCGCACGAGCTCGCTCGAAAGGATCTCGAGCGCGCGGCACGCGCCCGCTTCGCCGCCCGCCATCGCGCCGAAGAGCGTGGCGCGTCCCGTAAGCACGGCCTGCGCGCCGAGGGCGCGCGCCTTGAGGATGTCGACGCCGCGACGCACACCGCCGTCGAGCAGCACGGTCAGCTTGTTCCCTACTGCTCTCGAGATCGGGGGTAAAGCGTCCAGGGTGGCGCTCGCGCCGTCGAGCTGGCGGCCGCCGTGGTTCGACACCACGACGCCGTCGCAACCGACCGAGACGGCACGCTCCGCATCGTCCGGTCGCTCGACTCCTTTGATGAGCAGCTTGCCCGGCCACTGGTTGCGCAGCTCGCTGATGTATTCCCAGTCGAGTCCGGCGTCCATTTCGCGCCCGACCGCGGTGACGATGTCGGTGCCGGAGGGTGCGCTGAAGGGATAGCCCTCCATGTTGGCCATGCCGGGCAGGCCGTTGCGCAGCATGTCGAGCGCCCATGCCGGCTTGAACAGCACGTCCTTGGAGTTGCGCCAGTTCGGGCTGTAGGGCGTATGGAAGCCGTTGCGCGGGTCGCGCTCGCGCTTGCCCGATACCGGCAGGTCCACCGTGACGAGGATCGCCTCGTAGCCGGCGTCCCTCGCCCTGCGGACGAGCTTCGCGCGGAATTCCAGGTCCCTCACGCAGTAGAGCTGGAACCATAGCCGCCCGCCCACTTCTTCTGCCACGCGCTCGATGCTGAACGCCGAAGGCGTGGCCATCGTGAAAGGCACACCCCAGGCCTTCGCCGCGCGCGCGAGGATCAGCTCGGCACCGTAGCGTCCGGCGCTGATGCCGCCGGTAGGCGCGATCGCCAGCGGGAGGTTTGCTGCTTTGTCGAAGAGGCTTACCGCAGTGTCGACCTGAGCGACGTTAACCAGGACTTTCGGCAGCAGCCGCAGCCGCTCGAAGGCGGCGCGGTTCTCCCGAAGCGTCGTCTCGTCCTCGGCGCCGCCATCGAAGAAGTCGAAGATCGCGCGCGGCAGCCGCCGCTGCGCCAGACGTCGCAGATCCGCGATATTCACCGCCCGGGCGAGGTCGGCCATAATTGCGGGTCACTCTACCTTTGAAAGGCATCCCGGTGTCGCGTCTTTTCACTCTCGCCCTGGCACTCGCTTTCCCCCTGGCCGCCTTCAGCCAGGCGTTCCCGTCCAAGCCGATGCGCATCGTCGTGCCGTTCACGCCGGCCGGAGCGGTCGACATCGCCACCCGGGCGACGGCCAACGAAATGACCAAGATCCTCGGCCACCCGGTGGCGGTCGAGAACAAGCCCGGCGCCGGCGGCAACCTCGGCGTGCTCGATGTGGCGCGCTCCGCGCCCGACGGCTATTCGATGGTGATGAGCACGAGCGGCATCCAGGCCATCAACCCGGCGCTCTACGCGAAGATGCCGCTCGACGTCAACAAGGAGCTCACCCCGGTCGCGCCGATCGTGTCGCTTTCCAACGTGCTGGTCGTGCATCCGTCGGTGCCTGCGAAGAGCGTGAAGGAGGTGATCGAGCTGGCGAAGAAGCAGCCGGGGAAGTGGACCTACGCCTCGAGCGGCAACGGCACCAGCATCCACATGTCGGGCGCCATGTTCACCCAGCTCACCGGCACGGACATCGTCCATATCCCGTACAAGGGGAGCGCGCCGGCGATCACCGACCTCCTCGCGGGCCAGACCAACATGATGTTCGACAACATTCCCTCGGCGCTGCCGCACATCAAGTCCGGAAAGCTGCGCGCGCTCGCCACCACCGGCGCGAAGCGCGACCCGGCGCTGCCGGACCTGCCCACCGTCGCTGAATCCGGCGTCAAGGGCTACGAGTCGGGCGTCTGGTTCGGCATCATGGTGCCGGCCGCGACGCCGCGCGAGGTCGTCATGAAGCTGAACGCCGCCGCGGTGCAGGCCGCCAAGGCGCCCGAGTTCGTGAAGCGCATGACCGACCTCGGCTACAACATCATTCCCGGCACGCCCGAGCAGATGGCCACGATGCTGAAGGAGGAGGTCGCTCGCTGGGCGCCGATCGTGAAGGCTTCCGGAGCAAAGGTGGACTGAGATGAGTGGACTGAAATGAAACCAGCCATGGCGAAGGTAAAGCGTATCGAGGGCGTGCTCGCCCCGGTGATCACGCCTTTCCGCAAGGACTACGCCCCCGACGCGCAGCGCTTCGTGCGCCACTGCCGCTGGCTCCTGAAGAGCGGCTGCGCCGGCCTCGCGGTCTTCGGAACCAACAGCGAGGCGAACTCGATGTCGGTCGGCGAAAAGAGAGCCTTGCTCGAGGCGCTGGTCGCGGGCGGCGTGCCCGCCTCGGCGCTCATGCCCGGCACCGGGCACTGCGCGCTTTCCGATTCCATCGAGATGACGCGCGCCGCGGTGGAGCTCGGCTGCGCCGGGGTGCTGATGCTGCCGCCCTTCTACTACAAGGGCGTCTCCGACGAGGGCCTGTACCGCAATTTCGCCGAGGTGATCGAGCGCGTGGGCGACGAGCGCCTGCAGCTCTACCTCTATCACATCCCGCCGGTCGCCCAGGTCGGGATCCCCCTGCCGCTCATCGAGAGGCTGCTGTCGAAATACCCCGGCATCGTCGCAGGCGTGAAAGATTCGTCGGGCGACTGGGCCAACACCAAGGCGATGCTCGATGCCTTCGCCAAGGGGGGCTTCGACGTCTTCGCCGGCAGCGAGGTGTTCCTGCTCGACAACATGCGCCACGGCGGCAAGGGCTGCATCACCGCCACTGGCAACATCAATCCGGGCCCGATCGCCAACGTCTACCGGAACTGGCGCTCCGCAGACGCCGAGCGGCTCCAGGCCGGCATCAGCGCCACGCGCAAGATCGTTCAGAAGCAGCCGATGATCCCGGCGCTGAAGGCGGCCGTGGCGCACTTCGGCAACGACGCTCAGTGGAAGACCTGCCGGCCGCCGCTCGTCGAGCTCACCGCGGCGCAGGAGGAAACGCTCATCACCGAGCTCCAAGCCGCCGGCTTCGGCATGCCGGGTCTCACCTCCGTGTGAAGACGGCGCTGGTCACCGGCGCCGGCCGCGGCATCGGCCGCGCGGCTGCCGAGGCGCTGGTGAAGTCGGGGTTACAGGTTTTTGCCCTAGACAAAGATTCCGCCCCGGCCATACCCGGTACGGAGCCGATCCAGTTCGATCTGACCGATCTTGCCGGCATCCCCGCGCTCGTCTCGGGCATCGGCAAGCTCGACGTGCTGGTCAACAACGCCGGCATCCAGGCCGCGCTGCCGATCGATCGCTATACCGACGAGGCGCGGGGCCGCATGCTGCGCATCAACCTGGAGGCGCCGGTCGAGCTGATCCGCACGGCCTCGAAGGGCATGGCGGAGCGCGGCTCGGGGCGTATCGTCAACGTGGCTTCGGTCGCCGCATACATGGCGCACACCGACCTCTGGTACGGGGTCACCAAGGCCGGCGTGGTGAGCTTCACCCGCAGCTTCGCCTCGTACCTCGGGCCGCAGGGCATCCAGGTGAACGCGGTGGCGCCGGGCCCCATCGACACCGACCTCCTGAAGAATGCGCAGCCCGAGCGCATCGCGCAGCTCATGCGCGCGGTCTACACGAAGCGGGTGGGCCGGCCGGAGGAAGTGGCCGAGGCGATCCGCTGGCTAGCCCTCGATGCGCCGGCGATCCTGAATGGCGCGGTGATCGACGTCACCGACGGCTGTTTCCTTCGCTGAAGTGCCCAGCGGCGTAGCCGCGCCTCCAGCATCGCGGCTCGCCTGGACGGGGACGTACGAAGGTATGAGCATCTGCACGAACAGCCGGATCTTCTCGCTCGCCTGGCGCGTCACCGAGGTGAACTCGACGCCGCAGAACCAGCGGCCCTTGTCCTCGCGCACGTCGACGATCCTCCCGTAGACGTCCTCGGCGCGGTAGCCGAGGCTTATGAGGTTTACCGCGAGCTTGATCTCGGCGTAGAGCGGCAGCGGCCGCTCGATCTCGACCAGCACCCCGTCGTAGCCGATGTTGTGGATGGTGCCCGTGTCGACGGTCGCGAGCACGGTCTTGCGGCTCACGATCTGGTACGCGAAGGGCAGCAGCACCTCGACGCGCGCCGACCGGCGCAACTCCCTGCGCGGCACGAACCTGCCGAGCGAGGGAATGCCCTTCACCTCGCGGATGAGGACGCTTTCGGCCTTGCCCTTCATGTAGACCTGCACCGGCGGGCCGCAGTCGGCGAAATCCTGGCACAGCTCGTAGGTCGACTGGCTGACGAGCACCTGGCCGCGCAGGCTGAAGGCCTCGATGCGCGAGGCGAGGTTCACCTCGTCGCCGATGATGGTGTGGGCGCGATAGCGGTCCGAGCCGATGAGGCCGGTCATCACCTTGCCGGTGTTCACGCCGATGCCGAGAAACATCTCGGGCACGTTCTCGGAGCGATGCTTCTCCCGCAGCTCGTCCATCGCGATCTGCATCTGCACCGCGCACAGGATCGCGCGCCGGGCATGGTCGTGCGCGACGGCCTGGTCGCCGGGAAACACGACCATGATCGCGTCGCCCATGAACTTGTCGATGATGCCGTAGTGCTGGACGATCACCTCGGTGAGCGTGGCGAAGCAGCGGTTCAGCGTGTCGAGGACCACGCGCGCCGGGTAGGACTCGGCGATGGAGGCGAAACCGCGCAGGTCGGCGAGCAGGATCGAGACTTCACGCCAGGAATAGGCGTCGCCCACCGAGGAAACCTCGCTCGCGGCGACGCTTTGCACGATGTGCTCCAGGCGCGCCCCGACCACGCCGGGGAGGCTGCGGCCCATGGCTTCGGCGACGAGATCCTGGATCCGCCTGACCGCGTCCTGGATGATCCAGCGCTGGGTCAAGCAGCCCTTCTTGTTTTTGTTCTTGTTCTCATTTTCCTATGAATAGCACATTACGCGCCGTCGGGCTATGCCGACCCTTAACCGACCGTCTGCGCAGATGTCCCGGCTGTCAGTAGGTGCGGAACCGGATGGTCGGATCGCGCTTGACCTGCTCGATGAGAGCGACTTCCCAGGCGAGATAGTCGCGCGCGTGCTGCTTATAGTTGTAGTCCGACCTGTGGTCGTAAGGCTTGTACCAGACGTCGTCGCGCTCCGTCGTCGCGCGCTCGACACCGCTCTCGGTCGGCCGACCGGCGGCGATCCACGCCGCGTTTCCGCCCTCGAGCACGCTGACTCGCGCCTGCGGCCATAGCGCTGCCGTGTCGGGCGCCGCGAGGTGCGCGAGCAATCCGTCCTCTGAAGTCAGCACGAGCGAGGAAACCGGACCGATTTTTTCGCGCGCCTCGCCGAGCCGAGAGCGCACTGCCCACCATGCGCCGGGGATATGCGAGTAATGGAAACGCAGGCTCGTGGAGAAATCGACAACCGTTCCGGTCACGCCCTCCGGGGAACAGGCCTCGGTCCATTTCGTGATCTCGGCTGGTCTGCGGGGGCCGTTCTCCATGGCGAGGCCCGTCAGGTCGTCGAGCACGTAGACCTCGCTCCAGCCCATCTGCTCGAGCCACGACGCGGTCATCACCGCGCGCACGCGCTCGGGGTCGATGAGGACGACGCGCGCGTTACGCACCGCGACGTATTCGTCGCTCGCCTGCACGAGCTGTCCGCCCGGAGCGTGCCGCGAGCCGGCGACATGGCCGTGCTCGTACTCGTCCCGCGTGCGCACGTCGAGCAGATACAGGGTTCTACCCCGATCCTCGCGCCACGCGTCGAGCTCGGCGGGGGCGGTGAACTTGACCCCAAAGCGCCGCGCGACCCGCTCGGCCGCGGCCAGCGCTTTCGCCTTGCCCTCCTCGGAAGGTACGCGCGCCACGCGAGTCGCGCCGCGCTCGCACTCGAAGCCTGCGAGATCCCACCCCATCGTGCCGTCCTTCAGCGCGACGACGGGGTTCGGGATGCCGGCGTTGCGCAGCGACTGGCAGCCTATGATGCTGCGCGTGCGGCCGGCGCAGTTCACCACCACCAGCGTGTCCGGGTCGGGGGCGAGGTCGTGCACCCGCCAGGCGAGCTCGGCTCCCGGCACGTCGATTCCGCCGGGGATGTTCATGCGGTGGTATTCCTCGAACGGCCGCGAATCGAGAATGACCAGCCTCTTGCCTTCCGCGACCCAGCCGTTCAACTGGTTCGCGGAGACGCGGGGGGTGTCGTACCGGTGCTCGACGAACTCGCCGAAGGCCTTGGAGGGCACGTTCACGCCGCTGAAGAGCTCGCCGCCCGCGGCCTGCCAGCCGGCGCAGCCGCCTTCGAGTACCGCGACATCGGTGTAGCCCATCGCGCCGAGGCGCTTGGCCGCCTGCTCCGCAAGTCCCTCCCCGCCGCCGTCGAGCACCACCACGGGCGCGCTCGCGCGCGGCACCAGGTCGCGGATCATGAGCTCGAGCCTGGAGAGCGGCGCCGAGCAGGCGAAGAACGGGTGGCCGCGGTAATGCACGCCCTGCTCGCGCGCGTCGAGCAGCGCAAGCTCCGCGCTGCCGGCGAGCGCGGCGCGGAGCGCCGAGAAAGTCACCCTTTTTGCCACGACCGATGCATTATGACGCCCGCGGCTTTTTCCTGGAGGGAGCCATGGCACTCAAGGCGACGAAGGCGGAAGTGTGGGCGGCGACGATCGAGGACCGCGCCGGCGGCGCGGCCGACAAGCTCGAGGCGCTGGCCCGGGGCGGGGCCAATCTCGAGATGCTGCTCGCGCGGCGCACCGAGCAGCCGGGGCAGGGCGTCATGTTCGTGACGCCGGTGAAAGGCGCCAAGGCGGTCAAGGCCGCCCAGGAGGCGGGCTTCGGCAAGCCCGACAGCATCCACTCGGTGCGCGTCGAGGGCAGCGACAAGCCGGGCCTGGGCTCGAAGATCGCGCGCGCGCTCGGCAACGCCGGGGTGAGCTTCCGCGGCGTGTCGGCGGTGGCGATGGGCAAGAAGTTCATCAGCTACGTCGCCTGCGACAGCGCCGAGGACGCCGCCAAGGCGATCGCGGTGCTGAAGAAGCTCTAGCGGATCCGGTAGATCTCGTCCTCGAAGTCGCCTCGCCACACGGTGAGCGAGGCGCGCCGTTTTTCCTTCAGCGCGGTGAACACGGCGCGCTCTTCGCCCTTTTTCCATTCCACTTTGTAAAGCTCGTCGCCGCGTGCCTCGAGCTTCGCCCGTGACTCGTTGGAAGGCGCCCCGTAGCGCTGCTTGAGGAACGCCGCCAGGCGCTCCGCGTCCTTGGTGTCGACGCGCACGTCGAAGGCCTCCACCCGGTCGCGCCTGAGGTAGAAGGTGATGCGCCCCGGCACGCCGCCGAGCATGATCTTGGAGTCGTCGCAGCGCCGATCGGCCGCCTTGCTCTTCCATTGCAGCGGCGCGCAATGCGCCGCCGGGAACTGCTTCAGCACCGCTTTCTCCGAAGCGCCCAGCGCCACGTCGTTGGCGTCGTAGGCCGCGTGGACGCAGCCCGAATACAGGAGAACCAGCCCGAAAATCGCGCGCATGCGCGTCATTTTCCCCTCATTTTCCTAGCTGGTGGCGCCGGAAGCAGGATTGCTCGTGGTCGTTCACCATGCCGACCGCCTGCATGAACGCGTACACCGTGGTCGGCCCCACGAAGCGGAAGCCGCGCCGCCTGAGGTCCTTGGACAGCGCTTCGGCGCCCTGCCCCGCAAAGCTCCAGACGTACTTGGAGAAGCTGCCGAATTCCTTGCGCACCTCGAGCACGCGGCGCGCGTTCTCGATGGCGGCATCGATCTTGCCGGAATGCCGGACGATGCCCGCGTCGGCGAGCAGGCGCCGGCGCTCGCGCGCGCCATAGGCGGCGACCTTTCTCAGGTCGAAGCGCTCGAATGCCTTCCGGTAGTTCTGGCGCTTGGCGAGGATGGTGTCCCAGGAAAGCCCAGCCTGCGCGCCCTCGAGCGTGAGGCATTCGAAGAGCTTGCGGTCTTCGTGCACCGGGACGCCCCACTCCTCGTCGTGGTAGGCGATGGCGAGCGGGTTCTTGGGCCAGGCGCAACGCTGCTGCTGATTCATTGGATCGGCTCCGCACCAAAGCAAATCAGGGACAGACCACCATTTTTCTATCCTAACTTCGCCGCCTGCGGAAAAACGTGGTCTGTCCCTGATTCTCGGGGTGATGAGTCATGCAGTGACCACGTTGCGCGCGAAGCCGCCGAACAGATCCAGCACGCGTTCGCGCCAGGCAGACAGCGGGTCCTCGGGGGCGAGCAGCTCGCGCGGGCTCATCACGCGGGCCCACTGGAAGATCGAGAAGAGCACGTAGTCGGCGTACGCGGAGTTTTCTCCGCAAATGTACGCCTGGCGCTTGAGGTGCGCCTGCATCGGCTCCAAGCCCCGGCCCAGGCGCTGCAGCGCCTGGTCGCGCCCGGCGCGCAGATCGTCGAGCGTCTTGCGGGTCACCCGCTCGGCCATGGCGCGGAAATGCTCCGCATCGGCCGGGTCGACGCGCTCGTGGATGTCGGGCGCCAGCACCTCGAGCATCGATCCGACCAGCGCGCGATCCACCCAGGTGTTGAAGGCGTGGGTCACGCCGCGGGCAATGTCGCCGCCGAAGAGGGGCTTGTCCGGATAGCGCGACTCCAGGTGCTCCGCGATCTTCCATGAATCCCGCACCACGCTTTCGCCGTCGCGCATCACGGGAACGGTCTTGCCGCCCGAAAACGCGATCGCCGCCTTGTCGCTCATGCACACCGGCCTCGCTTCGAAGTCGAGCGCCTTGTGCGCGAGCGCCATGCGGGTGCGCCAGGAGAACAGGCTGTAGCGCCGGTCGTTCCTGCCGCCGAGCTCCCAGAGGAGGATCACGCCGCCCTCTTGACGCCGGGCTCGACGACCTCGTGGCTCGCCGGACGCGCCTTGATCCGCAAGTCCTTGAGCTCGGCGCGCTCGCGCTCGGCGTTGCGGAACGCCTGGTCGCGCGCGGTCAGGTACTGCTGGGGCCAGTGCTGCGGCAGATGCTGGTACCAGGCCGAGGCCTGGAGCGTGAAATACGGATTGGCGAGATGCGGCCGGGCGAGCGCCACGAGGTCCGCCTTCCCCGCCGCCAGCAGCGTGTTCACCTGGTCCGGGGTTGTGACCGCGCCCACCGTCATGGTCGCGATGCCGACCTCGTTTCTCACCCAGTCCGCGTACGGCGCCTGGTACATGCGCCCGTACACCGGGCGCTGGTGCGGCACGGTCTGGCCGGTCGAGCAGTCGATCAGGTCGCAGCCGGCTTCCTTCAGCATGCGGGTCAGCGCGATGAGATCCTCCCCGGAGAGCCCGGCCGGCGCCCAGTCGGTTGCGGAGATGCGCACCGACATCGGCTTCGCCTGAGGCCACACGGCGCGGCACGCGCCAAACACCTCCAGCGGAAAGCGCATGCGGTTGCCGATGCTTCCGCCGTACGCGTCGGTGCGCTTGTTGGTCAGCGGCGAAATGAAGCTGGCGAGAAGGTAGCCGTGCGCCATGTGCAGCTCGAGCATGTCGAACCCGGCTTCGTCCGCGTACCTCGCCGATCTTACGAATTGGTCCGTAATTTTTTTGAGATCGGAGCCCGTTGCCTCGCGGGGCGTCTGCGAGATGCCCTCGTAGTACGGGATCGGCGAGGCGGAAATCACCGGCCAGTTGCCGGACTCGAGCGGATGATCCATGCGCTGCCAGCCGAGTTGCGTCGAGCCCTTGCGCCCGGAGTGGCCGATCTGCATGCACATCTTCGCCCTCGAGTTGGCGTGGCAGAAGTCGACGATGCGCTTGAAGGCGTCGCGCTGGACCTCGTTCCACAGGCCCGTGTCTCCCGGGGAAATGCGCGCCTCGGGCGAAGGGCAGGTCATCTCGACGTAGACCAGCCCCGCCCCGCCGACGGCGCGGCTGCCGAGGTGGACGAAGTGCCAGTCGCCCGGCACGCCGTCGACCGCCGAATACTGGTCCATCGGCGACACCACCACGCGGTTCTCGAGCACGATGTCACGCAGGCGAAACGGCGTGAACATCGGCACCGGCGGATTCTCGAGATCGAGGTCGAAGCCCTGGCTTCTCACTTTTGCGGCATACCACCTGTGGATTTCGCGCACGAACTCCGGGTCGCGCAGCTCGAGGTTCTCCCAGGTGATCTGCTTGGAGCGCGACATCACGCCGAAGGCGAACTGCGGCGGCTCCATGCCCCAGTAGCGCTTCAGGTGCTCGAACCACGCGAGCGAGACGTTCGCGGCGTGCTGGGTCTTCTCGACCTCTTCGCGCCGCGCGGTGTCATACAGCGTCAAAGCCTTCCTCACTTCGGGGTGCTTCTTGAAGGCTTCGAAAAGGGCGATCGCGTCCTCCATCGCGAGCTTGGTGCCGGAGCCGATGGAGAAGTGCGCGGTGGCCTTGGCGTCGCCGACCAGGACCGCGCTCGTGTTGCCATCGTGCTTCACCCAGGTCTTGTTGGTGATGTTGGGAAAGTTGCGCCACAGCGAGCGGTTGGCGATCAGGGGATGGCCGGCGAGCTCCTCGGCGAAGACGCGCTCCAGCACCGGCAGCATGTCGCTCTCGGAAAGCCGGTCGAAGCCGAAGTTGCGCCAGGTGGCCTCGTCCATCTCGATCACCCAGGTGGAGCGATCGGGCTCGTACTGGTAGACGTGGGCGAGCAGCACGCCCTCCTGCGTCTCGCGGAAGAAATACTTGAACGCGTCGATGGGCCGGGTTGAGCCGAGCCAGGTGAACTTGTTCGGCCGCAGATCCACGCTCGGCTGGAAATGCTCCTTGTATCTGGAGCGGATGATCGAGTTGATGCCGTCGGCGACGACGATCAGGTCGGAATCGGCGAACTCTTCCAGGCCCTGCACCTCGCGCTGGAACCGCATCTGCACGCCGAGCTCGCGGCCGCGGTCCTGCAGGATGTTGAGCAAAGCCACGCGCGAGCAGCCGCAGAAGCCGTTGCCGCCCGAGCGCATTACGCGCCCCTTGTAGACGACGTCCACGTCGCCCCAGTAGGCGAAGCGCCGCCGGATGCGCTCGTAGGAGACGAGGTCGTAAGCCTTGAAGGTATCGAGCGTCTGGTCGGAGAACACCACGCCGAAGCCGAAGGTGTCGTCCGGGCGGTTGCGCTCGTATACCGTCACCTCCCAGCGCGGCCAGGCCTTCTTCGCCAGCAGCGCGAAGTACAGGCCTCCCGGCCCGCCGCCGATCACGCTGACCTTCATG
>JBIOYV010000038.1:0-9761 GCA_044870335.1 Burkholderiales bacterium | reverse complement strand
CGAAGAGATCGACGGTGTGGGCGGCGTGGTGCCAGAGCAGGTGGTCGGTCCAGCTGCGCGCGTTGCCGGCGGCGTTGATGTTCTTGCGCCGGAAGAAGTAGGTCTGCACGTCCATCTGCTGGATCTTCAACTCGCCCTTCTGGATCCGCTTGTGCACCCATTGATGGCTCGGGTTGAAGCGCCGCACGTGGCCGCCCATGGCGACCACGCCGGTCTCCCTGGCGATCTTCACCAGGTTCTCGGCGTCCTGCACGCTATCGGTCACGGGGATCTCGACCAGCACGTGCTTGCCGGCGCGCATCACCTGCTCGGCCTGCTTGAAGTGCATCTTGGTCGGCGTCGCGAGGATCACCGCCTCGGCGCGCTTGATGCCCTCGGCGAGCTCGCTCCCCCAATGGGGGACGCCGTACTTCTTGGCGACCTGCTCGGTGCCGGCGGGATTGCCGCCGATCAACGACACGACTTCCACGCCGGAAATGCGCTTCAGCGCGTCCAGATGCTTCTGTCCGAAAGCGCCCTGACCGGCCACGCAGATCTTCATCCTGCTTCTCCGTTAGCGTGCTGCATTCTCGAAAATGACGTGTCCGAGCGCCGTGTTCGACGCCGGCACGTGATAGAAACGGTGGACTTCCTTCACCTTGTCGTCGAGCGCGCCGCGCATGATGAGCCACATCACCAGCTCTATGGCCTCCGAGCCGGCGTCGCGCAGGTACTCGAGATGGGAAATCCTGACCAGCGACTGCGGATCCTTTGTCAGGTTGTCGAGGAACCGCGTGTCGAACTCGCGGTTGATGAGGCCGGCGCGCGGCCCCTGCAATTGGTGCGACATCCCGCCGGTGCCGAAAATCACGATCCGCAGGTCCTCGTCGTACGATTCGACCGCCTTGCGGATCGCTCTTCCCAGCATGTAGCAGCGGTTTCCCGTCGGCACCGGGTAGACCACGACGTTGACCGCGAGCGGAATGACGGGGCACGGCCACTCGCTCGGCTGGCCGAACATCAGGGTGAGCGGCACGGTCAGGCCGTGATCGACCTCCATCTTGTTGACGATGGTGAGATCGAATTCGTCGAGGATGACCGATTGCACGATATGCGAGGCGAGCTCGGGATGGCCTTTCACCGCCGGCACCCTGCGCGGCCCCCAGCCCTCGTCCGCGATCGGGAATTGCGCCGCGCAGCCCACCGCGAAAGTGGGCACGATCTCGAGCGAAAAGGCCGACATGTGGTCGTTGTAGGCGACGATGCACACGTCGGGCTTCAGCTTCGCGATCCACTCCTTGGAGCGCTCGAAGCCCTCGAAAACCGGGCGCCAGTAAGGCTCGCCCACCTTGCCGTTGTCCCACGCCGCGCCGACGGCGGGTATGTGCGACGTCGCTACGCCCGCCACGATCCTAGCCACGGCGCTTCCACTCCGACTTGCTGCGGTTGCCTTCGATCGGGCGCCCGCCCTTGAGCATCATCTGCGCGTACTCCTCCTGGGTCGAGCCCGACATCATGGCGGCGATCTGCTGGAACGACAGCCCGTCGGTCGCCGCGAGCTTGGCGGTGAAATAGATGTTGCCGCCGAGCGCGAGCATGCCGTTCCAGTCGCGCTTCAGGATGACCTGCTTCTGCTCCTCCGTCATCGGCCAGCGCTCGAGATAGGCGCGCTCGTTCGCCTTGAACGCAGCGCGGTTCTCCGGTTTCATCATCGACATGCAGAACATGTTGAGATGGTAGCCCTGGCGCGCGCGATCCGCGTCGAACACGATGGTTCCGGGCAGGTCGTCGTATTCCTTGGGTAGTGGCATGGCTCGCTCCGTCAACTCTAGTAAAGCTTCATCGGATTGTCGACCAGGAGGCGCTTATTTGCCATGATGATCAAATTGCGGTCGCTGCACCGCGCCGCCCCCGACTGGGATGAACTACTTTAGCAAAGATCCGAAGACGGCCTACGAAGCGATTTCTGAAGCGCAGCGAATCGCCTTTGCGCCGATCGTGTTTCAGGTCTGCCGGGTTCTGCGCAACATCGGCATGCTGGAACTGGCCCAGCACAGCGGCTCCGCGGGAATGACGTTGGATGAAGCGGCGGCCGGAATCGATCTGCCGCGCTACGGGATCAAGGTCCTGCTTGAGTCGGGTCTGGGGATCGGACTGTTCTGTTGCAACGACGGTCGCTTCGCGTTGACCAAACTGGGCTACTACATGCTCCGGGATCCCATGGCGCGCATCAACATGGATTTCATGCACGAAGTGTGTTACCGGGGCATGTTCGCTCTCGACAAAGCGGTCCAGGAAGGCAAGCCTGCCGGCCTGAAAACTCTGGGTGACTGGAAAACGCTTTACCAAGGTTTGTCCTCCCTGACTCCGCAGGCGCGCGAGAGCTGGCTGGCGTTCGATCACTACTATTCCGATATGGCATTTCCCGCTGCGCTACCGCTGGTGTTCGCCGATCACCCGAAGCGCTTGCTCGACGTCGGCGGAAATACCGGAAAATGGGCTGTCCAGTGCGCGAGATTCGATCCGGACACGCGGATCACCATTGCCGATCTGTCGCAACAACTGGAGCTGGCC
Organism: Burkholderiales bacterium; assembly: GCA_044870335.1. GTDB lineage: Bacteria > Pseudomonadota > Gammaproteobacteria > Burkholderiales > SG8-39 > SCGC-AG-212-J23. Next base: position 7,208 of record JBIOYV010000038.1, on the reverse strand, counting down.
AGGAAAACGATCCATGAGAACCGGCTGGAACAGCGGGTCGATTTCGTGGCGATTGACGTGCGGGATGAATCACAATCGTTTCCCGAGGGCTACGACGCCATCTGGATGAGCCAGTTTCTCGATTGTTTTTCCCAGAGCGAAATCGTGTCCATCCTGCGACGCGTGGCCCGGTCCCTGACGGCCGGCGGCACCTTGTTCATTCTGGAACTCTTCTGGGACCGGCAGCCAAACGAAATCGCCGCCTTCTGCCTGCAGCAGACCTCTCTTTATTTCGCCTGCATCGCCAACGGCAACAGCCAAATCTATCATTCGGCCGACATGCTGCGCTGTCTCGAAGAAAGCGGCCTCGAGCTGATTGAAGAGCGCAATCAGGTTGGTCTGTACCACACTTTGCTCAAATGCCGAAGAGGGTGATGAAATCGGCGATGAGGCGGTTGACCTCGTCGGCGGCCTCGATCTGCGTGAAGTGACCGGTGTCCGGGACGACCGCGATTCTCGCGCCCGGAACCGCGCCGCGGATGAGATCGAGGTAGGGCGTGCTCTGGCCCGCCTTGAGCGGCGAGCGGCGCAGCTGCGCGTCGCGCGTGGTGCTCTGGATCGCGAGGAGCGGCGCGCGCACCGCGGCGAGCGCCGCGTCCATCTCGGCGGCGTCCCAGCGCGCCATCGAAGGCCAGAGGAGCGGGCCGAACTGCGCGCTTTGCCGCAGGGCGCGCGCGACGATCGCATCGGCCCCGGCCGAGGGCTTGAAGAACATCTGGCGGAAGAGGTGCTCGGCGAAGGCCGGGTAACCGGCCTTGTCGACAGTCGCGCGCGCGGCCGCCCCGGCGGCTTCGGGATCGCCGCTGCCCGAGCGGCTGCCGTCGATGAGCACGATGCCGGCGACGCGCTCAGGCACGAGACGATTCGCTTCGAGCACCACGCGCGTCCCCATGCTGTGGCCGATCAGGATGCAGCCGTTCAGCTCGAGGTGATTGACCAGCGCGGCGACGTCGCCGCCGTAGTGCGCGATCGTGCACTCGTGCGGGTGGCCCGGCGTCTCGCCGTGGCCACGCAGGTCGCACGCGACGACTTCGTTGGTGCGAGAGAAGAAATCCAGTTGAGACTGCCAGTCTTCAAGCCGGCAGGCAAACCCGTGGACGAAGAGGAGCGGCGGGGCGCCTTGCCCCGCGCGCACGAAGTGCACGCCGCTACTCCGCTTCGGCTTGCGGCTTGTGCGCCGCGGCAAGCTTCTGCTGGAGCTGCGGCGGCGCCGGCTCGTAGTGGCTGAACTCCATGCTGTACGAGCCGTGCCCCGCGGTGAGCGACTTCAGGCGCGCCGGGAAATGCTCGAGCTCCGAGAGCGGCGCCTGCGCGGTGATCTGGACCGTTCCCGGGCGCGGCGTATCCGAGCCCTTGATCTGGCCGCGGTGCCCGGAGAGCTCGCCCGCCACGTCGCCCATCTTCGTCTCGGGAGCAAAGATCTCGACGTTCACGATCGGCTCGAGCACGATGGGGCGTGCCTTGCCCAGCGCGTCGAGGAACGCCTTGCGCCCGGCCGACACGAAGGCCACCTCTTTCGAGTCCACCGGATGGCTCTTGCCGTCGTACACGATCACGCGCACGTCCTGCAGCGGGTAGCCCGCGATATAGCCGCTCTCCAGCACCCCGCGCACGCCTTTCTCCACCGCCGGGATGAACTGGTTGGGGATCGCGCCGCCTTTCACGCTGTCCACGAATTCGAAGCCGGTGCCGCGCGGCAGCGGCTCGACCTTCAGGAACACCTCGCCGAACTGGCCGGCGCCGCCGGTCTGCTTCTTGTGGCGGCTGTGGCCCTCGGCCCTGGCGGCGATGGTCTCCCGGAACGGGATCGAGGGCGGCCGGGTGTCGAGCTCGAGCTTGTACTGGCTCGACATCTTTTCGAGCACGGCCTTGAGATGCATCTCGCCCAGGCCCCGCATGACGGTCTCGTTCGCCTGCGAGTTGTGCTCGATGCGGAAGCACGGGTCCTCGGCGACGATCTTGTGCAGCACGTCGGAGACCTTCTGCTCGTCGCCGCGCTTCCTGGGCTGCACCGCGAGGCCGAACACCGAAGTCGGGAGCTCGAGCGGCCTGGCATGCACGTGCGCGTCTTCGGCCGAGTCGTGCAGCACGTGGTCGAACTGGATCTCGTCGATCTTGGCGATGGCGCAGATGTCCCCGGGCACAGCCTCGCTCACCTCGGTCTGGGTCTTCCCGCGCAGCATGTAAAGGTGCCCGGGCTTGATCGGTTTTCTCCCCTCGCCGATGAAGAGCTGGCCGCCCGAGGTGAGCCGTCCCTGGTGCACGCGGAATACCGCGATGCGCCCGATATAGGGATCGATCTCGATCTTGAACACGTGCGCGAGCGCGTGCTTCCTGGAGTCGGGCTCGGCGCGCAGCTCCTCGGTCTTGTCGCCCGCGGTCTTGACGTAGACCGGCGGATTGCCCTCGGAGGGATTCGGCAGGAGCTGAGCGATGACGTCGATCAGCTCGCCGATGCCGGCGCCGGTTTTCGCCGAAGTGAAGACGACCGGGATGAGATGGCCCTCGCGCAGGGCGCGCTCGAGCGGGCCGTGCAGCTCCTCGGGCGTCACCTCGCCCTTCTCGAGGTAGGTCTCCATGAGCTTCTCGTCGACCTCGACCACCTGGTCGACCAGGCGCCGGTGCGCCTCCTCCACCGAAGAGAAGTCGGCTTCGCCCGAGGGCGCGAAGAAGCAGTCGGAAACCTTGCTGGAGCCGCCTGCCGGCAGGTTGAGCGGCAGGCATTCCTTGCCGAAGGTCTGCTGGATGCGCTCGAGCAGATCCTCCAGGTTGACGTTGTCGGCGTCGATCTTGTTCACGATCACCAGGCGGTCGAGCCCGCGGCGCGCCGCCCACTGCATGAAGCGGCCGGTCATCATCTCGATGCCGTTCTGCGCGTTGATCACGATGCCGGCGGTCTCGACCGCGGCGAGCGCCGGCAGGGCGTGGCCGAGGAAATCGGGGTAGCCCGGGGTGTCGAGCAGGTGGATGCGGGTGTCTTTGGTCTCGAAGCTCGCGACCGCGAGCTTCAGGGAATGCTGCAGCTGCTTTTCAAGGGGGGTGTAGTCGCATGCAGTGGTGCCGCGCTCGACGCTGCCGCCGGCGGGAATCGCTCCCGCCTTTGCAAGCAGCGCCTCGGCCAGGCTGGTCTTTCCAGACCCGGACTGGCCGACCAGCGCGAGAGTCCTTATACGCTCGATCGAATTTGACACGGGGTTTCCTCCTCGCCCGGGGAGTTATAGCAGCAACGCGCCGGGATAAGGAAGGGCCCGGATGGGCTCGGACGGCAGGAAGGGCCCGACCGGGTTGGCCGGACGGCCCGGTGCCCTAGCGGGCGACGTGCCGCGGCGTCGACACCGCCAGGAAAATCTCGCGTAAAAACAAAAGGAGGGAAGCGATCAGGGCCAGCATGGCGAAGACGAACATCGCGCCGATGGTGTAGGAAAGCCTGACCTGCACGAACGCGCCGATGAAGGCGCCCGCGATGAGCAGGCACACGAACAGGCCCGAAGTCACCGCGGCCGTGATCGCAAAGTAGACGAATTGGATGCGCCGCGCGATGACGGCCAGCTCCTGGCGCGCGGAGATCTGCTCCTCCGCCGCCATCGTGGCCAGCTTGGATTCGAGATCGCGGCGGCGGTCGACGGCGCGTCCCAGCCGGATGTTGAGCGCCGCGATCACCGTGCCGATCGCCGTCAGAAGGAACACCGGGGCGACGGCGAGCTGAATCACCGCGAAGATCTCTGGGACGTGCGGGTCGATGCCCACGTCCCAGTCTAGCGAAAAAACCGGGCGCTCAGGCCCGTCGCCCTATTTCTTGCAGGGGTCGGTCGGCGGCTTGGGGCAGGGCGCCGCCGGGCTCCCGCCGCCGGTCGTCTGCTGCTGCGTCTGCTGCTGCTGCAGCTCGTTGGTGGCTTTCCTGTCCTTGCTGCCGAGGGCAGCGGCCGCGCCAACCGTGACCAGGCCGGCGATCATCCACTTCGCGTCAATGTCGTTCAGCGAAAAGGCGTTCAGCATCGTGCTGTCGATGCGGATCGCCTGGTAGTCGCGCTTGCCCTGGATCTGCAGGCCCGCGCTCCACTGCTGCTCGGACTTGCGCGAGGCCCGGAACTCGAGCGGGATACTGATATAGAACATCGTCAACGCGCCTTGCTCGCCGGGGTCGAACGCGGCCGCCGGCGTGGCGGCCGCGAGCAAGGCCGCGGCAGCCGCCAGTTTCCTGAACACCATGAGTTGCCCCCTCCATATTCGGGCAGGAGAAGGCTATCGGCCGATCGACTGTGCAATCCATCACGCGGACCAGCCGCCGCATGGTCCGGCCTACTTCACTTCTTCTTCGCGTCGTCCTTCTTCTCGAGCATCTCGGCGCGCTTTTTCAGCGTGTCCTCGAGCCTGGACTTCGGGATGAGCAGCACGTAGCTCGAAAGCAGCTTCTCGCGCGGCAGGCGCTCCTCGATTTTCTTGATCCGTTCGGCATCCTTGTCGTCCTTGCGCAGGGTGCCGGAGGAGCTGAAGCTGACCGGATAGTTCTCGCCCTGCAGCTTGCCCACCCGGATGGCGTAGGTCAGGCCGTCGAAGGTGGACGCCTGGATCGACACCGGCTGCTCGAGCGTCGTGCCCGGCGGCGCCACGTCGGCAAGCTCGAGCAGCCCCAGCGAATACGAGGCCGCGTTCGCCTTGGTGACCTCGAGCTTCTCGTCGGGCCGCGCGCCGGCGAGGTGCCAGTCGGCGTTGTCGCCGCCGCGCTCGATGCGATAGCCGCCGCCCTCGGGATAGCGCACCTCGAGCGTCCTCACCTTCTCCACCTTGAACGAGCTCTTGTCGATCCACTCCGAGCTCCTGGTGGTGGCCTGCGCCAGCGGGTCCGAGACGACGTAGACCATCTTCGGCTCGCCGGGCAGCGCCACGAAGCGGCCGTCGGCGCGCGCCTTGTCGGGGTTGTCGACCTCGCGCTTGAAGTATTTCTTGCCCACGACCAGCTTCGAGAGCGGCTTGCCCTCGGCGCCGCCGAATTCCACCTGCGTTCCGCTTTCGTCCAGGTTGAGCCGCGCGCGGTCCTTGTCGCCGATCGGCTCGCTCTGGCCGACCTTGAGCGAAAGCGCCTGCACCACGAAATCTCGCACCTTCGCCACGTCCGCCGGAAAGTCCCCGCGCTCGGCGAGCACCCAGCGCTCGTCCTTTTGCCGCAAGGTGAGACTCGCCTTCGGTTCGACGATGCGGATCGAGGCGATCTCGGCCGCCTTGAGGTCCTTGAGGAGCGCTCGCCCGAGCGTGTCGCTGTTGACGGGGCGCTGGCTGCGCTCCTGGTACTGGTAGAGCAGCGCGCCGCCGCCGAGGATCACCAGCAGCACCACGAGAATCGCGGCGAGCCGCGCGTTCATACGGCTTTCCGCCTCCTTCCGCCGAAGAACGCGACGAGCAGGCCGATGAGCGCGACGAGCAGCGGCATCAGCACGATGTTGGCGACCTTGGTCCAGAACACCAGGCTCTCGGCGTCCTGGCGCAGGTTCTTGCGCACTTCCTTGAGCTGCAGCCGCGCCTCCGCGACGGTCTTGCGGAAGCGCTCGAGCTCGGCCTGCTGCTCGGGGGAGAGGAGCTGCGCCGACTTGCCTGCGGGTCCCTGCGACTTCTGCAGCTCCTGCAGCTTGGCGGTGGTCTTCTGCACTTCTTCCTCGAGCGCCTGGATCTTGCCGAAATACTGCTTCTGCGCCTCGGCCTCGAGCTCGCGCACCACGGTGAGCGGCCTGAACGCGCCGGTGCGGCTGCGCAGCGAGATGAACTCGTCGCCGGCGGCGAACTGCTCCACCATGCCCATGGCGAAGGCGAGGTTGCCGTTGGACGGCACCACGACCCTGCGGCCGAATACCTCCTGCACGTCGACCGCCGCGCCGTCGGCGAGGAGATCGACGTCCGCGACCAGGATGACGGCGTTCTCGTTTGCCGACTCCCGCAGTTGCGGCGTGTTCGGCACCGGCTTGTCGCCGTCTTTCAAGCCATCGGGAAACGCGGTCTTGAACCTGCCCGTGAGCCGCAGCGCGAGCGGCATCGACTTGCCCGAGGGCTTGAAAGCCTTGGTCGCCTCGTCGCCCGACTTGGTCGCGTTCGCATTGTCCACCAGCATGGAGTTGGGCGAGCTCTTCAGCAGCTCGGTGACGCGCAGCCCCTCCTGCGGCTTGACCTCGAAGGCGCCGCCGAACGCGTAGAGCAGCGTCTCGATCTGCCCGGTAACGATGTCGTCGCGGCTGAACGCGGTGCGGTTGAGCGAGAGCACCGTCGGCGTGTAGCGCTGCCCGCCGCCCGAGCCGAACACGACGTCGCTCACCACCTTGCCGGGGTCCATCGTCAAGCCCCAGGCCTTGAACAGGGTCGGCAGCGTGGAGCTGGAGGGCTCGGGCGGAACGCCCGGCATAGTCGGGTTCTGGTCGAAGTACGCGTAGGGGTCGACGAAGGCGATGAGCTTGCCCCCGCGCAGCACGAACTGATCGAGCGCGTATTCGGTCTGCGGCTGCGCGTCGCGCGGGTGGATGAGCAGGAGAACGTTGATGTCCTTGTCGATCTCCTTCGCGCTGATCGGCACCTCTTTCACGTCGAAGTCGCGCTTGAGCTCGTTGGCGAGCACCCAGGGCTCGGAGGACTGGCGCGTGAACGGGTTGAAGCGCTCGCCGAGCACGGGAAGCCCGGCCATCAGGCCGACCTTGGGCCGCTCGCTCGCGCCGACGCGCGCAATCGCGCGCACCAGGTCGTACTCGAGCAGGCGCTCGCGCTGCGGCGAGATCGCGGGAAGGGTCTGCTTGCGGTCGAGCTGCTGCGCTGCCAAGCCGAGGTAGAACTGCTCGCCGGTGAAGAGCTGCTGCGGCTCGATCCCGTCGAGCTGCGCCGCGTCCTCCTCCTCCGAGTCGGGCTTCGGGTTGTAGCGCTCGACGACCAGGTTCGACCCGGCCACGCCCTTGAACTCGCGCACCAGGTCCTCGACGCGCTGCGCGAAGCTGCGCAGCTGCACCGGCACCGCCTCGCCCTGCGAGAGGTAGAGCTTCACCTTCACCGGCGAGGATAGGTTGCGCAAGATCTTCTTCGTGCCGGGCGAGAGCGTGTAGAGGTCGCCGTCGGTGAGATCGACGCGCGCCGGAACGCGCGACACCAGGAAGTTGGCCGCGACCAGTATGAGCAGCAGCGCGACGAGGCCGATCGTC
>JBIOYV010000037.1:0-2266 GCA_044870335.1 Burkholderiales bacterium | reverse complement strand
TCCGTGACGGCGAGCGGACCGACGCCAAGTCGGTCGCGGCGCTCCTCTGGGTGCACCACTTCGTTCCGCAACGATAGAAAAGGCGCCCGCGGCCTAGGCGAGGTCGCGGGGCCCGGTGGTGCCGACTGCCCAAGGAGAAACAACTACCGCGCACCCACTCTAGCGCGGCGCCGCGGCGCCGGAAATGCGCCGGTTGGGATAATTAGGAAAACTCGACAGCGCCCGACCGGCGCATTGAAAATCGAGGTACGGGGAGGCAGCGGGCATGATCGTCGTCATCAACCAGGACCTCGTGGCGCAGGTTCGCCATGCCTGGATCGCGGACCAGCAGCATCCCCAGCGCGGGCGGCGCGCCCGCCCCCTTCCGGATTCGGAGCGCCTCGGCATCCTGCTCGACGCGGTTTTCAGGGCGAGCCTGCTGGCCGGGCACGGCCGGCCCATGCACGCCTGCGTGGCCTGGCTGTCGCTTTCCGATTTCCACGACCACGAGATGAAGCGCGCGCGGCACAGCGAGCTGATGCTGAAGCTCGAGCGTCCGCGGCCGCTGGAGCCGGCGGCGCTCGCCGAGCTCGGGAAGGCGACCGAGACCGGTTCCTCCAGCCTCCTGGTCGACTGGTTCGACGACGAGCCGATGATCTGGGGAATGATCCACTACCAGCGCGCCGCGCGCGCCCTCGAGGAGCTCCCGGGCACGATCGAGGAGGGCGTCCACGCGCCGCCCGACTGCCCGATCCTTTCGATCGACGGCATCGGCTCGATCCTGATCGCGAGGGGCGACTCGGCGATCGGTCGCATCACGCGCGGCGAATTCGCGCGCGCCGTTCCCACGCCGTTCTATACGCACGCGATGGGACTGATCCTGCACGAGCTCTTCGGCCTGCGCATGGCGCTGAAGGGAAACCGTTACGTCGACGACGGCGACAACGCCTACGGTCACGGTCTGCTCGAGTGCCTGAAATACCTGCTGGACCAGCTCGACCGGCGGGGGGGCGGCACGATCGTCGTGTTCATCCCGCAAGCGTCGATGCAGGACGCCCAGCAGCATGCCGATCTGCGGTGGGACTCGAGCGGCAGCCTCGAGCTGCGGCGCCTGCTGAGCGCACGCCTGCGCCACGAGAAAGCGGCGCAGGAAAAGCATTGGGGGAGCCTGTCCGGCGTCACCAAGGCGCAGGCCCTGATGCGCGCGCGACTCGATGCGCTTGCCCGCCTGGCCTCGATCGACGGGGCTTTACTGCTCACGCCCGATTTCGAGCTGGTCGGCTTCGGCGCCCGGCTGCGGGCGCCGGCGTGGAACGGCACCCTCATGGAAGGGCCCGACGGCTTCGGCGGCGGCGGCAGGCCGTTCGACGCCTCGCGGCTCGGCGCGCGACATGCGGCGGCGGCGGCCTACGTCGGTGCGGTGACGGGAGCGGTGGCATTCGTCGCCTCCGCGGAGGGGCCAATCCGGGGGCTGGCCCGCAAGGGCTTCGGCCCTATCCAGTGCTGGCCGGATTGCCGGCTGTCGATGGCCGCTTCATAGCGGCCAAGTACGTTTCTTGCTCGCCTGGGACTGCTGGAGCCGCAAATGCAAAAGACCTCTTCCGACCTCGCGCTGCTCGTCGCGCGCATCGCCATGTCCGCGCTGTTCATTCCCGGAGGACTGCGCAAGCTCACGGACCTCGCGGGCTTCACCGCGAGCCTGCACAAGCAGGGCGTGCCCCTTGCCGACGTGCTGGCGCCCATCGGCGCATGCGTGGAGTTCTTCGGCGGCATCGCCGTCCTCGTGGGTTTCCAGCTGCGCATCGCGACCCTGCTGCTGATCCTCTTCACGATCGTCGCGAGCTTCATCGCGCACCGCTTCTGGGAGTTCGAAGGGCCGGCGCGCCAGACGCAGCAGACGCAGTTCTTCAAGAACCTCGCGGTCGTCGGCGGCTTCTTCGCGCTGTGGGCGGCCGGCGCCGGCCGCTACGCGCTCGAGCGCCTCTGGCACCGCGAGCGCTTCGTCGCCGAGCGGCGCGCCGCCGAGCGCCGGACCGGGACCCCTTCGGTGCCCGACGCGACTTCCTAGCCGCAGACCCCCACGTAGCCGCAGGAGGTACAGTAGTCGCAGCCGTCCTTGCGGATGAGCGTGGTGTTGCCGCACTCGGGGCACTTCGCGCCGGCCATGACCGGCACGTGCTTCTCCGAGGGCGCGGCGAGGATGCCCATCTCGCGCCGCGGCATGCCCAGGTCGTCGAGGATGCCGAGCATGGCGTAGCGGTGCAGGATGAGCCGCGCCATGTACGAG
>JBIOYV010000036.1:0-3710 GCA_044870335.1 Burkholderiales bacterium | reverse complement strand
AACCGGAGAGAACGATGGAAAGACCCCTGCAGATCGCATTCAAGAACGTCGATAGTTCCGCTTCACTGGAGGGCCTTATTCGCGAGCGGGTGGAGCGGCTGCAGCGCTTCCACCACAACATTACCGGTGCCCGCGTCGTCGTCGAGATACCGCACCGTAGTGCCGAGGGAGCCAAGCCGCCGCTCGGTATCGTCGTCGAGGTCGATATCCCCGGCCGCAATCCCGTAATTGGCAAGGGCCAGCAAGAGCGGCGCGAGGTAAAGGGCGACAGCACCGCTATCGTCAATCGCGTCTTCGAGGCGGTCGAGCGCCAGCTCGAGCAGATCGCCGCCATCCGCAAGGGCGAGGTGAAGCAGCACGGCTCGGTCGGCGATACTGGCGTCGTGGTGCGGCTGTTTCCTGACCAGAGCTATGGCTTCATCGAGGTGAAAGATTCCCCCGACCTCTACTTCTCCCGCGATGTCTGCGGCAATACCTCGTTCGAGGAGATCAAGGTCGGCTCCCTCGTGCACGTGACACGAGCCACCGCCGAGGGTCCGATGGGGCCGCAGGCAAGCTCGGTAAAGCTCATGGGGGCCAGTCGTAGCCCTTCATGATGTTGCCAACATGCATCCGTCGTCTTTCCCCGGCATGCTAGGGAGTGTGCGAGTAAAGTAGGGGAGGGACCGGATGCTGAATTCGACAGCCGGCCGGCGGCTTGAGGACGATCTCGCGGTCATCGAGGAGATTGCCGCGCGGCCGGCGGCGACCGCAAAGGAGCTCGCCACCAATCTCACTGCGCTCTACGAGGCGACATTCAACGTCGCCCTCGATCGCTACGACATGCAGACGTTGCTGCGGTCGGCACCCGAGATAGCCCGCGCGATCTTCGCGATGCGGCTGCGCCTGCGCGACCAGGTCGCCGACTGGCATGCGCGCGGCTTCCTGACGCTCGCCGGCCAGCGTGCGCTGCGCAATGCGCTGCGCATCGCCCGCTACGCCACTGACATGCTCGGCGAGCTCAACATCCGCTACGCGCAACTCGGTCCGGACGAAAAAACGCTGCGCGGCTTCAGCGGCCGCAACCTCAACACCTTCGTCAACCCGGCATTCGAGACGGGCCACGATCTCGACTTCCGCTCCGGCGATCTCCTCTTGATGCGCGGCATGCACCACAACAGCGCCGCTATCGCGCGCATCGGCGACGTCGACAGCCAATTCAGCCACCTTGCTATCGTGCACACCGACGAGGCGGGCAAGCATTGGGTCGTGGAGGCGCTGATCGAGGCCGGCTCCGTCATCAACCCGCTCTCCTCCACGCTCGAGCACGGCCTCGGCCGCTGCGTGCTGTTCCGCCACCGCGACAAGAACCTCGCCGCCCGCGCCGCGGCGCTTATCCACGACAAGATCCGCCGTACCCAAGAGAAGGGCGGCAAGCACATCTGGTACGACTTCACGATGGAGCTTCGCGGGGACGCAGAGCTGTTCTGCTCCAAGCTCGTGCGCAAGGCGTACGGGCTCGCCAGCGACCAGAAGTATCTGCTGCCCACGTTCACCACCCGCTTCGACATGAAGAACCGCGACTTCGTCGAGCGCATCGGGGTGACGGCGAAGGAGACCTTCGCGCCGGCCGACATCGAGCTAGAGCCCGACTTCGACCTTATCGCCGAATGGCAGGACTACCGGGTCACCTCGCGCCTGCGCCTGCAGGACCTGCTGATGGACCGCCTGTTCCTGTGGATGGAGCAGCACGACTATCGCTTCAAGGAGGACCTGCCGATCAAGCTGGTCGGCATCTTCGGCCAGCTCTCGGGGCAGCTGTCGACGCGCGCCAAGGACCTCATCGCCGACGTGGTGCCGAAGGTGCCGCCCAACATGAAGCGCTCGACCATCCAGGCGGTGGCGATGCTGCACAAGACCGCAGAGCCGCTGCTCGCCGAGCTGCAGGCGCTGGAACGACGGAGCATCGACCGCACCGGCCGCCCGCTGCACGCGCGCGAGGTGAACGATTTCCTCGAGGCGAAGCGGCAGGCAGCGAACGGCGAGATCGGCTACCTCGTCGGCAAGACCTGAACGGTCGACTTCCAGTCGCCATAGGAGGCGGAGCGCGCCGCCGGCAAACCTTCGTTCAGCACGCGCTCAAGGCCGTTGGCACCGGCGGCCTCGGCGACGGCCTCGGGCACGATCCACGCGCGATAGCCGCTCGCGACCACGGGGGTTGAGCACGACAGCGCGCCGGCGGTTGTCGTGCAAGTGCGGTCCGGCTCGACGCTGCGGATCTCGCGCCGGTCGTGGCGCAGGAAGCCCATGTCCACCGGCTGGATCGTCGTCATCGGGCCGGGAAGCGTCACGCCACGATAGACGCACGTCGTATCGTTGCGGCAGACGCCGGCATTGCGGCCGAGCGTGTTGCCGGGTCCGAGCGCCTGCGCACGCCGCATCACGCTCGCCATCGCTCCTGCCCCGTTGCTCACGTAGCAGCTGTCGCCGACGCACAGCACGGGGTTCGCCGTCATGCGCCTGCCGCCGAAGCCATGCCTGCGCGGCTGCATGATGACCAATACGGTCACGCGCTGCGGATACGTCGCCGCGGCGGTGGCAGGCGGTTCGTCGAAGAACGGTGAGCTGAGGTCGGGCTCGCGACTGGGTCCTCCCAGGCTGTTGCGGGTCTCGCGCTCGCGATCACGAGCATCCGCGGCGCGCGCTTCGCGTGCCTCGCGGGCGAGACGGAACTTCTCGGCGACGCGTCGCGCCTCCTCCTCGCGCTGCACTTCGAGCGCGGTACGCTGCTGCGCATCCTCGATCTCCTTGATGCGGCGCTGCTCGGCAACGCGCGCCTCTTCCTCGGCGCGGCGGGTCTGCTCGACCAAGCGAGCCTCCTCGGCGCGGCGCCTACCCTCGGCTTCCTGAGCTTGGCGCTTTAGCTCGGCGATACGCTTCTCCTCGGCGATCCGCGTTTTCTCGGCCTCTTCCGCCTGCCGCTTGATCTCGGCGATGCGCTTCTCCTCGGCCTGGCGCTTTTCGTTCGCGACGCGGGCTTCCTCGGCACGGCGGTTCTCTTCGGCAACGCGCGCCTCTTCCGCCTTGCGCTTCTCTTCCGCGACGCGGGCTTCCTCGGCCTTCCGCTTATCCTCGGCGACGCGGCGCTCCTCGTCGGCTCGCTTCTCGTCGGCCAATCGCTGCGCCTCGACCTCTTGCGTCAGGCGCTCCGCTTCCGCACGGCGCTTCTCTTCCGCCTGGCGCTCCAGTTCGTTGCGCTGCTTTTGTGCTTCCTCAGCCATGCGCTGCGCATCGGCGCGCGCCGCCCGGCGCTCGTTTTCGATGCGCTCCTGCTGCTCGCGCGCAAACCGCTCGCGACGGCGCGCCTCCGCCTCTTCCTCCACCGCGCGCATCATCTCGGCTTCGTCGGCGGCGCGCTGCTCGGACGCCTTGCGCTCGGCATGCGCTTTCGCCTCAGCGCGCTGCTTCGCTTCTGCTTGCGCCTTGGCCTCTGCCTGCGCTTTGGCTTTGGCGCGCGCTTCCTCCTTCTTTGCCTCGTCGGCGCGCTCACCTTCCTCGGCCGCGCGCGAGAACTTGTCGGCTAGTTGGTGAGCGGCATTCTCTGCGGCGGCGGCGAGCTGGGGGCTATACATCCAGCCCGATAGCGCCACAGCGCAGATTGCGCCGCGACTGAACACCTTCGCTGCCAACCACATGACGTCCTCGCAACAGACAAATGGCCGGGAGCTCGG
>JBIOYV010000035.1:0-11684 GCA_044870335.1 Burkholderiales bacterium | reverse complement strand
TGCCCTGGAACGACAGCCCGTACGCCGGCGCCTGCTCCTTCACATTGCGGCCGTCGAGCGGCAGCGCGATGTAGACCATCATCCCCTGCGACTGCTGCGTCGGGTTGTCGAAGGCGACGCTCGGGGTTGCTACGCACGCGAGCGCTGCGAACGCCGCCAGTTGCTTCCTGCCCATGGTGATCCGCTCCTCTCCGTAAAGATGCCGAACAGGGTAGGAGCGAGCGTGTTGCAGGACTATCCGGGCTGAGCCGTCGGACGTGGTCCGCCAGGGAGGGTTTCTATTTCCTGTCTTTCTTCTCGAGTAGTTCGGAACGCTTCTTCAGCGTGTCTTCGAGCTTCGACTTCGGAACCAGGAGCACGTGCTCCGAGAGCAGCTTGACGCGCTCGGCGTCCTTCGCGTCGGGCTTGAGCCCCGTCGCGATGAAGCTCACGTAGTGATTCTCGCCGGCGAGCTTGCCGACCTTGATCGCATACGCCGCGCCCGCGAGCGTGGTGGCGTTGATGAGCACCGGCTGGTCGAGGCCCGTATCCCCTGCATCCTTCGGCGCCACGTCGGCGAGCTCGAGCAGCGAAAGCGAGTAGGACGCAGCATTTGCCCTTGATATATCGAGCTTTTCGCCCGGATTGGCGCCCGCCAGCTTCCATTCGGCATTGTCCGCCTGGCGCTCGATGCGGTAGCCCCCACCTGCCGGATAGCGCACCTCCAGCGTCTTGATCTTCTCCACCTGGAAGGAGGTCCGCTCGATCCATTCGGACGTGCGCGTCGTCGCCTGGGCGAGGGGGTCGCCGACCAGGTAGGCGGTCCCCGCCTCGTCCGGCAGCGCGAGGAAGCGCCCGTCCGGAATCGCCTTGTCCGGGTTGTCCACCTCGCGCTTGAAGTACTTCTTGCCGAGGACGAACGCCCCCAGCGCCTTGCCCTGCGCATCCTTGAACTCCACCCGGGTGCCGGACGCGTCCAGGTTGAGCCGCGCGCGATCCTTCTCCCCGAGCGGCTCGCTCTGTCCGACCTTGAGGCCGATCACCTTCAGCACGAACTCGCGCACCCTCGCGAGATCGGCAGGGAAATCGCCGCGCTCGGCGAGTACCCAGCGCTCGTCCTTGCGCTGCAGCGTGAGCGCGGCCTTGGGCTCCTGGATCCTGATCGCGGCGATGTCCGCCACCTTGAGATCCTTGAACAGCGTGCGGCCGAGCGTGCCGACGTTCTCCGGCCGCCGCCCGCGCTCCTGGTGCTGGTACACGAGCGCACCGCCGCCGAGCACCGCCAGCAGCACCACGAGGATGACGGCGACCCTGGCGCTCACGCGAGCCTTTTTCTCAGGAAGGCGATGAGCAGGCCGGCGAGCGCCACCAGCAGCGGCATGAGCACGATGTTCGCCACCTTGGTCCAGAACACCAGCGCCTCGGCGTCCTGGCGCAGGTTCTTGCGCAGCTCTTTCAGCGCGAGGTTGGTCTCGATGTAGGTCTTCTTGAAGCGCTCGAGCTCGGCCTGCTGCTCGGGGCTCAGGATCTGCGCGCCCTTCGCCGCGCCGCTGCCTTGCGCTTTCTGCAGCTCCTGCAGGCGCGCCTGCGTCTTCTGCTTCTCCTCCTCGAGCGCCTGGATGCGGCCGAAGTACTGCTTCTGCGCCTCGGCCTCGAGCTCGCGCACCACGGTGAGCGGGCGGAACGCGGCCGCGCGGCTGCGCAGCGAGATCAGGTCGTCGCCGGCGGCGAACTGCTCCACCATGCCGAGCGCGAACGCGAGGTTGCCGTTGGAGGGCACTACCACCTTGCGGCCGAAGACGTCCTGCACGTCGACCGCGGCGCCGTCGGCGAGCATGTCGACGTCGGCGACCACGATCACCGAGTTCTCGGGCGATTCGCGCAGCGCCGGCGAGCCCGGCGCGGCGGGCTTCTTCTCATCTTCCTTCAAGCCCTCCGGAAACGCGGTCTTGAACCTGCCCGACAGGCGCAGCGCGAGCGGCATCGTCTTGCCGGAAGGCTTGAAGCTGCGCGTCGCCTCGTCGCCCGACTTCGTCGCGTTCATGGAGTCGACCAGCATCGAGTTCGGCGAGCTGTGCACGAGCTCGGTCACCTTTACATCGGTGGTTTTTACGTCAAACGCCCCGCCAAACGCATAGAGCAAGGTCTCGATCTGGCCGGTGACGACGTCGTCGCGGCTGAACGCGGTGCGGTTGAGCGAGAGCACCGTCGGCGTATAGCGCGCGCCGCCGCCCGAGCCGAACACCACGTCGCTCACCACCTTGCCCGGGTCCATCGGGATGCCCCAGGCTTTGAAGAGCGTCGGCAGGTTGGAGCTCGACGGCATCGGCGGCACGCCCGGCATCGTCGGCATCTGGTCGAAGTAGGCGTACGGGTCGACGAAGACGATGAGCTTGCCGCCGCGCATCACGAACTGGTCGAGCGCGTACTCGGTCTGCGGCGCGGCGTCGCGGGGATGGATGACGAGGAGGACGTTGAGCTCCTTGTCGATCTCCTTCGCCGTGAGCGGGACTTCCTTCACCTCGAAGTCGCGCTTGAGCTCGTTGGCGAGCACCCAGGGCTCCGAGCTCTGCCGCGTGAATGGATTGAACTTCTCCCCCAGCACGGGCAGGCCCGCCATGAGGCCGATCTTGGGCCGCTCCGGATTGCCGACGCGCGCGATGGCGCGGATAAGGTCGTACTCGAGCAGGCGCTCGCGCTGCGGCGATACCGCCGCAATCGACTGCTTGCGGTCGAGCTGGCTCACCGAGATGCCGAGATAGAACTGCTCGCCGGTGTAGAGCTGCTGCGGCTCGATCCCGTCGAGCTGCGCCGCATCCTCTTCTTCCGAGTCGGGCTTCGGGTTGTAGCGCTCGACGACGAGGTTCGAGCCCGCCGCCTGCTTGAACTCGCGCACCGTATCCTCGACGCGCTGCGCGAAGCTGCGCAGCTGCACCGGCACGCTCTCGCCCTGGGAGATGTAGAGCTTCACCTTCACCGGCGACTGCAGCCCGCGCAGGATCTTGCGCGTGCCGGGAGAGAGCGTGTAGAGGTCGCCTTCGGTCAGGTCGACCCGCGCCGGGACCCGCGAGACGAGGAAGTTCACGGCAACGAGCACGAGCAGCAGCGCCGCGAGCCCCACGGCGGAATAGATGAGTTGGTCGTATTTCTTGAATTTCATATCAGCCGGCTCGGTGTCCGCGGATGATCACGCCGGTGGCGAAGAGCGCGAAGCCGATCACGGACAGGAAGAACACGAGGTCGCGCAGGTCGATCACGCCGCGCTGGAAGCCGTCGAAGTGCGTGACGACGGAGAACGCCGCCACCGTATCGACCACCGCGGGGTTCGCCCAGCGCGCGAGGAGGTCGGTCACCGGGTTGAAGCCGGCGAGGATCAGGAACAGGCACAGCACCACGGACAGGATGAAGGCGACGACCTGGTTTCGGGTCATCGCGGAGGTCATGCAGGTGATGGCGAGGTAGGCGCCGGCGAGAAAGAAGCTGCCGAGATAGCCGGCGACGATCATGCCGTTGTCCGGATCGCCGAGGATGTTCACCGTGATGACGGCGGGGAAGGTGAGCGCGAGCGCCACGCCGATGAAGATCCACGAGGCGAGGAACTTGGCGAGGATCGCCTGCCACGGCGCCACCGGCATCGTGAGCAGGAGCTCCAGCGTCCCCGAGCGGCGCTCCTCGGCCCACAGGCGCATGCCCACCGCGGGCACCAGCACGAGGTAGAGCCAGGGATGCCAGCCGAAGAACGCGGCGAGGCTCGCCTCGCCGCGCTCGAAGAAGTTGCCGGCGGTGAAGGTGAAGAAGCCGGTGAGCAGCAGGAAGATCACCAGGAAGACATAGGCGACCGGGGAGCTGAAGTAGCTCGACAGTTCCCGCTTTACGATCGTGAAGACGACTCTCATGTGCTTACCAGAGCGCAAAACCCGCGTGAAAACGTGGTCTGTCCCTGATTTCGGGTGCTCATTTCTTCACCGTGTCGGGGAGGGTGATGCGGCGGAACACCTCGTCGAGTTCGCCGCGCTCGCTGTACATGCCTTCGACCTTCCAGCCGTGGAGGTTCACCATTTCGACCACGTCCTGGGCGAGCTGCGCCGCCCTCGACTTGTCCTTCGGATAGATGCGGAACGAGCCGTTCAGCTTCTCCACCCGGCCAAGCTCGGCCAGGCGCTCGGCGCTCGCGCCGCGCGCCTGCAGGGTGACGGCGCCGGCGAGCTCCGACATGGCGCGCAGCTCCTCGGGGGTGCCGTTGGCGACGATCCTGCCGCGGTCGATGATGATCGCCCGCGTGCAGGCGGCGTCGACCTCCTCCAGGATGTGGGTGGAGAACACGATCGCCTTGTTGCGGCCGAGCTCGCGGATGAGGTTGCGCACCTCGTGCTTCTGGTTCGGGTCGAGCCCGTCGGTGGGCTCGTCCATGATCAGCACGTCCGGATCGTGGATCAGCGCCTGCGCGAGACAGGTGCGGTGCCTGTAGCCCTTCGACAGGGTATCGATCGACTGGTGCAGCACCGAGTCGAGGAAGCAGCGCTCGATTACCCGGTGCAGCGCCTTCCGGCGGACGCTGCCCGAGAGGCCGCGCAGCTCGGCCGCGAAATTGAGGAAACCCTCGACCGTCATGTCGGGGTAGGCGGCGGCGTTCTCCGGCAGGTAGCCGATGAGGCGCTTCGCCTCCAGCGGGGACTCGGCGACGTCGAAGCCGCCGACGGCCACCCTGCCCTCGGTCGGCGGCATGAACCCGGTGATCATCCGCATGGTGGTCGACTTGCCGGCCCCGTTCGGGCCGAGGAAGCCGAGCACCTCGCCGCGCTCGACGGTGAACGAAATGCCGTCGACCGCCCGCTTCGCCCCGAAGGACTTCACGAGGTTGTCGATCCTGATCATCAAACTTGGGTCGTTTCTAACGGTTCAAGGGGGCGGATTATCGCCCAAAAACGCCGCCGCGCCGGCCGCCGAGGCTTCAAGGCGAGCGATTTTGCGTTACAGTTTTTGCTTCTTACCCATCCCCCCACGGCCCTCAGGAGAAACGAATGACCGCATTCAGGTACGTGCGAGACGCTGCGCTCGCATCGCTCATCATTGCCGCAAGCGCGTGCTCGATGGCGCAGACCCAGACCCAATCGGGCACGAGCTTCGAGCCCACCGTCGGTCAGTCCGGCAAGGACGTGGTCTGGGTGCCGACGCCGCAGGCGCTGGTCGACAAGATGCTCGACATGGCGAAAGTGACGCCGAACGACTACGTGATCGATCTGGGCTCCGGAGACGGCCGCACCGTGATCACCGCGGCGAAGCGCGGCGCGCGAGCCCTCGGCATCGAGTACAACCCCGACATGGTGGAGCTTTCCAAACGCAACGCGGCGAAGGAGGGCATGACCGGAAAGGCGAACTTCCAGCAGGCCGACCTCTTTAAGAGCGACTTCTCGCAGGCGAGCGTGATTACCATGTTTCTCCTTCCTGACATCAACCTCAAGCTTCGGCCGAGGATCCTCGGCCTGAAGCCCGGCACCCGCGTGGTCTCGAACAGCTTCACGATGGGCGAATGGAATGCGGACGAAACCGCCACGGTCGGCGACGGCTGCAGCTCCTGGTGCACTGCGTATCTTTGGATCGTCCCGGCCAAGGTGGACGGAGCGTGGAAGCTTCCGCAGGGCGAATTGGCGCTCAAGCAGGAGTTCCAGAAGGTGTCGGGCACGCTGACCTCGGGGGGCAAGAGCGTGCCGCTGCAGGACGGGAAGCTGCGCGGCAGCGAGATCTCGTTCCGCGCCGGCGGCTTGGACTACAAGGGCACCGTCAACGGCAAGCGCATCGACGGCACGTCGGCGAGCGGCGCGTGGAGCGCGACGCGGGGAGGCTAGTCATGATCCCGGCTAACACCAAGCGCGCTTTGATTGGTTCGGTGGTGGCAGCTCTGTGTTCCCTCGCGCCGGTGGCGCCGCCCGTCTTCGCCCAGTCCTATCCCGCCAAGCCGGTGCGCATCGTCGTGCCTTTTGCGCCCGGCGGCGGCTCGGATTTCATCGCACGCTTCATGGCGCAGCGTCTGACCGACGCCCTGGGCAAGCAGGTGATCGTCGAGAACAAGCCCGGCGCGGGCGGTGTCCTGGGCATTGAGTCAGGGATCAAGTCCGCGCCCGACGGCTATACGCTGACGCTGATCGCCTCGAGCTACACGGTCAATCCGAGCGTCTACAAGCTCAATTTCGATCCGGTCGCCGACATCACCCCGATCATCCAGATGTCGCAGGGGCCGCTGCTCGTCGTCGCGCGGCCGTCGCTGCCGGTCAAGACAACGAAGGAGCTGATCGCGCTCGCGAAATCCAAGCCGGGGCAGATCAATTTCGCGTCTTCCGGCCAGGGCAGCGTGATCCATCTAGCGACCGAGCTCTTCGACAGCATGGCCGGGATCAAGATGAATCACATCCCCTACAAGGGCACCGGCCCCGCGCTGACCGATACGATCGGCGGGCAGACCGACGTGTTCTTCAGCAGCACTGCGACCGCGATGCCGCACGTGCAGTCGGGCAAGCTGCGCGCAATTGCCGTGACCACGGCGAAGCGCATCCCCGCGCTGCCCAATGTTCCGACCGTTGCCGAGTCGGGCCTTCCCGGCTACGAGGTCATCCTGTGGCACGGGCTGATCGCTCCCAAGGGCCTGCCGCGCCCGATCGTCGAGCGCATCAATGCAGAAGTGACCAAGGCGCTCAGCCTCAAGCAGACCGCCGACCAGCTCCAAAACGACGGGGTGGCGCCTGCCGGCGGCACGCCGGAGCAGTTCCTCGCCCAGATCAGGAAGGAAATCGACGTGTGGCGCAAAGTCGCCGCCGACGCCGGCGTCAAAGCCGAGTGAGCCCGCATCCAGTCTTTTGACTTGATCGTCATCGGCGCCGGCGCCGCGGGGCTCGCCGCGACCGCCGCGCTCGTGCGGGCGGGACGCTCCGTGCTGGTGCTGGAGGCGCGCGACCGCGTCGGCGGGCGCTGCTGGACGCGCGGCATGCCCGGCCTCGAGATTCCGGTCGAGCTCGGCGCCGAATTCATCCACGGCGAGGCGGCGTCCACGCACGCCTTCCTCGCCGAAGCCGGCATCGCAGCGGTCGATTCGAAGCGCGAGCAGCGCTATCTCGAGCGCGGCCGGCTGCGCCGCATGAACGCCTTCGTGGAGGCGCAACGCGCGGTCCGCCATGCCCCGCCCCTGACGCGCGACGTCTCGTTCGCCGCGCTTCTCGCTCGCACCCGGGCCAGCCGAAAGACCAAGGCCTTCGCCCGCATGATGGTGCAGGGGTTCGATGCCGCCGATCCGGCGCGCGTCAGCGCGCGCTCGATCCTGGAGGAGTGGGGCGAGGGCGGTTCGCTCGGCGCCTCGCAGCCGCGGCCGCAGGGCGGGTACGGGGCGCTCTTCGACTGGCTCGCGCAATCGGTCGTTGCGCAGGGCGCGCGCCTGCGGCTCGACTCGCCCGTCACAACGCTGACGTGGCAGCGCGGCAACGTCGTCGTGAAGGGCCCTGCGTTCGCATTCAGGGCCGGGCGCGCGGTCGTGACGCTGCCGCTCGGCGTCCTGCAATCGGGCGCGGTTCGCTTTTCACCCGCTCTCAAAGTGAAGGCGGCGGCGCTGGGCAAGCTCGCCTCGGGGCCGGTGGTCCGGGTGGCGATGCGCTTCCACACCCCGTTCTGGGAAGCGCGCGCGCCCGAAGTGGCGTTCTTCCACGTCCCGGAAGGGCCGTTTCCGACCTTCTGGACGCCCCTGCCTATGCGTGCGCCGCTCCTGACAGCGTGGGCCGGAGGTCCGAAGGCCGCGCGCCTCGCCGGATCGTCGAAGGACGCGCTGCTGGCAGCGGCGCTTCGGAGCGTCGGAATGGTGTTCGGAAAGGGCAGGGCCAAGGAAGAGCTGGCGGCGGCGCTGGTTCAAGACTGGCAGGCAGACCCTTGTTCCCGCGGCGGTTACAGCTACGTGCGCGTCGGGGGCGAGGGCGCGCGCGAGCGGCTCGCCGAGCCGATCGAGGACACGCTCTTTTTTGCGGGCGAGGCGACCGATCTCGAAGAAGCAGGGACCGTGGCAGGTGCGCTGCGCAGCGGCCAGCGCGCCGCTCGCGAGGTGCTGAAAAAAGGCGTCTAATAGCCCGAAGCGGGGAGGAGGCGCTGATACCGTCTCCCAGGAGGCAAGGCATGAAAAACCTCACCGTCGTGGCAGGTGCTGAGCGGCACGCGAGCTTCCTGAACTCGCTGGCCACTTTCAGCAAGGGTCACCGCGCGGCGCACTGGTCGGGCACGTTCGGCGCGTTCCTCGAGTCGGTTTTTCCAAAGAACCCGACGGGCATCGTCCGCTCGAGCCACCAGTACGTCTGGGACATGATCCGAAGCGAGGCCAGCGCCGACGACACTGGACAGCTTCATTGCCGGGTTTTCGACGATGAGCTGTACGGCATCGAGGAAACGCTCGACCGGCTGGTCGACTATTTCAAGGCCGCCGCCGCCGGGAGCGAGGTCGGCAGGCGCCTGCTCCTGCTGCTGGGCCCGCCGTCGGGCGGCAAGTCGAGCCTCGTCATCCTGCTCAAGCGCGGCCTCGAGGAGTACAGCCACACCGAGGCAGGCGCGCTCTACGCGGTGCAGGGCTGCCCGTTGCACGAATCGCCGCTGCACCTGGTGCCGCATACGATGCGCCCGCAGTTCCGCCAGACCTACGGCGTCGAGATCAACGGCGAGCTCTGCCCGCTGTGCGCGACCCGCCTGGCGCGCGAATTCTCAGGCGACTTCATGCAGATGCCGGTGCAGCGGATCTTCATCTCCGAGGCCGGCCGCGTCGGCGTGGGCACCTACGCGCCGCACGACCCGACCACCGCCGACATCGCCGACCTGGTCGGCTCGGTCGACCTCGCCAAGGTCTCGGAGTTTGGCGACGAGGGCGACCCGCGCGCCTGGTCCTGGTCTGGCGCCGTGTATGCCGCGAGCCGCGGGGTGCTCGAGATGATCGAGATCCTCAAGGTGAAGCGCGAGTTCCTGTACCTGCTCCTCACCCTGACGCAGGAGAAGAACGTCAAGGTCTCCCGCTTCCCGCTCATCTACCTCGACGAGACCATCCTCGCGCACACCAACCTCGCCGAGTTCCGGAAGTTCCTGCAGGAGCCGGAGAACGAGGCGCTGCTCGACCGGATGGTGATCATCCAGGTGCCCTATACCCTCTCCTACCGGGAAGAGGCGCGCATCTACAGGAAGCTCACGTCCTCGACGCAGGCGTTCCGCGAGGTGCACCTCGATCCGCACGCGTTGCACGTCGCCGCGGTATTCGCGATCCTGTCGCGTCTCCAGGAACCCCAGGAGAAGGCGCCGGGACTCAGCACCAAGGCACGGCTCTATGCCGGCGAGGAGGTCGAGGGGGTGGCGCAGTCCGACGCCGAGAAGATCCGCGCCAGGAACCCGGAGGAAGGCCTCGCCGGAGTGTCGCCGCGCTTCGTGATCAACGCGCTCTCGAACGCCATCATCCAGTCGAGCACGAAAAGCCTGACCAGCATGCAGGTGCTGATCGCGCTCAAGGACGCGATCGAGTCCGACGCGCGCATGGACACGAAGAGGAAAACCCGCCTGGTCGATTTCCTGGTCACGGTGCGCAAGGACTTCTACAACCGCTGGGTCAAGGAGGACGTGCACAAGGCCCTGTTCGTGTCCTTCGAGCAGGAGGCTCAGCAGATGCTCGACAAGTACCTGGACGAGGTCGAGGCGACGCTCGACAACCGCACGGTGAAGGACCCGATCACCAACGAGGAGAGGAAGCCCGACGAACGGTTCCTGCGGCAGGTGGAGGAGAAGATCCGCGTCTCGGACTCGGGCAAGATCTCCTTCCGCCAGGAAGTGGTGAGAAAGGCGATGGGCGCCTACAAGCGCGGCGAGAAGTTCACGCTCGGCAGCCACGCGCTGCTGCACGACGCGGTGGAGCAATACCTCTTCGACCAGCGCCGCGACGTGCTGCGCCTGGTGAGCTCGACCACGCGCCCGGACGAAGAGGCGCGGCAGAAGATCTCGGTGGTCGAGAAGCGGCTGGTCGACGAGTACGGCTACGACGCGTACAGCGCGCGCGAGGCGCTGAACTACGTCACTACGTTGCTAGCTCAAGAATGAATTTCTAAGCAGCAGCCCGGTCCGCGCGCCGGCGCTCGTGCTCTCTCAGGTGGCGCTTGCGCAGGCGGATCGACTTGGGCGTGATCTCGACCAGCTCGTCGTCGCCGATGAAATCGACCGCGTACTCGAGCGTGAGCCCGATCGGCGGCGTGAGCAGGATCGCCTCGTCCTTGCCGCTCGCGCGGATGTTGGTGAGCTGCTTGGTGCGGATCGGGTTCACCACGAGATCGTTGTCGCGGCTGTGGATGCCGACGATCATGCCTTCGTACACCGGGTCGCCCGGGTTGACGAACATGCGGCCGCGCTCCTGCAGCTTCCACAGGGCGTAGGCGACGGCGACGCCGTCGTCCTGCGACACGAGCACGCCGTTGCGGTGCTCCTCGATGTCGGCCTTCACCGGGCCGTAGGCATCGAACACGTGGCTCATGATGCCGGTGCCGCGGGTCAGGGTCATGAACTCGCCCTGGAAGCCGATCAGGCCGCGCGCCGTAATGCGGTAGTCCAGGCGCACGCGCCCCTTGCCGTCGGGCTGCATGTCGACGAGTTCGCCGCGCCGCCGGCCGAGCTCTTCCATCACCGCGCCCTGGTTCGCGTCCTCGACGTCGACCGTGAGCACCTCGTACGGCTCGCAGCGCTCCCCGCCGATCTCCTTGTAGATCACGCGCGGGCGCGACACCGCGATCTCGTAGCCTTCGCGCCGCATGTTCTCGAGCAGGATCGTGAGGTGCAGCTCGCCGCGGCCGTGCACGATGAAGGTGTCGGTATCGCTCGGGTACTCGACGCGCAGCGCGACGTTGCTCTTCGTCTCGCGCTCCAGGCGCTCGCGGATCTGGCGGCTGGTGACGTGCTTGCCCTCGCGCCCGGCGAGCGGCGAGGCGTTGACGAGAAAGTTCATCGTCAGGGTCGGCTCGTCGACCTTGAGCGCGGGCAGCGGATCCGGGTGGTCGACGTCGCACAGCGTCGCGCCGATGCCGACCTCGTCGATGCCGTTGATCAGCACGATGTCGCCGGCCTCGGCCTCGTCCACGGGCTTGCGCTCCAGGCCCTCGAACATGAGGACCTGATTGACCTTGGCCTTGATGTTGTCCGGCAGAAGCAGCACCTCCTGCGCAGCTTTCAGCCGGCCGCGGCGGATGCGGCCGATGCCGATCTTGCCGACGTAGCTCGAGTAGTCGAGCGAGCAGATCTGCAGCTGCAGCGGCGCGTCGGGATCCTCGTCGCGCACCGGCACGTACTTCAGGATCGCGTCGAACAGCGGCGCCATGTTGCCGCTCTCATGGTCGAGCTCTTTCTTGGCGTAGCCGAGCAGCGCGGAAGCGTAGAGCACCGGGAAATCGAGCTGATCCTCGCTCGCGCCGAGCTTGTCGAAGAGGTCGAAGGTCTGGTTCACCACCCACTCCGGCCGCGCGCCCGGGCGGTCCACCTTGTTCACCACCACGATCGGTTTGAGCCCGAGGGCGAGCGCCTTGCGCGTGACGAAGCGGGTCTGCGGCATGGGCCCTTCGACCGCGTCGACCAGCAGCAGCACGCCGTCGACCATCGACAGGACGCGCTCGACCTCGCCGCCGAAGTCGGCGTGCCCCGGGGTGTCGACGATGTTGATGTGCGTG
>JBIOYV010000034.1:0-2398 GCA_044870335.1 Burkholderiales bacterium | reverse complement strand
CCCGACAGGTTCGACTTGACGAACAGGTTCTGGTAGGTCGGCTCGATCGAGGCCAAGACGCCGACGATGTTGGCGATGGTGGCGGTGGGCGCGATCGCCAGGCAGTTCGAGTTGCGCATGCCGTGCTGCTTGATGCGCGCGCGCAACGCGTCCCAGTCGAGCGTCGCGGAGCGGTCGAGCTCGACATAGCCGCCGCGCTCGGCCGACAGGATGTCGAGCGTGTCCTGCGGCAGGACGCCGCGGTCCCAGAGCGATCCGGGGAAGCTGGCGTAGCGCCCGCGCTCGGCGGCGAGCTCGGTCGAGGCCCAGTACGCGGCGTAGGCCACCATCTCCATGGAGCGGTCGGCGAACTCGACCGCCTCCTGCGAGGCGTAGGCGAGCCGCAGGCGGTGCAGGCAGTCCTGGAATCCCATGATTCCCAGGCCCACCGGGCGGTGACGCAGGTTGGAGTTCCTCGCCTTGTCGACAGCGTAGTAGTTGATGTCGATGACGTTGTCCAACATCCGCATCGCCGTGGAAATTGTTCTTTTTATTTTTGCGAAATCGAGCCCGCCCTCGGTGAGGTGAGCGACGAGGTTGATCGAGCCGAGGTTGCAGACCGCGATTTCGTCGTGTGACGTGTTGAGCGTGATCTCGGTGCAGAGGTTCGAGCTGTGCACCACGCCGGCGTGCTGCTGCGGGCTCCTCAGGTTGCACGGGTCCTTGAAGGTGATCCAGGGATGCCCGGTCTCGAAGAGCATCGAGAGCATCTTGCGCCACAGCTGCAGCGCCGCAATGCGCTTGTAGAGCTTGAGCTCGCCGCGCGTCGCCTTGTCCTCGTAGCGCAGGTAGGCGGCCTCGAACTCGCGGCCGAACTTGTCGTGCAGGTCGCGCACGTCGGAGGGGCTGAAGAGGGTCCACTCGGCGCCCTCCATCACGCGCTTCATGAACAGGTCCGGGATCCAGTTGGCGGTGTTCATGTCGTGCGTGCGCCGCCGGTCGTCGCCGGTGTTCTTGCGCAGCTCGAGGAACTCCTCGATGTCGAGGTGCCAGACCTCGAGGTAGGAGCACACCGCGCCCTTGCGCTTGCCGCCCTGGTTCACCGCCACCGCGGTGTCGTTCACCACCTTGAGGAAGGGAACCACGCCCTGCGACTTGCCGTTGGTGCCCTTGATGTGCGAGCCGAGCGCGCGCACCGGCGTCCAGTCGTTGCCCAGGCCCCCGGCGTACTTGGCGAGGAGCGCGTTCTCCTTGATCGCGTCGTAGATGCCGGTGAGGTCGTCCGACACCGTGGTCAGGTAGCAGCTCGAAAGCTGCGAGCGCAGCGTCCCCGAGTTGAAGAGGGTGGGCGTCGAGCTCATGAAGTCGAACGACGAGAGCACGTCGTAGAACTCGACGGCCCGGGCTTCGCGGTCTTTTTCTCTCAGCGCCAGGCCCATCGCCACGCGCATGAAGAACGCCTGCGGCAGCTCGATGCGCCGGCCGCTGCTGTGCAGGAAGTAGCGGTCGTACAGGGTCTGGAGGCCGAGATAGCCGAACTGCAGGTCGCGCCTGGCCTTCAGCGCCTTGCCCAACCGGAGCAAATCGAACTTGCCGAGCTCGGGGTCGAGGAGCTCCGCCGCGATGCCCTTCTCGACGAACTGCGCGAAGTAGCTGGCGTAGCGCGTCTCCATGTCGGCCTGGCTCGCCGGCTCGCCGAGCACTTCCAGGCGGATGGCGTCGAGGAGCAGCCGCGCCGTGACGTAGCTGTAGGCGGGGTCCTTCTCGATCAGCGCGCGGGCCGCGAGCACCGCGGACTTGCGCACTTCCTGCATCGGCACGCCGTCGTACAGGTCGCGCAGCGTCGCCTCGAGGATCGCCTCGGGCGCGGCGTCGGCGAGGCCTTCGCAGGCCGATTCCACCAGCCGCTGCAGGCGCGCGCGGTCGAGGGGCTTGCGCGCGCCGTTCTCGACCACGTGGATCTCGCTGCTCTTTCCCGAAATCTTTTCCTGCGCGCGCGCCTTGGAGCGCTCCTCGCGATAGAGCACGTAGGCGCGCGCCACGTCGTGCTCGCCCGAGCGCATCAGCGCGAGCTCGACCTGGTCCTGGATGTCCTCGATGTGGAAGGTGCCGCCCTGCGGCTGGCGGCGCAGCAGCGCGCCGACCACGTTGTCGGTCAGGCCGGCGACCAGCTCGCGGATGCGCGCCGAGGCGGCGCCCTGCGCGCCGTTCACGGCGAGGAACGCCTTGGTCATCGCCACCGAAATCTTGCCCGGCTCGAAGCCGACCACGGCGCCGTTGCGGCGGATCACCTTGCATTGGGCGTAGCGCGCTTCACGATCGGAGTTGACTTCGGCCGCGGCAAACGCAGCAGCAGGCAGTATGGAACGGGCGGTTTCGGTGGCAGCGTGCATCCTGTTACTCCTTGATGGCTTGGCGG
>JBIOYV010000033.1:0-23473 GCA_044870335.1 Burkholderiales bacterium | reverse complement strand
GTGATCTGCCAGATGCCGTAGACGATGGCGAGAAGCGCGCAGACGAGCGCGAAGACGAGACCGCTTTGCATGTTGTTTGCTCCCCTTGAAGCCCTGCGCCGAACCTGCTTTTAGGGTGCGAATTCTATCAGTTCAGCGCAGCGAAAACCCGCTGGCGGATCTCGTCGACCGATCCGATGCCTGAGATCTTGCGGTACTTCGGCGCCTTCGCGTCGCCTGCGGCCGTCCACTTCCTGTAGTAGTCGACGAGCGGCCGCGTCTGCGCGCGGTACACGTCGAGGCGCTTTCGCACCGTGTCCTCGCGGTCGTCGTCGCGCTGCACAAGCGCCTCGCCAGTCAAGTCGTCCCGCCCCTCGACGCGTGGCGCGTTGAATCTCACGTGGTAGCTGCGTCCCGAAGCGGGATGAACCCGGCGCCCGCTCATCCGGTTGATGATCTCCTCGTCAGGCACGTCGATCTCGAGCACGTGATCGATCCTCACATCAGCCCGCTTCATCGCTTCGGCCTGCGGAATAGTGCGCGGAAAGCCGTCGAAGAGATAGCCCCGCGTGCAGTCGCCGTGGCCGAGGCGCTCCTCGACCAGGCCGATGATGATGTCGTCCGATACGAGCTGACCCGCGTCCATGATTTTTCCAGCTTCAATTCCCAAAGGGGTTTTCGCTGCGCGCGCGGCGCGGAGCATGTCGCCGGTGGAAATCTGCGGGATGCCGAACTTCTCGGAGATGAAACCCGCCTGCGTGCCCTTGCCCGCGCCGGGCGGGCCGAGAAGGATCAAACGCATGACGGCGGCCTCATGCCAGCATTCTACGGACGGCCTCGAGGTCCTGGGGCGTGTCGACGCCCGGCGGGATCTCGGTTTCACTCACTGCCACGGCGATGCGATGGCCGTGCCACAGGACCCGCAGCTGCTCGAGCGCCTCGGCCTTCTCGAGCGGCGCGGGCGCGAGCGCAGCGTAGCGCTTCAGGAAATCGACGCGGTATCCGTAGATCCCGGCGTGCCGGTAGCAGATGCCGCCCTCCTCCCTCGGATACGGAATTCTCGAGCGCGAGAAGTACAGCGCGTAGCCGCGCGCGTCCATGACCACCTTCACCACGTTCGGGTTGGCGAGGGAGCGCTCGTCGTGGATCGCATGGCAGGCGGTAGAGACCGAAGCCTCCCTGAGCTTGTCGAGGAGTGCCGCTACGTGCGCGATGAGCCTGGGCGAGATGAGCGGCTCGTCACCCTGCACGTTCACCACGATGTCCCGATTCTCGAGTTTGAGAAGGGAGGCAGCTTCGGCGATGCGATCCGTCCCCGAAGCATGATCGGCACGCGTCATCACGTAGCCGTGGCCCGCGGCCCGCACCGCGGCGGCGATGCGCTCGTCGTCGGTCGCCACATGGACCGACGCCGCGCCGCTTTGCGCTGCCCGCTCGCAGACCCTCACCACCATGGGCCGCCCGGCGAGGTCGGCGAGCGGCTTTCCCGGAAACCGGCTCGACGCGTAGCGCGCCGGGATGAGGACGTGAAAGCTCAAGCCACTTCTTCTTCCGGCGGGAGCTTGCGCGCCTCCTCCTCCAGCATCACCGGAATGCCGTCCTTCACGGGATAGCCCAAGCGATCGGCCCGGCACACGAGCTCGTCGGCGGCTTTGCGGTAGACGAGCTTGCCCTTGCACAACGGGCACACCAGGATCTCAAGCAGCTTTGGATCGACGCCGGCCATCGAGCTCCTTCAGCAGCCAGTCGCCGAACGCTGGCGCGAGGCTCGCGGTGACCGGCAGGACCCACCAGTTGGGGCGCGCATGGCGACGCAATTTTACCGCGTCCTTCTCGGTCATCAGCACCGGCAGCTGGTCGCCGAACTCGAGCTCGCCGGCGGCAAAGCGGTGATGATCCGGGAACGGATGCGCCACCACCTTCGGGCCGAGCTTGCCCACGTGGACGAAGAAGCGGCTCGGGTTGCCGATGCCCGCGACCGCGTGGACCTCCTGGCCGCGCCAGGCCTGGAGCGGCTGCCTTTCGCGCGCGTCGCTCATGCGGTGCGCGACTTCGCCTTCCAGCCGCATCTCGAAAGCATTCGCGTTCCCCGTTCCGAGGTCGGGGGCCTGATGAGATACAACGGCGTGAACGGTGCGCAAGCGCCGCGGTGGCTCGCGCAACGGTCCGGCCGGCAGCAGCCATCCGTTGCCGAAGCCGCGCGAATCGACCACCGCGATCTCGAGGTCGCGCCGCAAGCGATAGTGCTGCAGGCCGTCGTCGAGCACGACGACGTCGATTTCCGGGTGCTGCGCGCGCAGCGCCTCGATGACCTTCACCCGCTCGGCGCCGATCCACACCGGGCACCCGCTGCGCCTAGCGAGCACGACCGGCTCGTCGCCGACTTCGTCGGGCTCCGAGGCTACCGTGGCCGCGCGCGGCGCGCCGCCCGCGCCGCCGTAACCGCGCGAGACGATCGCCGGCGACCAGCCACGCGCCTTGAGGAATTCGGCGATCCACAGCACGAGCGGCGTCTTGCCGCTGCCGCCGACGCTGAGGTTGCCAACGACAATCACCGCAATGCCGGGGTGCACGCTTCTCAGAATCGCCATGCGGAAAAGGAGCCGTCGCACCAACACCAACACGGCGAACACGAGGCTCGCCGGCCACAGCAGCCACGCAAGGGCGCCGCGGCGGTACCAGTGCCGCACTACTTGTTCGACTGCGTTGTGAAGGTGATCTGCGACAGGCCGGCGACGCGCGCCGCCTCCATGACGCGCACCACCGACTGGTGCGTCGCGGCGGCGTCGGCGCTGATCACGATCACCGGATCCTTCAGCGTGCCGCCGGCGCGGCGCAGCTCCTCGGCGAGCTGCTCCACGCTCTTGAAGGGGACGGGATTGCGGTTGATGACGTACTGGCCCTGGGCGTTCACCAGCACCGCGATCTCGTTGGGCCGCTCGGGCTGCTTCTCGGCCTGCGCGGAGGGCAGGTTGATCTGCAGCTCGTTGTACTTCGAGTACGTGGTGGTGATCATGAGGAAGATGAGGATCACCATCATCACGTCGATGAGCGGGACGAGGTTGATCTCGAGCGGCTCGCGCTGCCTGCCACGCTGGAAGTTCATCGCCGCTCGCCCCCGAAGTCGACCCGCTCGCCGTGGACGATGTCGACGAGCTTGGAGGCCTGCTGCTCCATCTCCACGACGTAGGTGTCGACCTTGTTGCGGTAGTGCCGGTAGAAGATGAGCGCCGGGATCGCGATGGCGATGCCGAAGGCGGTGTTGTAGAGCGCCACCGAGATGCCGTGGGCGAGCTGCTGCGGGTTGGCTCCGGTGGGCGCCTGCGAGCCGAAGATCTCGATCATGCCGATGACCGTGCCGAAGAGGCCGAGCAGCGGCGCCGCCGCCGCGATCGTGCCGAGCGTGGTGAGGAAGCGCTCGAGCTGGTGGCCGACGCCTCGGCCCGACTCCTCGATCGCCTCTTTCATCACGTAGCGCGAGCTCTGGTGGTTGCGCAGCCCCGCCGCGAGCACCGCGCCGAGCGGCGAATCACTCGACAGGCGCTCGAGCACGTCGTTCGACACGCCCTGGCGCTGGTACACCGAGACCACCTGCTCGAGCAGCGTCGGCGGCAGGATGTTGCCCCGGCGCAGCGTGATCGAGCGCTCGATGATCAGTGCCACCGCGATGACCGAAGTCAGCAGCAGCGGCCAGATCGGCCATCCCGCTGCCTGAATGATTGCGAACACCCTTTTTCCTAGCCTTTTTTGGAGACGGGCGCGGCCGACTTTACCACCCGCCAACCCAAAGGCAAGTTTCCGCAGCGCATCAAACGAACGCTCGTGTCGTGGATGCTGCGATATCCACAAAAATCTGTGGATAAGTTTGTGGATGGTTGCTGAATAGGCCGACATGCGCCCGTCACATTGGGCTTGAAGTCGGTCCGGATCAAAATTTGGGCAAGGTTTTCCGGAGCACTTTCATCCGCTTAGCTGAAAGAATCGGGGTCCGCGGGCGCCCCCTACGGCGGGCGCCGGGAAGCCGGCCCGGATGTGGATTAGTGTAGGCTCGGTCAGCCCGTCGAGAGCCGATGCAATACGAACTTCCCAGCGGTCCCGCAACGCGCCCCGCGGCCGTGGTCACCGTCTCGCAGCTGCTGCGCAACGTGCGCGACACGCTGGAGCGGCGCTTCCCGCTCATGTGGGTGCGGGGTGAGCTTTCCAACCTGTCGCGCGCGCCTTCGGGACACTGCTACTTCACGCTCAAGGACGACGGCGCGCAGGTCGATTGCGTGATGTTCAAGAGCCGCTTCGCCGCGCTCGACTGGGAGCCGGCCAACGGCGCGCAAGTCGAAGCGCGCGCGCTGGTTTCGCTTTACGAGCCGCGCGGCCGCTTCCAGCTCACGGTCGAGGCGATGCGCCAGGCCGGGCTCGGTCCGCTCTACGAGCGGTTCGTGCGGCTGAAGAAGAAGCTCGGCGACGAGGGCGTGTTCGATTCCGCCGCGAAGCGCCCGCTTCCGCAGCACCCGCAGACGGTCGGCGTGCTGACCTCCCCCGCGGCGGCCGCGCTGCGCGACGTCCTAACCACGATCGCGCGGCGCAATCCCGCGATCGCCGTAATCGTGTACCCGGTGCCGGTCCAGGGCGAAGGCGCGGCGGGGCGCATCGCCGCGATGCTGCGGCGCGCGAGCGCGCGCGCCGAATGCGACGTGCTGCTCCTCGTGCGCGGCGGCGGCTCGCTCGAGGATCTGTGGCAGTTCAACGAGGAGGCGCTCGCGCGGGCCATCCGCGCCTGCGCGATTCCGGTGGTGGTCGGCGTAGGACACGAGACCGACTTCACGATCGCCGATTTCGCCGCCGACCAGCGCGCGCCGACGCCCACCGCGGCGGCCGAGCTGGTAAGCCCGTCGCGCCTGCAGCTCTCGGCGCTGCTTGCCGACTGCGCGCGCCGGCTGGCGCGCGAGATGCGGCGCAAGCTCCAGTATGCGGCGCAAGGCGTGGACGCGTGCACGCGGCGGCTGGTGCATCCGCGCGAGCGGCTGCGCGCCCACGGCAGCCTGGTAGGCCAGCTTTCCGCCCGTCTGGGCTTCGCGCTCCTGCACCGGCTGCGCGCCGGCGAAGCGAAGCTCGCTCGCCTGCAGGCAGGCCTCGCCGGCCTCGACCCGCAGGCGGTGCTCAATCGAGGCTACAGCATTACCTACAGCGCGAACGGCGCGGTGCTGCGCGACGCAGCCGAGGTGACGCCGGGCGAACGGTTGCGCACGCGCCTCGCGCGTGGCGAGGTGGAAAGCGAAGCGAAGCGGAATACCTGATGGGCCACCGCCTCTCGAAGATCACCACCCGCACCGGCGACGACGGCGACACCGGCTTGGGCGACGGTGCCCGGGTGGCGAAGGACAGCGCGCGCATCGCGGCGCTCGGCGACATCGACGAGCTGAACAGCGCCCTGGGTTTGCTTCTTTCGGAGGAAATCCCACCGCAGGTGCGGGCCGTGCTCGAGCAGGTGCAGCACGACCTTTTCGACCTCGGCGGAGAATTGTCCATTCCGGGCCACGCCCTGTTGACCGAAAAACAAGTGAAAGACCTCGAGACCGCCCTGGAACGATGGAACGCTGCCCTGCCGCCGCTCAAGGAATTCATCCTGCCCGGCGGCAGCCGCGCCGCGGCCGCGGCGCACCTTGCCCGTACCGTGTGCCGGCGGGCGGAGCGCAGCCTGGTGGCGCTCGGCCGGCGCGAGCCGGTCGGCGATCTCGCGCGGCGCTACCTCAACCGCCTGTCCGATCTGCTGTTCGTTGCCGGCCGCAGCCTCAACCGCGCCGCCGGGGGCGGAGACGTCCAGTGGAAACACAAGAGGAAACCCTGAAATGGCGGACATCAAGATCTATAACGTGGAGGCGCTGGGCAAGCCCCTCGGCCAGTACTCCCACGTCACGCGCGTCAAAGCGAACGAGCACCTCTTCATCGCCGGGATGCTCGCCGCCGGCGAGACCTTCGACGCCCAGTGCAGCGGCGTCTTCGGCCAGATCGAGGCCGCGCTCAAGTCGGCAGGCGCCGGCTGGAGCAACGTGGTCCAATTCACTACCTACCTCGTGCACTCGCAGGACATCCCCAAATTCATGCAGTGGCGCCTGCGCGAATTTCCCCGGATGTTTCCGGACGGGCGCTATCCGCCTAACACGCTGCTCATCATCGACCGTCTGGTCGGTGAGCAATACCTGCTCGAAGTGCAGACCGTCGCCGCGCTCTAGGCGGCCGATTTCAGATAAGGCAGGCCGGCGCGCTTGACGTAGAGCGTGCAGCCGCGCTCGGAGCGCGGATGGTGCACGCAACCCGCCGGCAGACGCAGCCAGAATCCTTCGGCGTACGTGCCCGCCTCGTCGGCGAACGCGCCCTCGAGCACGAAAAACTCCGCGCCTTGCTCATGGGACGTCTCCCCCAGGTCGGCGCCGGGGGCCCAGCGCTCGAGGCGCGTCACGTCCGAGAAACCGGCCTGCTGGTAAAGACTCTTGTATGAAATACCTCGAATAGGGGTCGGCTCCCAGGGAACCTTGCTGGTGTCGAGGACGACGTGGCGCCGCTCGCGGCCGGGAAACTGCCGCAGCTTCACCAACAGCACGCAACCGGGCTCGGAGAAGGGCGCATGCCGGAAGCCTTCGGGATTGAGGAGAAACGTGCCGGCGGGCCAGTGACCGTGCTCGTCGGAGAACACGCCCTCGAGCACGAGGATCTCCTCGCCCTCGGGATGATCGTGCGCCGGAAAGCGCGAGCGCGGCTCGTAGCGCACGACGGAAGTGACCTGCCCTGACTCGGGAGGGCCCACCAGGTGAACGCGCTTGCGCCACACCGTGCCGCTCGGGCTGGGCGCCCATGCCATCCGGGTCGTGTCGGCTACGGCCCGGAGCGAGAGATTTCCGTTGATCGGCCGGTTCGTACTACTTCGTCTCCTCGACGAACGCCTCTTCGCGCTTCTTGCGGATCGCCGGCAAAGCCACGATCACCAGCAGGACCGCCGAGGCGACCATGAAGCCCAGGCTGATCGGCTTCTGGAAGAACACGAACGGATCGCCGCGCGAGAGCAACATCGCCCGGCGCAGGTTTTCCTCCATCAGCGGGCCGAGGATGAAGCCCAGGATCATCGGCGCCGGCTCGCACTCGAGCTTGACGCAGATGTAGCCCAGGACGCCGAACACCGCCATGATCAGCACGTCGAACGGGTTGTTCGACAGGCTGAACACCCCGATCGCCATGAAGACCAGGATCGACGGGAAGAGATAGCGGTAGGGCACGGTGAGCAGCTTCACCCACATGCCGATCATCGGCAGGTTGAGAACCACCAGCATCAGGTTCCCTACCCACATCGACGCGATGAGCCCCCAGAAGAGCTGCGGCTTCTCGTTCATCACCTGCGGGCCGGGGGCGATGCCCTGGATCATGAGCGCGCCGATCATCAGCGCCATGACCGCGTTGCCCGGGATGCCCAGCGTCAGCATGGGGATGAACGAGGTCTGGGCGCCGGCGTTGTTGGCCGACTCCGGCCCCGCCACGCCCTCGATCGCGCCCTTGCCGAACTGCTCGGGATGGTTGGAGAGCTTCTTCTCCAGCGTGTAGGCGCCGAAGGAGGAAAGCAGCGCGCCGCCGCCGGGGAGGATGCCGAGGCAGGAGCCGAGCGCCGTACCGCGCAGGATCGAGGCCCACGAGCGCTTGAGGTCTTCCTTGGTCGGATAGAGGTGAGTCACCTTGCTGAGAAACACCTCGCGCTTGTCCTTCAGATCGAGGTTGCCGATGATCTCGGCGGTGCCGAACATGCCCATCGCGACGACGACGAAGCCGATGCCATCCGAGAGCTCGGGGATGCCGAAGGTGAAGCGCAGCACGCCGGAGTTGACGTCCGTCCCGATCAGGCCGAGCAGCAGGCCGAGCACCACCATCGCGATCGCCTTGATCAGCGAGCCGCGCGCGAGCACGGTCGCCGCGATCAGGCCGAACACCATGAGCGAGAAATACTCCGACGGGCCGAACTTCAGCGC
This sequence comes from Burkholderiales bacterium, assembly GCA_044870335.1. Lineage (GTDB taxonomy): Bacteria > Pseudomonadota > Gammaproteobacteria > Burkholderiales > SG8-39 > SCGC-AG-212-J23. The sequence goes on along the minus strand of JBIOYV010000033.1, from coordinate 15,488 downwards.
GAGCTCCGCCAGCGGCGGCGCCGCCACGGCGATCAGCAAGGTCGCGACGCAACCGGCGAAGAACGAGCCGATCGCGGCGATCGCCAGCGCCGGCCCGGCACGGCCCTGCCGCGCCATCTGGTAGCCATCGAGGCATGTCACCACCGACGAGGACTCGCCGGGAATGTTGACCAGGATCGCCGTGGTGGAGCCGCCGTACTGCGCGCCGTAGTAGATCCCGGCGAGCATGATCAGCGCCGAGACCGGGTTGAGGTTGAACGTGATCGGCAGCAGCATCGCGATGGTGGCGACCGGGCCGACGCCGGGGAGAACACCGATCAGCGTGCCGAGCAGGACGCCGATCAGGCAATAAACGAGGTTGATCGGGGTGATCGCGACGCCGAAACCGAGGATCAGATTGTTGAACAGTTCCATGCGCGCCTCAGCTCCAGGCCGCCGGCCACATCGGGAAGGGCAGCGTCAGACCCTTCACGAACACGAGGTACGAGAACACGATGAGGACGACGAAGAGGATGGCCACCTCCTTCCATTTGAACTCGTGCCCGCCGTAGGCGCTTATGAACACGAGCCCCGCGGTCGCGGCCACCAGGCCGAGCGGCTTCATCACGTAGCCGTAGACGATGCAGGCGACGCTGATCAGCACCAGCGCCTTGGCGTTCGGCCGGTAGAGCACCGTCAGCACCGTCACGATGGCCGACGCCGCGAGCATGCCGTAGTCGGAGGAGATGCCGGCCTTCGTCACCAAATAGATGAGTACCGCGAAGATGGCGATCGCGATCACGAGGTCGAGGAAGCTGAAGGGCAGGTGCAATGGCTCGCCAGAGGCCTCGAGGGCGAAGCCCTCGATGAACACCAGCACGCCCAGGAAACAGAGCAGGCCCCCGAGCACGAACGGGAAATAGGCGGGCCCCATGCGCACCGCCGTGCCCATCTGATAGTAGGCGTACGCCCAGATTGCGAAGAACAGGCCGGTGCCGATAAACATCAGCCCCGCCCAAAAATCCTTGGGACTCTTGATCCTCATTTTGTCTCCTCGCCGCCGCCCCCAGGCGGTCCTCTGCAAAAGTGTAGCATGCGCTCCCGGAGTCAAGACCTTGCGCTCCCCGTCAGCCTTGCCCCTGGCGGCTGCGATCCTATGGTGAAGCTCGCGCGGCTACCGCGTCATCGCCGAACGCATGGCCGAGCGGTCGAAGCAAAGCGGAGCCATCCGAGCCGCTCCAGGTCCTCCGGCCGGTCGACGTCCCAGACCCGCTCGAGCGTCCGCCAGCGGTATCCCAGCGAAACAAGTTTTCGCACAGTGGTCTCGTAGACGTCGGGCCCGCCCCACGCGACGCGGCTGAAAAGCAGCGCCGAGACCCGCCTCGCGGCGATGAGCGCATACCCGCCGTCTTCGGCCGGAGCAAGCACCACGTCACAGCCGCCGGCGAGCCAGCGCGCCGCGCGGCGCAGGTCGCGCGGCCGCAGCGCCGGGCAGTCGGCGCCGATGATGATCGCGCCGCGGTGGCGGCGTAGCGCTCGCGCCAGCGCATGGTGCATCCGCTCCCCGAGGTCGGCGCCACGCTGCTTCGAGGTGTCGTAGAGCTCGACCGGGCCGCAAGCCGCCGTCCGCGCAGTGCGCAGCGCATGCCGCGTGAGGCGCGCATGCAGACGCGCCGCGCGCCACTCGCCCAGGCGCGGCACGAGCCGCGTCTTCACCCGCCCGGGCACCGCAGTGCGGGAAAACACGAGCACCGCAGTATCAAGGCTCGTAGAGTCGTGCAAGCCGATCGGGTGGTGCACCGAAGTAGTAAAGCAGGCGCACGCGCCACATGAGGACAACGGTGCGCAGCACGCCGCGCTTCTCCCAGCGCCGGCCGGAGGTCCGTACCCGCTCGCGCAGACAGGCAGGCGCGCCGCGGCGCTTCATCTCGCGGCTGAAGGCGATGTCCTCCATCAGCGCGATCGGCGGGAATCCGGGAAACGCGTCGCGGCGCACGAAGATCGCCTGGTCGCCCGTGGCGATGCCCGAAAGGCGCGAGCGCAGGTTCATGGCACAGGCCACGACCTTCAGCAGGCGGTGGCGGCCCTCGATCTCGACGTCGAAGCGTCCCCACAGATGGCGCGTCAGCGCATCACTTATGAGGAATTCACCACCGGGGGGCAGGCGCGTATCGGCGTGCAGGAAAAGCAGCGCGTCGCCCGTCGCGTGGCGCGCCCCGGTATTCATCTGCACCGCGCGGCCGCGCGCGCTCGAGACGACCCCGTCGCAAAGCGGCTCGGCAAGCTCGCGGGTGCCGTCGGCGCTGCCGCCGTCGACCACGATCACCTCGCAGCCGTTCCGCCGCAGCGGCGCGAGCGCCTGGAGCGCAGCGCCTATGCGCTCGGCCTCATTCAGCACCGGCATGACGATCGAGAGCTTCAGCCGCGCAGCCATGCGTGATAGCGCTCGAGTCCCCGCAGCACGCGTTGCGGCGCGTGCGCCTTCTTCCACGCGCCCGCGGCGTACTTGTTCGCCTCGGCGAGCGTGGGATAGATGTGGATCGTGCCCAGGATCTTGTTCAGGCCGACGCCGTGCTTCATCGCGGAGATGAATTCCACGATCAGCTCGCCGGCGTGCTCGGCGACGATGGTCGCGCCCAGGATCCGGTCCTTGCCGGGAACCGTCAGCACCTTGACCATGCCGTAGGCGGCATCGTCGGCGATGGCGCGGTCGAGCTCATCGATGCCGTAGACCGTAACCTCGTAAGGAACGTTCTGCGCCTTCGCGTCGGTTTCGTTCAGGCCGACGCGCGCGACCTCCGGATCGGTGAAAGTGGCCCACGGAATCACCGAATAGTCGGCGCGGAACCTGCGCAGGCCGCCGAAAAGCGCGTTGACCGCGGCGAACCAGGCCTGGTGCGAAGCGGTATGGGTGAACTGGTAGGGGCCGGCCACGTCGCCGCAGGCGTAGATGTTCGGGTACAGGGTCTGCAGGTACTCGTTGGTCTCCACGGTGCGCGCGGCGGTCACCGGAATGCCGAGCGCCTCGAGCCCGAACCCCGAGGTGTTCGCGATCCGCCCGACCGCGCACAGCAGCGCGTCGAACTCGACGCGCTTCTCGCGTCCGGCGTGCTCGCACACGAGCACGTGCGGTCCCTCGCAGCGCGCCGCGCGGTGCCCGGTGAGGACGTCGATGCCTTCGTCGACGAAGCGCGCGCGGACCATTTCCGAGACGTCGGGGTCCTCGCGCGCGAGCAGGCGCGGCAGCATCTCGACCTGGGTGACCTTCGCGCCGAACCTGCAGAAGGCCTGCGCGAGCTCGCAGCCGACCGGCCCGCCGCCCAGCACCACCAGCCGCTGCGGCAGCTCGCGCAGCGACCAGAGGTTGTCGGAGGTGAGCACGGTCGCCGCCTCGATGCCGGGAATGGGCGGCACGATGGGGCGCGCGCCGGCGGCGATGACGATGCTCCTCGTAGTGAGCACCTTTCCGGCGACTTCCACGGTCCAGGGCGAGGTGATCTTCGCTTCGCCCTGGATGCACTCGACGCCCAGCGCGGCATAGCGCTCGGCCGAATCGTGGGGCTCGACCGACTTGATCACGCGCTGGACTCGCTCCATCACGTCGGCGAAGTCGAACTCGGCGCTCGCCTGGCGGATACCGTACTTCTGCGCGTTCCTGATTTGCCAGGCGAGCTTCGCCGAGCGCAGCAGCGCCTTGGAGGGCACGCAGCCGGTGTTGAGGCAGTCGCCGCCCATGCGGTGCTTCTCGATCAGGGTCACCTTGGCGCGCACCGCGGCGGCGATGTAGGCCGACACCAGGCCGGCGGACCCGGCGCCGATCACGACGAGGTTGCGCTCGAAGCGCGCCGGCCGCTGCCAGCGCGCGTAGATCCGGCGCGCCTTGTAGGCATTGACGATCTTCCTGGCGGCGAGCGGAAAGATTCCGAGCGCGAGCAGCGCGCCGATCAGGCCCGGCGAGAGCACGTCGCGCACCGAGCCGATCCTGGCGAGCTGCGTGCCGGCGTACACGTAGACCAGCGTGCCGGCGAGCATTCCGAGCTGGCTCACCCAGTAGAACGTGCTGGCGCGCATCCGGGTGAGGCCCATCGCCAGATTGATGACGAAGAAAGGCACTGCCGGGATGAGTCGCAACGTAAAGAGATAGAACCCGCCTTCCTTCTCCACGCCGCGGTCGATCGCGCGGAGCTGCGCGCCGTAGGCACGCTGCACCCAATCCCGCAGCACGAAGCGCGAGGCAAGGAACGCGACGGTAGCGCCGATGGAAGCGGCGAACGAGACGAGGACGGTTCCCAATAGCAAGCCGAACAGCGCGCCGGCGGCGAGCGTGAGCAGCGTGGCGCCGGGAAGCGACAGCCCGGTCACCGCGACGTACGCGGCGAAAAACGCAGCCACCGCTCCCACCGGGTGCGCCGCGCGCCAGTCCTGCAGCGCCGCTTGCTGCGCCTTCAGGTTCTCGAGACTGAGGTAGCGATGCCCGCCGGCGGCGAAGAACGCGACCGCCGCGGCTGCGACCAGCAGCACGACGGCAAGCCGGCTACGGCTCACGGGCCGGGGGCGATCCCAGGCGTGCGCTGAGGCTGCTCGTCGATCAGGTCGAGCAGCTTCCCGCTGGTCGCGCGCAGGCGCTGGGACAGCATGAGCACCAGCTCCATCAGGAGCTTCGCGCCGAGGAGCGGCTGCTCGACGATGATGCGGGCGAGGTTCTCGCGGTTGAGCACCGCCACCAGCGTCGGCTCGAGCGCCACGCAGGTGGCGAAGCGCGGCTCGCCGTCGATCATCGACATCTCGCCGAGCGTGCGGCCAGGCTCGACCTGGGCGATGAGCTGCGGGGTGTTCCAGCGGTCGCGCTTCGCCACGTCGACGCGGCCCTCGATCACCAGCATCATCAGGTCGCCGCCCTCGCCTTCGCGGATCATCTCCACGCCCGGCTGCGCCCGGTACACCTCCATGAAATGCGCGAGCAGGCGCACCTCGCCGTGCGAGAAGTTCTCGAGCAGCGGGCATTTCGGAATGAGCGAGTGGATGCGGCCGGCGAAGCGGATCGCATCGCCCATGTACTCGAGTCCCGCAAGCTGCTGCGCCGGTTCCGCCATGCCTCCCGGCATTATGCCGAAGAACGTGCCCGCATGAAGCCGACGCCCTATTTGCGACGCTTCTTCACGGCGTCCGCGAGCGCGGCAAGAAGTACCGTCGAATCGCTCCACCCGAGGCACGCATCGGTGATGCTCTGGCCGAACTCGAGCGGCTTGCCGGGCTCGAGCTCCTGGCGGCCCTCGACGAGGTGCGACTCGACCATCACGCCGACAATGCGCCGCTCCCCGGCGGCGAGCTGCGCGCCGATTTCCCGCGCCACGTCCATCTGGCGCTTGTACTGCTTCGCGGCATTGGCGTGTGAGCAGTCGATCATCAGGCGCTGCTGCAGCTTCGCCTTGGCGAGCTCCTCGCACGCGGCGGCGACGCTGGCAGCATCGTAGTTCGGGCTCTTCCCGCCGCGCAGGATGATGTGGCAGTCGTCGTTGCCGCGCGTCTCCACGATCGCCACCTGGCCGCTCTTGTGCACCGAGAGGAAATGGTGCTTCTGGCGCGCCGCGAGCAGGGCGTCGACCGCGATCTTCACGTTGCCGTCGGTGCCGTTCTTGAAGCCCACCGCCGCCGAAAGGCCCGAGGCGAGCTCGCGGTGCACCTGGCTCTCGGTGGTGCGCGCGCCGATCGCGCCCCAGGACACGAGGTCGCCGATGTATTGCGGCGAGATCACGTCGAGGAACTCGCAGCCGGCCGGCACGCCGGCCTGGTTGATGCGCACCAGGAGGTCGCGCGCGATGCGCAGGCCCTCGTTGATGCGGAAGCTGCCGTTGAGATAGGGATCGTTGATGAGGCCCTTCCAGCCCACCGTGGTGCGCGGCTTCTCGAAGTAGACGCGCATCAGGATTTCAAGATCTTCCTGATGTTTCTTTCTTTCCTGGGACAGTTTCTCGGCATAGGCGATCGCAGCAGCCGGATCGTGGATCGAGCACGGGCCGATCACCACGAGCAGCCGGTCGGAGCGGCCGTGCAGGATGTCGCGCACCCGCCGGCGCGTCTCCGTCACCAGCGCCTCCACCGGCGTGCCCTGGATCGGGAAGAATCGGATCAGGTGCTCCGGCGGCGGCAGCGGAACGATGTTGTCGATGCGCTCGTCGTCGGTGAGCGAGGTCCGGTCGACGGGGACGGCGGGGAGGTAGGTCTCGGCGGGGCGCGTCATGGTTTCACCTTGGCAAAAAAAAACCGCCAGGCTTTCGGCTGGCGGTTTCTTGGATTCGGTTCGGTTCGAGCTTAGCCGGTCCCTTCCGCCAGCGGGCGGGGAAAATAGAAGAAGCCGAAAAACCCGTACGAGAAATCGCAGGCCCGGTGCGTCATCGCAGCCATTGAACCACAACTCCTACTTGGGCCACAACACCATTTGGGTGCAGCGGAAGAGCGCGATCCTCGTTTCGGTGCCCTCGAGCGTCACCTCGGCGTCCCAGACCTGGGTGGTGCGTCCGAGGTGGACCGGCCGGGCGAGGCAGGCGATCGCGCCCTCGCGCGCCGTGCCGAGGAAGTTCGCCTTCAGCTCGAGGGTCGTGAAACCGCTCGCGCCCTGCGGCAGGTGGGCGACGCAGCCGTAGCCGCAGCTCGTGTCGGCGAGCGCGATGACCGCGGCGGCGTGCAAAAAGCCATTGGGCGCCATGACTTCGAGGCGTACCGTCATCCTGCTGCGCACCCACTGGGGAGTGAGCGCGAGAATTTCGACACCCGCCAGACCGGGCAAATGTCCTGCACTGCGCCGGTTGAAATGCTCGGCGGTCATCTCAGGACGCCAGGAAGGCGTTTTAGTAGTCATGTCGGCGCAAGGAAAATTAGCAGTCGAAGGCGCACTTTGCCAGGCGCAGGGTTTGCTTGCTGTAGGGCATCATGCTAGCGTTTTCACTGGAAGCGGATTCACCGGCGATAAAAAAGGAAGGTAGGTCACAAATGTCGGCAAGCGTGTCTATTCCGATCGCGGGCTTCAAGGACGTCTACGACGTCGCGGGCGTCGAAAAGGCGCTGCACGAGCTTCCCGGCTCCGCGAACGAAGCGCTGCGCGCGGTGTACGAGAAGATGCTGCGCCTCGGCGGCCAGCGCTTCACCGTCAAGCCTTCGGCGCTCCCCGAGATGGACGCCCTGTTCGACGAGCTGCCGAACTTCACCGAGGTGCTCGAGGACATCCGCAAGCACCTCGCGCTGTGCATCGACTCGAACGATTGCGTCGAGGTGCCGCCGATGCTGCTCCTCGGCGAGCCGGGCATCGGCAAGACCCATTTCGCGCGCAAGCTGTCGCAGCTCCTCGGCACCGGCTTCGGCTTCGTGCCGATGAGCTCGCTCACCGCCGGCTGGGTGCTCTCGGGCGCCTCCTCGCAATGGAAGAACGCCAAGCCCGGCAAGGTGTTCGACACCTTCGTAAACGGCGACTACGCCAACCCCGTCATCGTCGTGGACGAGATCGACAAGGCGAGCGCCGACGGCCAGTACGACCCGCTGGGCGCGCTGTACGAGCTTCTCGAGACCGAGACCGCGACACGTTTCGTCGACGAGTTCGTCGAGCTGCCGATCGACGCCTCGGGCGCGGTGTGGCTCGCCACCGCGAACGATGCCGGCCGCATTCCCGAGCCGCTCCTCAGCCGGCTCGCGGTCTACGAGATCGACGCGCCCGACGCCGAAGGCGCGGCGCGCATCGCGCGCACCATCTACGGCGAGATCCGCGGCTCCCACGACTGGGGGCGCCAGTTCCCGGAGGCGCTCTCGCCCTCGGTGCTGCAAAAGCTCGCCGCGCTGCCGCCGCGCGAGATGCGCCGCGCGATCCACACGGCGTTCGGCAACGCCAAGGTCGCCGGGCACAGCGAGGTCGGGCCCGACGACATCCAGGACCCGCGCGCGCGCAAGCAGAGGATCGGCTTCTAGAAAGCTTCTAGAAGTAGGCCAGCAAGCGCCCGCAGGCGATCACCGAGATCCAGATCGCGAGCGAAGCCGCGGCGCAGGCACGCGCCGAAGGCGGCGGCCCGAGCTTGCGCATCTCCTCGGAGTCCCACACCCCCACGCTGGGGAACACAACGCTGTGAAAGAGCGCGGCATTCACCCCGGCGGCCATGATGAAGCACATCTTGACCGCGAACACCGGGCTCGAGATGAAGTCCGAAGCGTGGGCGGTGAACATCATGAGCCCGCTCGGCACGATGAGCAGGAACGCCGCGGCGGTCCACGGCAGCACGTGCCGGGCGAGCGCCCTGACCGGAATCCCCCTGGCAGCGCCGAGCAGCCTCAGGTCAAGAATCGCGATCGAGCCGAACAGGAGGCCGATGCCGACGATGTGCACGATCTCGACCGCCGGATAGAGCCACAGCCACTGCCGCATCGCTTGCCCCAGGCCGGAAGCCTCGAGGGCACCGGCGGGTGTCATCTCAGTTCTACAGTTTTGCCATTGACGGTGATGCGCTCGGCGCGCATTTCTTCGGGCTTGTTGCGGTTGGGGTATCCCTCGACCGTGGCGCTGGTACCGGGCTTCAGCGCGCTCCTCTCGAGGCCGCGGTGCTCCATGCGCGAAGGCGGCGCAAGCACCACGTTCCAGGTCTTGCCCGGCGTCTCCAGGCGCACGTGCCCATGCGGATGCTCGTAGCCCGACTCGACGATCTTCCCCGTGAGCTCGAGCGCCTTCGAAGAGTCGTACTCGCTCCAACCGTGGTGCGCGAACACCGTTGCTGGGGTGGCGAGGATCGCTGCAAGAACGATCCGCCTCATACCCGCTCCCCTACCCAGTCCTTCACCGACTGCAGCGCATTGGGCAGCTTCGCCGGCTCGGTGCCACCCGCCTGCGCCATGTCGGGGCGCCCGCCGCCTTTTCCGCCGACCTGCTGCGCGACGAAGTTCACCAGGTCTCCGGCTTTCATCTTCGCGGTCAGGTCGGCGGTGACGCCCGCGATGAGCGACACCTTGCCGTCGTTCACCGCACCGAGCACGATGGCCGCCGACTTGAGGCGCTCCTTCAGGCTGTCCATGGTGTCGCGCAGGGTCTTCGCGTCCGCGCCGTCGAGCGTCGCCGCGAGCACGCGCATTTCAGTCCCATCTTTGCCCTTCACGCCGACGGCCTGGGAAGCGAGGTCCTGCCCCTGCCCGAGCGCGAGCTTGGAGCGGGCGCGGGCAAGCTCCTTCTCGAGGCCCTTCTTCTCCTCGAGCAGGTCCTTGACCGCCTTCTGGATCATCCCCGGGCCCGGCTGGGCGCGCAGCTCGCGCGCCACCTCGTGCAGCTCCTGCAGCTGGCCGTTCATCATGGCGAGCGCCGTGGCGCCGGTGGTCGCCTCCACACGGCGGATGCCCGCGGCCACGCCGCCTTCCGAGTAGAGCTTGAACACGCCGATGTCGCCGGTGCGCGCGACGTGGGTTCCGCCGCAGAACTCGCGCGAGCTGCCGATGTCGAGCACCCGCACCTCGTCGCCGTACTTCTCGCCGAACAGCATCATCGCGCCCGACTTCTTCGCCTCTTCGATCGGCATGACCTGCGCCCGGGTGGCGGTGTTCTGCATGATCTCGGCGTTCACGCGCGCCTCGACCTCGCGGATCTCGTGCTCGCTCACGGGCTTGTTGTGGGAAAAATCGAAGCGCGTCTTCTCGGCGTCGACCAGCGAGCCCCTCTGCTGCACGTGCGGGCCGAGCACCTCGCGCAGCGCCTTGTGCATGAGGTGCGTCACCGAATGGTTGCGCATGGTGCTCGCGCGCAGGGCCATGTCGACGCGCGCCTCGACCTCGTCGCCGAGCTTGAGCGCGCCGCTCTTCAGCGTGCCCTGGTGCCCGTACACGTCGGCCTGGATCTTCTGCGTATCGGCCACCTCGAAGGTGCCGGCCGAGCCGACGAGCTCGCCCCGGTCGCCGACCTGGCCGCCGGCCTCGGCGTAGAACGGTGTCCGATCGAGCACTACGGTGCCGGTCTCCCCGCTCTTCAGCGCCAGCACCTGCGCGCCCTCGCGATAGAGCGCGACGACCTTGGCGGGAAGCCTCAGCGTGTCGTAGCCGTGGAACTCGGTCTTGCCGCCCGAGTATTCGAGCCCCGCGGCCGCGGAGAAGCGCGAGGCCGCGCGCGCCCGGTTGCGCTGCTCCTCCATCGCCGCCTCGAAGCCCGCCATGTCGATGCGCACGCCGCGCTCGCGGCCGATGTCGGCGGTGAGGTCCACCGGAAAGCCGTAGGTGTCGTAGAGCTTGAACACGGTGTCGCCGTCGAGCAGCTTCTCGCCCGAGGCGAGGGCGGACTCGAGCACCGCCATGCCGTTCTCGAGGGTCTCGGCGAAGCGCTCTTCCTCCTGCTTCAGCACTTCGGCGACCCGGACCTTGGCGTCCCTCAGCTCCGGATAGGCGTCGCCCATCGTGCGGTCGAGGTCCTCCACCAGGCGGTAGAAGAAAGGCTGGTGCTGTCCCAGCTTGTAGCCGTGCCGGATCGCCCTTCGGATGATTCTCCGCAGGACATAGCCCCGCCCTTCGTTCCCGGGGATTACCCCGTCGACGATCAGGAACGCGCAGGCGCGGATATGGTCCGCGATGACGTTGAGCGAAGGGTTCCTGAGCTCCTTCTGGCCGGTTGAGCCGATGGTCTCCCTATGGGCTGCCCGGATCAGGTCCTGGAAGAGATCGATCTCGTAGTTCGAGTGCTTGCCCTGCAGCACCGCGGCGATGCGCTCGAGGCCCATGCCGGTGTCGACCGAGGGCTTGGGCAGCGGATGCATCACGCCCTGATCGTCCCGGTTGAACTGCATGAAGACCAGGTTCCAGATCTCGATGTAGCGGTCGCCGTCGGCCTCCGCCGACCCGGGCGGGCCGCCCTCGATGCCCGGGCCGTGATCGTAGAAGATCTCGCTGCAGGGGCCGCAGGGCCCGGTGTCGGCCATCTGCCAGAAGTTGTCCGACTGGTATCTCTGGCCGCCCGGCTTGTCGCCGATGCGCACGACGCGCTCCTTCGGCAGCCCGATCACCTTCGTCCAGATGTCGTAGGCCTCGTCGTCGGTTTGATAGACCGTCGCCCACAGCTTACGGCGGTCGAGCTTGTACACTTTGGTGAGCAGCTCCCAGGCGAACTGGATGCCGTCCTTCTTGAAATAGTCGCCGAAGGAGAAGTTGCCCAGCATCTCGAAGAAGGTGTGATGGCGCGCGGTGTAGCCGACGTTCTCGAGGTCGTTGTGCTTGCCGCCGGCTCGGACCGAGCGCTGCGAGGTCGTGGCGCGCACGTACGGGCGCTTCTCCTTGCCGAGGAAGACGTCCTTGAACTGCACCATGCCCGAGTTGACGAAGAGCAGCGTCGGGTCGTTGGCCGGCACGAGCGGGCTCGAGGCCACGACGGCGTGCCCCTTCGAGCGGAAGTACTCGAGGAAGCTCGAGCGGATCTCGCTTGATTTCATTGCAAGAATTCTACTGCAGGGCTAGACCATCTTGGCCCTGGCGGTGCGGATCATGAGCCTTTTTCGCCGGCCAGGCATCGGCTTCGGCGCGCTGAGCCTTGCCCTGCTGCTCGCGCCCGCGCCGTCGCAGGCGCAAGTCAGCGACGCCGATCTTCAGAAACGCGCGAATGCGGTCCTCACGCTGATGGGCTTCACACTGGTGCCGGACGTCACCACTGGCGCGCTTTCGATCTCGGACCAGAGCGCGGGCAACCCCTATTTTCGACAGACTTCGATCAGCGGCGGCGGCAGGCCCAAGAGGGACGTCCCGCTCTACCTGGAGGGCACGTTGGCCTCCGGCCGCTATGACCCCACTTTCGCGGTGCCCGACGCTCAGGCCACGGTCTCGGTGAAGTGGCAGAGCCTCCTGGGCACCGGCGGCGTGGGCTGGGACTTCCCTGTCGCCCGGGAGCTCGTGCTGCGCCCGATCTTCAACCTCTCCCTTGGACGGGTCGAGAGCGACGGCATGGTCAGCGCTGCGCCGGCGCCGAGCGGCCGCGCCGCACTGGATTTTCTGACCAACGGACGGCTCAACGCTGCCGGGCTCGGCGGCTCGCTGATGCTCGACTACGAGCGCTACCGGCCGGAGAACGAGATCGACGTCGAGCTGCGCTATAGCAACATCCACCTGCAGAGCTTCCACAGCTCGCAGGCGGTGGAAGGGCATGCGAACGCGCAGACGGTGTCGCTCTGGTCGCGCTACCGCGCGCCGACGGGCTTTACCGCTCTCGAACGGCCGCTGCGCTATGTCCTCGAGTACGCCTACACCAGCTTTCTCGCCGATTTGAAAGGCGTGCTCGGCTTCGACGACGTGCACTCGTTCGGGGCCGGCGTCGAGCTCGATTCGAGCAACCACGACGTCTACGTGACGCGCACCAGGCTGCTCGTGCGCTACAAGATCGGCAACAACGTGACCGGCTGGGCGCTCGGCCTCGCGGTGAGCTTCTAGCTATTTCTTGCCCTTCGTCAGGGTGACCACGGTGCCGCGCAGCGCGACGCCCGACATCACCGCGCCCGAGCCGCACAGGTACTCGGTTTCGCTCGCGACGTTGTCGTTCCGGTAGACGCTGCGGATGTTGATCACGGCGTTGCCGCCCTCGCGGCGCGCCCGGTCCTGGAGCGCCGCGGCGGCGCTGATGAAGGCGATGTCGCAGGCTTCCTGGTCGCTCTTGTTGAAGCCGTTGGTCTTCTTGTTCGAGGTGTATTCGCCGATGCGCTTGTCGACCGCCGGGGTCTTCTGCGTGCCGAAGTAGAGCGCGATGTCGCTCTCGAGCTTCTCCTTGTACTGCTGGCTCTTGCCGAGCGCGTCCTTGATCGGGAACATGTGCTTGTCGTCGCGCGCCTCGGCCGGCGCGAGCGCGCCCAGGGCGAGCACGGCGAATGTCACTGTCAGCTTGGTGCGCATGGGATCCCCCTATTCTTGTTCCGATCGTCCCGGCCGAACTGTACTCCCTGCGCACCCGGCCGTCGAATGAGATGAGTCACGGAAAACCCGGGGCGCCGACCGGCTACCCCGGGGGAATCGCTGCTAGGCGTTGATCCGTCCGTATTTCAGCAGCCGGGCGCGAACCGCTCCCATCGTGCGCTCGTGCGCGGCGGCGAGCTCCTGCAGCGCGCGGCCGGCATCGAACGCGGCGAGGAGCTTGCGGTCCTCCTCCTCGGTCCACGGCTCGCCCGTCTTCTGCGGCATCTGGCTCTTGCGCCGCTCGAAGCGCTCGATGCGCTCGAGCGCGCTCGCCGCCTCGTACAGCGCCCTCACCACTTGCGGGCGCTGGTACGCGCTTTCGGGCGGGAATACCTCGCCGCTTTCCGGATCGACTCCGTTCGCGAGCGACCTCACTACCGTCAAGGCTTGTGCTGCGTCCATTGCGTTTCACCCCCCTCTACAGGCAATGCCTGTGCGGGAGTTAACGCGTCGGGTTGAGGCCGCGTGGACACGGCCTTGAGAAAAGGACGCAGCGATAAATCCAGGCTGCGCCCGCTCTCGCGCACCTCGCTTTGCCGCTTCGCTTCCAGCGCGGCGTACAGGGCGACGTATTGCTGCGTGAGCTTGTGCCTGGGGTGTAGATAGATCAGCGGCTTCGCGCTCTCGTGCGACTCGCGCACCTTGACCGATGACGAGAGATACGGCTGCAACACCGGCAGGCCCTCGTCGATCAGGTCCTGCACCATTTTCTGCGGCAGCCGCGCGTGGGGCAGGAACTGGTTCACCACCACGCCTTCCACCGCCAGGCCGGCGTTGTGATCGGTGCGGATCTCGTTGATGTCCTCGAGCAGTCCATAAAGGGCGCGGCGCGAGAAATTGTCGCAGTCGAACGGGATCAGGCAGCAATCGGCCGCGATCAGCGCCGAGCGGGTGAAGAAGTTGAGCGAGGGCGGCGGGTCGATGTAGATGAAGTCGTACTGCTTGTCGAGCTCCACCAGCGCCTCGCGCAGCTTGAAGATCTTGTAGCGCGCTTCGAGCTTGCCCTGCTGCTCGGCGAGCGCCGGATGCGAGGGCAGCACGTCGAGCCGGTCGAAGCGCGTGCCGTGCACGAACTCGTCGGGCTTCTTCGGCTTCAGCGGGAAGCCGAGCACCTGGTCGAAGAATCCGGCGAGCGTCGGATCGAGCTCGCGGCCGGACTTGCCGACCAGGTACTGCGTCGAGTTGCCTTGTGGATCGAGATCGACCACGAGGACGCGCGCGCCGCCCGCGGCGCTCACCGCGGCCAGGTTGCAAGCGATCGTGGATTTGCCGACACCGCCTTTGTGATTGAACACCACCCGTCGCATGGCTCTTCTCCTTTTTTTGCCTGCGTCGCTGGGCTGCACCTACGTCACATCCCGGTCACATCATAACCCCAGGTATACGCAGGCTGCAAAATCGCCTCGGCCGTCGGTCACCGACGACACACCATATTTAGTAACCAATGGCGACAATCTACTAGATATGGGGCTCGGGAGGGTCCCCGCGGTCTAGAACCAAGCGTACGATTACGTCGCTGGAGAAGCCGCGTCCCTGCAGGAAGCGCGCGCGCTTCGCGCGCTCCTCGCGCGTGGCCGCGGGCGCTCGATACCTGCGATTCAGGATCTCGCGCGCGCGCTCGAGCTCGCCGTCGGCGCGAATCGACTCGACGATCTCGCCCGCGATGCCCTTGGCGCGCAGCTCGTGGCGGATCCTGGCGGGACCGTACTTGCGCGACAGCACGCGCGCGCGCTCCTGCGCGTAGCGCAGATCCGATTGGGATTTTTTTTCAACAAGAAAATCCAGCACCTGCTCGAGCGCCGCCGCCGACTCGGCGTGCGGCGCCAGCTTGCGTGCGAGCTCGGCGCGCGAATGCTCGCGCCGCACGAGATGCCTGAGCGCCCGGGCCTTGAGCTGCGCGGGCGAGTCAGGCTGGTCCGTCATTTCTCTGCGCGCTTGCGGGCAGACAGGTGCTCGACCTTCTTGTCCTCCGCCGACTCCGGCACCGCGAGCGGGGCCAGGGCTGCCACGCCGGCCTTCTCGCGGATCCTGCCCTCGATCTCGCGCGCGAGCGCGGCGTTCTCCTTGAGGAAGTCGCGCGCGTTGTCCTTGCCCTGCCCCAGCCGGTCGCCGTTGTAGATGTACCAGGCGCCGGATTTCTCGAGCACGCCGAGGTTGACGCCGATCTCCAGCACCTCGCCCTCGCGCGAGATGCCCTCGCCGTACATGATGTCGAACTCCGCCTGCTTGAACGGCGGCGCCACCTTGTTCTTCACCACCTTGACGCGGGTTTCGGAGCCGGTCACCTCGTCGCCCTTCTTGATCGAGCCGACGCGGCGGATGTCCATGCGCACGGAGGCGTAGAACTTGAGCGCGTTGCCGCCGGTGGTGGTTTCCGGGTTGCCGAACATGACCCCGATCTTCATGCGGATCTGGTTGATGAAGATCACCAGGGTGTTGGTGCGCTTGATGTTGGCGGTGAGCTTGCGCAGCGCCTGGCTCATGAGACGCGCCTGCAGACCCATCTGCGGCTCGCCCATCTCCCCTTCGATCTCGGCCTTCGGCGTGAGCGCCGCCACCGAGTCGA
Source organism: Burkholderiales bacterium (assembly GCA_044870335.1). GTDB lineage: Bacteria > Pseudomonadota > Gammaproteobacteria > Burkholderiales > SG8-39 > SCGC-AG-212-J23. The sequence goes on along the minus strand of JBIOYV010000033.1, from coordinate 7 downwards.
TGACGAT
>JBIOYV010000032.1:0-2245 GCA_044870335.1 Burkholderiales bacterium | reverse complement strand
TGGCGAAATCGCTCGGCGTGCCGATCCTCGAGTGGCACATCAAGTCCACCACCAAGGCGCAGCAGGGCCTGTACGAGTACGACGCGGTGAGCCGGCTGCGCGACTCGCAGCTCGGCGACGCGCGCGTCCACGAGATCCACAACTACATCGTGAAAGGCATGCTGTGGCAGGCCTTCACGCTCGATTCGCCGTGCGTGCTGCTGATCGACGAGGTCGACAAGGCCGACATCGAGTTCCCGAACGACCTCCTGCGCGAGCTCGATCGCATGGAGTTCTACGTCTACGAGACGCGCGAGCTGGTGAAGGCCAGGCACCGGCCGATCGTCTTCATCACCTCGAACAACGAGAAGGAGCTGCCCGACGCCTTCCTGCGCCGCTGCTTCTTCCACTACATCCGCTTCCCGGACAAGGAGACGATGGAGAAGATCGTCGCGGTCCATTTCCCGAACCTGAAGAGGTCGCTCCTGCGCGAGGCGATGGAGGTGTTCTTCGAGGTGCGCGAGGTGCCCGGGCTGAAGAAGAAGCCGTCGACGAGCGAGCTGCTCGACTGGCTGAAGCTGCTGCTGGCCGAGGACATCCCCCCGGAAGCGCTGCGCTCCAAGGACCGCAAGACCATCATCCCGCCGCTGCACGGGGCGCTCCTCAAGAACGAGCAGGACGTGCACCTCTTCGAGCGGCTGGTGTTCATGACCCGCGCGAAGAGCGGCTGAGCTGCAGCAGCAGGCAGACTGAAAGTCACCCTCACGTTCGACAACGGGCCCGAGCCCGGCGTCACCGAGCGCGTCCTCGCGGTCCTGAAAGACGAGCGGATCCTCGCCACGTTCTTCGTGCTCGGCGCGAAGCTCGCCGATCCGGCGCGCCGCAAGCTCGCCGAGCGCGCGCACGCCGCCGGCCACTGGATCGGCAACCACACGATGACGCACGCCACCCCGCTGGGGAAGCTCGAGGAAGCCGGCAAGGCCCGCGGCGAGATTCTCGACGCGCAGCAGCTCATCGGCGGGCTCGCGCATCCCGACCGGCTGTTCCGGCCCTTCGGCGGCGGCGGAAAGCTCGGGCCGCATCTGCTGAACCCGGAGGCGCTTGCCGTGTTGCGCGCAGAGAAGATGACCTGCGTACTGTGGAACGCCATCCCGCGCGACTTTGCGGAGCCCGAGAGCTGGGTGCAACGCGCGCTGAAGCAATGCCGCGCACAGCCGTGGACCCTGCTGGTGCTCCACGACTTGCCGAACGGCGCGATGGCGCACCTGCCGGCTTTCATCGCCGCCGCCCGAAAGCAAGGCGGCAGCTTCCGCCAGGACTTCCCGCCGCAATGCGTGCCGATCCGGCGCGGACGAGCGCTCGCGCCGCTCGACTCCTACGTCCGAGCTTGAGCCAGTACAATTCCCGCGCCCGCATGAGCGATCCCAAGCCGTCCTACCACCACAATCCGACCGAGCCGAAGCTCAAGCTCCCGGCCAAGGCCTGCGACGCGCACTTCCACGTCTTCGGGCCGAAGGCGAAATTTCCGCTCGACGAGAAGGCGCCGTACAAGCCGGCCGATGCGCCGAAGGACGTGCTCATCGACCGCCACATGTTCCTCGGCATCGAGCGCGGCATCGTGGTGCAGTCCGCGGCGCACGGCTACGACAACGCGGCCGCCGCCGACCTGCTGGCCGACAAGAAGGGCAGCTATTTCGGCGTCGCGCTGGTTCCGGTCAACGTCGACATCACGGAGCTGAAGAAGCTGCACGAGCAGGGCTTCCGCGGCGTGCGCTTCAATTTCGTGCAGCACCTGGGCGGCGGGCCGGCGGTCGCGGACGTGTTGAAGCTCTCGAGCAAGCTCGCGAGCCTCGGCTGGCACCTGCAGCTCCACGTCGAGAGCTCGATGATCCCGAAGATGACGGCCGAGCTGAAGCTCTCGCCGGTGCCCGTGGTGATCGACCACATGGGGCGCATCGACGCCTCGCGCGGCCTCGACCAGCCCGGCTTCACGCACCTCCTCAAGCTGATGGAGGACAAGCGCTTCTGGGTGAAGGTGTGCGGCCTCGAGCGCGCTTCGCGCCAGGGCTCGCCCTACGCCGACGCGGTACCGTTCGCGCGCAAGCTGGTCACCGAGTTCGGCGACCGCTGCGTCTGGGGCAGCGACTGGCCGCATCCGAACCTGAATGCGATCCCGGACGACGGCCGGCTGGTGGACCTGATCGGCGAATACACCGACGAGCCGCAGCGCCAGGCGCTGATGGTCGACAACCCGATGAAGCTCTAC
>JBIOYV010000031.1:0-38660 GCA_044870335.1 Burkholderiales bacterium | reverse complement strand
GCCGCCCGCGGCGAACGGCACCACGAGGGTGATGTCGCGGGAAGGCCATTCCTGGGCAGCGGCAGGTGGCACCGCCGCGGCGAATGCCGCGGCGAGACCCATTACCCGGAGCGCTCCCCATCGCATGGCCCTATTTTGCTGGGCCGGCGCGCGCGGCGCTTAGGAACTACTGAACAAATCCTGGAACTTCTACAGCGATTTCAAGTACTCGATCAGCCCGGCTTTTTCCTGCGCGTTCAGCCCGAGCCGGAAGTTCCGGTCGTAGTGGTCGATCACCGCGGCGAGGTTCGGGAAGCGGCCGTCGTGATAGAACCCGCCCTTCTGGTGCGTCCACAGGCCGGCGAGCGGCGCGGTGCGGTACTTGTGCGTCGGCGAGCGGTCGGCCTGGAACGAGTCGATGCCAAGCTCGGCCGGCGAGTGGAGGTTCTCCCCGGGCTCGGTGTAGAGCGGCGGCACGTGGCAGGTTGCGCACTGCCCTCTGCCATTGAACACTTCCTTCCCGCGCGCAGCGGCCGCCACGTCGAAGCTTCCCTTGGGCGCCTTCGGCGCAGGGATGGCGAGCTGGTAGAAGTGCAGCGCCGGCAGCTTGCCGGTCACGAGATCGGGTGTGCCGCGGGTGTTGAACGAACCGCTCTTCGCCGCGACCGGATACTGGTCCGGATCGCTCAGCCGCATGTCGAAGAACGTCCCCGAGCCGTGCATCTCGGTCACCCCGACGTAGGCGTTCCAGTACGGCACCGAGCCGAAGCCGGTCCAGGTGTGGAGGTTTACCCCCGCCAGGCCGAACGCCGGCGGAATGAGCGTGCCCGCCTGCCCGCCGTCGGGCCTGAAGGCCTTGCCGTCCTTGTCCAGGATGGCGTCAAAGCGCCCGGGGCCCCAGCTCGTGAGCACTTTCTTGACGGTCGCCTCGTCGACGCCGAGAAGATCGGTGAAAGGCTTCAGGTTTGGAGCGAGCGACAGGATGAGGCCGATGTTGAGGTCGCGATTCGCCCAGCCATCCAGGCGCTTGCCGATGCCGGGGGCAAAGGAGTCGTCGACCTGCGAGTGGCAGAGCGCGCACTGCGTGCCAAGCGACTGGATCTTGCCCGATTGATCGAATTTACCGGTAAGGCCCACCACCGCGTTCAACTTGAGGAGCGCAAGCGTGGTCGCCGGATCGTCGAGGTTGACCTTGCCCGCCTTGATCTGCCCCTTCAGGTTCTCTGGCAACGCGTCCGCATCGACCTTAAGACCTACCGCGAGCGCGGTCTTCGGGCTGACTCCCGGGCCGACGCCGCCGTTCTTGGCTCCCGCGATGGCTTTGTGCAGCTGCAAGGCGTCGCCGAAGAAAGCTTCCGAGCCGAAGGTGTCGAAGCGGAAGATCTGCCTGCCCTGCTCGACCGTGCGGCGTGCGTGGTCGTTGATCTGACGATCGATTTTGGATAACTCTTTACCCTCGTCACCGTCCCTGGTTTCCTCCGCCCGGGCATCGCCTTGCCCACCGATGATCACGCCGACGCCGACAAACATGGCAAATGCGGTGGCGAACGCGATGGCCGAAGCACCGATGACTGGTGCCGCCGCTCTTAGTTTCATATGGACCTCCTTCAATGACCGCGGGGTAGCGCCGTTCTCCACCAACGTTCGTGCGGCGTGTTTATTCCTGCTTCGCATGGATTCGCTGGCGTACTTCGCCGAGTCATTGGATGAAGCGAACGCGCTCTGCGTTTCAGAAACTTGCAGCGTTCATATTCGTGTAACTTTTTTTAGTCTTTCTGTCCGGCGGTCAGCCTTCGTGCGGGCGCAGCGCCCCGGGAATGCGGCGCTTCTCGAGGCCGCCGCGCTGCAGCCAGCGCCGCGTCTGCTCCGCGGTGCGCTCGATCAGCTCGCCGGCGTGCGAGAAGTCGTACGGCGACACCGCGAGCGGGTACAGCGGCGGCACCGTGACGATCTCGACCTGGCCGCCGCAGCGCTCGAGATCCATCACGAGCTGGTGGGCGATCAGGAGCGTGATCGCGTGCAGCGCCGTGGCGACCGGCCCGCGCGGCGGAGCATCCAGCGCGCAGGCGTAGCCGCTCCACGAGGTGGTGCTCGACCACGCGCACCGTAGGAAACGCGCCGGGAATCGCGCAGCTCGCGAGCACCGCGTCCACCGCCGGGCCGCTGGAGAGTTTCACCAGTGCGCCTCCGAGGAGGTCGGTCGCCACGACGTGAAGCGGAAGCGGGGCGTGCGGTGATCGGAAACACGTCGCCGCGCTGCAGGCCGCGCCAGATGGCCTCGAGCCTGCGCACGCCTTCCAGGCTGAAGTCGCCGGCAAGATACGCGCCGTTGATCGCTCCGACCGACGAGCCGACCACGAGCACGAAGGCGGTGCTCATGACCGACGCGCCGCTCTAGTAGCCGAAGAACTCTTCGCTGCGCACGTCTTCGGCGGCAACACCGGTACGCGCGAGGATCGCTTTCATCGCTTCGACCATGGCGGGCGGCCCGGCGAGGTAGTACACCGGCGAAGGCGCGTCGCCGACCAAGCGCTTCAGCTTTTCTTCGTCGAGCATCCCTTCGGCGTCCGTCATCGGCGCGAGCAGCCGAAAGCGCGGGTTGCGCCGCGCGAGCGCCTGCAGCTCCTCGAGGAACGCCGCGTGCTCGCGGCGCCGGTTCGAGTACGCGAGGTAAAGGCGGTGCTCGAGCCGGTCCTGGTCGGCCTGCCGCAGCATGCTCCTGAAGGGGGTAATGCCGATGCCGCCGGCGATGAACACCGCCGCGCGCGCTGGATCGTCGTGCAGCGTCATGTCGCCGAGCGGCCCGACCAGCCTGACCTTCGTTCCCGCCGGCAGGGCTTTCAGGGCGCGCTTGAAGTGGCTGCCCTCGCGCATGCGAGTCGCGACCACGAGCTCGTTCTCGTACGGCGCGCTCGCGAGCGAGAAGGTGCGCCGCGTGCTGTTCGGCTCGGCCGGCGGATCGAGCAGCACGAAATTCGCCGACTGGCCGGCCTTGAACGTGAAGCCGGGCGGTCTCTCGAAGCGGAACGCCGTGGTGCCCTCGGCGACCTCTTCGTGGCCGGCGAGCGCAACCTCGTGGCGGGCCATGTCAGAACGTGCGGATTTCCGGGAACTGGCCCGGCGCCTCGTGGCGCTCGCCGTCCTCGTCGTACCAGTAGAGCTTGCCCGGCTTTTCGTCGAGGGTCATCTTGTGGGAGCCGTCGCAGAACGGCTGGTTTTGCGACAGGCCGCACTTGCAGAGCCACTGCTCCTTGCCGTCGATGATGAATGCGGTGGGCTCGTGGGCGGTGCGTTTCACCAGGCGTGCCATGCGCTCCTCCTTTGTGGTCGCACATTGGATGCTACGAGGCGCGAACGCGTTCCGTGGCCGGCTTATTCCCTATGTGGTCAGCGAGACGCAGGCGTCCTCGTACTTGCCGGCCCCCATCGCGCCGTCCTCGAAGATCCCGCGCTCGCGGATCCAGCGGAAGGAATCCTCGAAGACCTCCTTTGTGTACGGCTCGAACACGATGCGCTCGCCCGGCCCCCAGCGACGGGTGTCCATCTGCGACAGGAAGCGCTTGGGGAACTCGTTGCGGTAGTGCTTGGTGTAGAGCTCGGGCCGAAGATCGATGTCGCGCTGCGCCAGACGCAGCGCCGCGAAGTATTTCCTGAGGTCCTCGCGGTCGGGATTGCCGGTGATCATCGTGGCCATCATGAAGCTGGTGTCGATCACCTTGCGAAAGCCGAGCTGCTCCAGGAAGTAGTACGGCCCCGAGAACACCGCCGCCGCCGGCACCTGGCGGTCGACGAGCTTCTCCAGCCGCGAAAAAAGGATGCCGTCGGCAAACGAAAGCTTGATGTCGGAGAGCGGCATGTACTGCTCGAGCGCCTGGATCGTCGAATAGTGGCTGCCGGACTGATAGCCGACCGAGATCGGAACGCCTTTCAGATCTTCGGGATGCCGGATCTCGGATTCCGGCGGCACGAAGACCCCGCTGGGTGCGACCGAGTAGCAGTCGGCATAGAGCTTGCCGTGGCCGACCGAGGCCGCCACGTTCACCGTCCAGTGGCAAGCGCAGCTTACGTTGGTGTCGCGGCCCTTCTCGATGTTCTGGAACGCGCCGACCTTGTCCGGCGTGGCGTGGTTTTCGAACACGCCGTGAAATTCGTAGTCCAGCCCCTGCGCCTTGAAATAGCCCTTCTCCTCGGCGACCCACTCGTGAAGGCGGAAATGCGGCGTGATGCTGAATTTAGGCATGAGCGGTCTCCTGAAGAGGGGTTTCCATGCGTTCGTGCTCGATTCGCTTCCCAAGGATTCTTCGAAAATGCGCGAGCGGCGCGTCGGCGACGATCGCGTTCATCCTGAAGTCGGGGTCGGCATCGAGCACCTCCTGCTGGCCCTCGATGATGAACTTGTCCTCCATGAACCCCTCCACCATGCTGTCTCGCAGCGAGGCCGCGATGGCCGGGTTGTCGAGCTCGTAGTCGTGCAGGTAGTCCCAGAAGAAGTGCGTCGAGCGCCGCGTCTCCGGGGTGAAGAACTGGCAGTTGCGGTACTGCTTCGCACCCTCGAGGCTACCCTCGCGCGCACCGGCGCCCGCGGGCGAGAACAGCGTCTCCATGAAGAAGATGCCGGGCACGTACATGCGCGCGATGTTGCGACGGTCGACCTTGCCGGCCTGCGGAACCACCTTCTTGTGGAAGGGAGGGGCGTCGGCGCCCATGTGCCAGCGCTCGACGCGGAAGCCGTCCTCGAGCCTCTCGATGGCGGTGGGCTTGGACTTGTAGGCGTACTCCTCAGAACCGCCGAGCGTCTTCGTGTGCACGAAGGCGAGGTGCGCGAAGTCGGAGAGGTTGTCGACAATGAGAAGGTAGTTCGCCTTGTAGTGCATGTAGTCGGGCCTGCCGCGCCACGCCGGATCGCGCAGGTACGGGAAGTCCAGGATCTTCGCTGGATCAGCGAGCGCCGGCGCGCCCATCCAGATCCACACCAGGCGGTCGCGCTCGAGCACCGGGTAGCTCTTTACCCCGAGGCTCTTCGGGATGTTGTCCTGCCCGGGGATCTGGATGCACTTCCCGGTGGGGTCGAACTTGAGGCCGTGATACATGCAGCGCACGTCGTCGCCCTCGCGCCGCCCATTGGAGAGCTTGGCGCCGCGATGGCAGCAGCGATTGTCGAGCGCGACCACGCGGCCGCTGTCGCCGCGGTAAGGAGCACCGGCTTCTCGAGGATGGTGCGCGCAAGCAACTTGCCCCCCGCGAGCTCGTGGTCCCAGGCGGCGACGTACCAGGTATTGGTCAGAAAGCCCTGCGTTTCGAGGCCCACGCGATTCTCCTCTTCGACCCCTATAGTCTAGAAATCCCCGGCCCCGGGATAAATTGCCGCCGCGGGATAGATTGTTCAGAATACTGAACAATGGACTGGAACGACGTCGATGCCTTCTGCTGCGTCCTCGAGCACGGCGGCTTTACCGCCGCGGCGAAGGCGCTGGCGCGCCCCAAGTCGAGCATCAGCGCCTCGGTCTCCCGGCTCGAGGGCGAGCTCGGGGCGCGCCTGCTGCAGCGCACGACGCGGCGCGTACGCGCCACGGAGGCCGGCGAGTCGCTCTACCAGGACGCGGCGCCCATGTTCCAGCGCCTGCGCGAGGTGCGCGCCAACGCCGCGGCGCGCGGCAACACCGTCGCCGGGCGGCTGCGCATCGCGGCGCCTTACGAGTTCGGCGCGCACCACCTCGGCGCAGTGGCCTGCGAGATGCTCGCACGCTATCCGGACCTGCGCATCGACATCGATGTCGAGCACGGCCGCATCGACCCGCTCGACCGCAGCTACGACATCGTGTTCTCGTACTTCGACGGCGACCTGCCCGACAGCGGCCGCATCGCGCGCAACGTGTTCTCCCTCGCGCGCGGCGTCTTCGCCGCCCCTGCTCTGCTCGAGAAGTACCCGAAGGTAAAGACGCCGCAGGACCTCGCCGAGCTGCCAGCGATAGCGTCGCCCGTGGATGCCGAGTGGATTTTTACCCAAGAACAAAACACTTATTCCGTTCCGATCCGCCCCCGCATGCGCAGCCCGAACGCCGACGTGCGCAGGCGCGCCACCGTGGAGGGGCTCGGGGTGTCGCGCATCGTGCTTACGTTCTGCGAAGAGCACGTGCGGCGCAAGCGCCTGCAGCCGCTCCTCGCCGACTATGCCTGCGCGCCGCTTCGCATCCACGCGCTGCTTCCGGGGCGGCGCCTGGTGCCGGCGAAAGTGCGGATCTTTCTCGACCTGCTGAGCGCGAGCACGCCGCCGGAAAACGTGGTCCGTCCCTGATTTCCGGGTTCAGGCGGCCTTCTTCTCGGCGCGCTGCTCGACCGGCTTCTCTTCCTCCCCGAGGTTCAAGGCGGTGTTGACCAGGGCGACGTGGGAGAAGGCCTGCGGGAAGTTGCCGAGGAAGCGCCGCGCCGCGGGATCGTACTCCTCGGCGAGCAGGCCGACGTCGTTGGTGAGCTCGAGCAGGCGCTCGAACAGCTCGTGCGCCTCGTTCCGGCGTCCCTGCAGGCAGAGATTGTCCGCGAGCCAGAAGCTGCACGCGAGGAACACGCCCTCGCCCGCCGGCAGCCCGTCGAGCGATTCGTGCGAGAGGTAGCGCTGCACCAGGCCGTCGACCGTGAGGCTCCTCTGGATCGCCTGCACGGTGGCCACCATGCGCGGGTCGCGCGCCGGCAGAAAGCCGGTGATCGGGATCAGGAGCAGGGCCGCGTCGAGCTCGTCGCACCCGTAGCTCTGCACGAAGGCGCCGCGCCGCTCGCTGTAGCCGCGCTCGCAGACATCGCGGTGGATGCGGGCACGCAGCTCGCGCCAGTGCTCGACCGGCCCGGGAAGCCCGAGCCCTTCGACCATCTTCACCGCGCGGTCGAAGGCGACCCAGGCCATGACCTTCGAGTAGGTGAAGTGGCGCGGCGGGCCGCGCACTTCCCAGATCCCTGCGTCAGGCTCCACCCACACTTTTTCGAGGTGCGCGAGCAGCGCACGCTGCAGGTCCCAGGCGACGTCGTAGCGCGCGAGCCCCGCCTTGCACGCCTGGTAAAGCGCGTCCATCACCTCGCCGTGGACGTCGAGCTGCAGCTGCGCCGCGGCGGCGTTGCCGACCCGCACGGGAGAAGAGCCCTCGTAGCCCGGCAGCCAGCCGAGGTCCCACTCGGGCAGGCGCCGCTCGCCGGCGATGCCGTACATGATCTGCATCTGGTCGGGGCTTCCCGCCACCGCGCGCACCAGCCATTCGCGCCACGCGAGCGCCTCCTCGTGGAAGCCCGCGTCCATGAACGCAAGCAGGGTTAGCGTCGCGTCGCGCAGCCAGCAGTAGCGGTAGTCCCAGTTGCGCACACCGCCGATGCGCTCGGGCAGCGAGGTCGTCGGCGCCGCGACAATGCCACCGGTCGGCGCGTACGTCAGCGCCTTCAGCGTAATGAGCGAACGGCGCACCTCACGCGCCCAGCGCCCCGTCGCCTTGCATTGCGCCGCCCATTCGCGCCAGAAGCGCTCGGTCTCCCTGAGGGCCTTGAGAGGCTCGGCAGGCGCGGGGGCGTCCAGGTGCGACAGGCTATGGGTGAGGACGAACGACAGCGTCTCACCGGCCTCGACTTCGAACCGCGCGCGCGTCTTCATGTCGCGATTGTCCAGCGGCACCGGTGCGCACAGCACTGCCTTGTCCGGACCGGAGACCGCGCGCAGGCCGTTGCCCTCTCCCAGCCTGGTCACCCACGGTACCGAGGCGCCGTAGTCAAAGCGCAGGATGAATTCCATCTCCATCGCGACGCGGCCGTGGCGGCCGACCACCATGCGCACGAGGTCCGCCTGCGTGCTACGCGCCGGCATGAAGTCGACCAGCGCGACCGCGCCGGTGTCGGTTTCGAACTCTGTTTCCAGGATCAGCGTATCGGGGCGGTAGCGCCGCTTTGCCGTGAAAGGATCCGCGGGCGCGATCTTCCATCGGCCATGCTGCGGCGTGCCGAGGAGCGCGGCGAAGCAGGCAGGCGAGTCGAAGCGCGGCAGGCACAGCCAGTCGATCGAGCCGTCGCGGCCCACCAGGGCCGCGCTCTGGCAATCGCCGATCAGCGCATAGTCCTCGATCCTGGAGTGCGACATACCGTGCGGCATATCCTGACTGACGCCACCGCGCGGGGATAGTTTCTCGTCAGTAGCTCGGCGGCCCGGTAAGGAGCTGGTACATCCAGACTACGAAGCCCCAGCCGCTCACGGCGAGCACGGCGAGGATCGGCGCCATGAAGACCGTGAAGAAGAGCCAGGTGCGCCACTCCTCGGCCTTGCGCTGCTTCTCTTCGGGCGTCGTTGCGGGGCGACGGTTCATTGGCCGGCCATGTCGGGAAGCCGGTGGGCGATGCCCTTGTGGCAGTCGATGCAGGTCTGGTCGCCCGCATTTTTACCCGCGGCGAGCGAGGCCGAATGCGCGTCGGCGCCGCGCTTGCTCTGGCGCGTGAAGTCCATGGCCTGGAACTCGTGGCAGTGGCGGCACTCGAGCGAGTCGTTCGCCTTGAATCGCGCCCATTCGCGCTCGGCGAGCTCGCGCCGCTTGGCGACGAACTTCTCGCGCGTGCCGATGGTGCCGAAGATGAAGCCCCATACCTCCTTCGACGCCTGCATCTTGCGCGCCATCTTGAAGGTCCAGTCGTGCGGCACGTGGCAATCGGCGCACTTCGCGCGCACGCCCGAGCGGTTGGTGAAGTGGATGGTGGGCTGGATCTCCTGGTAGACGTTGTCGCGCATCACGTGGCAGCCGATGCAGAAGCGCTCGGTATTGGTGAACTCCATCGCGGTGTTGAAGGCGCCCCAGAAGAGGATCCCGCCGATGAAGCCGCCGATGGTGAGGAAGCCGAGGCTGTAGTACGCGCTCGGGCTGGTGAGCGTGCGCCAGTAGCGCCGGGCGAAGTCGCGCATCGGCTACTTCTTCTGCTGCTTCCTGATGATGGTTTCGACGTCCTGAAAGCGGTTCTTGACCGCCGGCTCGGTCTGCATCTGCACCACGTGGCACTGCTCGCAGAAATAGCGCCGTGGCGACACGTCGGCGAGGAAATTGCCGTCGCGGTCCATGTAATGGGTGATGCTGATCGGCGTCGCCTGGGTCTCGCCGACGCGGGTGCGCGCGTGGCAGGTCATGCACTTGTTCGCGAAGCGGTCGACCTGGTAGTTGTCGGTCTTGTGCGGGATGGTGGGCGGCTGCATGGCGTAGGAGCGCACGCGCTTCTTGTCGTTGTTCTCCGCATTGACCATCGGCGCCGCCTTGCCGACCTCGTCGACCCGCGCGGGGCCCCGTAGAGGATCGTGCTGAGCGAAGGCGTTGCAGGAAATCAGGAGGGCGATGACGAGGCACCATGCCGGCCTCCTGTGAAGGGGGTCGTGAGCCCTCATTGATAGATGAGGCGAACTGGGGGTTTGGTTTTTCCGAGAACAAAACCCCCCGCTCCCCCCGATTGGGTCGGGGGTCGCTTCCCCCCTTAACAGGGGGGCAGACAACGGCGGTGTCATACCTTGACCACCTTGCACGCGCACTTCTTGAAGTCGGTCTGGAGCGAGATCGGGTCGGTCGCATCCAGCGTCACCTTGTTGATGAGCTGGCTCGCGTCGAACCAGGGCACGAACACCACGCCCTTGGGCGGCTTGTTGCGGCCGCGCGTCTCGACGCGCGTGCTCATGCTGCCGCGGCGCGACACGATCTCGACCTCGTCGCCGCGGCGCACGCCGAGCACCTTGGCGTCCTCAGGGTGCAGGTAGACCACCGCGTTGGGGAACGCGAGGTGCAGCTCGGGCACCCGCCGCGTCATCGAGCCCGAGTGCCAGTGCTCGAGCACGCGGCCGGTGACGAGCCACAAGGGATAGTCCCGGTCGGGCGCCTCGGCCGGCGGCTCGTAGGGCAGCGCGTAGACGTAGGCCTTGTCGTCGGGGTTGCCGTAGAACTGGAATCCCCTGCCGGGCTTCACGTAGGGATCCTCGCCCTCGCGGAAGCGCCACCGGGTCTCCTTGCCGTCGACGACCGGCCATCTGAGGCCGCGCGTCTTGTGATAGGTGTCGAAAGGCGCGAGGTCGTGGCCGTGCCCGCGGCCGAACCTGGCGTACTCCTCGAACAGGCCCTTCTGGACGTAGAAGCCGTACGCCTTGGCTTCGTCGTTCGCGTATTCCGGGTTGAGCTGCGAGTTGGGGAACTTGTCGACCTCGCCGTTCCTGAACAGCACGTCGAAGAGCGTCTTTCCCTTGTACTCCGGCTTCTTCTCCAGCAGCTCCGCCGGCCACACCTCCTCCACGCGGAAGCGCTTCGAGAACTCCATCATCTGCCACAAGTCCGAGCGCGCCTGCCCCGGCGCGTTGACGAGCTGGTTCCAGAACTGCGTGCGGCGCTCGGCGTTGCCGAAGGCACCCTCCTTCTCGACCCACATCGCGCTCGGCAGGATGAGGTCGGCGCCCGCGGTGGTCACCGTCGGGTAGACGTCCGAAACCACGATGAAGTTGTCCGGGTTGCGGAACCCCGGCCAGGTCTCGTTGCCGGCGTTGGCGCCGGCCTGGACATTGTTGGTGGTCTGGGTCCAGTAGCAGTTGAGCTGGCCGTCCTTCAGCATCCGGCTCTGCAAAACCGCGTGGAAACCGGGCTTCTCCGGGATCGTGCCCGGCGGCAGCTTCCAGATCTCCTCGGTGACGGCGCGGTGCTTGGGGTTGGTCACCACCATGTCCGCGGGCAGGCGGTGCGAGAACACGCCGACCTCGCGCGCGGTGCCGCACGCCGAGGGCTGGCCGGTGAGCGAGAACGGGCTCGAGCCCGGAGTCGAGATCTTGCCGGTGAGGAGATGCAGGTTGTAGACGAGATGGTTCGCCCAGACCCCGCGCGTGTGCTGGTTGAACCCCATGGTCCAGAACGACGTCACCTTGACCTTCGGGTCGGCGTAGAGCTGCGCCAGGCGCTGCAGCCGCTCGGCCGGGACGCCGGAGAGCTTGGCGGCGTACTTGACGTCGTACTTCGAGACGAACTTCGCGTACTCCTCGAACGAGATCGGCTTGAAGCCGCCCGGGTCGGCGGCGTTCTTCGCCGCCTTCTGCAGCTCGTGCTCCGGGCGCAGGCCGTAGCCGATGTCGGTGTTGCCCAGGCGGAAGGCGACGTGCTTCGAGACGAAGTCCTTGTTCACCGCGCCGCGCTGGATGATGGAGTTCGCGATGAAGTTCAGGATCGCGAGGTCGGTCTGCGGCGTGAAGGTGAGCGCGAGGTCGGCGAGGTCGTAGGAGCGATGCTCGAACGTCGAGAGCACCGCCACCTGCACGTGCGGGTGCGCGAGGCGCCGGTCGGCGACCCGCTGCCACAGGATCGGGTGCATCTCCGCCATGTTCGAGCCCCACAGCACGAACGCGTCGGCGTGCTCGATGTCGTCGTAGCAGCCCATCGGCTCGTCGATGCCGAAGGTGCGCATGAAGCCCACGGCGGCGCTCGCCATGCAGTGGCGCGCGTTGGGGTCGATGTTGTTGGAGCGAAAGCCCGCCTTCATCAGCTTCACGGAGGCGTAGCCTTCCCAGATCGTCGACTGCCCGGACATGAACATGCCGACCGAAGACGGGCCTTTCGCCTTGAGCGCGGCCTTCCACTTCTGCGCCATCACATCGAAGGCCTGGTCCCAGCTTACCGGGGTGAACTCGCCGGACTTGTCGTAGCGGCCGTTCTTCATGCGCAGCAGCGGCCGCGTCAGCCGGTCCTCGCCGTACATGATCTTCGAGAGGAAATACCCCTTGACGCAGTTGACGCCGCGGTTCACCTCGGACTGCGGGTCACCGTGCGTGGCAACCACCTGCCCGTCCTTCACGGCGACGTTGACGCCGCAGCCCACGCCGCAGAAGCGGCACGGCGCCTTCGACCACTTGAGCTGGGACAGCCTCGCATCGGTGACGATGTTCTGTGCCTGCGCCGGAAGCAGTGCGCCGCCGGCGCCGACCGCCGCCGAGGCGGCCGAGCGCAGGACGAACTGCCGGCGTGTGACCTTTTCGTTCATGGATCTCGCTCTTCTAAGCGTTCATCATCGGTCCGCCCGACGCGCCGCGCTTGATGTGGGTCAAACCGATGGCCTTGAAGGTGTATCACGTTTATATCTATGCGGCCGTCCGCCAAGAATACACGCGACCGCGAAGTGGCGCAGCCCGCCTTCCTTCGCGCCGGCTTCAGACCGTTCTTCCTCCTCGCCGCGGCCTGGGCCGCGATCGCGGTTCCGGTGTGGCTGGCGGCTTACGTCCACGGCTACGCGCTGCGCGGCGCCCTGCCCGCGATGACTTGGCACGCGCACGAGATGATTTTCGGCTTCGGCCTCGCCGTCCTCACGGGCTTTCTCCTGACGGCGATCCCGAACTGGAGCGGGCGGTTTCCGCTGCGCGGCGCCGGGCTCGCCGCCCTAGTCGCGTTGTGGCTCGCGGGGCGCGCGGCGCTGCTGCTGTCGGCCGCGGTCGGCGCCGCTGGCGCCGCCGCGATCGATCTCGCTTTTCCCTTCCTGCTCGCCGCCGCGGTGGCGCGCGAGCTGATCGCCGGGCGAAACTGGCGCAATCTGCCTGTGCTGGCGGCGCTCGGCCTGCTTCTCGCCGCGAATGTCCTGGTGCATCTTCATGCGCTCGGCATCGCGTATACCGCGGACCTCGGCAACCGTCTCGGCATCGCCACGCTGCTCGCGCTGATCGCCTTCATCGGCGGAAGAATCGTGCCCAGCTTCACGCGCAACTGGCTCGCCAAAACCCGGCCGCGGGTCGCGCCGCCCGCGCCGGCAGGCAAGGCCGACCTCGCCTGCCTGCTTGCAACCGTGTGCGCGCTAGCGGCGTGGGTCGTGGCGCCCTCGACCGGCCTCGCAAGCGGCATCGAGGTCCTCGGCGGCACCGCGGCCGCCTTCCGCCTTGCGCGCTGGCGCGGCCTTGCGACGCTGCGCGAGCCGCTCGTCGCCGTGCTGCACGCGGGGTACGCCTGGCTCGCGCTCGGGCTCGTCTGGATCGGACTGAACGGCCTGTTCGAGTGGGTTCCTCCGGCCGCGGCGCTCCACGCGCTCACCATCGGCGCGGTCGGCACCATGACGCTCGCGGTGATGACCCGCACCACGCTCGGCCACACGGGAAGGCCGCTCGCGGCCGGTCCGGCGACCTGCGCGATCTACGTGATGGTGAGCCTCGGCGCGGTCTTGCGCGTGGCCGCGCCGCTCTCGGGTGCCGGCGCCTTATTGCTCACATCGCTCGCCGGCGTCGCGTGGACGGCCGCGTTCGCCTTGTTCGTGCTGACTTACGGTCCGATGCTGCTCGGCGCGCAGCAGTCGGCCTGATTTTGCCCTACTCTTCGCCGGTTGAGCGGGCCCTTCGACCTCGCCTTTGGCGTCGTGGTGCTCGCCGTGGCCCTGGTCACGGCAGGCCATGCCGTCATCTACAAGCGCGATCCGCGTTCGGCCGCGCTTTGGGTGCTGCTCGCCTGGCTGCTGCCGATCGCGGGGGCGATCCTGTACGTATTGTTCGGCGTGAACCGGGTTCAGCGGCGCGCCGCGCGCCTGCGCCGAGATCTGATCCGGGTGCGCACCACGTCGGAGTCGGACGAGCGGCTTCCGGTCACCGAGCTCGTGCCGCTCGCGCGCCTGGTCGGCGAAGTGGTCGAGCGCCCGCTCCTGCCCGGCAATTCGATCGTGCCACTGGTGAACGGCGACGAAGCCTACCCCGCGATGCTGCAGGCGATCGACGAGGCGCGCACCTCGGTCGCCCTCGCCTCCTACATCTTCCACGCCGACGGCATCGGCGAGAACTTCGTCAATGCGCTGATCCGCGCACGGCAGCGCGGCGTGGCGGTGCGCGTGCTGATCGACGATGTGAGCTGCCGCTTCTCGCTGCACTCGCCGGCGAAGCCGCTGCGGCGGGCGGGCGTGCCGGTGGGGGATTTCAATCCGCCCGTGGTGCCGGCGCGGGTGAACGCGTTCAACCTGCGCAACCACCGCAAGATCCTGGTGGTGGACGGCGAGTTCGGCTTCACCGGCGGCATGAACATCGACCGGCGCTACTGGGGCGGGCGCCCCTACCGCGACACGCATTTCCGCCTGAGCGGGCCGGTGGTGGCGCACCTCATGGAGGTGTTCGCCGACGACTGGCTCTTCACCACCGACGAGGCGCTGCGCGGCCCGGAGTGGTTCCCGCCGCTCGCGGCCTGCGGCGATTCGCTCGCCCGCGGCATCGAGGCGGGTCCCGACGAGGCCTTCGAGCGGCTGCGCTGGACCTATCTCGGCGCCATCAACGCCGCGCAGCGCACGGTCCGCATCTGCACGCCCTACTTCCTTCCCGATGGGGGCATCATCTCGGCGCTCGACGCGGCCGCGCTGCGCGGCGTCGACGTCGACATCGTGCTGCCCGAGGAGACCGACCTGCCCCACATCCGCTGGGCGATGATCCACCAGCTCTGGCAGGTGCTCGACCGCGGCTGCCGCGTCTGGATGCGTCCCGGACCGTTCGACCACTCCAAGCTGATGGTGGTCGACGCGCACTGGACGTTCCTCGGCTCGGGCAATTGGGACGCGCGCAGCCTGCGCCTCAATTTCGAGTTCAACGTCGAGTCCTACTGCCGCCAGTTCGGCCGCCGCATGGACGAGCTCATCGTCGAGCGCCGCGCCGGCTCGCGCCGCGTCAGCCTCGACGACGTCAACGCGCGTCCGTCCGCGATCAAGCTGCGCGACGGTATCGCGAGGCTATTCGCCCCCCTGCTCTGAAGCTATTTCTTTAGCGCCTTGTACCTGACCCGATGGGGCCGCGCGGCCTCCTCGCCCAGGCGCTTTTTCTTGTCGGCCTCGTACTCCTGGTAGTTGCCGTTGAAGAATACCCACTGCGAGTCGTCCTCGGCCGCGAGGATGTGGGTGGCGATGCGGTCGAGGAACCAGCGGTCGTGCGAGATCACGAGCACGCTGCCGGCGAACTCGAGCAGCGCCTCCTCGAGCGCGCGCAGGGTCTCGACGTCGAGGTCGTTCGACGGCTCGTCGAGCAGCAGCACGTTGGCGCCCGAAACCAGCATCTTGGCGAGGTGCAGCCGGCCGCGCTCGCCGCCCGAGAGCTGGGCTACGAGCTTCTGCTGGTCGGCGCCGCGGAAGTTGAAGCGCGCGAGGTACGCGCGCGAGGGCATCTGGAACTTGCCCACCGTGATCGTATCCTGCCCGCCCGAAACATCCTCCCACACCGTCTTTTCGCCCTGCAGCGCGTCCCTCGCCTGGTCGACGTGCGCCAGCTTCACGGTCTTGCCGAGCGTCACTTTTCCGGAATCGGCTTTTTCCTTCCCGGTGATCATGCGGAACAGCGTCGACTTGCCCGCCCCGTTGGGCCCGATGATGCCCACGATCGCCCCGGGCGGAATCTGGAACGACAGCTTGTCGATCAGCAGGCGCTCGGCGTAGCCCTTCGACACTTTCTGGAACTCGATCACCTCGTTGCCCAGGCGCTCGGCCACCGGGATGAAGATCTCCTGGGTCTCGTTCCTCTGCTGGTGCTCGTACTGCGACAGCTCCTCGAAGCGCGCGAGGCGCGCCTTGGACTTCGCCTGGCGGCCCTTGGGGTTCTGGCGCACCCATTCCAGCTCGGCCTGCATCGCCTTGATGCGCGCGGCTTCCTGGCTCGCCTCGAGCTGCAGGCGCTTTTCCTTCTGCTCGAGCCAGCTCGAGTAGTTGCCCTCCCACGGAATGCCGTAGCCGCGGTCGAGCTCGAGGATCCAGCCCGCGGCGTTGTCCAGGAAATATCGGTCGTGCGTTACGGCGACCACCGTTCCCGGGAAGCGCTTCAGGAACTGCTCCAGCCACTCCACGCTCTCGGCGTCGAGATGGTTCGTGGGTTCGTCCAGCAGGAGCAAATCCGGCTTGGAAAGCAGCAGGCGGCAGAGCGCGACGCGGCGTTTTTCGCCGCCCGAGAGCAGGTCGACTTTCTGCTCCCACGGCGGCAGGCGCAGGGCGTCGGCCGCGACTTCGAGCTCGTCGGCGCCGCCGGCATTGATGATGGCTTCCAGTCGCGCCTGCTCCTCTGCGAGCTTGTCGAAGTCGGCGTCGGGCTCTGAGTACGCCGCGTACACTTCGTCCAGGCGCTTCTTCGCCGCCGCCGTTTCGCCGAGCGATTCTTCCACCGCTTCCCTCACCGATTTTCCCTCGGGAAGGCGCGGCTCCTGCTCCAGAAAGCCTACGCGGATCCCCGGCATGCGGATCACCTCGCCGTCGTAGTTTTCATCCACGCCTGCCATGATCCTCAGCAGGCTCGACTTGCCTGAGCCGTTCAGCCCCAGCACGCCGATCTTGGCGCCGGGGAAGAAGTTCAGCGAGATGTTCTTGAGGATGGTGCGCTTGGGCGGGACGACCTTGCCGACGCGGCGCATCGTGTAGACGTATTGGGCCATGGGTTCCTGAATCCGGTTGCAGCAATGATACGAAAAACCGCGGCTGCGGCCGTGCTGGCTTTCGGCCTCGTTTCAAGCGCGCACGCGCTCGACGGCGTGTCGTTCGAGGTGGGCCAAGGCGAAGAGGAGACCGACCTGTGGCGCATCGGCCTCCAGTGGAGGTGGCAGAAGCGCTGGTTCGCCGAGAGCGCCTGGACGCTCGGTGCCTACTGGGACCTGCAGACCGGACGCTGGAGCGGCCCGCTCAAGCCCGGCCAGCCCCGTCAGGAGGTGTGGGACCTCGGAATCACCCCGGTGTTCCGGCTCGAGCGCGCCGCGCGCACGGCGCTCGTACCCTACTTCGAGGCCGCGATCGGCTTCCACCTGCTGTCGAACCTGCTCATTAACGCCGACACCAATTTCTCCACTCATTTCCAGTACGGCGACCACCTGGCCGCCGGCGTGCTGTTCGGGCCGCAGCAACGCTACGACCTGAGCCTGCGCGCGCAGCACCTTTCCAACGGCGGCATCGCGCATCCCAATCCCGGCATCAATTTCATCGAGCTGCGGGCGGCGTACCGCTTTTGAGCGCGGAGGCGAGCACCTTGTCGATGCGCTTGCCATCCATGTCGACGATCTCGAAGCGCCAGCCGTCCCAGTCGGTCTTGTCGCCGGTCTGCGGCAGCCGCCCGAGCAGCATCATCAGCAGGCCGCTTACCGTGTGGTAGCGCTCCTCCTCGGGCAGCGCCTTGAGCCCGAGCCGGTCCTTGAGCTCCGGGATCGGCATCAGGCCGTCGAGCAGCCACGAGCCGTCGTCGCGCATCACCGCCCACTGGTCCTCGGCCCGGCCCGCGTTGAACTCGCCGGTGATCGCCTCGAGCACGTCGCGCAGCGTGACGATGCCGAGCACCTCGCCGTACTCGTCGACCACGAAGGCGAGCTGCACGCCCGAGGCGCGGAAATTCTGCAGCAGCTCCATCCCCGTGAGGCTCTCCGGCACGAACACCGGCGGCTGGGCGTCGGTCTCCCATTGCGGCGGCTGGCCGCGCAACGCACGCACCAGCAGCCCGCGGGCGCTGATGACGCCGACGACGTCGCGCAATCCGCCGCGCACCACCGGGTAGCGGGTATGCCGGCTCTCGTCGATGCGCTTGACGTTCTCCTCCCAGGGCAGGCTGACGTCGAGGCTCACCACCTCGCGCCGCGGCACCATGAACGAGCCGATCTGGCGGTCGTCGAGGCGGAACACGTTGCGCACGATGTCGTGCTCCTCTTCCTCGATCGCCCCGGACTCCGAGCCCTCGACGAGCAGCGCGTGAATCTCCTCCTCGGTCACGGGGCGCGCCTGGGCATCCTGGATGCCGAGCCCGCGCAGCACGAGCCGCGTCGAGCCCGCGAGCAGCGCGACGAACGGGCGCGTCATCCGGGCGAGGAGCTCCATCGGCCGGGCCACGCGCCGCGCCACCGCCTCGGGGTCGAGCTGCGCGAGGCGCTTGGGCACCAGCTCGCCCAGCACGATCGAGAAATAGGTGATCAGCACGACCACCGCCGCCGTGGACACGTATTCGACGAACCTTCCCTCGAGGCCGCGCGCGTGCAGCCACTCGGCGAGAAGCGGCGCGAGCGCAGCCTCGCCGACGATGCCGTTCAGGATGCCGATGGACGTGATGCCGATCTGGATGGTGGAAAGAAACTGCGTCGGCCCCTCGTGCAGGCGCAGCGCGGCGAGCGCACCGGCGTCGCCCTCCTCGGCGAGCGGCTGCAGGCGGCCCTTGCGTGCGGCGATCAGAGCGATCTCCGACATGGCGAAGGCGCCGTTCAGCAGGATCAGGGCGAGCAGGATCGCGACATCCATGGCAGGTTTCCCTCGGGCGAGCCCGAAGGATAACCCGCGTCTAGAGGGAGCCGGAAATCGCCTCGATCTCGATGCCCGACTCGGCGATGGCGCCGAGAAGCTCGAGGCGCGCATCGGCCGCCTCGAGCTGCGTGCGCCGCGCGTCGAGCAGCTCGAAGAGCGTCGCCCGCCCCAGGCGGTACGCCGACTCGGCCATCTCGAGGAAGCTCGCGTCGCCGCCCTTCAGGCGCTCGAGCGCCGCGCGTCGCGCCCGCAGCACCTCGAGGTGGCGCTGCAGCGCCGCGCGCAAGCCGGCTTCGATCGCGCGCTCCCGGCTGCGCGCCGCCGCAGCTTCAGCGCGCGCCTTGTCCTCCTGGGCGCGGCGCGTGTCGAGGATCGGGATCTCGCTCGACACGCCGAAAAAGTTGGCCGCGCCGAAGGGCCCGTTGGTCCAGGTGCGCCCGACGCCGATGCTCGGTACCGGGAAGCGCTCGCGCTGCGCGAGCTCGATGCGCGCCTCGGCCGCGCGGGTCTCGGCGCGAGCGGTCTGCAGCGCCGGGCTGCGGTCGAGCAGCGCGTCTGCGTCGAGCGTCGGCACGGGTCGCAGCGATTCGAGCGAGCCCTGAGCCTGCGGCCGCCAGCCGCCCGCGCCGGCGAGCGCGGCGAGCGCCGCGGCGTGCTCGGCCGCCTCGGCCTCGGCGCGCTGCACGCCGACCGAGGCGAGCGAGAGCTCCGCGTCGGCGCGCGCGAGGTCGTAGCGGCTCGCCATGCCGTTCTCGAAGCGGCCGGAGACGATGCCGCGGATACGCTCGATCTCGGCGCGCGCGCGCCTGCGCACGGCGAGCTGCTCCTGGGCCACGAGCAGGCGTGCGAACTCGAGCGCGGCGCTCTTCTTCGTCTCGCCCAGGGTCGATTGCATCTGCCATTGCGCCCGCTCGAGCTGCCGCTCGGCGACCTGCACGCGCGCCGCGCGCTGCCCGAAGATCGGCACCGGCAACTCGAGCGACGCCTGGTCCTGCGAGTTGGCGTCGAAGAGGGTGCGCTCGCCGCCCGAGGGGCGCGAACGTCCGAAGGAGAGGCTCGGGTTGGCGAACGCGCCGGCCGCAGCGCGGTCGGCGCGCGCCGCGTCCGCGTCGCGCAGCGAAGCGTGGACGCGAGGGCCTTCGCTCACGATGCGCAGGACGTCGTCCAGCGTGACGCTCTGAACCTGGGCCGATGCACCGAAAGGAAGGAGCAACAGGAGCCCGCTAAGTCGCCTCATCGAGCTCCTCCGGGGTGACGTAGCGCTCGGAGGCTGTCATGTAGTACACCGCCGGCAGCACCAGGAGCGTGATCACGAGCGTGGTGACCATGCCGCCGACGATCACCAGCGCGAACGGACGCTGGGTCTCGCTTCCCACCCCGGTGGAAATCGCCATCGGCAGCAGCCCGAA
The DNA here is from genome assembly GCA_044870335.1 of Burkholderiales bacterium. Classification (GTDB taxonomy): domain Bacteria; phylum Pseudomonadota; class Gammaproteobacteria; order Burkholderiales; family SG8-39; genus SCGC-AG-212-J23. Next base: position 19,053 of record JBIOYV010000031.1, on the reverse strand, counting down.
CAGCGCGAGCAGCGCCGCCATCAGCACCGCGCGCAGCTTCTCGACGCTGCCCTCGACCACGGCGGCGGCGAGCGCGATCCCTTCGCGCCTTCGCGCCTCGATCGCGCTCACCACCAGCAGGCCGAGGAGCGACACCTGGCCGAGCAGCGCGATGAAGCCGACGATGGCGCTCACCGAAATCGGCATGCCGCCCGCCCAGAGGCCGAACATCCCGCCGGTCAGCGCGAACGGGGCGGCGAGCAGGATCGCCGCCGCGGCGCGGCCCGACTGGATCGCGGTATAGAGCAGCGCCAGCACCGCGGCGAGCGCGATCGGCACGATGATCTGCAGCCGCCGCACCGCGCGCTGCTGGTTCTCGAACTCGCCGCCCCAGGCAAAGTAATACCCCTCGGGCACCTTGACGCCGGCGCCGACCGCGGCGATGGCGTCGGCCACCACCGAGCCCATGTCGCGCCCTTCGACGTTGAACTTGAGCGCGAGGTAGCGGCTGTTCGACTCGCGGTAGATGTTGGCCGCGCCCGCGGCGACGCTGATCTGCGCGAGCTCGCGCAGCGGCGCGCTGCCACCGGCGGGGCGCGGCACCGCGAGCTCGCCGATCGCAAGGTGGTTCTCGCGCGCCGCGGCCGGCAGGATGAGCCGCACCGGCACCGGGCGCTCGCCTTCCCAGAACGTGGTGGTCACCTTGCCGGCGAGCGCGGTGCCGATGAAGTCGTTCGCGGACGCGACCGGGATTCCCGCGCGTGCCAGCGCCTCGCGGTCGAGCCGGATCTGGAGCTGCGGCACGGTGGCGTCGCGGTACAGGCCGAGGTCGACCACGCCCGCGACGGGCGCGAGCTTCATGCGCGCCTGCTCCAGCGTGTCGCGCATCACCTTCATGTCGGTGCCGTAGATCTTGAGCACCACCTTGCCGCGCACCCCGGCCACCGCCTCCTCGACGTTGTCCTTGATCGGCTGGGAGAAGTTGTAGCTCACCCCCGGGATCTCGTAGAGGAGCTCGCGCACCTCGTCGATCAGGCGGTCCTTGTCGTAGCCCTTGCGCCATCCCTCGCGCGGCCGCAGGCGCACGAAGGTCTCGCTCATGTTCGGGTTCTCGTTGTCGGTGCCGTCCTCGGGGCGTCCGTTCTCGGAGAGCACCTGGGCGACCTCGGGGAAGGTGAGGATGCGCTTGCGCACCTCGACCAGCATGGTCTGCGCGGCCTCGAGAGCCATCGACGGCGGCATCTCGACGAACACCACGAAGTCGCCCTCGTCGAGCTCCGGCAGGAACTCGGTCCCCAGCCGGCCCCCCAGGAACACGCTCGCGACGAGGAAGGCCGCGGCGACGGCGAGCATCTGCGCCCGCGCGCCGAGCAGGCGGCCGACCCAGCCGCGGTAGCGCACCCGCGCCCTCTCGATCCAGCCCGGCTCGGGGCGCGGCCGGCCGCGGATGAAGCCGAGCGCGCAGAGCGCCGGCACCAGCGTGAGCGACAGCACCAGCGCCGCGGCGAGCGCAAACGAGTAGGTCAGCGCGAGCGGGCGGAAGATGCGGCCCTCGACCTGCTGCAGCGTGAACACCGGCACCAGCGCCGCGATGATGATGAGCATGGCGAAGAGCGTCGGCCGCGCCACCGCCTCGGTCGAGCGGATGACGAGGCGCAGCACCTCGCGCCGCTCGCGCGGGCGCTCGTGCTGCAGGGAGTGCAGCACGTTCTCCACCAGCACCACCGCGCCGTCGACGAGGATCCCGAAGTCGATCGCCCCCATCGAGATCAGGTTGGCCGGCATGCCGAGCACGTACAGCCCGAGGAACGCCCCGAGCAGCGCGAGCGGGATCACCGCTGCGACGATCAGCGAGCCGGTGAGGCTGCGGAAGAACAGCCACGCCACCGCGACCACCAGCAGGAAGCCGTGCAGCAGATTGCTGTTCACCGTGCGCAGCGTGTTGCCCACGAGCAGCGTGCGGTCGTAGAACGGCACGATCTGCATGCCCTTGGGCAGGATCTTGGTGTTGAGCTCCGCGATCTTGGCATGCACGTTCTCCAGGACGCGCGACGGGTTCTCGCCGCGGCGCATGAGGACGAAGCCCTCGACCGCCTCCTTCTGCTCGTTCCAGCCGACGGCGCCGCGCCGCGGGGTGTTCGACTGCACGATCTCGGCGATGTCGCCGACCATCACCGGGGTGCCGTCGCGCGCCTTCAGCACCGTGCGGCGGATGTCTTCCACCGAGCCGATGTAGCCGATGCCGCGCACGGTAAGCTCCTGGTCGCCGTGGCGCACGAACCCGCCGCCGACGTTGATATTGGTCCTGGCGAGCGCGTCGCCGACCTCGGTCAGGGTGAGCCCGTGCGCGCGCAGCCGGTCCGGATAGGCGCGCACGTGCACTTCCTTGAGATAGCCGCCGAAGGTGACCACGTCGGCCACGCCCGGCACCTGCTTGAGCACGCGCGTGATGTTCCACTCGAGCTCGGCGCGCGTCTGGTAGAGGTCGTGCCGGTCGCTCGTGACGCGAAACTGGTACACCTCGCCGAGCGGCGTGGCCTCGGGCGCGAGCTTCGGCGTCACGCCGTCGGGGAGATCGGCCTGCGCCATGCGCTGGGCGACCTGCATGCGCGAGACGAACGGGTCGGCGTCGTCGTCGAACGTGAGGGTGACGAGCGACAGGCCGAACAGGCTCTCGCTGCGCAATTGCATCATGCGCGGGGTGCCGTTCAACACGCGCTCGAGCGGCACCGTGATGCTGCGCTCGATCTCCTCGGGAGCATAGCCCGGCATCTGCGCGATCACCGTCACCTGCGCGTTGGTGACGTCGGGGAAGGCCTCGATCGGCGTGTTGAGGTACGCGTGCACGCCGAACGCGGCCGCGATCAGCACCGCGAAGATCGCGGCCACGCGCCGGTGGACGCAAACCTCGATCAGCCGGTTGAGCATCGGCTCAGAGGAGCTGCTCGGCTTCGCGGTCGACGAGGAGCGCCCCGCGCATGACGGCCCGCTCGCCGGCCTGCAGGCCTTTCAACACCCGCACCCTTCCGCCGCGCTCGTCGGTCACCTCGATCTCGCGCGGCACGAACTTGCCGGGCTCGGCTTCGACGTACACGACGCGCTTGCCGCCTTCCTTGAGCAGCACCGCGGTCACCGGCAGCCAGATTTCGCCGTCCCGGCCGGGGGCGAAGACCGACACCCGCACGAGCAGTCCCGCGCGCAGGTCGGCCGGCGCGCGCTCGAGCTCGACGTAGAACGGCGTGCGCCGCGTCTCGGGATCGCTGCGCGGCGCGACGCCCGCCAGGCGCCCCGCCAGGGTGACATCGAGGGCGGAGATCAGGACTTCCGCCTTGGTCGCCTTTGCCACCAAGCCGATCTCGTTCTCGGGCACGTCGGCGACCACCCACAGGCCGCCGAGGTTGCCGATCTCGACCAGGGGTTCGCCGCCGGAGGGGACCGTCGCGCCGCGCGTGACCTTGACCGTCACCACGATGCCTTCGGTAGGCGAGCGCACCTCGACGCGCGTGCCCTCGCCCGGCCCGGCGAGCGCGGCGCTGCGCTCGGCGCGCTTCAATTCCGAATCGGCCTCGTGCGCCTTAATCTCGGCCTCGAAGCGCTCGACTTCCAGCCCCACGCCGCGCTTCGCCATCTCGTTCTGCCGCGCGAGCACCTCGTTCATTAGGCGCACTTTGAGCCGCGCCTGCTCGAGGCTCGTGCGAGCCTGGAGCACGTCGGCGCTCTCCAGGGCGAAGAGGGGCGCGCCCGCGCGCACCCTCTGCCCGGGCTCGACCAGCACTTCGGCGACCCGGCCGGCGAAGGGCGCAGTGACCGCCGCCAGCGCCTTGGGACGGAACGCCGTGCGGCCGAAGTAGGTGCGCGTGCCGCGCGAGGAGCTCGCGCCGACCGGCTCGATCGTCAGGAACTGGCGCGAAGCCTCGCCGATCTTGACCTCCACCGCGGACTTGCCGCCCGCCGCGGACGACCCCGTAGAATCGGGCCCGGGCTTGCCGCAGCCGAGCAGCAAACCGGTCAAGAACGAAAGGCACAATACGACCCGCCGGGCCATTCATCGCCTCCTGAGGATGGCGGAAAGGCGGGTGAGATTACACAAGAAGATGAACCGGAGCCTGTCTCTAACCTTGCATTTAGTAATGGTTATTTCGGGCCCATCGGCTTACGCGGCGCGCCCTTTCGTGACCGACGATGCGCGCGTCGTCGACCCGGGCGGCTACCAGATCGAGACCTTCTACAAGGAGCAACGCGCCTACTCGGGCTCCGAGTTCTGGTTCCTGCCGGCGTGCAATCCATTCGGCGTCGAGCTGACCGCGGGGGGCAATCGCATCGAGGGGGAGAAGTCGCTGCTCCTCCAGGGAAAGACGCTGCTCAAGCCGCTCGCGACCAACGGCTCAGGTTATGCCCTGACCCTGGGAACCTTCTATTCGAATCCGCAGGAGGGGAGCAACTTCTGGAGTCCCTACGTGAACGGCATCGCGAGTTTCTCCTTCCTGGACGATCGCGCGGTGGTGCACGCCAATCTCGGCGCGATTCGCGACCGGGATCTAGACAGGGACCGGGCCACCTGGGGAATCGGGCTGGAAGCGCTGCTCGTCGCGCCGCGGCTCTACGGCATCCTCGAGAGCTTCGGGCGGAGCTACGACAAGCCCACCCTTCACGGCGGCTTGCGCTACTGGATCGTGCCGAACAAGGTGCAGGTCGACAGCACGCTCGGCAACCAGAACGGCGAGCCGCCGCAGCGGTTCTACAGCGTCGGGCTACGGCTGCTCTTTTGACCTCACGCCGTGGTCTTGATGCCGAGCTCCTTCAGCTCGCCCACCTCCGCGCCGTCGTCCATGGAAAAGCGGTCGCCGAAGTCGAACAGGTCCTCGTTCTGGAATCCGGGATAGTGCTGGATCTCCCACCAGTTGTGGTCGAGGTCCTCCATATAGAAGGAGTAGACGCCGTGCTGCATGACCGGCTTCAGGACCTGCCGGATCTTGTATTTCTCCTTGTGCTTGAGCGCCGCCTCGTAGGCTGAGTCGACCTCCTCCTTGCTGCTCACGTCCATGCCCCAGTGGTTGAGCACGTTCACCGGATGGACCGCTTCGCCGACCTCGACGGCGACGATGTGGAACTTGAGGCCCAGGCGCACCACGATCGCCGGCTTGGCGTGGCGCACGCACTCCAGGCCGAGGAACTCCTCGTAGAACTTGCGCGACTCCTTCAGGTTGTACACCTCCATCGTGCCGTGCGAGAGCACGAATGCCTTCACGATGGCGGCTTCGTTCTTGGGATCGGCGATGCCGTCCTGGATGATCTCCCTCGTGGCGACGCTCATGTGCTCCTCCTCGTCAGGTGGCCGGAACCTTGTCGGCTTCGGTTAGGAAAGAATCGGCGAAGAACGCCTCGGCTGGCAAGCCGCACTGCGAACTGAAGTCGGCGCGTGCGGAGTCGACCATGACCGGCGCGCCGCAGGCATAGACCTCGACGCCCGACATGTCCGGGAAGTCCTGCATCACCGCGCGGTGGACGAAGCCGGTGCGGCCGCTCCAGTTGCACTCGGGCGTCGGATCCGACAGCACGGGCACGAAGCTGAAGCGGGCTCGGTTCCATTGCTGCGGCACGTCAAGCATGTAGAGATCGCGCCGCGCGCGGCAGCCCCAGTACAGGGTGATGGGGCGCGACAGGCCCTTCTCGAAAGCCGCCTCGCACATCGCCTTGATCGGCGCGAACCCGGTGCCGCTCGCCACCATGACGATCGGCTTGTCGGAGTCCTCGCGCAGGTAGAACGTGCCGAGCGGGCCCTCGAAGCGAAGGATGTCGCGCACCTTCGCCTTGGAGAACAGGTGGTCGGTGAAGAGGCCCCCAGCGGTGTGCCGGACGTGAAGCTCGAGGTACGTCACGCCCTCGGGCTTCGGCGGCACCGCGATCGAGTAGCTGCGCCGCTTCTGGTCCTTGAGCAGGATGTCGATGTACTGGCCTGCGAGGAAGCGGAAGTTCTCGTTCATCGGCAGGCGCAGGCCCATGACCGCGACGTCGGGCGCGGGCCGCTCGAGCTTCTCGACCCGGCAGGGGATCATGCGCGGCCGGATGCCGGCCATGCCTTCGAGCTCGCGCACCTCGACCACCAGGTCGGAGAGCGGCCGCGCCTGGCACAGCAGCGCGAAGCCCTTCGCCTTGTCGCTCTCGGGCAGGTAGGTCGGATGGACCGCGCCGTAGTCGACCTTGCCCTCGCGCACCGTGCCGCGGCAGGTGCGGCACACGCCGGTGCGGCAGCTGTAGGGCAGCATGAAGCCCGCGTCGAGGCCCGCCTGCAGGACGTTCTGCCCTTCCTTCACCTCGAAGCGGTGGCCGCTCGGTTTCAGCGTGACGTCGTAGCCCATTGCGTTGCCCATTCGACCCTCGAAAGCATGGCTACATTATCACCGGCCCAGGTAGGCGCGTTCGATATGCGGATGGCCGCGAAGCTCCCGCGGAGGCCCCTCTGCCACGATGCGGCCTTCCTCCAGAACGTAGGCTCGGCGGGCGAGCTCGAGCGCTAGCGCCACGTTCTGCTCCACCAGCAGCACCGCGACGCCGGAAGCATTGATGTGGCGCACCACCCGGAAGAGCTCGATCACCACTGCGGGCGCAAGGCCAAGCGAAGGCTCGTCGAGGAGCAGCAATCGCGGACAGGCCATCATCGCGCGGGCGATCGCCAGCATCTGCTGCTGTCCGCCGGAGAGCGCGCCGGCAGGCGCACCGAGCCGATCGCGCAGCACCGGGAAGATACCGAGCACGGCCTCGAGGGACTGCGCGCGCCGCTCCCGCGCCGCGCGGCGGTAGGCGCCGAGCTCGAGATTCTCCCGCACGCTCATGCCGCCGAAGAGGCGGCGCCCTTCGGGCACCAGGGCGATGCCCTCTTCGCAGAACCGGTGCCGCGGCAGCCGGGACAGGTCCCGCCCGGCGAGCACGAGGGCGCCCGCGGCCAGGGGATGGAGCCCCGCAAGGGCATTGATGAGCGTCGTCTTGCCGGCGCCGTTGGGACCGACGATCACGCCGAACTCGCCTTCGTCCAGCCGCAGGGAAACCCCCGACACCGCAGGCGCGGCACCATAGGTCACGGTGGCGCCGCGCACCTCAAGCATGGGCCGTCCCCAGATAGGCGCTCACCACCTCGGGATTGCGCATCACCTCGCGCGGCGCGCCTTGAGCGATGGTGCGGCCGTACGTGAGCACGACCACCCGGTCGGTGAGCTCCATCACCGCGCGCATCACGTGCTCGACGAAAACGATGGTGGCGCCCTGGTCGCGGATGGCGCGGATCAGGCGCAGCGCGCCGTCCATCTCCGCGGGCGTGAGGCCGGAGAGCACTTCGTCGAGGAGGAGCAGCTTCGGCCGCGAGGCGAGCGCCCGGGCCAGCTCGAGAAATTTGCGCTGATGGAGGTTGAGCTCGCCCGGGTAGCGGTCTGCTTTATCGCTCAGGTTGGTAAATTCAAGCCAGCGCCAAGCCTCCTCCTCGGCGCGGCGGCGATCCATGGCCACGCGGCCGAACATCGGCGGCAGGGCGATGTTCTGCAGCACGCTGAGCTCGGAGAACGGCCGCGGAATCTGGTAGGTCCGGGCGATGCCGGCGCGCGCGATGCGGTGCGCCGGCAGCCCCACCAGCTCCTCGTCCGCGAACCGGATCGAGCCCGCGTCCGCGGCGTAATGGCCGCTCACGACGTTGATGAGCGTCGACTTGCCCGAGCCGTTGGGCCCTACGAGCCCCAGAATCTCGCCTCGCCTGACCTCCAGGTCGACGCCACCCAGCGCCTGGACCCCTTTGAACGCCTTGCGCACGCCGCGCACGACAAGCAGCGGTTCGTCCGAAGCGTTGACCGAAACCCGCGGCGCGTCTCCTGCCCTGGGCATGGCCCGGCGTACCAGCGGCCCCCTTTTTCGAAACCTCTTGAGAAGCTGGCCGAGGATGCCTTCCGGCATCGCGACGATCACCGCGATGAGGATCATCCCGGAGAGCGCGCGTCCGACGACAGCGGCTTCTCCGCTCGTGAACGCGTAGAGAAGCAGCGTGATCGCGATCGCGCCGACGGCCGGGCCGAGCCAATGCCGGGTCCCGCCGAGGGCGCTCATGAGCACTACGTTGACTGCGAGCGCGATCGAGAATGTCTCCGCCACGGTGACGTAGGACACGAACAGCGCGTGGATGCCGCCCGCGAGCCCCGCCAGCGCGCACGAGAGCGAGAAAGCCGCGAGCTTGAAGCGGAACGTCGGCACGCCCATCACTTCGGCGACGTCCTCGTCGTCGCGGATGGCGAAGAGTCCCGTGCCGAAGCGTCCGTGGTAGACGGCGTAAGCGATGCAAAGCGTGAGCACGGCCGCCGCCAGCATGAGCAGGTAAAGGGCGCCGGAGGGCGTCGCTGCGATCTTCGGCACGTCACCCATCACCTGGATCCCGGGGCCGCCGTCGACGGTGTTGAGGATTACCGTCGCCAGCACGAAAGTGATCGCGAGCGTGAGCAGCGCGAAGAGCTCGCCGCGCAACGCCCGGACCCGGAAAACCACCGCGCCGAGGGCGGCGCCGAGCGCCGCCGCGGCAAGTGCGGCGAGCGGCAGCGTCCAGAGAAAGGGCCATCCCAGCTTGCCGGCGAGCGCCGCGGTCGTATAGACCCCGATGCCGAAGAAAGCGGCGTGTCCGAAGGAGAAGTAGCCCGAATAGCCGGAGAGCAGGTTCCACGACGTGGCGAGCACGACCGCGTGCGCGAGCAAGTAGAGGAACGTCTCGTAGAACGGCGGCAGGCCGGCGAACGGCACGCCGAAGAGGACAAGCACGCACGCAACAAAGGCCTGCCGGGCCCGCATCAGAACTTCGCCGGCCGCAGGAGAAGCAGGCCGATGAGGAGCGAGAAGGACACGAGCGGCGCCCAGGTCGGCGCGGTAAGCGCCATCGTGAGGGCCTCGCTCACTCCGATAACGACGCCGGCGACCAGCGGACCGAGCGCGCTGCCCAGGCCGCCCATCATCACCGCCGCGAACACGACGCCCATCCAGGCGTAGATCTGCACCGGCGCGAGTGTATGGTTGAGCGCGAGGCAAAGGCCGGCGACCGCGGCGAACGCCGCGGCGAGCCCGGACACGAGATAACCGAGCCGCTTCTCGTTGACGCCGAACGCCGCCGCCATCGCCGCATCCTCGGTCGTCGCGCGCATCGCTCTTCCGAGATCGGTGTAGCGCAGCACCGCCCACAGCGCGAGCGACAGCCCGAAGGCGAAGAGCAGCGTCAGGAGGTCCGGAAGCGAGAGAAAGAGCGGCCCCAGGCGCCAGCGCACGCCGGCATAGGCACTTTCCATGCGGTGGAAGTCCGCGGTCCAGATCCACTGGATGCCGGCCTCGATCATGCTCGTCAGCCCGAAGGTGACGAGCAGCGAGTTGAGCAGCGTCACCTTGAAGCGGGTGAGGAACCAGTGCAGGGCCATGCCGGCGAGGAAGAAGAGCGGCGCGATCAGCGCGAGCGCGGCGAACGGGTCCAGCCGGCCCGACAACTGGAACGTGAGGTAGCCGCCCAGGAAAGCGAGCGCGAAGTGCGCGAGGTTGACCTGGCGCAGCATGCCCCACGACAGGGAGAGCCCCAGGCCGAGCAGGCCGTAGAGCGACCCGATGACGATGCCGGAAAGGACCGATTGGCCCAGCAGCGTCGCGCTTGGCACCTACCCGCCCGGGATCAGACGATCTTCGCCCCGGGCGCCGCGTACTGGGGGGGCCAGACCACGAGCCACCTGCCCTGCTGCAGCTGCTTCACCTTGTACTGGTCCGAGCCCTCGACGTAATTCTGCGGCCCGCTCCACTTCAGCGGCCCGAAGATCGTCTTCACTTCGCTCTTCTTGAGCCATGCGGCGAGCGCCTTATCGTCGGTGCTTTTCGTCGCCGTCACCGCGGCCTCGAGCACCTGCCAGGCGGCGTAGGCGATCGCCGACTGCAGGTCGACCGCGTTGTAGGGAATGCCGGCTTGCTTGCTGCGCTCGGCGTAGGTTTTGACGAACTGCGCGATCGCCGGGTCGTCTGTGAACGGCGGATGGGCCTCGAAGTTGGTGAGCGCGAGTGCGCCCTGCGCCTCCGGCAGCTTCAGCATGGGGCCGGGCGCCGGGAAAAGGTGCGCCTGCATCGGCGGCCGGTAGTCGATGCGCTTCATCGCCTCGAGCATCAGCACCGGGTCGATGCCATTGGTGCCGCCCCACAGGAAATCGGGGTTCGCCTCCTTGACCCGGCCCGCGATCGCTCCGTAATCGCGCGTGCCGAACTCGTACTCGATGTGCAGCACCTCCTGCAGGCCTCGCTTCTTCAGCACCTCGCGCGCGCCGACCGTGATGTGGTGCACCGAAGGGAACTTGCTCGTCACGATCGCCACCGTCTTCGGCGGCTTCGGCGCGGCCGCCGCGGCGTCGAAGATCAGGTTGGGCCAGACATTCTCGGGATCGAAGGCCGAGCCCGCGGTCTGGAACTGCATGTCGTACTTGGCGAGCTTCGGAATGCCGAACGAATTGTGCAGCAGCACCTTGCCGTAGCGCTGCGCCACCCCCATCGCGGCGAGGATCGCCGCCGTGGCGTAGGGGCTCTGGAGGAGGTCGACCCTGTCGGAGGTGATGAGCTGCTCGTAGAGCGTGCGTGTGAGCTCCGGTTTCGACTGGTCGTCGCGCAGCACCCACTCGACCGGCCGGCCGAGGAGGCCGCCGCGCTTGTTCAGGTTCTCGACGTAGATCTCGCCGGTCACCTTGTGAATGAGCGCGAGCGAAGCGAGCGGACCGGTGAGCGGCAGCGTGCTGCCGATGCGAAGGGGCTTGCCTTGCGCGCGCAGCGTGCCGGGCAGCGCAATGGAAGAAAGCAGTGCGGCGGCACCCCTCAGGGCGTCGCGCCGGGTCGGGTTCATCGTACCTCCGCCTCTTTTGCGTAAGTTGCGTCGACGTACCTCATCGGATCCGACAGCAGCTTGCGCGGCTCGCCGTATTTCGAGCGCAGCGCGAGCACCGTCGCGAGCCCGTTCATGTCCACCGCGGGATCCTTGAAGAAGCCGCGCCTCTCGTCGAGCAGCACCTGGAGCGATTGTCTCGCGAGCTGCGGCGTCATCGCCGGCACGTTCGCCACCAGAAGCGCTTCGGCGACCCCCCGGTTCACGGGCTCGTACAGAAAGCGCACGCCAGCGCGCCACGCGCGCACGTAGCCTACCACCGAGGCTTCGTTCTGGCGCGCCCACGAGCGGCGCGCCGCCGCCACCACGCCCTGGTAGGCGCCAAGCTCGTCGGCAGCGCGCGCGAGCTGCGCATGGCCCTTTTCCATGGCGAGGAGATCGAACGGCGTGACGAGGATGGTGCCCGCATGCGAGCCCTTGATCAGCTCCTGGAAGCGGGAGAGCGCGCCGCCCGCGCGCTCGAAGGTCACGTCGGACTCGGCGATGCCGTTCTTCGCGAGCAGCTCGCGCAGCACGAAGGCGTAGCCCGTGGTCATGGCGTCGACCGAGAGCGTGCGGCCCCTGAGCTCACCGACCGACCTGATGCCCCGGCCGCCCACCAGCGAAAGAAAGCCGTTATCCGCGCCCATGAAGGCGAACAAGTCGGGATCGTCGGGAATCGCGGCCTCGCCCTGCCCTTCCTGGTAGGCGACGACGTTGTCGATCGCCGTCATGGCGATGTCGAAGCGACGTTCGGCGAGCCCCTGGATCTGGAAGGTAGAGCTCGGCGTCGGCGTGATCGCGACCCGGATGCCGTTCTGCGCGAAGAAACCCTGGCGCTCGGCCGCCCACAGCGGCAGGTTGAAGCCCCCGGGAAAGACGCTGACCTCAAGCGTCTTCAAAGACGAAGCAGTTGTGATCTCCTCCTCCCGCGGCGTATATTGTTCATGGACCAATTCATTGTCAACTGTCCAACGCCGCGAGCGTCCCGACCGCGCCCCAATGGAATTCGGCTACTTCACCCTGAGCGACAACCACTACCCGGACAACCCGCGCAGCGCGAACCAGTTCGTGCTCGAGATCCGCGAGCAGGCCATCCTCGCCGACCGCCTCGGCATGCACTCGTGCTGGATCGGCGAGCACCATTTCGACTCGCTGGGCGTCAACTCGCGCCCCGACCTGCTGCTCGCCAACATCGCCTCGCAGACGAAGAACGTGCGCCTCGCGCCGGCGGTGAACGTGCTGCCGCTGCACCATCCGGTGCACGTCGCCGAGATGTGGGCGACGCTCGACCTGCTGTCCAACGGGCGGGTCGACTTCGCCACCGGCCGCGGCTACGACCGCAAGGAGTACCGGCCCTTCGGCACCGACTTCATGGCCTCCGCCGAGATCTTCGAGGAAGGCATCGACGTCCTGCTCAAGGCGTGGAACTCGCCCGGGCCCTGGTCGCACAAGGGGAGGTTCTTCGACATTCCGGAGATGCGGATCACGCCCTCCCCGGTGCAGAAGCCGCTGCCTTTCTACGTCGCTTCCTTCTCCAAGACGAGTCTCGACATGGCGGCGAAGCGCGGGCTCAACATCATTTATGCGCCGTTCGCCGCCGGGATGGTGTTCGGCGGGCTGGACAAGGCGGTCGCGAGCTACCGCGAGGCCTGCGAGAAGGCCGGCAAGGCGCCGGGCCGCGCCATGTGCAGCTACTTCATCTTCATCGCCGACGACGCCAAGGCCGAGGACTACGGCCGCCAGAAGCAGATGGACTACTTCAATCATTGCGTGCTGCCCGCCTTCCCGCAGAAGAAGGAGGACGCCCCGCCGACGATGCAGTACTTCCTGAAGATCGTCGACATCCTGAAGAACATGAAGAAGGAGGATCTCGGCGAGCGCTCGATCCTGCTCGGGCCGCCGCAGAAGATCATCGACACCCTGAAGAAGGTGGAAGCAAGCGGCATCGCCGAGGTGATCCTCTACTTCAACGTCGGCAACAAGCCGCACGACCTGGTCAAGGAACAGATGCAGCGCTTCATGGAGGAGATCGCGCCGCATTTCCAGGGCAGACGCGGGTGAAGAAGCGCGAGCGCCGCGGCATCCAGTCGGTCGACACCGGCGTGCGGCTGCTCGAAGTTCTGGAGAAGGCCGACGGACCGCTCGCGCTGAAGGACTTGTCCGCGGCGGCCGAACTCGATCCGAGCAGCGCACACCGCTACCTCGCGAGCTTTGCGCGCTGCGGCCTGGTGCGCCAGGACGCCGACAGCCGGTACGACTTCGGCCCGCTCGCGCTCGACATCGGCCTCGCCGCCATCCGCCGGCTCGATCCGGTGCAGCTCACCGAGCGCGCGCTGCCGCAGCTCGTCTCGCGCACGGGCTTCACCGCGCTTCTCTCGGTCTGGAGCAACCGCGGCCCCACGGTGGTCCACTGGCAGCGCAGCCGCACCCCTCTGGTCACCAACCTCGGTCTGGGCTCGGTGCTGCCGATCGCGAACTCGGCGACCGGGACGGTGCTGGTCGCCTTCCTGCCCGCGGGCGTCACCGCGGATGCGATCTCGGCGGAAGCGCGCCGGGTCGACCCCGATCGCGCCGCATTCGAGCGCGCGGTGGAGCGCGCGCGCAAGACCCGCCTCGCCTACGTGGACAGCAGCGTGATCCCGGGCCTCGCCGCGGTGGCCTCGCCCGTGCTGCAGTGGAACGGGGAAGCGGCCGCCGCCGTGACCCTCATCGGTCACGACCACGAGCTCGCCAAGCCCACCCATCCCGCCGCGCAGGCGCTGCGCGCGTTCTGCCTGCGGCTGTCGCGCGAGTTCGGGGCACCCGACCTGAAGGCCGCGTGAGATGAAACTGGTGACATTCCAACTCGATGGCGAGGCACGACCCGGCCGCCTCGCCGGGGACGAGATCGTGGATCTGCAGCCGCTCGCCCCCGACGTGCGCAGCATTCTCGAGCTTGGCCTTCTCTCCAGAGCCGCCACCGCCAGCGGGCGAACGGTGCCACGGACTGAGGTGAAGCTTCTCGCGCCGATTCTCAATCCGGGGATGGTCCTCTCGGTCGGCATGAACTACCACGAGCACTTGAAAGAAATGAAGACGCCGGTGCCGGAAAAGCCGGCCGCCTTCACGAAGAGCGTCGCCAGCATCATCGGCCCCGACGCGCCGATCCGCATCCCGCCGAGCAGCCCCGACATGCTCGACTGGGAGGGCGAGTTCAGCGTGGTGATCGGCAAGCCCTGCCACCGCGTGAAGGCCGCGCAGGCGCTCGACTACGTCGCGGGCTACACCATCGTCAACGACGTCTCCGCCCGCGACTGGGTCGCCCCGATCTTTTCAGCGACGGGCATCATGGGACCGATCCACGCGTGGGAGCACAACCTTCTCGGCAAGATGTTCCCCACCTTCTGCCCGATGGGGCCGGTGCTCGCGACGAAGGACGAAGTGCCCGACCCCGCGAACGTCAAGCTGCAGACGCGGCTCAATGGCAAGGTGATGCAGGACGCCAATACCGACGACCTGGTGTTCAGCGTCGTCCAGCTCATCGGGTACTACTCGCAGTTCTATCTTTTCCAGCCGGGCGACGTCATTACCACCGGGTCGCCGAGCGGCGTCGGCTACGGGCGCAATCCGAAGCTCTTCATGAAGGCCGGCGACGTGGTCGAGATCGAGGTCGAGGGCATCGGCATCCTCAGGAACCCGCTCGTGCCCAGTGACTAGGGAACGACTACTTTTACCGCTCTTCGCGATTTCGCGGGAAGTATACTGGGACGATGAACCGGCTGAGGCTCACGCTTTCGTGCTGGGACTACGACCGCACCCGCGCGCTCGCCGACGGCAGCGTCCGGCCCGACGGCATCGACCTCGTGTATCTGCAGCAGCCGGTGGAGGAGACCTTCTTCCGCATGCTGCGCTACCGGGAGTTCGACTGCTCCGAGATGTCGCTGTCCTCGTACGTGGCGTCGCTCAGGGCTGAGGAGCCGCCGTTCATCGCCATCCCGGTGTTCCCTTCGCGCTTCTTCCGCCACTCGTGCATTTTCGTCTCGACGAGAAGCGGCATCCGCGGCCCCGAGGGCCTGAAGGGCCGGCGCGTGGGCGTCCCCGAGTACCAGATGACCGCGCCGGTGTGGATCCGCGGCATCCTGTCCGACGACCACGGCGTGAAGGTGACCGACGTCGAGCACTACTCGGGCGGAGAGGAAGAGCCCGGCCGCGACGAGAAGATCCGGCTCGACCTTCCCGCGTCCATCCGGGTGAAGCCGATCGGTCCGAGCCAGACCCTGTCGCGCATGCTGGCCGACGGCGAGCTCGACGCCCTGGTCACGGCGCGCGCGCCTTCGACGTTCCGCACCGAGCCGGACAGGGTGCGGCGCCTGTTTCCAGCCTACGTCGAACAGGAAAAGGCCTATTACCGTCGCACTCGGATCTTCCCCATCATGCACACGGTGGCGATCCGGCGCGACGTGTACCGCGCCAATCCATGGGTCGCGCAATCGCTCTACAAGGCGTTCGCCGCGGCCAAAGCGAAGGCCTTCGAGATGTACCAGCAGACCGCCGCGCTGCCGGCGATGCTGCCCTGGCTCGTCGCGCACGTCGAGGAGACGCGCCGCGAGATGGGCGAGGACTGGTGGCCCTACGGGCTCGCGCCGAACCGGCACGTGCTCGACGCGTTCCTGCGCTATCACCACGAGCAGGGCCTGTCGCCGCGCCGCTTCGAGCCCGAGGAGCTCTTCGCCAAGGAAACCCTGGAGACGTACAAAATCTGAACACCGTCGATAAAACGATCACCGGCCTCTTGTCGCGGTCCCCGGCGGAGATCGCGCGCGTGCTCGCGAGGGCGAAGGCCGAGGGCGTGGGCGTGTGCGCCTTCTTTCCCAGCTTCACGTTCCAGGCGCAGCTCGTGCACATCGATCCCAGGGCGGGCCGCATCCTGATGAGCCGCAGCGCCGTGGCGGCGGCAAACGCGGCGGTGCTCGCGCGCCCGCGCTGCACCTTCCATTGCGAGATGGCCGGGTGGCACGTCGAGTTCATCGCCGCCGAGCCGCGCGCGGTGGCGCTCCGGCGCCGCGAGCTGATCCAGTGCCGCTTCCCGGAGCTGCTCGCAAGCAACCCGCGCCGCAGCCACGACCGCGTCCACCTCAAGGCGCCGCTTCCTCTGCGCGTGTACGCCGACACCCGCGGCATCATGCCCTTCGACGCACTGATCCTGGACCTCGCCGCAGGCGGCGTCGCGTTCCTGTGCTACACATGCAGCATCACCCTCGAGCCCGGCACCGTGCTGCGCGGCTGCCGCATCGTGCTGCCGAACCGCAGCGAGTGCGTCGTCGATCTCGAAGTGCGCTACACGCAGGCGATCACGCTTCCGAACGGCCATCGCGCGATGCGCTCGGGATGCCTGTTCCTCAGCCCCTGTCCGCAGCTCGCCGCGCTGGCGAGAGGCGTGCTCACGCGCTGACCCGCAAGCTGACGACGAAGCAGTTGCCTTCGCAGCGCACGTCGCCGCCATGCCGGCGCGCGATCTGCCGCACGATGGAAAGCCCAAGACCCGACCCGCGCGCGCCGCGGTAGAACGGCTCGAAGACACGCTCCCGCTCGGCTTCGGGCACGCCGCTTCCCGCGTCGCACACCGCGAGCTCCCGGTTCTTCAACGTCAGCGTCACGGGCGCGGCCCCGTGGCGCTTCGCGTTCTCGAGCAGGTTGCGGATCATCCGGCGCAGGAGCCGCGCGTCGCCGCGCACGGTCATGGCTTCTCCAGTGACCTCGACGTCATAGCGGGCACCCTCTTCCGCCGCGAGCGCGAGCACGTCCACCGTCTCCACGCCCTCGAGCGGCGCCACGGCGTCGAGCCGGCTCGCGAGCAGGATCTCTTCGATAAGGGCGTCGAGCTCCGCGATGTCGCGCTCGAGCTCCTGCTTGCGCACCGGATCGGCGCGCTCCTTCATGAGCTCGACCGCCATGCGGATGCGCGCGAGCGGCGTGCGCAGCTCGTGCGAGGCGGCAGCGAGCAGGAGCTTGTTCGCGCCGACCAGGCGCTCGATGCGCCCGGCGGCCTGGTTGAAGCTCTCGGCGAGCCGGGCGACTTCGTCGCGCCCCTCGACCTTGACCCGGGCGGCGAGATCGCCTTCGCCCAGCGCGGTGACGCCGCGCTGCAGGCGCTCGAGGCGCCGCGTGAGGCGGCGCACCACCGGATAGGCGCCCACCGCGATCGCAACGAGGATCAGAACGAGGATGAAGACGCCGAATCCCGGCCCGCCGCGGTGCGGGACGCGCGTCGCGAGCCAGCGTCCGTCCTCGAGCTGAGCCGCCCAGACCGGCGGGCTCCGCAGACCGCGCTGGCGCCCGACGCGCTGCGGCGCCTCGATCGGACGTCCGACGCGCGCGATGCGCGTGCCGTCGGGCGCAAACAGCGCCAGATCGATCCGCAGGTCGCGCCCCAGCCGCTCGAGCGCCGACTGCTGCTCGGAGGCGGACGCGGCGGCCTCCGGCAGCACGTTGCGCGCGACCGTGGCCAGCGTCTCGTCGCTCACCCAGGCCTCGCCGAAGCTGCGCCAGGCGAGTGCGGCGACGAGCGCGAAGACGGCGAGGCTCGCGATCACCGCGAGGTAAATGCGGAGGTAGAGCCTGCGCATTCAGGAGGCCGGGTTCAGGGCTGCTGACGGGCGAAGACGTAGCCGGCGCCGCGCACGGTGATGAGGCGGCGCGGCTTTTTCGGATCATCCTCGATCGCCGCGCGGATGCGCGACACGTGCACGTCGATCGAGCGGTCGAAAGCCTCGAGCGGCTGGCCCTTCACCAGGTCCATCAGCGTGTCGCGCGAGAGCACGCGGCCGGCGTGTTCCGCGAGCGCCACCAGCAGCTCGTATTGCAGCGAGGTCAGCGACCGGTCCGACCCGTCGAGGCGCACAGCGCGCGCATCGCGGTCGATTTCCAGGCGGCCGAAGCGCAGCACGCTCGCCCGCGCGGGCGCGTGCGCGCGCCGCAGGAGCGCGCGCAGCCTGGCGAGCAGCTCGCGCGGCTCGAACGGCTTCGCCAGATAGTCATCCGCGCCGATTTCGAGGCCGACCACGCGGTCCATGGGCTCGCCGCGCGCCGTGAGCATGAGGACCGGCGTGTTCCATTTGGCGCGCAGGCGCCGGCAAACCTCCAGGCCGTCGATGTCGGGCAAGGTGAGATCGAGCACCAGCGCGTCGTAGGGTTGGCGCCCGAGGCGCTCGAGCGCGGCGGCGCCGCCCGCCACGGTGGAGACGTCGAAGCCCGCCGCGCCGAGGTATTCGGACACCATCCCGGCGAGGCGGGCATCGTCTTCGACGAGGAGAACCCGCTCGGACACCTCGCCTACTATACCGGCCCCCCGGGTCAGCCCCAGCGGTGACGGTGGCGCTCGAAGCGCTGCGCGAGGCCCTTGCGCTGCTCCGGCGTAAGCACCTCGGCCGCCTCCGATAAGGCGCGGCTGAAGCGCCGCGAGGCCTCGTCGGCCAGCCGCAGCTTCTCCGCC
This sequence comes from Burkholderiales bacterium, assembly GCA_044870335.1. Taxonomy (GTDB): domain Bacteria; phylum Pseudomonadota; class Gammaproteobacteria; order Burkholderiales; family SG8-39; genus SCGC-AG-212-J23. The sequence goes on along the minus strand of JBIOYV010000031.1, from coordinate 703 downwards.
CGCAGCGATTCGATGGCGGCGGGATCGATGCGGTCCTGGGTGAACAGCTCGATCGCCTGCGTGCGCGTGGCGCGGAACTTCTCGCGCAGCGGCGCGAGGTCCTTCGCCGCCTCCTTGACGATCGGCGCGAGCCGCTGCTTCTGCTCCTCGGTGGCGTCGATCTCGACATAGAGGTGCTGCAGCATGCGGTCGAGGTGCGCTTCCGACAGCGGCTCGCCGCGGCGCCAGCCGCCGTGCGCATAGGCCTTGGCGCCGAAACCGGCGAGCGCGGCGCCTGCGAGCGCGAACAATCCCGCGCGCCGGAAAAAGCCGCGGCGCGGACAGCTTTCCGTCGTTTGTTCCATGACTTCCTCTCGTACTGTTTAGACGAGAGCAGTCTCGCGCAGCTGTGTAAGGCGCTTCTTTCTCGTATGTAAAGTTATATGAAGCGCGCTTCTCGACCCCCTGTGAAGCAACCGTGTTTTGGATGGGTCGATCTGACCGCAGGCTTGAGAAGCTCGCCCGCCTGGCGGGCCAAGGACCAGCTCTACCGCAGCCTTAAAGGTATCGGGCCGGTCACCTCCGGAACCATGGTGGTGGCCCTGCCAGAGCTGGGCACGCTCGATCGGCGTGCGCTCGCCGCGCTCGTGGGACTCGCCCCGTTCAATCGCGACAGCGGCAAGATGCGCGGCCGACGAAGCATCTACGGCGGCAGAAGCCGCAT
>JBIOYV010000030.1:0-27707 GCA_044870335.1 Burkholderiales bacterium | reverse complement strand
CGAAGGCCAGGCGGGCTTCGACACGATGCTCTTCAACGGCGCCAACATCGGCGAGGCCATGGCGGTCTCGGCGAACGGCTCGCGCGCGCTCTTCACCCGCAACATCGGCACCATCACGATGGACCTGAACGACGTCGAGCGCATCGACGTCAGGACGCTCGGCGGCGCGGACAACGTCGTGGTGAATGACCTCTCAGGCACCGACGTGACCGAGGTCGACGTGAACCTCGCCGCGAGCGTCGGCGGCGGCGACGGCTCCGCGGATGTGGTCACGCTCAACGCCACGAGCGGCGACGACGTCGCCGTGATCGCGGGCGACGCGGGCGGCATCTCGGTGCTCGGCCTCGCCGCGCGGGTGAATATCACCGGCGCCGAGGGCGCGCTCGACCAGCTCCACGTGAGCGCCGGCGCGGGCGACGACGTCATCGACGCCTCCGGCGTCGCGGCGGGCTCGATCGGGCTGGTGCTCGACGGTGGCGAGGGCGACGACCTCATCATCGGCAGCGCCGGCGACGACGTCCTGATCGGTGGCCCCGGCGACGACATCCTGATCGGCAACGGCGGCAACGATACCTTCCTCGCCGCGCCAGGCAACGATGTCGTGATCCAGGGCTTCGCGGCCGGCGCCGGGTCGGAGGATGTGATCGACCTGCGCGGCATCGAGGGCGCGCAGGACTTCGCCTGGGTGGTCGCGCACGCCAGCGACGTCGACGGCAACGCCGTGCTCGACCTGGGCGGCGAGCACGTGACGATCGACAACGTCTCGGTGGCGTCGCTCCACTCCGATGACTTCCTCCTGGGATAACTCCATGAATACGACCGAGCTGAGCCTTTCGACCGAGTTGCAGTCCAAGCTCACCGCGGCGCTCGCCGCCGCGGTGGTCGTGCTGGTGACGCTACTGCTTTAAGGAGAAGCGATCAGATGAATCCGAACAAAGCACTATGGGAAAAGGGCGATTTCACGCGCATCGCGGAAACCATGCGCGAAAGCGGGGAAGCGCTGGTCGAGAAGTTCGGCATCAAGAAAGGCCTCAAGCTGCTCGACCTGGGCTGCGGTGACGGCACCACGGCCATCCCCGCGGCCAAACGCGGCGCCGATGTGCTGGGCGTGGATATCTCGACCAACCTGGTCGCTGCGGGCAATAAGCGTGCAAAGGAGTTCGGTCTCGCCAACTGCAGGTTTCAGGAAGGCGATGCCAGCGACATGAAGGGCGTGCCGGATCGGAGCTTTGACCTGGTGGTAACGATCTTCGGCGCGATGTTCGCGCCCAAGCCGTTCGATGTGGCGAAAGAGATGGTCCGCGTCACCCGGCCCTCCGGCCGCATCATCATGGGCAACTGGATCCCCAACGATCCCACGCTGGTCGCGCAGATCCTGAAGATCAGCTCGGCCTTTACGCCGCCGCCGCCAGAAGGCTTCGTCAGCCCGATGACCTGGGGCGTCGAGAGCAGCGTCACCGAGCGCTTTGTCGCCGCAGGAGTTCCAGCCCAGAAAATATCCTTCGCGCGTGACACGTTTACCTTCAACTTTCCCGGCACGCCGGCGGAGTTCGTCGGCCTGTTCAAGAACTACTACGGGCCGACCATGAATGCCTTCGAAGCCGCAGACAGGACCGGGCGCGCTTCGGAGCTGCAGAGGCAGCTGGAGGACCTGTGCAGGACGCAGAACAAGAGCTCACGCAAGGACATGACCTCCATTCCCGCGACGTTCCTGCGCGTGACGGTTGCGCTCTGATCGTGGAGCCCCGCGAGACGCTGGTGCAGGTGCTCGCCGTCCGCGCCGGGCGCCTGTTCTACCTGGGCTAGCTTGTTTCAAGAGGGAGGCGCGTGAGGCGCGAGGCCACCATCCTGATCGTCGATGACGAAGCGGAGGTGCGCGAGGTCCTGGTGGAATACCTCGCCGCGCAGGGCTACGCCACACTCGCCGCGGAGAACGCAGCCGCCGCGCGGGCGAGCGCCGCGGCGCGCGGCATCGATCTCGCCCTGGTGGACGTGCACATGCCGGGGGAAGACGGCCTGTCTCTGGCGCGGCACCTGCGCGAGCGCTACGCCAGCATCGCGATCGTGATGCTCACCTCGGCGAGCGCGGTCGTGGACCGCGTGGTGGGCCTCGAAATGGGCGCGGACGACTACATCGCCAAGCCGTTCGACCCGCGCGAGCTCCTCGCGCGCGTGAAGAGCGTGCTGCGCCGGACTACCCGGGCGGGCTGCGCCGATCTCGGCGACGCTCGCGTCCGGATGGGTCGCTGCGTGCTCGATCTCGCGGCCCACCGGCTCACCGACGCCGAAGGCAAGGAAGTCGGCGTGTCGCCGCTCGAGTTCGATCTGCTGAAGGCGCTCGCCGAGCATCCGAACCGGACGCTGTCGCGCGAGCGCATCCTGAACCTGAGCCGGCGCGACTGGGATCCGTTCGACCGCAGCGTCGACCTGCGCGTGATGCGGGTGCGCAGGAAGATCGAGCCCGACCCCGCGCATCCGCGCTACATCCGGACGATACGCAACGAGGGGTACATCTTCATCCCGAGCGGAGAGTGAGGCATTCATGGAAATGATCGCAAGAAGGACGCTGCGGCTTCTGGCGTGCGCGGCGCTGCTGGCGGCGCTTTCCGGCTGCATGCGCGAGCCCGAGCCGGCGCTGCGCATCGGCACCAACGTCTGGATCGGAAGCGAGCCGCTGTACCTCGCGCGCGAGCTGGGCCATCTCGATCTCAGCGCCGTGCAGCTCGTGGAATACCCCTCGGCGAGCGAGGTCCTGCGCGCCTACCGCAACCAGGCGATCGACGCCATGGTGATCAGCCTGGACGAGCTCTTCAGCCTCGCGGTGGACGGGCTGCAGCCGCGCGCCATTCTGGTGGTAGACGTGTCCCACGGCGCCGACGCGGTCGTCGGCCGCCGCGGCATGCGCTCGATGCAGGATCTCAAGGGCAGGCCGGTGGCGGTGGAAAGCGGCGCCCTCGGCGCGTTCGTGCTCAGCCGCGCGCTCGCGCTCAACCGGATGCAGGCGGCCGACGTCAAGGTCGTGCACCTGGAGTCGAACGAGCAGCCGAGCGCGTTCGAGAAAGGCCAGGTCGACGGCGCGGTCACCTTCGATCCGTACCGCGTCCAGCTCCTCCGCGCCGGCGCCACCACGCTGTTCGACAGCACCCAGATCCCCGGGGAGATCGTCGACCTCGTCGCCGTGCGCGCCGGCGTGCTCGAAAAGCAGCCCAACGCGGTGCGTGCGCTGCTCTCGGGCTGGTTCGCCGCGCTCGAGTACATGAAGCTCGACCCGAAGGACGCGGCACGCCGCATGGGTATCCGCCAGCAGACGAGCGGCGAGGAGTTCCTCGCGGCGCTGCAAGGCCTGCACATCCCCTCGCGCGACGAGAACCTCAAGATGCTGGGCGGAGCGGCGCCCGGGCTGGCGCTGACCGGACGGCGGCTCATGACGCTGATGCTCGAGGCGAACCTCCTGCGCGAGGAGCTGCAGATCGAAAGCGTGCTGGCGCCGGAACCGCTCGCGAACCTGCCGCCGTGACGCTCCGCGTTCCGGCGTCGCTCAGGCTCACCGTGCCGCTCATCCTGCTCGGGTTTGCGGCGACGCTGAGCGCCTTCAACTTCCTGTACCACGTGCCGCGCGCCGAGCGCGCCGCGGAGCAGGAGAGCCGCAAGCGCCTGGCGCAGGAGATGTCGCGCCTGCAGAGCACGCTGGAATACCTGCTGCTCAAGGGCGACCAGGCGGTCGCGCAGCACGAGATCGCGGTGCTGGCGCACAACCACGACTACCTGTACGTCTGTCTGACCGACGAGAGGGGCTCGGTCATCGCCACGACCCGCCGCGCCTGGCTGGGCCGCGGCATCGCCGAGGCGGTGGCCGAGTTCGACCCCGTCGAGGCGGCGCGGGCGGTCCGCGAGCGCCATGCCCGGGTCGCCCACGACCCGAGCGACGACGCGCTGCTCGGCTACGCCGGAGTCCTGATGGGCAGCGAGCGCGAGCAGCTGCGCCCGTCGCGCGCCGGCAGCCTGCTGCTCGCCTACGATCTCAAGCGCGCGAAAGCCGAGGCGCGCGCGCAAGTCCTGCAGCAGTCGCTTTATTCGGCGCTCTGGGTGACCGCGCTCGCGCTCGTGATGTGGCTGCTGGTCCATTTTCTCCTCACGCGGCGCACCGCGCGGCTGGTGCGCGCGGCTGAAGAGCTCGCCGCCGGAGACCTCTCGGCGCGCAGCGATCTCGGCGGCGAGGACGAACTCGGGCGCCTGAGCCGCGCTTTCGACGCCATGGCGAGCTGGGTCGCCGAGACCCAGACCCGGCTGCAGCAGGACATCGCCGAGCGTGCGCGCGTGCAGCAGGCGCTCGAAACGAGCGCCGAGGAGTACCGCTCGATGTTCAACGCCTCGATCGACGGGCTCGCGCTGTGGAACGCCGAGGCCGAGATGGTCGACGCCAATCCCGCGCTGTGGCGGATGTACGGCTATTCCGAGGAAGAGCGGCTCGCTTCGACGCCGAGCCGGCTCGCCGGCCCCTCCTACCGGCCCGATGTCCTGCGCTGCATCGATTTTGCGAAGCCGGTCCACGCCGGCATCACCGAGGCGCGCAAGGACGGCTCGACCCGCGAGATCGAGGTCCACGCCATCCCGATGCAGTACCAGGGAAATCCGCACGTCCTGACCATCGCGCGCGACGTCACCGACGAGAAGCGCTCGGCGGAGGAGCTCACGCGGCAGCGCGAATCGCTGTACCAGCGCGAGAAGCTGGCCGCGCTCGGGTCGCTCCTCGCCGGGGTCGCGCACGAGCTCAACAACCCGCTCTCGGTCGTGGTGGCGCGGGCAGTGATGCTCGAGGAGCAGGGCGACCCCGCCACGCGGGCCGCGGCGGTGAAGATCCGCGCCGCGGCCGACCGCTGCGCGCGCATCGTGCGTACCTTCCTCGCCATGGCGCGCCAGCAGCGCCCCGAGCGAGGCCGCGTCGCGATCAACGACGTCGTGACCGCCGCGCTCGACATCACGGCCTATGCCGTGCGCACCAGCGGCATCGAAGTCGCGCTCGACCTCGCGGCCGTGCCGCCGATCCACGCCGACGCGGACCAGCTCCACCAGGTCGTGCTCAACCTCATCATCAACGCGCAGCATGCGCTGCAGGACCACCCCGGACCGCGCCGCATCCGCGTGACCACGCGCCACGACCCGGCGCTCGACGCGGTCCGGGTCAGCGTCGCCGACAGCGGGCCGGGCATTCCCGCGGAGCTGCGCGCGCGCGTGTTCGAGCCCTACTTCACCACCAAGCCGATCGGCGTCGGCACCGGGGTGGGGCTCGCGGTGAGCCTGGGCATCGTCGAAGCCCACGGCGGCACGCTCAGCGTCGACTGTCCCGCCGGCGGCGGCGCCGTCTTCCGCATCACGCTGCCGGTCGGGGCGGTCGGCCCGGCGCACCCCGATCCCGGGCCGCAAGGCGCGCCGAGCGCGCAGCGCTGCCGGATCCTCGTCGTCGACGACGAGGCGGAGATCCGCGAAGCCCTGACCCAGATCCTCACCGAGGCGCGCCATCGCGTGGTCACGGCGAGCTCCGGGCGCGAGGCGCTCGAGCGCCTCGCCAGCGAGCGCTACGACGTGATCCTCACCGATATCCGCATGCCCGACCTCGACGGCCGCGCGCTGTACCAGGAGATCGAGCAGCGCTGGCCCGAGCGCGCTGCGCGCGTGGTATTTGTGACCGGCGATACTCTCACCTCGGCGCTACGGGACTTCGCCGCCGCGAGCGGCCGCCCGGTGATCGAGAAGCCGTTCCTGCCGGTCGACGTGCGCCGCGTCGTCGCCGAGCTGGCCGCTGCCGCTGCGCTCTAGGGGAGCTTCACGGCGCGGATCTGCGCGTTCGCGCCGATACCAAGGGTGCGCACGAACGACACGTGATGTCCGCGGGTGGTGATGTTGTCGTCGTGCACCGCGAAGCCCACGTTGTACACGCCGCCTTCCTTCAACGCCTTGTCGTCGGCGTTGGCGAGGTTGAGTGGCCGGGTCAGCACCACCTGCCACTCGCCGTCTTTCCACGACGCCGATGCGTTGTTGTCGGCGGCCGATCCGGCCGCGTCTTTGCGGCTGAGCACATAGTCCGGGATCAGGTCTCCGGGCTTCCAGCCGGCGTTCGGGTCGAACGGTACCGCGTTCGCCTCACGGATCAGGAAGTGCTCGCCCTTGCGAAGCTGATCGGCCGTGATCGACCGGTAGCCCGTCTTCGCCTGATCCCACATGAACCGCGGCGCGTGCGTCGCCGGATCGGCATTGCTGCCGAACATGTCCTTTCCGGCGTCGGCGTTGCGGTACTCGAGGACGTAGCCGTCGTCGGCCATCCCCACGCCGTGCGAGCGGTGCGCACGCCACTGGATCAGGTCGACGAAGCCGCCGGCCGCCTTGATCTTGGCGATTTCCTCGAGCGACTTGCCCGTTTCCCACTTCGCGGGATCCTGGCGCGTGGCCGGGAGGTACTTGCGCAGGTCGCTCTTCTTCAGCGCGCCGAGCAGAGCGTTCGCGCCGGCCTGGTCCTTCGTTACCTGGCGCTGCATGTCGCGCTCGCCGTCGTGGCACGTGAGCCAGCAGCCCTGCCGGCCGAACCCGGGCACTTTGCCATCGTCGATCATCATCGTCAGGCGGTCCTCGTAGATCCCGGGCTCCTTGCCTTCGCGCACCACCTGGTCGAGCTTCGGATAGCCGTAGACCTTCCACTCCTTGCCGTCGAAGCGCAGGTACTGGTGCTCGGTGCCGGGATGCGGGTTCTGCGTGTTCCACTGGAAGCGGAAATACGCGCTCTTCGCGTCGTAGGCCGCCTGCACTTTCAGCTCGAGCGCACCGTTCTTCCCTTTGACCGGGGTGGGCTCGAGCGGCCCGCCCTTGACGATGCGCTCTCCCATGGCGCGTTCGTCGCCTTCGTGGCACTTGAGGCACGTTCCGCCCTCGCGCACGGCCTTTGCGCCCTTGCCCTTGCCGTGGTCGTTGCCGCTCAGCCATTCGTAGGACGACTGGCCGGGATAGAAGAGCATCACGCTCGCCGAAGGGATCTTCGTCCAGTCGATCGTGGCCGGATCGGCCGCCATGGCAGGAACCGCCACGCACGCAAGGACGCCAAGCCAACAGTCGAGTCTCGTCATACGATCCTCCTTTCTTGCCTGCTGCCAGTGTATAGGAGCCGGCGCCTCATCGCATGAGCACCACCGGAACGGGGCTGAGATGGGATGTTTTCAGCGCCACCGAGCCGATGAAGGCGTGATGCAGCGCGCCCAGTCCGCGGCTTGACATCGCGATCAGGTCGGCGGCGCGCTCCCGGGCGAACCGGGCGATGCCGGTCGCCGGATCGCCGGCCAGGATGTGGATCTCGTGCTCTACGCCGCTCGCGCGCAACGCTTCTCGCGCGCCCGCAACGGCTTCGTCGGCTTCGCGCCCGCTCCAGTGCGAAAGCGCATCGCGGTGGGGCGGCGCGATGGCTTCCATGACCGTCAGTGGCCGCTGGAAATGGATCACGTCGATCTGGAGCCGGCCCAGCGCATCCCCGCAGCGGCCGATCCTGACCGCGGCCATCGTCGCCGCGTCCGATCCGTCGACCGGCAACACGATCCGCACCAGGGTGCCGAGGCCGGCCGGGAGCGTGTTTTCCGGCTTGACCAGCACCACGGGGCGCTTCGCGGACTGTGCAACGCGCAGCGCGACCGACCCGAGCGCGAACCCGCCGAGTGCGCCGTGACCGCGCGTGCCCATGACGATGGCGCCGACATCGGCGCGCTCGGCCTGGTCAACGATCGCCTGCGGCGCATGGCCCACGCGCACGACAAGCTCCGGCGTGAAGCCGGCGCGGGAGAGAATCTCCTGCGCCGCGCGCAGCTCGGCCATCCCCGCCTCGCGCAGCGCATCCTCCACCGCGGCGCGGTCGAGCCCGTGGCCCGGCCATGCCTTCAGAACAGGGCGCTGCACGTTGAGCAGCACCGGCACGACGCGCGAGCGATCGCCGCGATAATCGGCGAGCATCCGCACGGCCTGAAGCGACGCCGCGGACCGGTCCGTAGGCAGCAGGACCCTCACGCCGGATGTCCAGGCGTGACGGCAGCCGCCGCTGCCTGGCCGAACCAGGCGAGCTTGGCGCGCAGCCGCACCACTTCGCCGACGATCAGGAGCGCCGGCGGCGCGACGCGCTGCGCCTGCGCCATTTCGGGTAGCGAGCGCAGCGTCCCCTCCACCACCCGCTGCTCCGGGAGCGTGGCCTTTTCCACCACTGCGGCGGGCGTCGAGCCGGACATGCCGTGCTCGACCAGGCCACGGCAGATCTGCGCGAGTCCGCCCACGCCCATGTAGACCACGACGGTCTGGTTCGGCCGTACCAGCGCCTGCCAGTCGAGCCGCGCGGAGCCGTTCTTCAGGTGGCCGGTAGCAAAGACGCACGACTGGGCGTAGTCGCGGTGGGTAAGCGGGATGCCTGCGTACGCCGCGGCTCCAGCGGCGGCGGTAATGCCCGGCACGACCTCGAACGCGACGCCGTGCTCGAGCAGAGCTTCGATCTCCTCGCCGCCGCGGCCGAAGACGAACGGATCGCCGCCTTTCAGGCGGACGACACGCTTGCCTTCGCGCGCGAAGCGGACCATGAGGGTGTTGATCTCGGCCTGCGGCAGCGCGTGCCGGTCCTTCTCCTTGCCGACGTAGATGCGCTCGGCATCGCGCCGGGTCAGGTCGACGAGCCGCGGCGACACGAGGTGGTCGAAAAGAACCACGCTCGCCGCCTGCATCACGCGCAGCGCGCGCAGCGTAAGCAGTTCCGGATCGCCCGGGCCCGCGCCCACCAGGCTGACGAATCCACCGGATGGCTCGCCGTGGCGGAGCTTCTTCTCGAGCGCGCCGACTGCGCCCTGCTCGTTCCCGGAGAGCACCATGTCGGCGATCGGCCCGTCCACCACCTCTTCCCAGAAGCGCCTGCGTGCCTCGGGATCGAGATAGCGCTCCTTCGAGACGCCCCGGAAACGGCCGATCAGCGCCGCGAGGCGGCCGAAGGCGAACGGGACGGCGATCTCGATGGCCGTACGCAGCTTCCGCGCGAGGACCGGCGAGCTGCCCGCGGTCGAAATCGCGATCTGCAGCGGCGCGCGGTCGACCACCGAAGGCATGATGAAACTGGAAAGCGCCGCGTTGTCGGCCACATTGACCGGGAGACGCAGAGAGCGCGCCGCCGCCGAGACTGACTCGTTCACCGCCGGGTCGTTGGTCGCTGCAATGGCAATCTCCGCGCCGACGAGGTCGCCCGGCGCGAAACGTCGGCGTTCGAGCCTGAGCGCGCCCACGAGCGCGAGCTCCGACAGGCGCTCGCAGATTTCGGGGGCGATCACGGTCACGCGCACGCCGGAGCGCAGCAGCGCCTCGGCCTTGAGCGCAGCGACCCGGCCGCCGCCCACGACGATCCCGGGCTTTCCGCGCAGGTCGAGAAAGGCGGCGAAGTAGGCGCGATCCGCCGCCGGGGCGAGGCTCATGGCGACACTCTAGGGTGGCCGGAGCGCGCGGCTTTGATCCAGGTTAAATCCGTGCTCGCGCCGGGGCGGCATGCTCTGGAGCATGGAACGCTGGACGGGCTTCTTCGGCCTGGCGCTCGTGGCCGCTGCCGCCGCGGCGCAGCCTTCGCCTGCGCGCCGCGCCGAGCTGGTCGAGCTGATTCGCCACGACTGCGGCGCATGCCACGGCCTCACGCTCAAGGGCGGCCTGGGCCCGTCGCTCGAGCCGGCAGCGCTGGCGGAAAAAGACGCCGGGCACCTGAGCTTCGTCATTCTCCACGGCCGCCGCGGCACGCCGATGCCCCCTTGGCGCGGCCATCTCACCGAGTCCGAGGCGCAATGGATCGTCGAGGCCCTCAAGCAGGGACTGCCCAAGTGAAGCGGCCGATCCTCACCGCCCTGGCGGCGCTCAGCCTTCTTTCGTGCTCGACGTCCAGCCTGCGCGGCACGGGCGATCTCGGCGTGGTCGTGGAGCGCGCCGCCGGCCGCATCCTGCTCGTGGAGACGACGCAGCGGACCGTGATCGGCCGCGTCGACGGGCTCGGCGACCTGTCGCACGCCTCGGTGGTGTTCTCGCGCGACGCCCACCACGCCTATGTCTTCGGCCGCGACGGCGGATTGACCAAGGTCGATCTGCTGGGCGCGCGCATCGTGCAGCGGGTGATCCAGTCCGGAAACGCGATCGGCGGCGCGATCTCGCAGGACGGGCGCCTCGTCGTCGCGGCGAACTACACGCCGGGCGGCATCCGCATCTTCGACTCGGGCACGCTCGAGCTCCTTTCCGAAGTGCCCACGGGCGCCAAGGTGGTGGGGATCGCCGATGCGCCGGGAAACCGCTTCGTGTTCAGCCTGTTCGAGGCGGGAGAAATCTGGATCGTCGACGCCTCGCATCCGCGCAATCCGCAAGTCACGAAGCTCGAAAAGATCGGCAAGCAGCCTTACGACGGTTTTGTGACGCCCGACGGCCGTCACTACATCGCCGGACTTTACGGCGAGGACGGCCTCGCGCTCGTCGATCTGTGGCATCCCGAGCGCGGCGCACGCCGAGTGCTGCAAGGCTACGGACGCGGCGAGGAGCCGCTGCCGGTGTTCAAGATGCCGCACCTGCGCGGCTGGGCGGCCGCGGGGCGCTACCTCTTCCTTCCCGCCGTCGGCCGCCATGAAGTGCTCGTGCTCGATCGCGTCGGCTGGACCGAGGCCGCGCGCATCCCTCTGCGAGGCCAGCCGGTGTTCGCGGTGGCGCAGCCGGGCGGGCGGCGCGTCTGGGTGAACTTCGCCCTGCCGGACAACGACCGGGTGCAGGTGATCGACGTGGACGCGATGAAGGTGGTGAAGGAGCTGCGGCCGGGCCGCGCCGTGCTGCACCTGGAGTTCACGCCGCGCGGCGAGCAGGCTTGGATCTCCTCGCGCGACGACGACGCGGTGGCGGTTTATGACACGGCCAGTTACGCCGAGCTGGCGCGGCTCCCGGCGGACAAGCCGAGCGGCATCTTTCTCACTTCGCGCGCCGGCATGACCGGATTCTGATGCTCGACGCCGCCGACTTGCGCCTCGTCAATCCCTGGCAGCGCGGCTTTCCGCTGACGCCGCGGCCCTTCGCCGAGATCGCCCGGGAATCGGGCCTGACCGAAGAAGAGACGCTGGCCAGGTTCACGCGTTTGCGGGACCAGGGAGTGATCGACCGGATCGGCCCGGTGTTCCGGCCCAATGCCGTCGGCGCGAGCCTTCTCGCCGCGATGTGGGTCCCGCCCGAACGGCTGGCGGCGGTCGCCGGATTCGTCAGCGCGCAGCCGGGCGTGAACCACAACTACGAGCGCGAGCACCATTACAACCTCTGGTTCGTCGTCACCGGGGCGACGCAAGCGCAGGTTCGTCAGACCCTCGCCCGCATCGAGCAGGCCTGCGGCCTCGAAGCGCTGAGGCTGCCGCTGCTCGAGGAATTCCACGTCGATCTGGGTTTCGACCTCGGCACCCACGCTGCGCCGCGCGCAGACGCGCCCAGGATCTTTCCCCAGCTCGGCGCCGAGGAAAGAAAGGTCGTGGCCGCTGTCGCCGCCGGGCTTCCCATCGTCGAGGCGCCCTACGAGCACGTCGCGGCAGACGTCGGGACCTCGCAAACGGAACTGATCTCGCTCCTCGAGCGGATGCTCGCCGATGGCCGCATCCGCCGCATCGGCGCGATCGTGCGGCATCGCCGGCTCGGGTACGAGGCCAATGCCATGGTGGTGTGGGACGTTCCCGACGAGCGCGTCGGCGAGCTCGGCCGAGAGCTCGCCCGGGATCCGGCGGTCACGCTGTGCTATCGCAGGGCCCGCTCGGCTCCCCAGTGGCCCTACAACCTCTACTGCATGGTGCACGGGCGGCGCCGCAGCCGCGTGCTCTACGAGGTGAAGCGGATCAGCGGCCTGTATGCCGCGCGCTTCCCGAAAGCGGTGCTCTTCAGCAACCGGTGCTTCGCGCAGCGCGCCGCCCGCTATGGATGAGCTCGACCGGCGCATCGTGAATTCCCTGCAGGGCGGCTTCCCGCTTTGCGAGCGGCCCTTTGCCGAAACGGCCCCGCAACTTGGCTCTACGGAATCCGAGTTGCTCTGCCGGATCGAGGCACTTCTGGAAAGCAGGGTGCTCACCCGGTTCGGTCCGCTGTTCGACGCCGAGCGCCTCGGCGGCGCCTTTTCGCTGTGCGCCTTGAGCGTGCCGCAAGAGGATTTCGAGCGCGTCGCCGCGCTCGTGAACGCGCATCCGCAGGTCGCGCACAACTACGAGCGCGCGCACCGGCTCAACATGTGGTTCGTGCTCGCCGCGCTTTCGCCCGCGGAAATCGAAGCGGCGATCGCAGCGATCGAGGCGCAAACCGGCTACCCGGTGCTCAATCTGCCGCGCGAGGAAGAGTATTTCGTCGGGCTGAGGCTCACCGCATGAACGCGCTCGACCGGGCCGTGGTGAAGGCAACGCAGGCCGGCCTGCCGCTGGTACCCATGCCCTACCGCGAGCTCGCGCGCCAGCTCGGCGTCTCGCAGGAGGAGGTGCTGGGCGCACTGCGACGCATGCTCGCCGATGGCCGAATCCGGCGCATCGGCGCCGTGCCCAATCACTATGCGCTGGGCTACGCCGCGAACGCCATGTCGGTCTGGGACGTGGCCGACGGCGCGGTCGACGAACTCGGACGGCGAATCGGCGCGCTGCCGTTTGTCACGCACTGCTACCGGCGTCCGCGCAGGCAGCCCGACTGGCCCTACAACCTGTTCGCGATGGTGCACGGCGCGAGCCGCGCGGACACCGAGGAAAAGATCGCGATCATCCGCGCCGCGCTCGGACGCTCGCTGGGCGCGAGCGACGTGCTCTACAGCACCCGCATCCTCAAGAAGACCGGCCTCAGGATCGCCTGACATGTTCCGCGTGACCCGCTTCGTGAACGAGATCCTGCACCCGACCGCGGTGGGCCCGCGCCGCGACCCGCCCGGCCCGGTGGTGATCTGGAACCTGGTGCGCCGCTGCAACCTCGCCTGCATGCACTGCTACTCGATCTCGGCCGATGTCGACTTCCCCGGCGAGCTCGCCACCGTCCAGGTGTTTTCGGTGATGGAAGATCTCAAGGCGTTCGGCGTGCCGGCGCTCATCCTCTCGGGCGGCGAGCCGCTCCTGCGCCGCGACATCTTCGAGATCGCCGAGCGCGCGAAGACAATGGGCTTTTACATCGCGCTTTCAACCAACGGCACGCTGATCGACACCGCCCTCGCTGCGCGCATCCGCGACGCCGGGTTCGGCTACGTCGGCATCAGCCTCGACGGCCTCGCTCGAACCCATGACAAGTTTCGTCGGATGGAGGGCGCGTTCGAAAGATCGTTCCGGGCGCTGCGGCTGTTGCGCGACCTGGAGGTCAAGGTTGGGGTGCGCTTCACGCTGACCCGCGACAACGCGGCCGATTTCGAGCCGCTGCTCGACCTCGTCGAGCGCGAGCGCATCCCGCGGTTCTACTTCTCCCACCTCAACTACGCCGGGCGCGGCAACGTGAACCGCAAGCGCGATGCCGAGCTCGGCACCGCGCGCGCCGCGCTGGACGTGCTCTTCGCGCGCTGCTGGGACCAGGCGAGGCGCGGCCTCGAGCGCGACTACGCGACGGGGAACAACGACGCCGACGGGGTCTACTTCCTCCAGTGGGCGCGGCGCCACGTTCCGGGCCTGGACGAAGCTCACCTGCGGGCCAAGCTCGCCGAGTGGGGCGGCAACAGCTCCGGCGTCAACGTCGCCAACATCGACAACCTGGGCAACGTCCACCCCGACACCATGTGGTGGGACTGCACGCTCGGCAACGTGCGCTCGCGAGCGTTCTCCGCCATCTGGACCGACACCCGCCATCCGGTCATGGCCGGCCTCAAGGCGCGGCCGCGGGCGATCAAGGGCCGCTGCGGCCGGTGCGCCTACTTCGATATCTGCGGCGGCAACACCCGTGTTCGCGCGATGAAGGTGAGCGGCGATCCGTGGGCCGAGGACCCCGCCTGCTACCTCGACGACCAGGAGATCGGCGCGTGAGGATCTTCTTTGCATGGATCATGTCGATCTCCGTGCTTCCCGGGGCGGCGGCCCAGGACAGTCCGGCAAAGACCTATTCGAACCATTGCGCCGCGTGCCACGGCGCCGACCGCCTGGGCGGGATGGGACCGGCGCTGCTGCCCGAAAGCCTGTCGCGGCTGAAGAAGGCCGACGCGGCGCGCATGGTGCGCGACAGCCGGCCGGGCGTGCAGATGCCGGCGTTCAAGAACGAATTGGATGAACGGCAACTGTCTGGTCTGCTCGAGCTGATCTACTCACCGGTGGTGCCGGCGCCGAAATGGGGCGAGGCCGAGATCCGCGCCTCGCGCATGGCCGGCAAGCCTCCCCCGGATCTGCGGCGGCCCCGCTTCGCGGCCGATCCGCTGAACCTCTTCGTCGTGGTCGAGGCCGGCGATCACCACGTTACGATCCTCGACGGCGAGCGCCTCGAGCCGGTCCACCGCTTCGCCTCGCGCTACGCGCTGCACGGCGGGCCCAAATTCTCGCCCGACGGCCGCTATGTGTATCTCGCCTCGCGCGACGGCTGGCTCACCAAGTACGACCTGTGGAGCCTCGAGACCGTGGTCGAGGTGCGCGCCGGCATCAACACGAGAAACGCCGCCGTCTCCTCCGACGGCGGCTACGTGATCGCCGCGAACTACCTGCCGCACACGCTGGCGGTGTTCGATTCCCAGCTGAATCTGGTGAAGCTGATGGAAGCGAAGGACGAGAAGGGAAACTCGTCGCGGGTCTCGGCGGTGTACGACGCGGCGCCGAGGAAGAGCTTCATCGTCGCGCTGAAGGACCTGCCGGAGCTCTGGGAATTGTCCTACGACCCCAAGGCCTCGGAGATCGCGGCCGGCCTGGTGCACGACTTTCGACTGAAGGAAGGCGCGTTCGTACCCGGCTTCCTGCATCCGCGCCGCACGCAGCTCGAGGCGCCGCTCGACGATTTCTTCTTCACGCCGGACTACCGGCAGGTCGTCGGCACGCAGCGCGACGGCCAGCACGCCACGGTGGTACACCTCGACGTGCGCCGGGCGATCGCCAAGCTCGAGCTCCCCGGGCTGCCGCACCTCGCCTCCGGCATCACCTGGGAGCGCCAGGGGCGCCGCGTGATGGCGACCCCCAATCTGAAAGAGGGCGTCGTGACCGTCATCGATGTCGCTTCGTGGCAGACGCTGAAGCAGGTGCCGACGCTCGGACCGGGGTTCTTCCTGCGCAGCCACGAGGCTTCGCGCTACGTCTGGGTGGACTCGATGATGAGCCCGCAGGGGCGCGACACGCTCCAGCTCATCGACAAGCAGACGCTCGAGGTAGCCGCGCGCCTCACGCCAGCGCCCGGCAAGACGCTTGCCCACGTAGAATTCGACCGCTACGGCCGCTACGCGCTCGCGAGCCTGTGGGAGGACGACGGCGCGCTCATCGTGTTCGACGCCGCGACGCTGAAGGAAGTGAAGCGCATCCCGATGAGGAAGCCGGTCGGCAAGTACAACGTGGCCAACAAGATCGAGCGCTCCGAAGGCACCAGCCACTGACATGGCAAGAAGGCCGCCCCAGATCAAGACGCGCGCGTTCCTCGCCAATCTCCCGATGTTCTCGGAGATGGGTCCGGCCGAGCTCGACCGCGTCGCCGCCGCAACGGTGCCGCTCTACTTCGACAAGGGCCAGTCGATCGTGCAGTGCGGCGACCCCTGCACCGGCTTCCACCTCGTGGTGTACGGGCAGGTGAAGCTCGCGTTCACCTCGCCGCAGGGCGTGGAAAAGGTGGTGGAGATCATCCGCCCCGGCCAGAGCTTCGGCGAGGCGCTGATGTTCCTCGACAAAGCCTACGTCGTGTTCGCGCAGGCGCTCGCCGACTCGATGCTGCTGCACGTCGCCAAGCAGGCCGTGTTCGAGGAGCTCGGCCCCAACCCGTTCGCGCGGCGCATGATCGCCGGCCTCGCGCGCCGGCTGCACGGGCTGGTGCGCGACGTCGAGGCCTACTCGCTGCGCTCGGGCGAGGAGCGGTTCATCGGCTACCTGCTCGCCGAGCTGCCCGAGGGCGCTTCGGACGGTGCCGCGGAGGTGAACCTCACCCCCGGCAAGAGCGTGCTCGCCTCGCGCCTCAACATGACGCCCGAGCACTTCTCGCGCATCCTGCACGAGCTCGCGGCCGACGGGCTGATCGAGGTGAACGGCCGCTCGATCCGCGTCCCCGACGTCGCCCTGCTGCGCCGCCGCTAGCGCCGGCTACTTCTTCGACTTCAGCTGCGCGATGCGCTTCTTCTCCTCGGCGCGGATCTTCGCCAGCATCGCCGCGTCCGGGTCCTGCCACCTGCCGCCTGCTTCGCGTGCCATGTAGGCCACGGCGCGCGCGAACTCCTCGAGCTCGAGGTCGGGCTTGCCGCCGCGCGGCGGCATGTTGCGCACGCCCACCCAGGCGTGCGCCGTGAGCACGTGCTGGCCTTCCCTGATGAGCGGCGCCCAGGCCTTGCGGTCGCCGAGCTGCGGCGCCTTTTCCACCTTGGTAGCGTGGCAGGCGAAGCAGACTTCCTTGTACACGAGCTCGCCGCTCTTCGGCTCTGCATGTGCCAGACACGGCAACAGGGCGAGCACGACGACTTGAACGGACGCTTTCACGGTGCGCTTCTCGCCTCCCTCACGTTGTTCTATTTTGACGTCGTTCTATTTTGTCTGGAGCGGGTAGAACCGCTCAAGCAAGCGCTTGCGGAATTCGACGTGGCATCCCACGCACGCGGATTGTAGCTTCGAAAATGCCTCCAGCGCCGGCCTGGGTTGGCGCTCACGGGCCGCGGCGGCGAGCGCTTGCGCGTGCCCGTGAGCCTCGTCGTCAAAGCCCTTGAACCGCCCCGCTTCGACGCCGAGCCAGGCGATGATGCGCACGCGCTCCTCCGCCGGCGGCTGCGCATGCGCGGCAAGGCGGCTGGCCGAGCGCTCAACGGCGTAGTAGTCCTCGCGCAACAGGGCATCGGTGAGGGCCGTGAGCTCGCGCCCCATGTCGCGCATGATGCCGCGCAGGGCAAGCGCAGCCTCTTCCGCCCTCGGCGCGGGCTGGGCGGCGCAGCCGACAAGGGCTGCCAAGGCAAGAGGCGCGGCAACAGACCGCATTCTCATTGGGATTGCCTCATCGAGTTCCAGTCGCGCAGGCGCGCGACGTCCGGAATGCGGACCTTGCGGCCGTGGACCTCGAGCAGGCCCTCGTGCGAAAGCTCGCGCAGGATCCGCGACAGATGCTCGGGGCTGAAGTTGAGCTGCGAGGCGATCGCCCGTTTCGGCGCCGGCAGGGTCACTGTGACGGCGCCCTCCTCCTGCGCTGGCGGCAATGCGCGCAGCAGCCAGGCCGCGAACCGCCGGCCGCCCGAGCCGAGTGCGTACAGGTCGAGCTCGTGCACGGTGGCGTGCAGCTTGGCCGACAGCGCGGCGATGATCCGCCGGCCGAAGCCCGGATTGCGCTCGAGCTCGGCGAACACCGTTTCCTTGCCGATATGCAGGACCAGCGCATCGGTCAGCGCCCGCGCGGTCACGATGTAGGGTTTTTCCAGGAACATGATCGCCTCGCCGAAGCTGCGTCCCGCCTCCACGATGGCGCTCACGCGCTCGCGTCCCTGCGCCGAGCGGGCGAGCAGCGCGATCCGGCCGTGCACCACCGCGTGAAAGCCGCTCGCCGGCTCCCCGCGGCGGAACAGCGTCTCGCCGCTGCGCAGCCTGCGGCGCGTGGTGCCGGCGGCGAGGCGCTCGAGCTCATCGGCCCTCAGGCCCTCGAACAACGGCAAGTGGGCGATGAACGACTCGACGTCGGGTTCGCGGCGCACGCCCTGATGAGAATCCAGGGCGGCGGCCAGCCACTTGACCTGAATCAAGTGGCCGCCGGGCTGTTGCCGACCTAGAGGCGCTTCCAGCCCGCATGGTCGAAGTGCTCGCCGTAGGCGTTCAGCGCCTTCGCCACGCGCTCCGCGCCCGCGCGGCGCGTCTCGCCTTTTGCCTTGCCTTCCATCGCCTCCGCGCCGGCCATCAGCTCGGCGATCACGAGGTGCAACTGCTCGTCGGCGGCGGGCTCGAGCTTGCAGTTCTGCACGATGCCGGCCACTTCCGCGCCGACCTTGGCGGCGAGCGCTTCGTAGTCCTTCGGCGTCGCCTTGTTCGCATGGATTGCCGTCACGTCCTTGGCGAGCGCGCCGCGAATGTTGTCCATGCCCTGGCGCAGCGGCGCGTCGGTGGTCCACTTCTGGCCCTGGTTGAGAACCAGTTTCAGCTCGCCTGCGCCGCCGGCATGCTGGTGCACCTCGCCGGCGGCAAGCACCGGTCCCGCCGCGGGCGCCGCAAATGCGAGCGCGACCGCCACTGCAAGCGCTGCCTGTCTCATCTTTCCTGTAAACATGGTGACTCTCCTCTATCGGTTGCCGGCAGCTGCCGGGTTCTGTAGAGATAGAGCGCCGCCCTGCAGCAGCGTTCGAGGGGGCTTGGGAAACCTTGACCTTTGCTAAGAGAACGCGCTGCCCGGTCAGCACCCGCTCAGCGCTTCACCCACTGCCGCAGCTCGATGGAGTTTCCGTCCGGGTCGCGGATCTCGGCGCGGGCATAGCTCGGCCGCCGTCTGCTTGAACATGGGATCTTGATTATGCCGAAATGAAAGGCCCCGCCTGAGGCGGGGCCGGGGTGCCCGAAGTCTCGGGCAGCGCCTGAAGGGCGCTTACTCCTAGCGCGGCGGTAGCCGCTGCGGAGCCTGCGGGCGGTCCGGTATCCCGACAGGTGGCCGGGAATCCCGCTACTGCTGCCCCTTTTCGGGCGGCCCGCTGCAGACTCGAATTCACTGTAGCAGCCCGCGCGCGCCCCGGCTTGATGCAAGTCAAGCAGATCATCGCTTTCCTAGCCGGGCTGCCCGTCCAGGCGCGGACGCGAAAGAATCGGCCAGTACACGGCAGTGAAGACCGCGAACGCAGCGCACCACAGCGCCGCCGAGAGCTCGATGAAGGCGACGTAGGCATCTGGCACCACGAGCGGGAAGATCACGCGCACGACGGCGGCGGCCTGTACGAGGACGTAGGCGGCCACCTCCCAGGCCCCGACCTTGAGCGGCCGTGCGGTGTGGCCGCGCGATGTGCGGGTCATCATTCCGAGCGTCAGGCCGCCGATGACGCCCACCGTGAGCGCATGCGTGGCAAGCGCGGCGGGGACGAGGTCGAAGCCGGCCAGGCCGCGCATCAGGAGGTGCACAGCCACCCACGCATACGAGAGATGCAGGATCCACAGGATCGGTCGCCCGCGCGTCGCGAGCGGCGCCCACAGCCCCACGCGCACCGCATGCAAAGCGGCTGCCGCCAGCGCCGCGGGCCAGGCGGTGAGCTGAAACAGATCAAGAAACAACAGCGCGATCACCGAGCCGAGCGCGCCGTACTCGACCCAGCGGTTGCGCCGCGCGCCGGCGCCCGGGACGGCGTTGTTGGTGAAGCCCGGGATGACGCGCCCGCCCATGATCGAGACGACCAGGAGCACGAGATCGAGCCCGACGGCGAGCGCGACCCGCGGGTACGCCTGGAAG
This sequence comes from Burkholderiales bacterium, assembly GCA_044870335.1. Classification (GTDB taxonomy): domain Bacteria; phylum Pseudomonadota; class Gammaproteobacteria; order Burkholderiales; family SG8-39; genus SCGC-AG-212-J23. The sequence continues at coordinate 8,144 of JBIOYV010000030.1, read as the reverse complement.
CCGATGCTCGCCGCGCCGAGCGCGAGTACAAAAGCGACGAAGTACCAGTTGCGGTTGCGGCTCGCAAAGATAGGTCGGCCGATGCCCCAGGCCACCGCGAGCGCGAAAAGCGCATCCAGCAGGCTGCTCGCTTGGAGTGAGTAAGGAGCTGAAAACCGCGCCGCGATCCACAGCGCCGCGATGCCGGCGAGCGCGGCGCCGCTCGGCGTGGGCCGCGAGGTCCACGCCCTCACGGCGGTGAGGAGAAAGCCGGCGATGACCGCGAACGCATAGCCGAACAGCACTTCATGCGCGTGCCACAGCGGATTGGCCCCGGGAAGCCAGCCCGCGTATTGAGCCGCCCACAGCGGCACGCTCAGCGCGGCATACGCGCCCGCAAGGAGGTACATGGGACGGAAACCGAGGGCAAACAGCGCAAAGCCCTGCGCGGAGGCCGCCTGCGGTTCCGAAGGTTTGGAGAGCGCCATGGCCGCGATTTTCGGTCCGCACCGCGCCATGCCTATGATCAAGATCAAGACCGGCGGTACAAAGGTGCATATCTTCTGCAGCTATGAGCGCCCGCGGATTGGCATGCAGGCCGTGCGCCTGACCACGTTCACGGACTACAGCTTGAGGCTGCTGATGTATCTCGCCGCGGCGCCCGAGCGGCGCGCGACCATCGCCGAAGTGGCCAGGGCCTACGGCATTTCGGAGCACCATCTGGTGAAAGTCGTGCACCTCCTCGGAAAGGAAGGCTACCTGAGGAACACTCGCGGCAAAGGGGGCGGCGTGCAGCTCGCCCGCCCGGCCGGCGAGATCAACGTCGCCCGCGTGGTGCGCGCCACCGAAGGCGCCGACCGTCCGGCGGAGTGCTTCGATCCCGAGGACAACGATTGCGCGCTGACCGAGGCCTGCCGGCTGCGGCGCGCGCTGCAAGAAGCGACCGACTCCTTCTACGCCAGCCTCGAGCGCCATACGCTCGAGGATTTGCGCATCCGAGCGCCGAAGCTGGCCACGGCACTGCGCTGGCACGCACGCCCGCCGCGCTGAGCATGGCACAGACGATCAAGGCCTGGCAGTGCATCGGCTGCGGCCGCGTCGAAGCCGATGGACGCTGTATCGGCATCTGCGAGGACCGGCCGGTCCGGTTGGTCAGCGCCGCGGATTACGAGATCCTGGAGGCGCTGGTGCGACGCCTTGCCACGAGCACCCCGCGCGAAGGGCAATGGGAGCGCTGCTACCTTGCACTGCAGCGGCAGGCCAGGACGCTTGTGGGACCGGATCCGGATCAGGTGCCGAAGCTCGCCCCGCAGCCGCAGCTCTGACGCGCGTTCGGGTTGTCGAAGCGCAGCCTACGCGCGAGCCCCTCCTGCACCACGTCGACCACAGTGCCTTGCAGATACGGCAGGCTCAAAGCATCGACGGCGACGCGCACGCCGCCGCTTTCGAAAACCCGGTCGCCCTCGAGGATCGAGTCGGCCGGATCGATGTGGTAGCGAAAGCCGGAGCAGCCCGACGGATGGACCGCAAGGCGTACCGCGACTGCACCCGGATGCCGGGCGAGCTGCGCGGCGAGGAACCTCGAGGCGCACTCGGTCACCGACACGGGAGCGGACCCCGCGCCTCCTGCAGGGACTGCGGTCGCGGGAAGCTCCACCTCGACCTCGCCGCCCTCGGCGAGCGCCTGACAGGCGAGGCGCGAGCCGGGCTCGCCGGCAGCCACCCGGTCCAGCATGTCGAGCTCGTCCTCGCTCGCCGCGCTGAGCGTCTGCGCGCCGGTGCGAACGATGACGCGGCAGGATCCGCACGCGAGCGTGCCGTCGCATTCATGGTCGAGCGCAATACCCTCGCCGCGAATGCGGTCTAGGAGGCGCTCGCCCTTCGCGAGCCTTACCTTAAAGTGCCGCACCCCGGTTGGACCGCCGCGCGGCAGCGGCGTTCGCCCGGATCCCTCAGCTCAGCTTCAGGATCCAGTCGACCAGCGTCTTGATGTCGGCGTCGGGCACGGCGGCGTTGGGCGGCATCGGCACGGGGCCCCACACGCCCTGCCCGCCCTTCTTCACCTTCTCCTGGAGCTTCGCGGCGACGTTCTGACCCTTGTACTTGGCCGCGACGTCCTTGTACGCCGGGCCGACCAGCTTCTTGTCGATCGCATGGCAGGCGGTGCAATTGTGCTTCTTCGCGAGCGCCTCGTCCGCGAAGCCAGGCGTTGAAACGAGAAGACCGGTCAAAGCGACGGTTGCGACGACGAGCCTCATTTCCGGATACCCTTTCTAGTAAATGTCGTGAGTAGTGTTGTAGACGTTGAAGTGGCCGGTCGGGGTGACGATCTCCTTGCCCTTGATCACGGTCTTCAGCTTGCGGGTCTTGTCGTCGACGACCACGAGCGCCGATTCCTGGTTCTTCGCGCTCCATACCGAGAACCACACCTCGTCGCCGGCCATGTTGTATTCGGGCTGCACTACGCGCTTCGCGCCCTCGCCGACGCCCGCCCATTCGGCGATCGGCAGCACCACCGGCTTCTTCGAAAGGTCGTTGATGTCGAACACCGCGATCGATTGCGCGAGCTTCGGATCGGGGTTGAGCGGGGTGTCGACCCACAGATTCCTCGACTTGGGATGGGTCTTGATGAACAGGTTGCCGCCGCCCTGGCCGTCGAGCACCTGCACCACCTTCCAGGCGTATTCCTTGTGCTTCTCGGGGTCGGTGCCGATGAGCGAGATCTTCTCGCTCCCCAGGTGCCCGGTGGCCCAGACCGGCCCGTACTTCCGGTGCACGAAGTTGGCGCCGCGGCCCGGGTGCGGGATCTTGTCGACGTCGACCAGCTTGACCAGCTTGTTGTTCTTCGTGTCGATGACCGCGACCTTGTTCGACTGGTTGGCGGCCACCATGAAGTAGCGCTTGGTCGAGTCGAAGCCGCCGTCGTGCAGGTACTTCGCCGCCTCGATCTCGGTGATCCTGAGGTTCGCCACGTCGCGGTAGTCGACGATCAGGGTCTTGCCCGTCTCCTTGACGTTGACGACGAACTCGGGCTTGAGGTGGCTGCCGACGATCGAGGCGACGCGCGGTTCCGGATGATATTCCTGGTCGTCCACGGTCATGCCGCGGGTGGCGACGATCTTCAGCGGCTCGAGGGTGTCGCCCTTCATGATCACGAACTGCGGCGGCCAGTAGGCGCCGGCGATGGCGAGCTTGTCCGCGTAGCCCTTGGCGCGCGAGGTCTCGACCGAGCGCGCCTCCAGGCCGATCTTGATCTCGGCGACGTTGTCCGGCTTCTCCATCCAGAGGTCGATCAGGTTGATCTTGCCGTCGCGCCCGATCGTGTACACGTAGCGCCTGGAGCCCGAGGTGCGCGAGATGTGCACCGCGTAGCCGGTCTTGACGATGTTGATGACCTTCTTCGTGTCGCCGTCGATCAGCGCCACCTCGCCCGTGTCGCGCAGCGTCGTGGCGAAGATGTTGTCGGTGTTGTAGCTGTTCTCCTTCTTCTTCGGGCGCTTCTCCGGCGGGATCAGCACCTTCCAGGTCTTCTTCATGTCGCCCATGCCCCACTCGGGGGGCTGCGGAGGCGTCTGCTGCACGTAGCGCGCCATGAGATCGACGTCCGCCGCGGTCAGCTCTCCCGCGGTGCCCCAGTTCGGCATGCCGGCAGGCGAGCCGTAGTTGATGAACACCTTGAGGTACTCGGTACCGCGCGCGAGCGTGATATCGGGCGTGAGCGGCTTGCCGGTGGCGCCCTTGCGCAGCACCCCGTGGCAGCCGGCGCAGCGCTCGAAGTAGATCTGGCGCGCCTTGTCGAACTCCGCCTTGGTCATCTGCGGCGCCTTCGGATTGATGTCCTGATGCATCTCGACCGACTCGAGCGGCGAGCCGCCGGCCTGATAGCGGATCTCGGGTTCGGTCACCGGCGCGCGTCCCGGCTGGGTGGGCTGGGCATAGGCAGCGGCGACAGCGATGGGCAACGCGAGCGCCGTGACGGCGCGCGCCAGGCGAGCGTGCGGGCTGTTCAATTGAGTTCTCCCGGTCGGATTGGAGTTCCTTGGCTACCCCGTACGATGCCTGCCGGGGCGCGAGCGTTGCTTGATCTGGATTAAGAACGCTCGATCAGGACCTCGAAGCCGCCGTCGGGGCGGGGCGAGCCGGTGCAGGAATAACCGCGCTCGCGCAGCAGCGCGTACAGCGGAACCGGCTCGTGCGGCAGGATGACGCGCAGCGCCACGCCGGGGCTGCGCTCGAGCGCTTGGAAGATGCGCACGATGGGCTCCGGTGGCCGCAGGCCGCGCAGATCCATCGCCGGCGGCTCGTTCAGCACCAGCCGGGGACCGGGCCGCAAAGCGTACTGCGGATCGAGCGCAAGTTCCGCGGCGTGGTGCGAGCGCAGGAGCGCCGCGAGCTCGTGAAGCTCGGCGATGCAGCCTGCGGGGTCCTGCTCCGGAGCCGCCGCGCCGAGCGTCTCCAGGTGCCGGCGAAGCTGCGCATGGTCTTCGCGCAACGCCCTGACCGCGGCCGCGGCATGCTTCTCCAGGGCCGGGAACAGCGCTTCCTCCTCGAACAGCATGTGCTGGAGCAGGCCTTCGCGCAGCCCCGCGAGGTACAGGCGATACAGGGGCCAGCGGCCGGCGCGGCCGGCGGCGGCGACTGCGTCGAGCTGTCGCTCGATCTGCGCGTGCTGCGTGCTCAGCGAGCTGTGGACTTCATTCATGGCCGCGGCCCAGGGCATAGGCAGTCGATGCCAGCAGCAGCGCCGCCGCCAGCGCGTGAACGAGGGCGGCTGCGGCGGAATATTCGTAGTGCAGCGAAGTGAAGCCCGCGACCGGCACGGCGAGCGCGAGGGCGAAGATCGCCCTGCCCGCCCTGCCCGGCACGCGCGCGAGCCCCAGCCACGCGAGCAGCGCAGCGAGGACCATCGCAAGCAAGCCGTGGACCGGCAGCGCAACAGCGAAGCGCTCGACGATCGCGAGCCGCGCGCCAAGCAGAAGCTGGATCGCCAGCAGGGCGCCAACACTGAAAGCAAGGACAACACCGATCGCACGCGAGCCTGCGTTGATCCTGCCAAGAAGCCAGGCAAAGACCGCGGCGAGGGCGAGCCCGCCGAGCAGGTTGGCCGCGGCCCCGGCAGGCGGCGGGTTCTGCCCCGCGGCGATGCCGACGGCGGCGAGGAAAGCGGTGAGGCCGATGGCAACAAGCGATCCGCGCCATACGACCGGACGGCTTGCGCGTGCGCGCCAAGCCATCCAGCCCAGCCACAGCACCACGATGACCTCGAGCGAGGCGGCGGCGCGATGGATAAGCCGAAGCACGCCGGGGGCGATTTCAAGCCGGATGCCGGCGGCTGCGACCACGACCACCAGCAACAGGCCCAATCCCAATCCTGCAGCGAGCCGGAAGCGCCGCTCAGGCGGGGACATGGATCACCCGGTGCACCGGCCGCGCGCGGGCCGAGTGCGCTACCCACAGCGCGGCAGCCATGAGCAGCACGGCGCCGCCCTGGTGCGCGGCGCCGAGGCCTACCGGCACGCCCGCGAGCAGAGTGGAGATCCCGAGCGCGCCCTGCACGACGAACGCTGCGAGGAGCGCGTTGGCCGCGACCGTGTCGCGCGCGCGCCACCAGGCGAGCGGGATGAGGATGCAGAGGAGCCAGAAGAACGCACGGTGCACGAGCTGCACCGCCGCCATGTTGTAGAGGAAATTCCGCCACCAGGGCTCCAGCATCAGGACCTCGGGCGGCACGAGATGGCCGTTCATCAGCGGAAACGTGTTGTATGCATACCCCGCGCGCAGGCCCGCGACCATGCCGCCCGAGAGCGCCATGGCGAAGATGACGAACGGGAGCGCGCTCGGCAGCCATTCAATCCGGGTCTTCCTTGGAGCGAGGAGCTCCAGCGCGAGCCACAGTTCCGCGGCGAGAATCGCGAGCGCGATCCCGAGGTGCGCGGACAGGCGCACCGGGTCGACCTTTGGATCTTCGACCAGGCCGGACTGCACCATGATCCACCCCATCGCCCCCTGCATCGCTCCGAGGAGGAAGATTCCCGCGAGCTTCCACGCCAGGGGCTTTTCCAACCTTCTTCTCAGGAGAAACCAGAGGTAAGGCAGCAGGAAAACGAAGCCGATGGCGCGGCCGAGCAGGCGGTGGACGTACTCCCACCAGAAGATGCTCTTGAAGCCCTCCAGCGTCATCTGGAAGTTGATCAGCCGGAACTCCGGCGTCTCCCGATAGCGGGCGAAGAGCGCCTCCCAGTCGGCCTGCGACAGCGGCGGCAGCGCGCCGACGAGCGGCTGCCACTCGACGATCGAGAGCCCCGAGCGCGTCAGCCGGGTGACACCGCCCACCAGCACCATGGCGAAGACCAAAGCCGCGCAAACGAGAAGCCAGCCGGCCACCCGCCGGCGGTCGCGTTCAGTCATGGGCGGATGGTGCGCGGGACGAGCTTCGAAAAACTTAATTCACATCAAGCAAACCGCGCCAGCGCGCGCCTAAGTTGCCGGCTACCCACGAACGGAGGCCGCATGGCAGACACCAGCACCGAGCACAGCGACGACTTCCTGCCCGACGAAGAACCCCTCCCGGCCATGCAGCAGCTCCTCGACAACCCGTTTCTCCTGCTCTTCATCGGCATCGCGATGCCCACCGTGTTCTACATCATCTGGGGCGTGATGGAGATCGTCGGGCTGCCCGTAGCACCATGAGGCGCCATGAGGCCAAATGAAGCCGGATAGGGAGAGACGCCCATGACCATTTCCAACACCTCGGAGCGGGTCTGGTGGAAGGAGCCGCTCGAGCGCACCGAGCTCGTCTGGATCGCGATCGCGCTCGTCTGGTGCCTGATCATGTTCTTCATGATGCCGTACTGGCACCTCTACGGGCAGCAGAACCTGGCGAACGAGGCCTACCGCGCCAAGCCCGCGGACTTCGCGAAGAAGACCGAGGACATCATCGCCAAGCACAAGGTGCGCGAGGAAGGGCCGGACAACCTGAAGGTCCCGGTGGTGCACCCGCCCGCCGGAAGCGACGTGTACCTGATCGCGCAGCTCTGGCGCTGGTACCCGATCCTCGAGCTCGAGGCCGGCAAGTCCTACCGCATCCACCTCATGTCGATGGACTGGCTGCACGGCTTCTCGCTGCAGCCGGAGAACATCAACATCCAGGTGCACCCGGGCTACGAGCACGTAGTCACGGTCACGCCGACCCGCCCCGGCACCTACTCGATCATCTGCAACGAATACTGCGGCGTGAACCATCACACGATGGCGAGCCGGCTGTACGTCAAGTAGGGAGAAAAGCGAAATGCCAGTCAACCGGATGTTCAGGACCGACCCGGCCACGGGCCTGGTGTTCCACGAGCCCGCCGACAAGCTGATGCGCTGGAACGCCGTCGCGGCAGTCGTCTCCCTGCTGATCGGCGGCCTGCTCGCGATCGGCGTGGTGCTCACCCGCTGGCAGGCGGTGCACTTGCTGCCGCCCGACCGGTTCTACCAGGTGCTGACCGCGCACGGCATCAACATGCTGATCTTCTGGATCATCTTCTTCGAGATGGCGGTGCTGTACTTCGCGAGCTCCACGCTGCTCAAGGCGCGGCTCGCGACGCCGCGCATGGCCTGGGCGGGGTTCTGGCTGATGGTGCTCGGCGCGCTGGTCAACAACTACTCCGTGCTGCGCGGCGACTCGAGCGTGATGTTCACCTCCTACGCGCCGATGGGCGCGCATCCGACGTTCTACCTGGGCCTGATCCTGTTCGCGGTCGGCGCGCTGGTCAGCTGCTTCGTGTTCTTCGGCACGCTGGTCGTGGCACGCAACGAGCGCACCTACCGCAACTCGGTGCCGCTGGTCACCTTCGGCGCGATCACCGCGGCGATCATCGCGGTGTTCACCATCGCGGCCGGCGCGATCATCCTGATCCCGACGCTGCTGTGGTCGCTGGGGTTCGTCGAGCACATCGATTCGCTGATGTACCGCACGGTCTGGTGGGGCTTCGGCCACTCCTCGCAGCAGATCAACGTCGCGGCGCACGTGTCGGTCTGGTACGCGATCGCCGGCGTCGTGTTCGGCGCGAAGCCGATGTCCGAGAAGGTGTCGCGCACGGCGTTCTTCCTGTACATCTGCTTCCTGCAGCTCGCGAGCGCGCACCACCTGCTCGCCGACCCGGGCCTCACGTCGAACTGGA
>JBIOYV010000029.1:0-2388 GCA_044870335.1 Burkholderiales bacterium | reverse complement strand
CGGCCGAGCGCGCGAGGGTCCTGTCGTCCTGCGCGAACGGCGTGAACACCGCCTCCAGCATCTCCGGCCGGATACCGATGCCGTTGTCGCGCACCGACACGATCGCCCTCCGTCCGTCGCGACGCGTTTGCAGCTCGATCCTGCCGCCGTCGGGCGTGAACTTCGCGGCATTCACGATCAGGTTGGTGAGCATCTGGTCCAGGCGCACGGGGTCGGCGTCGACCAACAGCGCTTCGCCCGCGAGGCTCATCTCCACGTGATGCGAGCGCGCCCGGACGGCGGGCAGGCAGGCGTCGATTGCGGCGGTCAGGGCGCCGTTCAAATCGTGGCGCTGGCGCTTCAGGACGACCTTGCCGCGCTCGAGGCGCGCGACATCGAGCAGATCGTCCACCATGCGCGCCATGTGATCCACCTGGCGCCCGAGGATGTCGCGCGTCTTGACGATCAGCGGGTCATCGGTTTGCACGCTCTTCTGCACGTAGACGGCGCTGCGCATGGGCGCGAGGGGGTTGCGCAGCTCGTGGGCCAGCATGGCGAGGAAATCGTCGCGCTGCCGCAGCGCCTCGTCGCGCTTTTGCAGGAGGTCGCGCACCTCCATCTGGCGCGCCCGCGCCCGCAGTCCGACCTGCACCGCCGAGACCAGGGTCAGCGGATTCAGCGGACGCTCGAGCAGGGTGACGTTGCCGGCATTGGGGAACGCGCGCTCGACGAGGCCGGCGAGCCCCGCGCCCGCGCCCGCCACCAGCACCAGCGGCAGGTCCGACCATGCCGGCTGGTTCTCTAGCAGCTCGCGCAATCCCGGCACATCGGCGTCGGCCAGCGCTTCCTCGGCCAGCACGATGCATCCGGCATCGGCCGGGAGCACGCCGCCGAGCTGGCTGATGCTCTCGTGGGCCACCGCCGGGATGGCGTTCTCGCCGAGGAAGCCCAGCGCAAGCTCGGCGTCGACCCGGTTGGGCGTGACGACGAGAGCGCGCGGCGGCATCCCGGGGCGCACGGCGGCTCTATCCGTTGGTCCTCGAGGTCGCCTCGCTGCCGCCCACCATCCTCGGCACCCCGGTAAGAACGCCCTCGAAATCCACCAGGGGCTTGCCGAGCTCGACGCCCCTCTTCGTCATGGTGAGCTCGCGCAGCGTCGTCTCGTGGGGACCGCTGCGCTTCTTGATCACCGAGATCGCCTTCTTGAGCGCGCCGCGCGCCTCGAAGAAGCGCGTGAGGATGACGGTGTCGGCGAGGTAGCTCACGTCGACCGGCGCGCCCATGGGGCCCACCATGCCGTGCTGCGCCAGGATCATGAGGGTCAGCACGCCCTGCTGGTTGAGATACGTGAGCAGCTCGTGCAGGTGCAGATAGAGGTAATCCTCGCTCGGCATCGCGTTCACGTAGCCGTTCAGGCTGTCCAGGACGATCATGCGGGTCCTCTCGCGCTCGACCGAGCGCACGATGTCGTCGGCGAGCTTGCCCGGCGGGATCTGCGCGGGGTCGATCTGGGCGAGCTCGATGCGCCCGGCCGCGATGTGCGCATCGAAGTCGATCTCCATCTCCCGCGCCCGGTCGCGCAGGATGTGCACGCTTTCGTCGAACGCGTAGTAGCCGACGCGGTGGCCGCGCGCGGCGGCGGCGTGCGAGAACATCATTGCGATCGTGGATTTGCCGCTGCCTGCCGGGCCGATGAGCAGATTGCTCGTCCCGGAGTGCAGGCCGCCGCCGACCAGGGCATCGAGCTCCCGGCTGCCGCTCGACTCCATGGTCTTTTCGAACTGGCGGTGGTGCTCGGCCGCGACGAGCCGCGGAAAGACCGCCAGGCCGCCGCGCTTGATGACGTAGTCGTGGCTGCCCTCGCGGAACTCCACCCCGCGCAGCTTGGTGATCGACAGGGTGCGCCGGAACATGCCGTACTTCAGCGGCGCCATCGCCAGCGAGACCAGGCCGTGCACGATGCTGTGCACCTGCACGTCGGGGCCTACCGCGCTGCGGTCATCGAGCAGCAGCACCGTGCCGCTGCGCTCGGCAAAGCGCTGCTTGAAGGTGAGGATCTGCCTGCGGTAACGCAGCGGGTTCTGCGCGAGCAGGCGCATCTCGGACAGCGAATCGAGCACCACGCGCGACGGGCGGATCCGTTCCAGCTCGTCGAGCAGGAGCTTGCTCAAGTGGTTGAGCTCCACCTCGGCGGACTGGAACATGGTGTTCTGCGACTTGCCCGCGAGCGAGCGCTCGATGGCGGAGAGCTCGATGACGTCGATGCCCTCCAGGCTCCAGCCGTGCGAGCGCGCCACGTCGTCGAGCTCCGGCTTGGTCTCGGAGAGCGTGATGTACAGGCAGCGCTCCTTCTCCTTCACGCCCTGGAGCAGAAACTGAAGGGCGAGCGTGGTCTTGCCCACCCCGGGG
>JBIOYV010000028.1:0-2085 GCA_044870335.1 Burkholderiales bacterium | reverse complement strand
CGCCGGGAGCGCGCCAGCGACCGCGCCCGCGACGAGGTGAAGAGCGAACCGATCGAGAGCGCACACGTTGAGGGCGAAGCCGGGGCGAGCGAGGTCGAGGCCATGGCGGCGGCGTCCGAGCAGATGGCGCCGCCGGCCGACTCGATCGAGGGCGCGACGCCGGATGCGGGACTGCCGGTCGAGAGCGCGCCGGTTGAGATCGCCGCGCAGCCGATACCCGCCGAGCCGACGGAGCAGGCGTCGCCCACCACCATCGCCACGGAGGCCCCGATCGAACTCGCCGCGCTCGAAACGAGCAGCGCGTCCGAGCCGGTTCCGACCGTGGGCGAGGAGTTCAGCGCGGACGAGCGCCGCGACACCGGCACGGTCGATGTCGCCGCCGCGGAAAAAAGCGAGGGCGAGCCGCACGACCTCGACGTCGGCCACAACGTGACCGAGGTCAACGGCCACGGCGCCGAGGGCGAGGAAGAGATCGTGGAATCGGTCGGCGGCGCCGACGCCATGGAGGAAGTGCCCGAGCGCATGCCGCGGCTGCGCCGGCAGTACAAGATTCAAGAAGTCATCAAGCGCCGCCAGGTGATGCTGGTGCAAGTGGTCAAGGAGGAGCGCGGCACCAAGGGCGCGGCGCTCACCACCTATCTCTCGCTCGCCGGCCGTTATTCCGTGCTGATGCCGAACACCGCGCGCGGCGGCGGCATCAGCCGCAAGATCACCAGCGCCGACGATCGCAGGCGCTTGAAGGAAATCGCCCAGGAGCTGGAAGTGCCGGAAGGCATGGGCGTGATCCTGCGCACGGCCGGCGCGAGCCGCACCAAGACCGAGGTCAAGCGCGACTTCGAATACCTGCTGCGGATGTGGGAGACGGTGCGCGACCTTACGCTCAAGTCGACCGCGCCGATGCTGGTCTACGAGGAAGGCTCACTGGTCAAGCGCTCGATCCGCGACCTCTACAACAAGGACATCGACGAAATCCTTGTCGCCGGCGACGACGCCTACAAGGAAGCGAAAGAGTTCATGCGCATGCTCATGCCGAGCCATGCCAAGAACGTGAAGTCGTACCGCGACAACCTCCCGATCTTCACCCGCCACGGCATCGAGAGCCAGCTCGACGCCATGTTCACGCCGGTGATGCAGCTGCGCTCCGGCGGCTATATCGTGCTCAATCAGGCGGAGGCGCTGGTCGCCATCGACGTCAATTCCGGGCGTGCGACCCGCGAGCACCACATCGAGGACACCGCGCTCAAGACCAATCTGGAAGCCGCGGAGGAGATCGCCCGGCAGTTGCGCTTGCGCGATCTTGCCGGCCTGATCGTCATCGACTTCATCGACATGGACGAGAAGCGCAACAATCGCGCGGTCGAGCGTCGATTGAAGGAATGCCTGCGGCACGATCGCGCGCGCATCCAGGTCGGACACATCTCGCATTTCGGGCTGCTCGAAATGTCGCGCCAGCGCATCCGCTCGAGCGTGCTGGAGAGCTCGACCGAGAAATGCCCGCATTGCGGCGGCACCGGCCATGTGCGCTCGGTATCGTCGGTGGCGCTGCAACTGCTGCGCTCGCTCGACGAGATGCTGCTCAAGGGCGCCACCCACAATCTCACGGTGCGCACGCGCTCCGAGATCGCGCTCTACCTCCTCAACCACAAGCGCGCCCATCTGCGCGCGCTCGAGGAGCGTTTCCGCATCGTCATCATGGTCAACGCCGATGCCACGGTCGAAGGCCAGGTGTCGTTCGTGATCGAAAAGGGCGAACAGGTCCACAGCCCGGAGCAGGCAAAGGCCTTGGCACTGCAGCCGGCGACCGCGGTCCCGGCGCCGGTCGACGAGGACGAGGACGAAGACGAGTTCGAGGTGGAGGAAACCGCCGAACTCGAAGACCGCATCATGGCCGCGCCGGAAGACGAGGGCGAGGCCGAGGGCGAGCCGGGTCAGGAGCAGGGGCTCGAGCAGGGCCCGGATGGCGGTCCAGGCCGCAAGCGCCGGCGGCGGCGCCGCGGCCGTCGCGGCGGCGAGGGTCGCGAGGCCCAGCCGGAGCGTGACGGCGGGACATTTGCGCCGGAGCACGAGGCGGAGTTCGCGCCGCAA
>JBIOYV010000027.1:0-26039 GCA_044870335.1 Burkholderiales bacterium | reverse complement strand
GTAAAATTGCTCTGACCCCTTTTCGACGGGACGGTAAAATGGGTTACCGCTTCGTCCACCGGGCGGCTCGATGAACCGCAGAATCCCGCCGCCCACCCAGTTCCTCAACCGCGAGCTCGGCATCCTCGCGTTCCAGCGCCGGGTGTTGGCGCAGGCGGCCGACGACGCGGTGCCGCTGCTCGAGCGGCTGCGCTTCATCACCATCGTGTCGTCCAACCTGGACGAGTTCTTCGAGATCCGGGTCGCCGGACTCAAGGAGCAGATCAAGCTCGGCCTGCCCGAGCCAGGCCCCGACGGCCGCGGGCCGGGTGAAGTGTTCGCCGATGTGGGCCAGGACGCGCACGCGATCGTCGCGGACCAGTATCGCCTCCTGAACGAGGTCGTGTTGCCTGCGCTCGCGAAGGAAGGCATCGTGTTCCCGCGGCGCGAGGAGTGGAGCCCGGCGCAGCGCCAGTGGATTCGCGACTACTTCTTCCGCGAGCTGCTTCCGGTGCTGACGCCGATCGGCCTCGACCCTGCGCACCCCTTTCCGCGCGTGTTCAACAAGAGCCTCAACTTCGCCTGCGAGCTCGAGGGCCGCGACGCCTTCGGCAGGAGCTCGGGCGCCGCGATCGTGCAGGCGCCGCGCGCCCTGCCGCGCGTGATCCGCCTGCCGCAGGCGATCGCCGGGGCGGAATACGCGTTCGTCTTTCTTTCGTCCATCCTGCACGCCCACATGGGCGAGCTCTTCGCCGGGATGAACGTGAAGGGCTGCTACCAGTTCCGGGTCACGCGCAACTCCGACCTCTTCGTCGACGAGGAGGAGATCAAGAACCTCCACACCGCCTTGAAGGGCGAGCTCCTGCACCGGCACTTCGGCGACGCGGTGCGGCTCGAGGTCGCCGACAACTGCTCGCAGCACATGGTGGACTTCCTGCTCCAGCAGTTCTCGCTGCAGGCGGACGACCTCTACCGGGTCGACGGCCCGGTGAATCTCTATCGCCTGCGCGAAGTGCCCGACCAGGTGGACAAGCCCGCGCTCAAGTACCCGCCGTTCCAGCCCGGAATGCCGGGGTCGCTCGGCAGCGGCGACCTCTTCGAGACCCTGAAGAAGAACGACGTCCTGCTGCACCACCCGTTCCAGTCCTTCCTGCCGGTGATCGAGTTCATCCGCACCACCGCGAACGACCCGAACGTCATCGCCATCAAGCAGACCGTATACCGCACCGGCACCGATTCGGAGCTGATGGAGATCCTGGTCGACGCCGCGCGCAAGGGCAAGGAAGTCACCGTGGTGGTGGAGCTCATGGCGCGCTTCGACGAGGAGGCGAACCTCAACTGGGCGGCACGCCTCGAGGAGGTCGGCGCGCACGTGATCTACGGCGTGGTCGGCCACAAGACCCACGCCAAGATGGCGCTCGTGGTGCGCCGCGAGGAGAGCGCAGAAGGCAAGGCGCTGCGCCGCTACGTGCACCTCGCGACCGGCAACTACCATCCCCGCACCGCCAGGCTCTACACCGATTTCGGACTGATGACCTCGAACGAGGACCTGTGCGCCGACGTGGCCGAGGTGTTCAAGCAGCTCACCGGCCTCGGGCGCGCGAGCAAGATGAGGCACGTCTGGCAGTCGCCCTTCACGCTGCACAAGCGCATCGTCGCGGCGATCCGCAACGAGGCCAAGCTCGCCGGAGAGGGCCAGGAGGGCCGCATCATCGCCAAGATGAACGCGCTGCTCGAGCCGCAGATCATCGAGGAGCTGTATCTCGCCTCGCAGGCCGGCGTGAAGATCGACCTCGTGGTGCGCGGCGTGTGCGCGCTCAAGCCCGGCATCCAGGGCCTTTCGGACAACATCCGCGTACGCTCGATCGTCGGCCGCTTCCTCGAGCACTCGCGCGTGTTCTATTTCCGCAACGGCGGCGCCGAGGACGTGTTCCTCGCGAGCGCCGACTGGATGGACCGTAACTTCTTCCGCCGCATCGAGCTGTGCTTCCCGGTGCTCGACCCGGCGCTCAAGCGGCGCGTGATCCGCGAGGGCCTGCAGCCCTACCTCGACGACAACTGCCACGCCTGGGAGATGCGCCCCGACGGCGGCTACGAGCAGCTGAAGCCGCGGCGCGGCCGGCGCCGCTCCGCGCAGGAAGAGCTCCTCTACACGCTCGCCATCCCGAGCTGACCGCCGGGATCGAATGGAGGCGAGCCGCTACAAGTCGAAGCCGCTCCTTCTTCGACCCTTCATCGCCCTGCGCGTCGCCCTGCAGGGCCTCGCCGCGGCGTGGCGCCACGAGATTCCCTTCCGCATGGAAGTCGTGGCTTTCGCGGTTTTGTTCCCATTAAGTTTCTTCGTTGGGAAAACTCCCGTGGAGCGCACCCTGCTGGTCGGCAGCCTGCTCCTGGTGCTGATCGTGGAGCTTCTCAACTCGGCGCTCGAGGCGACCCTCGACCGGGTCTCGCTGGAGGATCACCCGCTCATCGGGCGGGCGAAAGACATCGCCAGCGCCGCGGTGGGGCTCTCGCTCGTCAACGCCGGCGTCGTCTGGCTCTTCATCCTGCTGGGCTAGGGAAACTCTGATAAAGCGCCGAATAGTCGTCCCCGCCGCCGAATGGTGTCCCCGCGAAGGCGGGGATCCAATCTTTGTACACGTATGGAGGATCAGGCTGGTCGAAGAGATAAATCCCGGGTGGAAACACGTTTCTGCCCAAGCTATCTAAATTTCTGAACGGGGTCCCCGCCTTCGCGGGGACGACTCAGATCATCCCTAACGCATCCAGACCAGCCCTAGCGCATCCAGACCAGCCCTAGCGCATCCAGACCAGCGCGCACGCGCCCCCGCCCACGGCGAGCGCGTAGACGAGCGCCACGATGGCCTGCGCAATGGCGTTGCGCTGCGGGACCGGAAGGCGCACCGCCAGCGGCACGAGCGCGAGCAGAGCGGCTTCGTACCAGTGGAGTCCCCGCTGCAGCGTCACGGTCGCGGCGAGCCCCACGCCGATCACGCCGGCCGAGAGGGTGAAGGACGCGCCGGCGACCATGCCCCTGGCGAGGAAGATGGCGACGATCAGGAATCCGGCCGAGCCTGCGGCGAGGCCGAAGCTCCACAGGGCGAGCGTCTGGGCGCCGCCGAGAAACGCCGTGGCGCCGGTGGCGAGCCCCAACCCCATTCCGGCCGCGGCGGCACGCGGCGGCTCATCGTACGAGAGCATCGAGAAGGCAACGCCCGCGGCGACGAGCCCGCCCAGGCCCATGGCATGGAGCGCGATCCTCTCGGCCGGCATGCGCCCGATGAGCGGGATGAAGATCCAGCAGGCGGCGATGCCGAAGCCGAGGCCGAGCACCAGGCCCGCCTTGCGAGTCGGCCTGAAGGCGAGATCCACGAGCGCCCCGAGCAGCCCCGCGGCAGCCGCGAGCAGGAACAGCTTTTTCTCGAACTCGAGCTGGCCGGTAAGGTAGACCGCGGCGAAGAAACCGAAGGCCGCCGCGAGACCGCTCAGGCGCAGGGGGTAGAAGACGAGCGCCCCGGCGATCCCGGCGAGGAGCGGCGCGAGGCCCCCCTGGACCCAGGGGTTTCTGAGGAGCTCCTCCACTGCCTACGCGCGCGCGACCCGGATCACGCCCTTCACCTGCCGCACCTGCGCCAGCGCGCGCTTCAGCTGCGCCATGTTGGCGACGTCGAAGCCGAAGCGCATGAACGCGAGCTCGTCGCGGCTCTGCGTGCGCACGGCGGTGACGTTGATCTTCTCTCGTGCGAGCGCGTCGCCGATGTCGCGCAGCAAGCCGCGCCGGTCGGTCGCGGTGACGCCGATCTCGACGGCGTAGCTGCCTTCGCCCCTGCCCCACGCCGCCTCGATGAGGCGCTCGGGCTGACTCTCCGCCAGTCGCTTCAAGGCCGGGCAGTCTTCGCGGTGCACCGACACGCCCTTGCCGCGCGTCACGAAGCCGCGCACCGGGTCGGGCGGCACCGGCTTGCAGCAGCGCGCAAGCTGGGTGAGCAGGCTGTCCATTCCCACCACGAGCACGCCGCCCTTGGCGGAAGGCGCCTTCCTCTTCCTCGGAAGCTCGACGCGCTCGTCGCGGGTTTCCTGTCCGTGCAAGGCCGTGCGGAGCTGGCGCAGGTTCACTTCGTCGCGGGCGACGGCGGCGAAGAGATCTTCAGGGTGCTTGAAGCCGAGCTTGGCAGCGAGCTGATCGAGGTTGGCGTTGACCGCGCCTTCGCGGCGCAACTCTTTCTCGACCTGCGAGCGCCCCGCGGCGACGCTTTCCCGGATCGCCTGCGCATTGAACCATTGTCGGATCTTCTGGCGCGCGCGCGCGCTCTTCACGAAGCCCCGCTCGGCGTTCAGCCAGTCGCGCGAGGGCCCGCCCGATTTTGCAGTGACGACCTCGACGCGTTGCCCGCTCGCGAGCGGCGTGTCGAGCGGCACGATGTGACCGTCGACCTTGGCGCCACGGCAGCGGTGCCCGAGGTCGGTGTGCAGCGCATAGGCGAAGTCGACCGGCGTCGCCCCCGCGGGAAGGTCGATCACCTTGCCCTGCGGGGTGAGGACGTAGACCGTGTCGTCGAGGCGCGTGCCGCGCGCCTTGGACCAGTCGGCGACCTCGTCGCGCCATGCAAGGAGTTCCCGCAGCCACGCGATCTTCTGTTCGAATTGTTTTGAAGTCTTTGCCTTCTCCTTGTACTGCCAGTGGGCGGCAACGCCGTACTCCGCCTGCCGGTGCATCTCTTCGGTGCGGATCTGCACTTCGAGCGTCTTGGCCGCGGGCCCCACCACGGCCGTGTGCAGCGACTGGTACAGGTTTCCCTTCGGACGCGAGATATAGTCGTCGAACTCCTTGGGGATCGGCTGCCACAGGTTGTGCACGACGCCGAGCGCCGTATAGCAGTCCTTGATCTCGGGAACGATCACGCGCAGGGCGCGCACGTCGTAGACCTGCGAGAAATCGAGGCCCTTGTTGCGCATCTTGTTCCAGATGGAAAAGATGTGCTTGGGCCGGCCGCTGATCTCGCCCTTCACCCCGGCCGCCTCGAGCTCGCGCGCGAGGGTGGCGATGGCGTCGGCGATGTACTGCTGGCGCTCGACGCGGCGCTCGTCGAGCATCTGCGCGATGCGCTTGTAGAGATCGGGCTCGAGGTAGCGGAACGAAAGATCCTCGAGCTCCCACTTGAGCTGGAACACGCCCAGCCGGTTGGCGAGCGGCGAGTAGATGTCGAGCGTTTCCTTCGCGTATTCGTTCCGCGCGGGAGAAGGGTTCTTCGCGAACCAGCGCAGCGTCTGCGTGCGGCTCGCGAGGCGGATGAGCACCACGCGCACGTCCTCCACCATGCCGAGGACCATCTTGCGCAGCACCTCGTTCTGCGAGACCGCGCTCTCGGCCGAGTGGGTGCGGGTCGCAACTCGAAGCTGGTAGAGCCGCTCGACGCCTTCGGCGAGCCCGGCGATCTCGGTGCCGAAGAGCTCCTTCAGACGCTCGGTCGCACCCAGCCGCTTGGGCGCGGCGAAGAGGATTCCCGCCGCGCGTCCCGGCGCGTCGAGACCGATTTCGGCGAGGCTCGACGCGAGGCCGAGCGCGTGCGGCCAGACCGGCTCGCCGCTCGAGAGCAGCTCTCCGGCGTAGAGCAGCTCGGCGAACTCGAGCGCCCGGGCGACGAGCTCGCGGTCGGCCGGCGCCAGGCCGTCGGCGAGCGCGCCCACAGCGTCGGCGGCGCGCGCACCGATTCTGTCCGGGTACAGCTGGACCACCGTGACCATGCGGTATTTTACGGTTTCATGGGCTGGATCACGGAGTGGAGGCGCAAGCGCGTGCTGCAAAAGCACTCGATGGACGATGCGCTTTGGCGACGGGCCACGCGTGGCTTGGCGTTTCTTCCCCAGGTACCCAAGCTGAAAGAGCTCGTTTTGCTCTTCCTGGCCGAGAAGCAGTTCGCGGGCGCGCACGGCATCGAAGTCACCGACGAGATGCGCGTCGCGATCGCGGCGCAGGCCTGCCTGCCGATCCTCGAGCTCGGCCTCGACTGGTACGCGGGCTGGACCGGAATCGTGGTCTATCCGGGCGACTTCCGCGTGCAGCGCACCGAGGTGGACGAGGACGGCGTGGTGCACGAGTGGGACGACGAGCTCGCCGGCGAGGCGATGCCGGGCGGGCCGGTGGTGATCTCCTGGGACGCGGCTGCGTATGATCCGCACATCAACGTCGTGATCCACGAGTTCGCGCACAAGCTCGACATGATCAACGGCGTCGCCGACGGCATGCCGCCGCTGCACCCGGAAATGGACCGGGGCGCCTGGACGCGCGCGTTCGAGGAGGCCTACGAGGGCTTCTGCGACGCAGTGGAGCGCGGTCGCGACACCTGGCTCGACCCGTATGCCGCCGAGCATCCCTCGGAGTTTTTCGCCGTGATCAGCGAAGCGTTCTTCGACGAGCCGGGCGAGACTCGGCGCCACTATCCCGCCGTCTACGACCAGCTCAAGTTCTTCTACAGGCAGGACCCGGCATGCAAGTAAGAAAGCTTCGCAAGTACATCCCGCTCACGCGCGAGCAGTTCCGCGCCCGCTTCTACGAGCGCTTCTACGACCCGGCGTTCGACGACGTGAAGCCCGAGCTCGAGAAAGTGTTCGAGCGCGCCTGGGATGGCTACATCCGGTATCGTAAATCGCCGCGCACGCGCCCGGCGGGCCCGGAATTCAGCGATCCTTCCTTTCAGCTGCCCGTCGAGTGGCTCGAAACGCGTTCGGCAATCCACCAAGCCAGGAGGAGACACGAAGATCCAAAATCGCGCTCCCGGATCCTCATCGTGAGCGGAGCAACGCGGAGCGAACATACCTGTCCGGGCGAAGTCTCCAAGACCTGGCGCCTCGCCGACCACGCGCGCAAGACGATCGAATCGCAGCCGGGCTTCGAGGTCGACCTGCTCGAGCTCTCGCACCTCGCCGACGAGCCCTGGAAGGTGATCCACCCGTGCAAGGCCTGCGTCTCCACCTCGATGGCGCTGTGCCACTGGCCGTGCAGCTGCTATCCCAACCACGCCATGGGGCAGACGAACGACTGGATGAGCGAGCTCTATCCGCGCTGGGTGGCGGCGCACGGCGTGTTCATCGTGTGCCCGGTCCACTGGTACCAGGCGCCGGCCAGCCTGAAGCTCATGATGGACCGCCTGGTGTGCGCCGACGGCGGCAACCCCGATCCGACGACCACGCGCGGCAAGGACCCGGAGAAGGCGAAGGCGCTCGAGCTTGCCGGTTGGCCGTACCCGCGCCACCTCGCCGGCCGCGCCTTCGCGGTGGTGGCGCACGGCGATTCGCAGGGCCACGAGGATCTGCGGCGCAGCCTCGCGCAGTGGCTGACCGACATCGGCATGAGCCAGGCCGGCGGCTCGGCCGCCTTCGATACGCTGATCGGGTACTACGAGCCTTACGCCACGAGCCACGACAGGCTCGACGCCTCGCCGGACATCTTGGTCGAGGTGGAGAACGCGGCAAGAAGCCTGGCGCAACGGGTGCGCGACATCCGTTCCGGGCAATACCGCGCGCCGGACGCCGGGCTGCGCCACCCGCGACAAAAATGACGGCCCGAGTCCTTTTTCGGGAAACCGTCATCGCGCCCGAAGCGATGGAACAAGCCGTGCGGCGGGGCGCGAGCGGCCTTGAGCGCCTCGGCGTGCGTCAGAGCGATGTCGTCTGCATCCTGCTGCACAACAGCCCTGCGTTTCTCGAGGCGCAGCTCGCCGCGCGGCTCTTGGGCGCCTATTGGTGCCCGATCAACTGGCACTACAAGGCCGAAGAAGCCGGCTGGATCCTGCGCGACAGCGGCGCCAAGGCGCTGATCACCGATGACGCATTGCGCGCGCAAGCCGCGGCCGGCATCCCGCCCGATCTGCCGGTGGTGACCGACTGGGGCCGGTTCGTGCAAGGCGAGGCGCCCTGGAACGGGCAAGCGCGCAGCCCCGGCGCGCTCATGCCGTACACCTCGGGCACCACCGGCCGCGCCAAGGGCGTTCGCCGGCTGCCGCAAACGCCGGAACAGATGGCGCTGCTCCAGCAGGGGTTCGCGCGGGTGCTCGGCATCCAGCCCGGAATGCGCGCGCTGCATCCGGCGCCGCTTTACCACAGCGCGCCGTCGGGCTACGCAGTGCAGGCCACGCTCCACGGCGACCTCCTGGTGCTGGAGGAGCGCTTCGACGCCGAGCGCGCGCTCGCGCTGATCGAGACCCATCGCCTCACCCATGCCTACCTCGTGCCGACCATGTACGCGCGCCTGCTGCGCCTCCCCGAGGAGGTGAAGCGGCGCTACGACCTGTCCTCGATGCGCTTCGTGGCCTCCACCGGATCGCCGTGCCCCGCCGAGGTGAAGCGAGCCATGATCGACTGGTGGGGGCCGGTGTTCAACGAAAGCTACGCCGCGAGCGAACTCGGCTACGTCACCTCGATCAGCTCCGCGGAGGCGCTGCGCAAGCCCGGCGCGGCGGGACGCCCAGTCGGAGAAGCAAGCATCCGGATCCTCGACGAGAGCGGCCGCGAGCTTCCCCGGGGCCAGGTCGGGCTCATCTACGCCCGGCAGCCGGCGTTCCCCGACTTCATGTACAACAACAATGCCGGCGCGCGGCGCGAGATCGAGCGCGACGGCCTGCTTTCGCTCGGCGACATGGGCTTCGTCGACGACGACGGCTACCTCTATGTCTGCGACCGGGCCGCCGACATGGTGATCTCCGGCGGGGTGAACATCTATCCCGCCGAGATCGAGGCGGTGCTCGTCCTGATGCCCGGCGTGCGCGACTGCGCGGTGTTCGGCATTCCCGACGACGAGTTCGGCGAAGCGCTCGCGGTCGCGGTGCAGACCGAGACAGGTTCATCCGTTGAAGCTGAAGACGTGAAGCGGTACCTTCAGGAGAGGATTGCGAACTATAAGGTGCCGCGGGTGGTCACCTTCCACGCGGAGCTGCCGCGCGAGGAAAGCGGCAAGATCTTCAAGCGGCGCCTGCGCGCGCCCTACTGGGAAAAGTCCGGCCGCCGGATCTAGAGCGTGGCGCCGCCGAGGAAGAGCTGGCCGATGCGCGGGTCGGCGAGCAGGTCGCGCGAGCGCCCCTGCATGCGCACGCGGCCGAGCTCCAGCACCACGCCGAATTCGGAGATCTCGAGCGCGCGCTTCGCGTTCTGCTCCACCATGAGGATCGAGACGCCCTGCCCGCGCAGTCCCTGCAGGATCTCGAAGGTCTCGCCCACGAGCAGCGGCGACAGGCCGATCGACGGCTCGTCGATCAGCATGAGCTTGGGATCGAGCAGCAGGCCGCGGGCGATCTCGAGCAGCTTCTGCTGGCCGCCTGAAAGCGTCGAGGCCTGGGCGCGCGCCTTCTCGCCCAGCATCGGAAAGCGCTGGAGCATCGCCTCGACCCGCCCGGCGACGTCGGCCCCGCGCCCTGCGGCGGTCAGGCCGAGCTCGAGGTTGTGCAGCACGCTGAGCTCCGGAAACACGTTGCGCCCCTGAGGCACGTAGGTGATGCCGAGCTCGAGCAGGCGGCGAGGCTCGCGATTCGTGATGTCGCGCCCGTCGAACGCGATGCGGCCGAGCCGCACCGCCAGCAGCCCGAACACCGCCTTGAAGACGGTGGACTTGCCGGCGCCGTTGGGGCCGATGATGGTGGTGATCGCCCCGCGCGCCACCTGCAGGCTGGTGCCGTTGAGGACGGTCAGCCCGCCGTAGCCGGCGACCACGTCCTCGAGCACCAGGATCGAGTCTGCCGTTCTTGCGGTTCGGTTATCCACCGAGGTAGGCCTCGATCACCTGCGGATTGCCGCGGATCTCCTCCGGCGTGCCCTCGGCGATGATGCGGCCCTCGGCGAGCACCAGGACGCGGGTGCACAGCGACATGACGAATTCCATGTTGTGCTCGATGACGACGAAGGTGGCGCGCTCCTTCGCGTTGATCTCGCGCAGGCGTTCGCGCAGCCCGGCGAGCATCGTCGGATTGACGCCGCCGGCGGGCTCGTCGAGCAGCACCAGCCGCGGCCCGGCCATGAACGCCATCGCTACGTCGAGCAGCTTCTGCTGGCCGTAGCTCAGCGCGCCGGCCTTCTCCCCGGCCAGCTGCGCCAGCCGGAAGAACTCGATCATGCGGTCGGCGGCGCTGCCCAGGCCGGCGTCGCGGCGTCCGACCAGGCGCGACCACATCGAGCCGCGGTGCTCCTGCCCGGCGAGGACCAGGTTCTCGCGCACCGTCAGCTGGGGGAACACCTGCAGCAGCTGGAAGGTGCGGCCGACGCCGAGCCGGTTGAGCTGGCAGGGCCGCATCCCGGTGATGGCGCGCCCGTCGATGCGCACTTCGCCGGCCGAGGGCGGCAGCTGGCCGAGGATGCAGTTGAACAGCGTCGACTTGCCGGAGCCGTTCGGCCCGATCAGGCCGAGGATCTCGCCTTCGCGCACGTCGAAGGAAACGCCGTTCACCGCGCGAATGCCGCCGAATGCTTTTTCCAATCCATTGACTTGGAGAACGGCAGTCACCGGACCAGCTTCCTCGCGCGCTCCGCGAGCCCGAGCAGTCCCGACGGGCAGAACGCCATCAACACCATCACCGCAATCGCGTAGAAGATGAGGTACAGGCCCTCGCTGCCGAAGCGCATCCACTCGGGCAGCAGCACCGAGACCGCAGCGCCGAGAAACGGGCCGAGGAAGTAGCCCGAGCCGCCGACCATCACCATCAGCAGCAGGTTGAGGGACAGGTTGAGGTTGAACGCGGTCGGCTCGATGAACTGCACCAGCGGCGCGTACAGCACGCCCGCGACTCCTCCGAGCGTCGACCCCATGGCGAAGGCCATCAGCGTGTAGCGCCGCGTATCGACGCCGAGCGAGTCGGCGCGCACCGTGTTCTCGCGCAGCGCGGTGAAGGCGCGCCCCCAGGGCGAGCGCACCAGCCACCAGGTTGCGCCGCCAACCAGCGCTAGCACCCCGAGGCAGAAGAAATAGAAATCCACCGCGCCCTTTGTCGACCAGCCGAGCAGCGTCGGTCGGGGGATGCCGGAGATGCCGTACACGCCCTTGGTGAGCCATTCCTCGTTGCGCAGCACGAGAAAGACCAGCGTCGCGAAGGAAAGCGTGAC
This sequence comes from Burkholderiales bacterium, assembly GCA_044870335.1. Lineage (GTDB taxonomy): Bacteria > Pseudomonadota > Gammaproteobacteria > Burkholderiales > SG8-39 > SCGC-AG-212-J23. The sequence goes on along the minus strand of JBIOYV010000027.1, from coordinate 14,975 downwards.
GAAGGCGAGGTAGTGGTGCTGCACGCGCAACGCCGGGTAACCCAGCACCCAGCCGATCGCCAGGCTAAGCGCGATCGCCATGATGAAAGCGGCCCACAACGGCCATCCGGTCGTTGTCAGCAGCGCCGCGGCATAGGCGCCGATGCCCACGAACGAGCCCTGTGCGAGCGAGATCTGCCCCGCATAGCCCAGCGTGAGGTTGAGGCCGATCGCGGCGATCGTCATCACGACCCACAGGCTGAGCAGATAGATGCCGTAGGGCTTGAGCGCGAATGGCGCTGCGATGAGTAGAAAGAGAATGACTGCGAAAAAAAACTTCTTCATACCGTCCGCTCCTCCGCGCGGCCGAGCAGCCCCTGCGGCCGCCACAGGATCACCACGATCAGCAGGAACAGCGGGATCGCGGCGCGGTACTGGGCGGACCAGTAGGCGGCGACGAAGTTATCGGCCACGCCGAGCAATACGCCGCCGGCGATCGCGCCGCGCACCTGGTTGAAGCCGCCGACGATGGCGGCGACGAACGCAGCGAGCCCCAGCAGTTCACCATTGGTGAACTTGGCCAGGTAGATAGGGCTGACCAGGAAGGAAGCGAGCGCCACGAGCGCGGCGTTGACCAGGAACGTATAGAGGATCATGCGCTCGACCGGGATGCCGAGCACCCGCGCCAGCAGCGGGTTCTGCGCGGTCGCCTGCATCTGGCGGCCGGTGCGCGTGGCGCCGAGGAAATACTGCAGCGCGCCGACCGCGACGACCGCCACCGCGATGATGACGAGGCTCTGCGCCGAGATGACCGCGCCGCCGAGCGTGAAGTTGGTCGTCGGCCAGACGCCCGGGAACGCCTGCGCCTCGGCGGCGTAGAACTCCTTGACGCCCTCCTTCATGAGGATGGCGAGGCCCAGGGTCGAAATGACCAGCGGCAGCACGCCGTGCCGCAAGATCGGGTCGACCACCATCTGCTTGAACAACAGCCCGAGCACCAGCAGCGCCACGACCAAGCCGACCGCGAGCGCCAGCGGGAAGCACAGCCCGCCGAACTTCATCGCCGCCAGCACGAAGAACGCCGGCAGCATGACGAACTCGCCCTGCGCGAAATTGATCGTCTGCGAGGTCTGCCACAGCAGCACGAAGCCGACCGCGACCAGCGCGTAAATGCCGCCGGTCGCGATCCCCGCGACCGCGAGCTGCAGAAAGTCGGCCAGGCTACTTGCCGAGCTTGGGCAGGACCTGCACGACTTTCTGCTTGCCGTCGACCACCTCGACCAGGAAGCTGATGCGGTCGATGTCGCCTTTGGCGTCCCAGGTCGTTTCGATCAGGATGCCGGGCTCCTGCTCGGGCTTGATGGTCATGCCGTGCAGGCTCTTCGCCAGCTGCTTGCGGTCGAACTTGCCCATCTTCTCGGTCGCGTACTTCACCGCATACACCGCGGTGTAGCCCTTGATGCCGTTGTGGTCGGGCAGGTACTTGAAGCGCTTCTGGAACTTGTCACGGAATTCCTGCACCGCCTTGATCGGAGCGTCGGCAGTGAGGCCGACGTGCCCTTTCACGCCATTGGCGGTGTCGCCCGCCAGGTCGATCACCTTCTGGCTGATCACGTTGGTCTCGCCGATCAGCGGCACCTTGACGCCCTGCTTGCGCGCCTCGCGCAGCACGCGCGCGCACTCCTCCTCGTTGACATAGATGAAGATCGCGTCCGCGTTCGCCGCCTTGAGCTTGACGACATCGGCGGCGAAGTCCACCTGGCCCGCCTCGGTCGACACGTCGGCGACGATCTTGATGCTGCGCGCCTTCATCTCCTTGAAGAAGACGTCGCGCCCGCCCTTGCCGTAGTCGTTGTTCACCCAGAGGAAGGCCACCGACTTCGCCTTGATGCCGTTGGCCACGAAAGCCGCCATCTTCGGCATGCTCACCTGCTGGCCGAACGAAGTGCGGAAGATGTAGTCGTTGCCCAGCTGCGTGATCTCGGCGGCCTCCGCGCCCGTCATCTGCGGGATCTCGGCCTGCTGGGCGAGGACCATGTTCACCTTGACCGAGCCGGAGAACACCGGGCCGAGGATGACGTAGGGATCGCCGTCGATCGCCTTCTGCACCTGGGCGCGCGAGACGCCCGGGTTGGTCTGCGTATCGCTCACCGGCGCATTGATTTTGCGCTTCAGAATTCCGCCCTTCGCGTTGATCTCGTCGATCGCCATCAGAGCGCCGTCGCGGAAATTGGTGCCCGAAACGGCACCCGAGCCCGAGACCTCGATCACGATCGGCATGAACACCGTCTGCTGCGCCTGCGCGCAGAACGCGATGCTTGCTGCGAGTGCCCCCATCAGTGCTTTCACGTCCCCCTCCTCTCTAGAGTCCCTCGTACTGCAGAATATTCAGGCCCGCATTCTGGTCCGTCAGGTACATCAGCCCGTTGCGGTCGACATAGCAGTCGGCGGTCTGCAGCACCTGCGGGCGGTTCGGCCGCGGATCCACCATCTTCGCTGGATTGGACGGCACGTAGAACGCGATCTCTTTCGGCCGGGCCTGGTCCGCGATGTCGTAGACCCGCACGCCCGCGTTGTAGTAGGTGGCGAAGATGATGCGTGAGCTCTGGAATGCGCCCGGCCGGTTCTCGTGCAGGTTGTGCGGACCGAAAAACCCGCCCTTGGCGCAGTAGTCGGCTTCGCCGGGCTCCGGGAAGGACGCGATGAGCGCCGGATTGGCCGGCTCGCGCACGTCGTAGGTCCGGATGTGGCGCCGCCCTTCCTTGCAGTTGGCGAAGGTGGGCTCGTCAGCGAGGACGAGAAGCTTGCGCTCCGGCAGGGGCAGCGGCGAATGCGTGCCGCCGCCGCCCGGCTGCGGGGCGCGGTGCACGAGGATTTTCGGCTGCGCCGGATCGGCGACGTCCACCACGGTCAGGCCACCGTCGCGCCAGGCGGCATAGGCGATGTTGCCGTCGAGCAGCGCATGATGCAGCGCGTAGCGCTTGCCGGCAGGCCAGGTCGGCGTTTCGCCGCCGCCGCGCCACATGCCCGGAATCCAGCAACGGCCGACAAGCTGCGGCTTGCCCGGCGTCGACATGTCGATGATCGCGAGGATGTGATCGGTGAAATCGGCGAAGTGGATCGAGGCGTAGGCGTAGCGACCGCCGACGTACCAGATGCGGTGCGGCCCAATTCCTTCTATCGGGAGGAAGCCGATCTCGCGCGGTTTCTCAGGCCTGGAAATATCGTAGACCCGGATGCCGGCGGTGAACTCGATCCCGGTCCCCTTGAGCCGGTCGGCCGGCGAGCCGCCGAAATAGTTTTTGTCGCTCTGCTGGAATTGCTGCATCGTCCAGACGCTCGGCGCGTTGACCGCCAGCAGGAGGTCTTCGTGAGTCTGCAGGTGAAACGCGCGCGTGCCGGGCGGGCAGGCGATGAAATCGGCGACCTTCGGGTGCTTCGCGTCGCGCACGTCGAGGGTGGTGATGCCGTTGCTGAAGCCGTGGCCGACGTAGGCGTAGCCGCGGTGCACCATGACCTGCACGCCGTCGCCCTTGCCGTTCATGTCCGAATGGCCGACGAAGCGGATATTGCGCGCCAAGGGCATGTGAATCGTTTAGGTCGGTGCCTTGGCGACGATGTCCGCCTCGACGATCCGCCGCAATTCCGGCGTCACCCTGGGGTCGCCGCCGAACCATTTGCGAAAACCGAATCCCGCCTGCTGCAGGAGCATGCCCAGGCCGTCGACCGTGCGGTGGCCACGCTTCTTCGCCTGCGCGAGAAGCGCCGTCTCCAGCGGGACGTAGACGATGTCGTAGACCACCGCGCTTTTCTTGAGCGGGCCGAGATCGATCTGCAGCGGATCCTTGCCCTGCATGCCGAGCGAGGTGCAGTTCACCAGAACGTCGGTGCCGGGCAACAGCCTGGCCAGGCCGTCCCAGCCATGCACGCCCGCGCCGAAGCGCTGGGCCAATTCCTGCGCTCGGGCCGGCGTGCGGTTCACGATACCGACCTCGGCGCCGCGCTGCCTGAGCGCGTAGACCGCCGAGCGTGCGGCGCCGCCGGCGCCGAGGACCAGCGCCTTGCACCCGGGCACGTTCCAGCCCGGCGCGCGATCGTCGAGATTGGCGAGGAAGCCGTGGACGTCGGAGTTGCCGCCCATGAGCCTGCCGTTCTCGAGCCAGAGCGTGTTCACCGCGCCGACCGCCTCAGAGGCTGCATCGCGCGCGCTGACCGTGCGGTAGGCCGCCTCCTTGTGAGGAACGGTGACGTTTCCGCCGATATAACCGTTCTTCCCCAGCTCACCCACAAATCCAGGAAATTGCTCGGGCGTAAGGTCCTTCAGCTCGTACGCTCCCTCGATGCTGAGCGTCCTCAGCCAGTAGCCGTGGATCATCGGCGAGCGCGAATGCGCCACGGGATGGCCCATTACGCAGGCTTTCTTCATCAGAGCGGCGAGAACGAAGTGGACTTGAGGATGCGGCACTCCTGGCTCTGGTGCGCGCCGAGCTCGCGGCTCTTGGCGAGATACTCCTTGAATGCCGGATCCGCCATGAGCGCGTCGCGCTTCTTCTCGCGGTCGGCCTGGCTCGCGTACTTCCACACGTGCACCACCTGGTTGAGCGGCCCGACCTCGGTCGTGGCGTAGAACACCGGCTCGCCGCAGTGCTTCACCTGCGTCGGATGGCCGTATTCCTCGTAAAGCTTGAGCCACGCCGCGAACTTGTTGTTGTGCAGCGTGTAGATGCGCAGATCGAAGATCATGTCTCCTCCGCGAGCGCGAGTATAGCTTTCGTCGCCTCGAGCGCGCGCCGCGCCCGCTCGAGCGGCGGAAGGTTCTGCGAAACCGGAACCTCCAGGCTGAGCGGGATGCCGGCGGGGAGCGCGCGCAGCAATCCGCGCAGATCGAGCCCGCCTTCGCCCGGGAACAGGCGCTCGGAGCGCGCCTGGCGGATGATCTCCTCCATTTGCGCCGGCCTGCCGGGCGTCGCATCGCAGAGCTGCGCATAGCGCAGAAGCTCCGGCGGCACCCGCACGAGGGCTTGCGGTGTATCGCCGCCGCGGAAGAAGTGGATCGCATCCACCAGCAGACCGCCGTTCGGTCGCGCGGCCAGGTCGAGGATGCGGATCGCCTTTGCCACGTTCGAGACGTCGACCCAGGGCATCGGCTCGAGGTTCGCCGCGAGCCCATAGCGCGCCGCGAGATCGCAAAGCGCTCCGAACGTACCGGCAAGGCGGGCTTCGTCCGGATCGGCGCCGTGAACGAGGAGCTCGTTGGCCTGCAAGCGCGCGCACGCCTCGAGCACCGCCTCGAAGTCTGCAACCCTGGTTTCCGGCGTAAGGCGGAACACTTCGACATCGAGCACCCTGATGCCGGTTTCTGCAAGCCTTTTTTCCACCGTCGACGGATGAAACGTATACATGTAAGGCTGTCCCGCTACGGGAACGAGGCGCAGGCCTACGTGCGTATAGCCGGCCTGCGCCGCGACGCGGATCTGCTCCTCGTGCGGCAGCTCGAGGACCGTGAGCGCCGCGAGTCCGACGGGCCGATTCATTTCAGTAAGCGATCCGCGCGACCGAGCGCAACGCCTCCGCGGTGGTCGCTGGAAAACCGAAGAACTCCAGGTAGGCCGGGATCTGTTCGAAAAGCATATCGGCGCCGACCTGATAGCGGCAGCCACGCGCCTGCACCGCCCTCAGGAAGGGCGTCATTTCGTCCTTCAGCACCACCTCGCCTACGAAAGTCCCTGGCGCAATGCGCTCGACGTCGATCGGCATCGGGTCGCCTTCCTTCATGCCGAGCGGCGTGGCGTTGACCACCAGGCCATGGCCGGCCGGGTCGTTCGAGCCGGTCTTCACTTCTAACCTTGGGTAATGGACGGCGAGACGCTGCGCCAGCGCATGGGCGCAGTCGGCATGCGAATCGAAGAGCGTCAGCGCGCTCACGCCGGCTGCAGCGAGCGATGCCGCGATCGCCGAGCCGACGCCGCCGCAGCCCACGACGAGCGCACGCACGCCCTCCAGCCTGCACCCCCTGCGGCGCACGCCGCGCACGAAGCCTTCACCGTCGAAGAGATCGCCCTGCAGGCGCCCGTCGGGCGCGCGCCGCACGGCGTTGCAGGAGCCCGCGATCTTCACCGCGGTCGTCAGTTCGTCGAGCAGGCCGAGGGTAGCGACCTTGTGCGGCATCGTGATGATCGCGCCGCGGACGTTCGTCAGCGTAAACACCGATTTCAGGAATGCCGGGTACTGCTCGGGCCCGCAGCTCATCGGCACGACTACGGCGTCGATCCCGGCCTGCTCGAAGTAGGGGTTGTAGATCATCGGCGACTTGAACGTATGGGTCGGGTAGCCGATATGGGCGACGAGCTCGGTCGTGCCGCGGATCATGTGCGATTATCCTTACATTATGGGAATGGACGCGCTATCCCTCTACGGCGAGCTCACGGCGCAGCGCACGCGCTTCGTGCGGGTGGACGAGCTGTGCCGCGTCGCCGCCGAAAGGGGCGCGCTGCCATCGGCCGGCGAGCTCGCGGCCGAAGCGCGACTGCCGCTCAAGGAGAAGCACGGCCTGGAGAAGGCGCAGAGCGCTTTCCTCGCCGAGATCCTCGCCGACCCCGCCGCCGGCACGCACCTTTGCCACGCGATGCTTCTTCCGCATCCGAGGACCGCGGAGAAGATGGCCGAATTCGACCGCACGGGCAGGCTCGAGCTGCCCGGCGCCCGCCTCGAGCGCCAAGGCAAGGCCGCGATGCTGTCGATGCGCAACCCGCGCTATCTCAACGCCGAGGACGAGTCGACTATCGAAGGCATGGAGATCGCCGTCGATCTCGCGACGCTCGATCGCAAGACCGAGGTCTGCGTGCTGCGCGGGGATTTTGTCGACCACCCGAAGTACGCCGGGCGGCGGCTCTTCGGCGCCGGAATCAACCTTACGCACCTCTACCAGGGCAGGATCCGCTATCTGTGGTACCTGATTCGCGATCTGGGCCTGGTCAACAAGCTTTATCGCGGTGTCGCTTTCGAAAACGAATCCCCGGAAAAGGCTTCAGTCGAGAAGCTCTGGATCGCCGCGGTCGAGGGCTTCGCGATCGGCGGGCACTGCCAGATCCTGCTCACCATCGATCACACGCTCGCCGCCGAGGATGCGTACCTCACGCTGCCTGCGCGCAAGGAAGGCATCATCCCGGGGGCCGCGAACCTGCGCCTGCCGCGCTTCGTCGGCGACCGCATCGCGCGCCAGGCGGTCATGGCCGAGCTGCGCATCGAGTGCGCCAGCCCCTACGGTCGAATGATCTGCGACGAAGTGTTCCCCGGACCCGACATGGACGGCGCTATTTCACAAACCGTGGAGAAGCTCACTGGTTCCGGCGTGGTAAGCGCCGCGGGCAACCGGCGCGCGTTCCGCGCCGGGCAGGAGCCGCTCGACCTGTTCCGCCGCTACATGGCGGTGTACGCTCGCGAGCAGGCGGACTGTCACTTCAGCCCCGCGCTCGTTGCCAACCTGGAAAGAAACTGGAAGGTTTCATGAAAATTCTCGTCCTGCACGGGCCAAACTTGAACCTCTTCGGCCGGCGCGAGCCCCACATCTACGGCACCACCACGCTCGATGAGATCAACGACAAGCTCCAGGCGCTTGCGCGCGAGCTGAAGGTCGAGCTGGTGATCCTGCAATCCAACCACGAAGGCGCGCTGGTGGATCTCTTCCACAAGCACATGGACGACGCCGCCGGCGCGATCCTCAATCCGGGCGGGCTTACCCAGCACGGCGTATCGCTGCACGACTGCATCAAGGCGATGCCTTTCCCGGTGATCGAGGTGCACATGTCGAACCTGCACGCGCGCGAGGAGTGGCGCACCCACTCGATCATTTCCCCGGCGGTGAAGGGCACCGTCCAGGGCTTCGGCTGGCGCTCCTACCTCGCCGCGCTGCGGCTCGCGGCCGAGCTCGCCCAGGAGAAGAAGAAGTAGCCGTGTCCGGCACCTGCCTGGTGGTCGTCGACCTCCAGAACGATTTCATGCCCGGCGGCGCGCTCGCCGTGCCGCGCGGCGACGAGGTCGTGCCGCTCATCAACCGCCTCGCGGCGCGCTTCGACAACATCGTGCTCACGCAGGACTGGCATCCGCGCGGGCACATCTCGTTCGCCTCGTCGCATCCGCGAAAGAAGCCCTTCGAGACCATCCGGCTCTCCTACGGCGCGCAGGTCCTGTGGCCGGAGCACTGTGTGCAGGGAACCTCCGGCTCTGCTTTCCATTCCGGCTTGAACCTGACGAAAGCACACCTGGTGATCCGCAAAGGTCACCACCGCGACATCGACAGCTACTCGGCCTTCCTCGAGGCCGACCGCAAGACCGCCACGGGGCTCGCCGGCTATCTCAGGGAACGCAAGCTCGAAAAGCTGTACCTGTGCGGGCTCGCAACCGATTTCTGCGTCGCCTGGAGCGCGCTCGATGCGCGCGCCGCCGGCTTCGAAGTTACGGTGATCGAGGACGCGTGCCGCGCGATCGACCTCGACGGCTCGCTCGCGCGCGCGTGGGCCGACATGACCGCCGGCGGCGTCAAACGGGACTGAAAAGACGAAGAACAGGGACAGACCACGTTTTCCGCGACGAAAAACGTGGTCTGTCCCTGATTACCGGTTTCTGATTACCGGTTTGCTTCCAGGCGCCGGCTGTAGAGCGACATCGCGAAGCAGAACACGAAGTACACCGCCGCGGCGAAGAGGTAGGCCTCGATGCCGAAGCCGGCCCAGCGCGGGTCGGTCATCGAGACCTTGATCGTCGTGAGCAGATCGAACAGCCCGATGATCAGGACGAGCGAGGTGTCCTTGAAGAAGCCGATGCAGGTGTTCACGAGCGGCGGCACCGCGATGCGCAGCGCTTGCGGCAGCACCACGTAAAGCGTTTTCTGCCAGTAGGTAAGCCCCAGCGCATCCGCCATCTCGTACTGCGACTTCGGGATCGCCTGGAGCCCGCCGCGCACCACCTCGGCAAAATACGCCGCGGCGAAGAGAATGAGCGCGATCTGCGCGCGCAGCAGCTTGTCCATCGTCAGGCCGGACGGGAGGAAGAGCGGCAGCATCACCGAGGCCATGAAGAGCACCGAGATGAGCGGCACTCCGCGGATCAGCTCGATATAGCCCACGCACAGCGCGCGGATCACCGGCAGCTCCGAGCGGCGCCCCAGCGCGAGCAGGATCGAAAGCGGGAAGGCGAACGCGATGCCGAAGGTGGCGAGGAGGAGCGTCAGGATGAGCCCGCCCCAGCGCCCGCTGTCGACGTGCGGCAGGCCGAGCACCCCGCCCCACATGAGCACCCCAATGACGCTCAGGCCGGCGAGCCACACGAGCGCCAGCCACCAACGCCAAGATGCTCTTACAAGAGAAAAACTCCAGAGAAAAACGAGAAGAATCGTCGCAACCGCCGGGCGCCAATGCTGCTCGTAGGGATAGGTGCCGAAGAGGATCAACCGGTGCTTCTCGGCGATGAAGCCCCAGCAGGCGCCGCTCGCCTCGTGGCAGGCCCTGGCGTCGGGCCGCCACACCGCGTCGATGAACGCCCAGTCGATGAACGGGGGTACGGTTTTCCACAAAACAAAAACCAGAAAGACGGTAAGGGCCGTGGTGGCCCATCCCGCGAACAGGTTTTCGCGCAGCCATTTCATCGCCGGGCGATCCGCGAGTTGTACCAGTTCATGAGCGCCGAGATCGAAAGGCTGATGGTGAGATACACCGCCATGATGATGGCCACGCCCTCGATCGCCTGCCCGGTCTGGTTGATGGCGGTGTTCGCGATCGAGACCAGGTCGGGGTAGCCGATCGCCACCGCGAGCGAGCTGTTCTTGGTGATGTTGAGGTACTGGCTCGCCATCGGCGGCACCATGACGCGCAGCGCTTGCGGCAGCACGACGCGGCGTAGCGCCTGGCCGCGCGTGAGGCCGATGGCGAAGGCGGCGTCCCATTGCCCCGGGCTGACCGCGAGGATCCCCGCGCGCACGATCTCGGCGATGAACGCCGCGGTGTACACCGTGAGCCCGAGGAGCAGCGCCGTGAATTCCGGCGTCAGCACGAAGCCGCCGGCGAAGTTGAAGCCTTCGAGCACCGGAACGCTTCCGGGCGCGGGGAAGTACAGGCCGCGATTGGTCAGGAACAAGCCCGGCAGCGGCTGGAGCGCCTCGCGGGGCATCGGCAGCGCCTCGGTGATGACCGCGTACCAGAAGAAGAGCTGCACCAGGAGCGGCGAGTTGCGGATGAACTCGACGTATCCCGCGGCAAGTGTGCGCAGCAAAAGATTTTTCGACAGGCGAAACAAGCCGACCGCGGCGCCGAGCAGCGTCGCCGCCGCGATCCCGATCACCGCCACCCTCAGGGTGTTGCCGATTCCCACCAGAAGCGCGCTCAGATAGGTATTCGAGGCGCCATAGCGCAGGAAGGGCGACTCGCTGATCTCGAACCCGGCCTCGCGCTCGAGAAAGGCGAAGCCGCTCGCGATGTGCCGCTCCTCCAGGTTGACGGAGGCGTTGTGCACCAGGTAGCCGACGACGATGAGCGCGACGGCGACCGCCGCGGCCTGATACCCTAGCCGCCTCATTTCCCCTTCATTCCCGTTGGTGACCCCGATGTCTACCCAAGTGTCTACCCATCCGTCGACCCATCCGCCCGCCCGCAAGCTTACCCGCCAGGACCTGCGCGAAGCCGCCGAGAAGTTCAAGAACTGGGGCCGCTGGGGCCCGGCCGACGAGATCGGCACGCTCAACTTCACCCAGCCCGAGGACATCGTCGCCGCCGCGCGCCTGGTGCGCAAAGGCAAGGTGATCTCGCTCGCGCTCAACTTCGACCAGAACGGCCCGCAGGGCGCGAAGAGCAAGTACCCCGCCATGGGGCGGATCAACCCGGTGCACACGATGCTGCGCACCGGCACCGACGCCTACTCGGGCGTGCTCGACCACCGCGGCATCCGCGCCGCCGACGACATGGTCGTCATGCCGCTCCAGTGCGGCACGCAGTGGGACGGCCTCGGCCACGTGTTCTATGAGAACAACATGTGGAACGGCTACGACTGCCGCGAGGTCACCACCGCCGGCGCCCAGAAGTGCGGCATCGAGAAAACCAAGAACCGGATGGTCGGGCGCGGCGTGTTCCTCGACGTGCCGCGCGCCCTCGGCATGGACGTGCTTCCGGACGGACACGCGATCACCACCGAAGAACTCGATTTGACCGCAAGGAAACAAAAAGTCGAGTTCAAAAGAGGCGACTTCATCATCGTTCGAACCGGCCAGATGGAGGCGAAGCTCAAGGCCGGGAGCTGGGACGGCTATCCTGGCGGCGACGCGCCGGGCTTCTCCTTCGAGACGCTCGCCTGGATCCAGCGCACCCAGCTCGCCGCGCTCGCCTCCGACACCTGGGGCTGCGAGGTGCGGCCGAACGAGACCGAGCCCGGCATCAACCAGCCCTGGCACTGGATCACGATTCCGATCATGGGCATGACCATGGGCGAAATCTTCTACGTCGCCGAGCTCGCCAAGGACTGCGCCGAGGACGGCGTCTACGAGTTCATGTTCGTCGCGCCCGCGATCCCGATCACCGGCGCCGTGGGATCGCCCACCAACCCTCTCGCCATCAAATAGGAGGGGTTATGAAAAATCTTCTTAAATTCTTTCTTCTCCTGTTGATGGGAAGCGCATTCGCGCAACCCTATCCCTCCAAGCCGGTCAGGATGCTGGTCGCCTTCCCGCCGGGCGGCCCGGTCGACATCATCGCGCGCCTCATCGGGCCGAAGATGAGCGAGACCCTCGGCCAGCCCGTGGTGGTGGAGAACAAGGTCGGCGCGAGCGGCAACGTCGCGACCGCGGAAGTGGCGAAGTCCGCGCACGACGGCTACACGCTGCTCGCGCATTCGTCGGCGTACGCGGTGAACCCGACCCTCTTCTCGAACCCGGGCTACGACCCGGTCAAGGACCTCCAGGCGATCGCCGTGGTCGCCCAGCAGGCGAACATCATCCTCGTCAACAGCTCGTTCCCGGCGAAGACGCTGGAAGATCTCAAGCGCGCGATGCTGAAAGACAAGCTCCCGTTCGCTTCCCCGGGCTCGGGCACCACGCCGCACCTCACCGCGGAGAACCTGTTCCACGTGCGCTGGAAAGCCGACGCCACCCATGTCCCCTTCAAGGGCGCCGGCCCGGCCGTGGCCGGCCTGCTGAGCGGCCAGCCGGCGATCGGCTGCATGGCCGGCTCGGGCCCGATGTCGAACATCAAGGCGGGCAAGCTCCGCGCCCTCGCCGTCTCCTCGGCAAGGCGCCTCCCCCAGCTTCCGGACGTGCCCACGCTGAACGAGCTCGGCTACACCGGCATGGAGGACTACACCTGGGTCGGCCTCTTCGTTCCGGCTGCGACGCCGCCGGAGATCGCCCAGAAGCTGAACGACGCCGTCCTGCGCGCGGTCAAGAGCCCCGACATCAAGGAGCGCCTCGACGCCCTCGCCTTCGAGCCCACCGCCGCACCGCTCAAGGACTCCGCCAGCTACGTGCGCGACGAAGTCGCGAAGTGGGCCAAGATCGTTCGCGAGACCGGCGCCAAGGCCGAGTAGCCGCTGATTGGGCGAATAGCGCTCCGACTCGTCGTCCCCGCGCAGGCGGGGACCCAATTTGCTTTACTTCTTTTTCGCCGCGTCTTTCATCAGCGCAACAATCTCCGTCGCCCCGTTCGCCTCCGCACGCTCCCGCGCCGTGCGCCCGTCCGCGCTCTTGAGCAACGGATCCGCGCCATGAGCGAGCAGCACCTTCACCAACTCCTTGTCACCCCTTCCCACTGCGTGTGACAGCGAGCTCAGCCCGTTCCGCTTCTCTTGCGCGTTCACCGCCGCACCTCGCTCGAGCAGCAGCTTCACCACCTCCGTCTGCCCCCGATAGCTCGCCAGGATGAGCGGCGTCACGCCCTCCCCGTCGACCGCATCGACCTTGGCGCCTCGGTCGAGGAGCAGCGCAACCGCCTTCAGGTGCCCTCGCGACGCCGCACGATGCAGTGCTGTCTCGCCATCGTCCGTCAGGCGCGCGTCGATGCTTACTTTGTCGACGAGGTCGGTCAGCCTGCCGAGATTCCCCTGACTCGCTGCCGTCAGGAAATCACGCTCCCGGCCTTGCCGGCGCTGATCTGCGACGAGCCAGACCAGCACTGCGACAGCGGAAAGGACCAGTACTGCCACGACAACCGGCAGCCGGACTGCTCTAGCGGCGCTCATTTGTCGGTCGGCGGTTCACGCTTTCGCTGGCTTCCCGAGGAAGCGGAGAGCGATCACCAGCCGCGCACCGGGTCCATGCACGGCCGCAAACAGAAGGCCCGCCATGAACGTAAAGTGATCGACGAAGAAGCCGAATTCCGTCTGATTTCCGCTCCAATGCGACGGACCGTGGAACGCAAAAGCGAGGAAAATCACGTAAGCCGCCGCGAGCAATGCGGCTTCAGCGAAGAAAGCTCCGGTCAGGAAGCAAACGGTCAGCGCCAGCTCGAACAGCGCAGCCAACCAGGCAAGAAGCTTCGGAACAGGGAAGCCGGCCGACGCGATATAAGCCGCCGTGCCATCGATATCCATCACCTTGAATGTCAGTGCCATGAGGAAAACCGCAGCGAAAATCAAGCGCCCGACGAGAACGGCTGCGGTTGCCCACGCGGGGGTTTGTGAATTGGTCGTCATCGCAACTCCTCGTTCATCACTATTGGTCGGTACAGCGGCCCAATCCAATGTCGACGTTTGCTTTGTCGCGTCATCTGAGGCCTAACGTCCGCGTATTGCCGCGCCGGGCTGAGCGGGCAGCGGCGATGCGTAGGTGCAGGTCAACCGCGCTGTTAGGCGACGACGTTCGAATGATCACTTGGGCGTCCTGAAATAGTTCAAGCCGGCCACTAGGCATGCGGTCCCCAAAATGGCGTACAAGATGATGTCGCCGCTCGGGCCGAATGCTTTGGCTGATAAGTTGTGCAGCCAGCTCCATCGCCCCGTCGAAGGTGAGTTGGATGGCGACGCAAGAGCGATTACGCCCAGTACGTAGAAGAGGCCCGCGAATCCCAACCAAAGGCGTCCCATATCGGTGCGGGAAGGCGTCCAGCCCCAGTTATCCGGTTGCCCGCGCCAGAGTTTCATAGTCGCCTAACGTCCCGGTTTTGCCGCGCGGTGCGCGGCGCGTAGCGCCAAGCATAAGGCGTCGGTCAACAACCGGCTGTTAGGCATCATCGGTGTCCCGCATTACGTAGGTCGTGTGGTCGCCGAGGAACACGAATTCCTCGCCATCGATGAAGAATGCGCATTCACGTCCTATCGACGACTCAAAGAAATACGCTGGCGCTCGTCGTCGAACAGCTTCTGCTTCGACGTGATCTTCCCGTGTGCTCGTAGCCATTCGATCTTTTCGTCGACCGATCTGCCGCGGAGTAGTCGCTGCACAGCGATCGCTTGGGATGGTAGATCGAGAAGGTGAAAGACCTCGCCGCCCATGATGCCTACGTGGATTGGTTGACAAAATAGGTGACGGACGAGGCGGTTTGCAAACCGCCAAGATGTAACGCCGGCTCTCATCCTCCCGGTGCTTCAATGCGTTACGCACGAATGAAGTGTAATGAAATCCAGCCGGAGGGGCTGTGTCGGAAGACACTGCGCTAGAAACCCCAAACGCCTAAGCGAACGCGACTACTACTCGATCAGGTGCTGCCCAATGCCCCGAGGACGTATCAAGGGTTTATCTTTCTTTTCCGACAGGCGCCATCCTGGCGAGCTTGGCGCCGGCGCCGAGCGCGCTGTCAACGAAATTCTTTAGGGCACGCGAAGATTTGTGGAATCGTCCGAATTTCGGACGAAGAGAAAAATGTATTTCGCTTAGCGAGGCGCGAGGCGCCAGATTGCGTTGCCGACATCGTCGGCGACGAGAAGGCCGCCGCGCTTGTCGAAGGCGACGCCGACCGGGCGGCCGTAGGCTTCGCCCTTGGGGCCCAGGAAGCCGTTGAGCACTTCGACCGGCTGGCCCGAAG
>JBIOYV010000026.1:0-10396 GCA_044870335.1 Burkholderiales bacterium | reverse complement strand
GGCTGAACGCCTGGCATGCGCCGCCCTTCTCAGGGCCGCCGCCGCGCACGGTGACGAGCGGGCTCATGCTTTTCTCGGCGAACCTCTTCGCGTCGCGGTAGCGCGTGTACTGGCAGGGATCATCCTCGTGGTGCACCCAGAGCAGCGGGGCGCCAAGCTCGCTGAAGTTCGCGCCGGAAAGGCCTGGTCCGTTGTTGGTGCGCTCGAAGACCGACGAGGTGAGGATCACGCGCTTCGCGAGCACTGGATTCATGCGCGCGGCGTGGAACGCGCTCACCGAGCCTTCGCTGGTGCCGACGAAGATCCATTCGGCCACGGGGTAGAGCTTCGACACCTCATTGAGCACCGCGGCGACATCCGCGCCGTAGCGTGGCGTGGCGCGGAAGTCCTGCGAGAAGCTCGTCCACTGGTCGGAGGGCGCATCGAGCACCGCGACGAGCGTCTCCTCGTCGAGCCAGTGCCGCCGCGCGCGCACGAGGAAGTTGCCGCGCTGCTCGTACTGCGCCTGGCCGTTTTCCTCGCGCAGCTTGAGGATGCCGGGATGTCCCGGAAAGATCGCGATGCCTTGCTTGAAGTCCTTGGCGCCCTCCTGGCGCGTGACGAGCGCGGCGATGCTGTAGCGCGCGAGCTTAGCGGTCACAACCTGGTCGACCTGCGCGTGCGCATGCGCAAACAAGAACGAAACGGCAAGGGCCGCAACGGCGCAGCGCATGGTTTAAGCTTCCTCCCGTGGCCGCTATCGTAGACCTGCGCTCGGATACCGTCACGCGTCCCTCGGCCCCGATGCGCCGCGCGATGCTCGAGGCCGAGCTGGGGGACGACGTCTTCGGCGACGATCCGACGGTCAACCGCCTGCAGGCGCGCGCGGCCGAGATCTTCGGCTTCGGCGCGGCGCTCTTCTTCCCGTCCGGCACCCAGTCGAACCTCGCCGCGCTGATGAGCCACTGCCAGCGCGGCGACGAGGTGATCCTGGGCCAGGAGGCCCACAGCTACCGCTACGAGGGGGGCGGCGCCGCGGTGCTCGGGTCGATCCAGCCCCAGGCCATCGCCAACCGGCCCGACGGCACGCTCGAGCTCGCCGAGGTCGAGGCCGCGATCAAGCCCGACGACCCGCACTTCGCCAGGACGCGGCTTCTGGCCCTCGAAAACACGATCGGCGGCCGCGTTCTTTCCAGAAAGTACATCGTTGAGGCGCTCGGGCTCGCCGGGAGGAAAAAGCTTGCGACCCACCTCGACGGCGCCCGCATCTTCAATGCGGCGGTCGATCTCGGAACGAGCGTCAAGGACCTCTGCGCGGGATTCGACTCGGTGTCGGCCTGCCTGTCGAAGGGCCTGGGCGCCCCGGCCGGCACCGTGCTGCTCGGCAACACCGATTTCATCTCGAAGGCAAGGCGCTCGCGCAAGATTCTCGGCGGCGGCATGAGGCAGGCGGGCATCCTCGCCGCCGCGGGCCTCTTTGCGCTCGAGAACAATGTCGAGCGGCTGGCCGACGACCATGGCAACGCCGCGCGGCTCGCGCACGGGCTGCGCAGGCTCGACCTGGCGGTCGAGGTCCACACCAACATGGTGTTCGTGCGCCTGCCCGCGGACAAGGCCGCGGACCTAGCCGAACACTTGCGGACCCGCGGCGTGCTGGTGCTGCCGGCGCCGCGGATGCGCCTCGTGACGCACCTCGACGTCGACGCCGCCGGCATCGAGCGCGCGCTCGCCGGGTTTGAAAGCTACTTCAGGGACTAGGGCTTCTGCTCTTCGAAGGCGAGGCGCAGGCGCGCGAGCGCCTTGTGGATCGCCTGCAGATCGGCGTCGGAGATGCCGTTCCCGCGCAGGCCGTCGATGATCTGGTCGCTCGCGTCGTCATAAGCGTCGAGCAGCGCCGGCTTCACGGCCTTGGCCCGCACCATCTCCATCACCGTGGTCAGGAGCACGGCGAATCCGGCGACCGTTCTTTTCAGCTGCTCGTCGTTCTGCGCCATGCCCCCCTCACCGATAAGAGCTTCGCCCCGCTTCCCGCCCGCGAGGCTAAGCCAGCGCTTCCACGGCAACAATACGGGGAAACCCTAGCGGGCGCGACGGCGCCGAATAACGGTAAGCTCCATGAGATGCGTACCGCCCGCTTTTTTCCGATTCCTGCCGCGTCCCTCACGCGCGACGGATGGCGCAGGGGCGGCGTGGTGTTTACCAGTTTTGCCCTCGCGCTGCTGGTGGCCATGGCCGACTCGGCCTCGGGCGGGGGCTATCACGTCGAGCTGCTCTACTTCGGCCCGATCGCGCTGGCAAGCTGGATGTCAGGAAGGCTCGCCGGCCTCGCCGTCGTGGCGGTCTCGGTCGCGAGCTGGCAGGCCGTGCACGGCAACCTCCTCGAGTCGGCGCTCGCGGCGACGCTGTTCGTTCTCCTGGTCGCGCTGATCGTGCGGTTGCGCGAGGCGCTGCAGCAGGCCGATGAGCGCTTCACCGCCGCGATGGAGAGCCTGAACGACCCGGTCTACGTCGAGGACGCGCGCAGCGGCGAGATTCTGTTCGCGAACCGGCGCTACGCCGAAGCCTTCGGCGCGGGCCGGCCGCGCTTCAACGAGGCGGGCGAAACGCAGAACGCCGCCGCCGACCGCTGGTTCGTGCTGCGCTCCAATCCGCTCTCCTGGAGCGACGGCCGAGGCGCCACGCTGTGCGTGCTTTCGGATGTCACCGAGGAGCGGCGCGCGCACGAGCTGCTCGCGAAGCACCGCGACGCCGCACACCGCACCGCGCGTCTGATCGCGCTCGGCGAATTCGCTTCGGCCATCGCGCACGAGCTCAACCAGCCGCTCGCGGCCATCGCCACCTACAACCACAGCTGCATGCGCATGCTGCAATCGGGCAACCCGGACAGCGGCGAGCTGCAGCAGGCGATGCACATCTGCCGCGACCAGGCGAAGCGCGCCGGAAAGATCATCCAGCGGCTGAGGGATCTCTTGCGGCCGCCGGGGCCGGCGTTCACCGAGCAGAACCTGAACGAGCTGGTGGACGCGGTCCTGCGCCTCGCGGAGCCGGCGGCGCGCGACGCCGGCATCATCTTCGAGTGCCGGCTCGCGGCGACGCCGCCCGCGGTGCGCGCCGACCGCCTGCTCATAGAGCAGGTGGCGCTCAACCTGGTGCGCAACGCCATGGAAGCGGTCGAGACGCTGCCCCCGGAGCGAAGGCGCATCACCGTGGCGACGCGCCTGGAAGTCGACGGCAGCGGCACGCTGTCGGTCTCGGACCTCGGCGAGGGCGTGCCGCGCGAGGCGAAGGAGCGCCTGTTCGATCCGTTCGTCACCACCAAGCCCGGCGGGCTCGGCCTGGGGCTCTCGATCTGCCGCTCGGTGGTCGAGGCGCACGGCGGCAGCATCCGCCATCACCTGAACGACGAGCGCGGCGGCCAGCGCGGCGCGGTGTTCGCTTTCACGCTCCCCGGCGCGGCATGAGCCGTGTGTACATCGTCGACGACGACAACGCGGTGCGCAGTGCGCTGAAGCTGCTCTTTCGCACCGCGCAGCTCGACGTCGAGGCGTTCCCGTCGGCCGACGCCTTCCTGGAGGACGCGGACCTCACGCAGCGCTGCTGCGTGCTGCTGGACATCCGCATGCCGGGGATGACCGGCACCGCGCTCCACGAGGAGCTGCGGCGCCGCAGCTACCGGGTGCCCGTCATTTTCATTACCGGGCACGGCGACATCCCCATGGCGGTGGACGCGATGAAGAAAGGCGCCTTCGACTTCATCGAGAAGCCGTTCGACGACGAGCAGCTGCTCTCCCAGGTGCGCGCCGCGCTCGAGAGCTTCGGCGCCGCCGAGGCCGAGAAGGCCGAGCCCGGCGCGCCGCTCGAGCTGCTCTCTTCGAGGCAAAGGGAGGTCCTGCAGCGCGTGCTCGACGGCAAGCCCAGCCGCCAGATCGCCGAGGAGCTCGAGATCAGCGTCAAGACGGTCGAGTTCCACCGCGCGCGAATCATGCAAAAACTCGGAGTGAAGACCGCCGCCGAGCTCTTCCGCCGCTGCCTCGGCGCAGCCTAGGCTACCCGGCTGCTGTTCCTGTCGCGCAGCCGCCGCCACAGCACCAGTGCGAAGTCGATCGCCGCTTCGAGCCGGGGATAGTGCAGCCGATGAATTGGATAGGGTCTGTACATGGCCGCACTTTGCCTGCTTGCATAGCATGCTTCAAACGGTAATTTCTTGGGCAATGCATGCAAGACGGGAATGCTGAGGCGCCTAGAAGACGTGCACCGCCGTCGGTGCGAAGAAGCCGATCAGGCAGAAAGCAACACCGACCAAGCCGAGCCCGGCGCCGATCCACGCCAGCACCATCGCGGTGGTGACGATGGCGGCCGAGGCGAGCACGATGGCGATCTGCACCGCCGCCGATGCGAGCTCGTACTGGTGATAGGCGGCCATCGCGCGGTCGCGCTTTTTCTCGGCTTCCTTGGCGCGCCCCATGAGCTCATCGCGCCCTTCGCCGGTCTCGGGCTCGGTCTGGTAGCGCTGCGCGGTCTTGCGCCACGCCTCGATCTGTTTTCTTGCTTCGTCGTTCTGGGTTGTGAGGGATGTCTGCTCCGCCGCGGTCCTGAGCACGCTCTGGCGGATGGTCTTCGCCTGGAAGAACGACCACAGGTTCGAAGCCTCGATGTTGAGGCTGAGGGCGCTGGTCTGGGCCGCCTTGCCCAGGGTCTCGGAGAATGCGAGCACCAGCGCGAGCACCGCGATCAGCAGCGCGATCTTCCTGTTGGATGGGTCGATGTGACCGTGTCCTGCGGACATTGCTTTTCGCCTCCTTGCCGATGATTGAACGTCACGCCGCGTCGGGCTGCGCGGCTTCTTTTGGCGGCGGGCCGCCGCCGAACTGCGCGTAGGCCACGCCGGCCATGGTCACCGCCGCGCCGGCGATCTTGAGCCAGGTAAAAGCCTCGCCGAGCGTGAGCCAGGCGACCAGGCCCGCGATCGGGGGCATAAGGTAGCCGAACGGCGCCGCGCGCGCCACGCCGCGCACCGCGTTGACCCAGCTCCACGCGAGCCAGCCGAAGAACGACGAGACCACGAGCGCCCAGGCGAGCCCGGCCAGCACCGAGGTGCTGTACGCGCTCGCCGGCGTGGCGAGGAAGCCGGGCAAGGTGGCGACGAGAATCGGCGGCGCCGAGAAGAGCAGCGTATAGCACAGCACGATGAGCGGTCCGTAGCGCTTGGTGAGCGGCTGGACAAGGACGGTGTACAGCGCGAAGAGCGCCGCGGCCAGGAGCAGCACCAGGTCGCCGGCGCCGGCGCGCGAGAAGCCGGCGGCGAACTTGTCGCTCAGGAACACGACGATGCCGGCAAGCGCCACCAGCGTGCCCGCGACCTGGCGCATTCGCAGGCGCTCGACCTTCAGCATCGCGAGGATGATGAGCGTGAAGAGCGGCCCGCTCGTCAGCACGAGCGACGAGGAGAACGGGGTCGAGAGGCTCATGCCGTACATCACCACGCCGATGTGCGCGGCGTGTCCGATCAGCCCGGCGACGATGAAGCGCGGCAAGTCCCGGCGCCGCGGCCAGGTGTGCGCGATGCGGCGGCGGAAGATGACGAGCAGGAGCGCGAAGCCGAGCAGCGGCAGCACCGCGAAGCGCACGAACATCAGGGCTTCGACCCCGATCCTGTCCAGCACGTGCTTCACGAACGCGAAATTGACGCCCCAGACGAACATGGTGGCCAGGGCGGCCGCGAGCGACAGGCGGGCTTTGGACCAGGGTTCTCGGGAACGCATGGCCGCAGTCTAAAATACGCGGCTCATGAAACCTGAAACGCCCCTCGCCGCCCGCGCCGCGGTGCGCGCGCTCACCGCATCCAAGATCCGCGAGCTGTACAACGAAGGCATCGGCCGCAGCGACGTGCTCGCCTTCTGGGTGGGCGAGCCCGACGAGCCCACCCCCCAGTTCATCCGCCAGGCCGGCATCGACTCGATCGGCGCCGGCGAGGTCTTCTACACCCACAACCTGGGCATTCCGGAGCTGCGCGACGCGCTGGCGTCCTACGTGACGCGGCTTCACCGCCCGGTCTCCGGCTCGCAGATCGCCGTGACGAGCGCCGGCGTGAACGCGCTGATGCTCGCCTCGCAGCTCATCCTCGATCCCGGCGAGCGCGTGGTCGAGGTGGTGCCGCTCTGGCCCAACCTCCAGGAGATCCCGAAGATCCTCGGCGCCCGCGTCACGACGGTTGCGCTCTCTTTTTCGCCCTCCGGCTGGAGGCTCGACCTCGAGCGCCTGATCGACGCCCTTAAGCCCGGCACGCGCGCGCTGTACCTCAATTCGCCGAACAACCCGACCGGCTGGACCATCACGCTCGAGGAGCAGAAGGCGCTGCTCGAGCACTGCCGCCGGCACGGCATCTGGATCTTCGCCGACGACGCCTACGAGCGCCTGTACTACGGACCCGGGGGAATCGCCCCTTCCTTCCTGAAGCTCGCGGACGAAAGCGATCGCCTGATCAGCGCCAACACCTTTTCCAAGTCCTGGCTCATGACCGGGTGGCGCCTGGGCTGGCTCGTGGTGCCCCCGGGGCTGGTGGCCGACCTCGGCAAGCTGATCGAGTACAACACCTCGTGCGCGCCGGTGTTCGTGCAGCGCGCCGGGCTGGCAGCGGTCCAGCAGGGGGAGCCGGTGATCGCGCATACCCTCGAGCGCTTCCGGCGCGCTCGCGATTTCCTCATCGGGGAACTCGAGGCGATAAAGCGGGTGCGCGTTGCCCTGCCCGATGGGACGATGTATGCATTCCTCGGCATAGACGGGGTGAACGACAGCCTGGCGTTCTGCAAGCGCCTGGTGCGCGAGCATGGATTGGGCCTCGCGCCGGGCGCGGCTTTCGGGCCCGAGGGCGAAGGCTACGTGCGCTGGTGCTTCGCGGCCTCGCCGGACCGGCTCGCCGAGGGGGCGCGTCGCCTCGCCCGCTCGCTGGAGAGCGCATGACGCGGCTCGTCGCCAAGCTGAAGACCTCGCGCACCGCCTACAAGCTCGAGGTCAAGGGCAAGCTCGCGCTGCCCTACGCGGCCCGCCAGCTCCCGAAGGGCGAGGCGCTGAGGAACGGCGACCTCGCCACCGGCGACGACGGCCATGTCTACGAGATCGTCGCGCAGCCCGAAAAGCTCCTCCATATAGAGTGCCCGGCGCCGCGCGAGGCGGCGATCGTCGGCTACGTCCTGGGCAGCGGGCACGTCCCGGCCCAGATCGGCAAAGGCTTCGTGCGCATCGTCCACGTGCCGGAGCTCGAGGAAGCGTTCCCGAGCCTCGGGGTCAAGGTGTCGCAGGTCGAGGCGCCGTTCGAGCCGGACCTCGGCCAGGGCCCGCACCACCATCATCACGACCACGACCACGATCATGACCATGACCACGACCACAAGCACGATTAAGGCGCACGCTTCCGGCCTCATGCCTTAAAACGGTGCAGCCGAAAATCGGGGTCAGAGCCCGATTTCCGGTATCTCCGCTCCCGCTATGGGAAATCGGGCTCTGACCCCGATTTTTGCCGTTGGCACGGTCCGTGCAGACCCTGGGGAGAAGTCCAAACCACGGGGAGAGTCAATGAAACGTCGTGCAGTCGTGAAGATGCTGGCGATCGCCGCGTCGGTCGCCGCCATCGGCGCCGCGTCCACCGGCGCGCTGGCGCAGCAGAAGACGGTCAAGGTCGGCATCCTCCATTCATTGTCCGGAACGATGGCCATCAGCGAGACGGTGCTGAAGGACACGGTGCTGATGGCGATCGACGAGATCAACGCCAAGGGCGGCGTGATGGGCGCGAAGATCGAGCCCGTGGTCGTCGATCCGGCCTCCAACTGGCCGCTGTTCGCCGAGAAGGCGCGCCAGCTCCTTACGCAGGACAAGGTCGCGGTGGTGTTCGGCTGCTGGACCTCGGTGTCGAGGAAGTCGGTGCTGCCGGTGTTCGAGGAGCTGAACGGGCTGCTCTTCTACCCGGTGCAGTACGAGGGCGAGGAGATCTCCAAGAACGTGTTCTATACCGGCGCCGCGCCCAACCAGCAGGCGATCCCGGCGGTCGAGTACCTCATGTCCAAGGACGGCGGCGGCGCCAAGCGCTGGTACCTCCTTGGCACCGACTACGTGTATCCGCGCACGACCAACAAGATCCTGCGCGCCTTCCTCAAGTCCAAGGGCGTCGCCGAGAAGGACATCGAGGAGGTCTACACGCCGTTCGGCCACTCCGACTACCAGACCATCGTCGCCAACATCAAGAAGTTCTCGCAGGGCGGCAAGACCGCTGTGGTGTCGACCATCAACGGCGACTCCAACGTGCCGTTCTACAAGGAGCTGGGCAACCAGGGCCTGAAGGCGATCGACGTGCCGGTGGTGGCGTTCTCGGTGGGTGAAGAGGAGCTGCGCGGCGTCGACACCAAGCCGCTCGTCGGCCACCTCGCGGCGTGGAACTACTTCATGTCGATCAAGGCGCCCGCCAACGACGAGTTCACCAAGAAGTGGGGCACGTACGCCAAGACGAAGAACATCGCCGGCCACAAGGACAAGCCGCTCACCAACGATCCGATGGAAGCCACGTACATCGGCATCTATATGTGGAAGCAGGCGGTCGAGAAGGCGAAGAGCTTTGACGTCGACAAGGTGCGCATCGCGATGGGCGGGCAGACGTTCACCGCGCCCTCGGGCATTACCTCGACCATGGACCCGAAGAACCACCACCTGCACAAGGCGGTGTTCATCGGCGAAGTGAAGGCCGACGGCCAGTTCAACGTGGTGTGGAAGACCAAAGGACCGGTGAAGGCCCAGCCGTGGAGCCCGTTCATCCCGGGTAACGACAAGAAGAAGGATGAGCCGGCCCTGATGGCCGACAAGAAGTCCTAGCGGTGGGCTCAGGGAGAACAAAGGCCGCTGTGGCGGCCTTTTTCTTATCCTTTCAGGCTCACGCGCTCGATCCCGCTGCGCTCGACAAGCTCGCCTTCGGCGACGGCGACGAAAAGATCGAGGCGATTGAAGCGCTCGTCGCCGGTGGCGATCCCAAGGCGGCCGAGCTCTTGAAGGCGTTCGCCGAGGGCGAGCTGCAGACCTCCGGCAAGCAGATCTTCATCGTGCGTGGCGACAAGGCGATCGACGTTTCCACCGGCAAGCCGATTGCGTTGCCCAAGGAAAGGGAAGACGTTGTAGCGAACAACCGCCTGCGGGGCGCGGTGGCGAGCGCGCTCGGTGCGTTCAAGCTCACCTCCGAGGACCGCAACGAGCGCCTCGCCGCGATACGCGCACTGGCGGACGCGAACGCGGCGATGCTGCCGCTCATCCGCAAGGCGCTCGAGAAGGAGACCGATCCGGAGATCCGCGGCCTGCTCGAGCTGACGGCGGCGGGCATGGAGCTGAAGGACGGACCGAAGGAAGCGCGCCTCGCCGCGATCCGCAAGCTCGCGGCCTCCGAGAACCCGAACACCAAGAGCCTGCTGCTCGAAGCTGCCTCCGACCCGGACGAGGACGTCCGCCGCGAAGCGCAGCAGAGCCTGCGCGCGGTCGAGGGCCGCCTCGAGCTCGGCGAATGGCTCGGCCTCGCCTTCGCCGGCATCTCGCTCGGCTCGATCCTGCTGCTCGCCGCGCTCGGCCTCGCCATCACCTACGGGCTGATGGGCGTCATCAACATGGCCCACGGCGAGCTCATCATGATCGGGGCGTACGCGACCTACGTCGTGCAAGGGTTTTTCCGCGGATCGCCCTTCTTTGACTGGTATGTGGTCGCGGCAGTCCCGGCGGCCTTCGTGGTCTCGGGGCTGGTCGGGATGGCGCTCGAGCGCTCGGTGATCCGTTGGCTCTACGGCCGGCCGCTCGAAACGCTGCTCGCGACCTGGGGCATCAGCCTGGTGCTGATCCAGGCGGTGCGCACCCTTTTCGGCGCGCAGAACGTCCAGGTCGAGAACCCCGCGTTCATGTCGGGCGGCATTCAGGTGATGTCGAACCTGGTGCTGCCGTGGAACCGGATCGTCATCATCTTCTTCGCCCTCTCGGTCCTCGCGGCGATGTGGCTTCTATTGTCGAAAACAAGACTCGGGCTCCATATCCGCGGGGTCACCCAGAACCGCGCCATGGCCGACTGCGTCGGTGTGCCGACCGCGCGCGTGGACACCTGGGCGTTCGGTCTGGGCTCGGGCATCGCGGGACTCGCAGGCTGCGCCCTTTCGCAGGTCGGCAACGTCGGCCCCGACCTCGGCCAGGGCTACATCGTCGACTCGTTCCTGGTGGTGGTGTTCGGGGGCGTCGGCCAGCTTGCGGGCACCGTGTACGCGGCCCTGGTGCTCGGCTTCGCCAACAAGCTGCTCGAATCCTGGTCGGGCGCGGTGCTCGCCAAGATCGCGGTGCTGGTGTTCATCATCTTCTTCATCCAGCGCCGGCCGCAGGGCCTGTTCGCGCTGAAGGGCAGGGCGGT
>JBIOYV010000025.1:0-2555 GCA_044870335.1 Burkholderiales bacterium | reverse complement strand
AGGGTCGAAAGCGATTTAGAGCGGTTTTTTACGGGTCGGCGCGCGAGTCGGGAATTCACTCGAGGCGGAACTCCCTTGTCAAGCGGGCACGCAGCTCGGGCGCGTCGGCTGTCGCGCGCGCCCGAATTTCGATCGTGATGGGCACGCGATGACGCACCTCGACGCTCGCGAGCCAGGTCGGGACGTTCACCTCGTCGTGACGCTCGAGCGGAAGCATCCTCCTCTGGCCGGTCAGGGCGATGGCCGTCGCTTCCACCGCGCCCGCGGTGGCCGGCGGTTTCGCCCGAGTGTCTGTCGGCGCGAGCGTCACCGTCAGCAGAGCTAGATTGGCTCTCTGCTCAATGCCGTAACTGCCCGCAATCGCAGAGGGGAGGTCACGCGTCATCGTGAGCGCGTAGTCCATGCGCCAGGCGCCTGCCTCGACGAAGCCCGGATCGCTGTAGGGTGGGGCCTTCGGGACGGGCTCGGAGTCACGGCCGCAGGCGGCGAGGAAGACGAGAACCGCGGCGAAGGCGAGGCGCGGCAGGCGCCCGCGAGGGACCACCAATTTCAGCGCTTTTTGTGCGGTTTTTACGCGGACCTCGGAGTTGTTGCCCGCGGACCACGGCCGGCGCTGCACGCTCCCGGCGGCCGTCAGCTGAGCAGGATCCGGAGCGCCGTGAGGCCGACGAGTGCCACGAGCGGCGAGAAATCGATGCCGCCGACGATCGGGAGGATCCGCCGGAGCGGCTGGAGCAGAGGCTCGCAAAGCGATGCGAGAAGCATCGTGGCGGGGCTGCGCGCGCCAGGCGCGACGAAGGAGAGGGCGGCGTACACGAAGATGAGGATCGTGTAGAGCATCAGCGTCGCGAGCGCAAGCGCGCGCAATGACTCGACGATGAGCCCGTAGGGCATCGGCTGAAGGACGAGGCGCTGCAGGATCAGCTTGGCGCCGACCTGCACTGCGACGAGCGCGACGAGCGAGGCGGTGTCGAAGCGTCCTACCGGCGGCAGGACTTTGCGAAGCGGGAGCACCAGCCAGTTCGTCAGCGCGACGACCGCCTGCGCAAGCGGGTTGCGGAAGTCCGCGCGCACGACCTGCAGCAGCAGGCGCAGGAGGAAGGCGTAGACCAGGAAGGACAGGACCGAGTTGACGAGGAAGTAGAGCGTCTGCATCGGCGGATTCTAAATGCGCTCGCCGAAGAGTGCGGTGCCGATCCTGAGGTGCGTGGCTCCTTCGGCGATCGCGGCCGCAAAGTCGTCGCTCATCCCCATCGACAGCGCGTCCAGCCGGTGGCCCCGGGCATTCAGGCCCTCGAGCAGCTTGCGCAGCTCCGCGAACCAGCGCTTCTGTCGCGCGGGCTCCGTCTCCTCGGGCGGCAGCGCCATGAGGCCGCGCAGGCGCAGCCTCGGCAGCGCCGCCACTGCTTCCGCGAGCGCGACGAGCGACTCGGGCGCGACGCCGGCCTTGGTCGATTCGCCGCCGACCTGCACCTGGATGCAGACCTCGAGCGGCGGCATCGCTTCGGGTCGCTGCGCCGAGAGGCGCTCCGCGATGCGCGCGCGATCCACCGTATGCACCCAGTCGAATAGCTGCGCTGCGTCGCGGGTCTTGTTCGTCTGCAGCGCACCGATGAAATGCTTTCCAAATGTGTGGCCGGCGAGAGCGGCGAAATGCGCGCGCGCTTCCTGCACGTAGTTCTCGCCGAGGTCCGCGAGCCCCGCATCGAGCGCGGACTTGACGCGCTCGAGCGTCTGCGACTTCGCGACGCCGATCAGGGTGATCGCGGAAGGGGCGCGGCCCGCGGCCCTTGCCGCGTCCGTGATGCGCTCCCGCAACGCTGCCAGCCTGTCAGCGGGATTCTGCGGAGCAGTTAACATATTGGTGCGCGACATCCGGGGCTATACTGCCCCCGGTCCCGAGGCACCGCGGCGCGGAGCGTCGGGACCTTGCGCCATGCATCGAGCCAGGGAGCCCTGATGGCTGTCGACATCGCCCAACTCTTGGCCTTCGCCGTCAAGAACAACGCGTCAGACCTCCACCTATCCGCGGGCGTGCCGCCCATGATCCGCGTGGACGGTGACGTCAAGCGCGTAAACATGCCACCGCTGACGCACAAGGAAGTGCACAGCATGGTGTACGACATCATGAACGACAAGCAGAGGAAGGTGTACGAAGAGTTCTTCGAGACCGACTTCTCCTTCGAGATCCCCAACCTCGCGCGCTTCCGCGTCAACGCGTTCAACCAGAACCGCGGCGCGGGCGCCGTCTTCCGCAACATCCCGTCGTTGATCAAGTCGCTGGACGACCTGAATGCGCCGAAGGTGTTCAAGGACCTTTGCATGCTGCCGCGCGGCCTCGTGCTGGTGACCGGCCCGACCGGCTCCGGCAAGTCCACGACGCTCGCGGGCATGGTCGACTACGTCAACGTCAACCGCCCCGACCACATCATCACGATCGAGGACCCGATCGAGTTCGTGCACGAGTCGAAGCGCTCCCTCATCAACCAGCGCGAGGTGCACCGCGACACGCTCGGCTTCAGCGAGGCGCTGCGCTCGGCGCTGCGCGAGGACCC
>JBIOYV010000024.1:0-12640 GCA_044870335.1 Burkholderiales bacterium | reverse complement strand
AGCATTACCGCCGCGCATTGGTCCTCGCGCTGCAGCGCACGGCCAGCTTCGATGCCGGCGCGGCGCACGCGCGTGTGCAGGAGTTGGCGCGCTGACACATCCTAAAGCCCGGTTTTTTCGGGCTTTCTGTATCATGCAGGCTGGATGAATTCGCCCACCAACCCGCAGGCCAAGCGCCACATCGGGCAGATCCTGATCGATCAGGGCATCCTGACCGAGGACCAGCTGCGCATCGCGCTGCTCGAACAGTCCAAATCCAAGGCCCCCGTGGGGCGGCTGCTGGTGCAGCTGGGCTTCGTTTCCGAGGCCACCCTGCGCGACGCGCTCTCCGAGAAGCTCGGGCTGCAGTCGGTGGACCTCGCGCACATCATCGTCGACCCGGCGGCGCTGAAGATGCTGCCGCGCGACATGGCGCGGCGCTACCGCATGTTCCCGGTGGCGCTCGACCGCCAGTCGAAGAGGTTCATCGTCGCGCTCGCCGACACCAACAACATCGTCGCCGTCGACCAGCTGCGCGCGCACCTGAAGGGCGACCTCGAGATCGAGCTGCGCCTGGCCGGCGATTCCGAGATCGAGCGCGCGGTCGAGCACTACTACGGCCACGAGTTCTCGATCGACGGCATCCTGCGCGAGATCGAGACCGGCGAGATCGACTACGCCACCCTCACCGAAGGCGACGAGTACTCGCAGCCGGTGGTGCGCCTGATCTCGGCGCTGCTCGCCGACGCGGTGGAAAGAGCGGCGTCGGACATCCACTTCGAGCCCGAGCAGAACTTCCTGCGCATCCGCTATCGCATCGACGGCGTGCTGCGCCAGATCCGCAGCCTGCACAAGACCTACTGGCCGGCGATGGCGGTGCGCGTCAAGGTGATGGCGAAGATGAACATCGCCGAGACGCGCGCGCCGCAGGACGGGCGCATCTCGGCCACCATGTCGGGCCGGGTGGTGGATTTCCGCGTCGCGAGCCTGCCGACGACCCACGGCGAAAACCTGGTGCTGCGGATCCTGGACCGGCAGAAGGGCATCGTGCCGCTCGACAAGCTGAACCTCGAGGAGGCGCAGCTCGAGCTGCTCAAGCTCATGATCACCCGCCCGGAGGGCATCATCCTGGTCACCGGGCCGACCGGCAGCGGCAAGACCACCACGCTGTATTCGATCATGAACCACATCAACTCCGACGCCGTCAACGTGATGACGCTGGAGGACCCGGTCGAGTACCCGATGACGCTGATCCGGCAGACCTCGGTGGCCGAGGCGGCCAAGCTCGATTTCGCCAACGGCATCCGCGCCATGATGCGCCAGGACCCCGACGTCATCCTGGTGGGCGAGATCCGCGACCGCGAGACCGCCGAGATGGCGTTCCGCGCCGCGATGACCGGCCATCAGGTGTACTCCACGCTCCACACCAACTCGGCGGTGGGCGCGTTCCCGCGCCTGCTCGACATCGGCATCCTGCCCGACATCCTCGCGGGGAACATCATCGGGATCCTGGCGCAGCGCCTGGTGCGGCGCCTGTGCCGCACCTGCCGCCAGTCCTACGATCCGGACGGGAAGGAACGGCGCCTGCTCGGCTTCTCGCCGACCGAGCCCGCGGCGCTTTATCGCGCAGTCGGCTGCGAGCAGTGCGAGTACCAGGGCTACCGCGGGCGCCAGGCGATCCTGGAGCTGCTCAAGATCGACGCGGCGATCGACGAGCTGGTGGCGCGGCGCGCCACCGCGCGCGAGATCCTCACCGCCGCGCGCGCGCAGGGCTTCAAGACCCTCGCCGACGACGGGGTGCGCCTGGCGCGGGCGGGCACCACCAGCCTCGACGAGGTGATGCGCGTGGTCGATCTCACCGATCGGATGAGCTGAGCGGATGAGCTGAGCGGATGAGCTGACATGGCACTCTTTGCATACCGCGCGGTGACCGCGCAGGGCAAGAACGTGGCCGGGCGCGTCGAGGCGGCGAATCTGTTCGACCTCGAGCAGCGGCTCGCGCGCATGGGGCTCGACCTCATCACCGGGGCGCCCACCCAGCAAAGAAGCCGCCTCATCGGCGGCGGGCGCGTCGCGCGCCAGGACCTCATCAACTTCTGCTTCCACCTCGAGCAGCTGGCGAAGGCCGGGGTGCCGCTGATCGAGGGGCTCACCGACCTGCGCGAAAGCCTCGAAAACGCGCGTTTCCGCGAGGTCATCTCGGGGCTGATCGAGTCGATCGAGGGCGGCAAGACCCTGTCTTCGGCCCTGGGCGAGTTTCCCGAGGTGTTCAGCAAGGTGTTCGTCAGCCTGATCCGCTCGGGCGAGCAGACCGGAAGGCTGGCCGAGGTGCTCGCCTCGCTGACCGAGTCCCTGAAGTGGGAAGACGAGCTCGCCGCGCAGACCAAGAAGCTCGTGATGTACCCGGCGTTCGTCGCGAGCATCGTGGTGCTGGTGTTCTTCTTCCTGATGATCTACCTGGTGCCGCAGATGACCGGCTTCATCCGCAACATGGGGCAGCAGATCCCGCTCCAGACCCGCGTGCTGATGGCGGTGTCGGACTTCTTCATCGGCTACTGGTGGACCCTGATCGCGGCGCCGATCCTGGGGTGGATCGGCCTGCGGCTCGCGATGAAGAACAACCCCAAGGTCGGCTACATGATCGATCACCTGAAGATCAGCGCCCCGCTGGTCGGCCCGATCCTGCGCAAGATCATCCTGTCGCGCTTCGCCTCGAGCTTCGCCATGATGTACCGCTCGGGCATCACGGTGCTCGACGCCATCCGCAGCTGCGAGGAGATCGTCGGCAACAAGCCGCTCGAGAACGCGCTGCGCATGGCGGGGCAGCAGATCGCCGACGGCAAGAACACGAGCGCCGCCTTCGCCGACCTGGCGCTTTTCCCGCCGCTCGTGATCCGCATGCTGCGCATCGGCGAGGCCACCGGTGCCCTCGACACGGCGCTGCTCAACGTGAGCTATTTCTACAACCGCGAGGTGCGCGAGGCCATCGGCAAGCTCCAGGCGCTGATCGAGCCCGCGCTCACCGTGGTGCTGGGGCTGGTGCTCGGCTGGGTCATGCTGGCCGTGCTCGGGCCGGTCTACGACACGATCTCCAAGATGAAGTTCTGAGCCCGTGCGCCGGATCCTCTACTTCACCGCGGAAGAGAACCACCTCTACACGGCCTCGGGCTCGGCGCTGCGGCTCGAGGCCAGCTTCCAGGCCAGCGAGGCCGGCGTGGCGGAGTTCCGCGACTATTTGCGCGAGCACCGCGGCACCCTGCTCGCGGTGCTCGCCGACGTGCCGGGCGAGGATTTCCACGAAGAGCAGATCCCCTTCCTGCGCGGCGCCGATCGCGACGCGGTGCTGCGGCGGCGGCTCGCGCAGCGCTATCGCGACACGCGCCTCGCCGCGGCGTTTTCGCTCGGCCAGGTGGCGACGGACGAAAGGCGCAACGAGCGCGTGCTGCTCGCCTCGTTCACCAACACGCAGCAGTTCTCGCCCTGGCTGGACGCGCTCGAGGAGGCCGGGGCACGCCTCGCCGGCGTGTACTCGGCGCCGCTGCTCGCGCCGCGGCTCGCCGCCCGGCTCGGCGTAAAGGCGGGCCGCGTCTTCCTGGTCACGGCCGATCGCGCCGGCCTGCGCCAGAGCTTCATCGAGGACGGGAGGCTGCGCTTCGCCCGCCTCGAGCGCACCCTCGACACCGCGCCGCAGGCGCTCGCGCTCTTCGCGCGCTCCGAAACCCACCGCCTGGTCCAGTATCTCGCCACCCTGCGCGCGCTGCCGCGCGACGGCGCGCCGATCCAGGTGCTGGTGGTCGCGCCGCCGGGCGAGCGCCGCACCTTCGAGCAGGTGCTCGGCTCCGACGCCCGCCTGACGTTCCGCACCGTGGATGCCGACGAGGCGGCGCGGGCGGCGGGGCTCAAGTCGCTGCCCCAGGGCGCCGCGGCCGAGGCCTACTACCTTCATCTCGCGGCAAAAAAAGCCCCGCGCGAGCAGTTCGCCAACCGCGAAGACCGCCGGCGCTACCAGGTGTGGCAACTGCAGCGCGGCATCGTGGCTGCGGGCGCAACCGTGTTCTCGCTCTGCGCGCTCACCGCCGGCGCGAGATGGCTCGAAGCGCTGGACGTGCGCGGGCAGGCGGAGAATCAGACCATCGAGGCGCGGCGCGCCGCCGACAGTTACCAGCGCATCACCGCAACCTTCCCGGTGACCCAGACCAGCACCGAGAATCTGCGGGCGACCGTGGTGGAGTTCACCCGCATCGCGTCGCGCACCGCCTCGCCTGAGGGCGCATTCGTGCACATTTCCCGGGTCCTGGACCAGTTTCCGCAGTTCGAGCTCGACCGGATCGACTTCAGCGTGGGCCACCCGGACCGGCGCGATCGCACGGCGGCGCTGACCCAGCCGAACACCCCCGGCTCCAGGGCGGACCCGCAGGCCGAGAGCGCGGTGCGCCTCGAGATCTCGGGCCGCGTGAATGCCACCGAGCGCCACGACTATCGCGCCATTACCGCTCAGGTGCGCCGCTTTGCCGGCGCGCTGGGCGGCTCGGGATACGAGCTCGCGCGTACCGACCTGCCCTTCGACGTCGCCCCTGAAGGCACGCTCACTGGCGACATCAGCACCGAAAGCGGCGAGGCGCCGCGCTTCACCGTGGTGCTGCTGCGGAGGCTGCCATGACGTTCACGCGCGACGAGCTGAAAAGGCTGGCGCTGCCGGCGCTCGTCGCGCTCGTGCTCGTTGCCCTCGGCGTGGTGCTGATCAAGCTCGCGTCCGACTCGCGCGACGAGGCGAACCAACGGCTGGCGGCGGCGCGCAGCGAGCGCAACCAGAGCGCCGAGCGCCTGGCGCGCATCGCGGAAGAGGAGCGCGAGGTCAAGGCGAAGCTCGACGTGTACCAGCAGCTCAAGCAGCTGCGCGTGCTCGGCGAGGAACGGCGCCTGGAATGGGCCGACGCCATTGCGCGCATCCGGACCCAGCGCGAGCTGCTCGACCTGCGCTACCGGGTCGAGCGGCAGCAGCTCCTCAATTCGGTGCCGGGCAAGCCGGCGAGCGTCGACTTCTTCGCCAGCACGATGCAGGTGAACATGGCGCTCCTGCACGAAGAGGACCTGCTGCGCTTTCTCTCCGACCTGCGCGCCTCCGGCAACGCCTACTATTCGGTGAAGAAGTGCCTCGTCACGCGCAGCGGACAGGCCGCCACCGGTACCACGCTCACGCCGCGGTTGCGCGCGGAATGCAGCATCGACCTCATCACCATCCTGGACCGGGCAGCCAAGTCATGACACGAGCCCTGATCCTGCTCGCCTTCATCGCCTCGATCCCGCCGGCGTCGGCGCAGGAGCTCGGGCGGCTGTTCTTCACCGAGGAGCAGCGCGCGGCGCTCGACGCGCGCCGCAAGGCCCGCGTGCCCGATCGGCCCACGGCGCCGGCCTCGGTCGCCTCGCCCACCACGCGCGTCGACGGCTATGTGCGGCGCTCCGGCGGGCCGTCGACCGTCTGGGTGAACGGCGAGTCGCTCGGGGTCGAAGGCACCGACGCCCCGCGCATCGAATCCGGCCGCCGCGAAGGGCGGGTCTCGGTCCCCGTCGGCGACGGCGCGGTGCGCTTCTCGCTCAAGCCCGGCCAGGTGCTCGACCGCAGCACCGGCGAGATCCGCGACGTCCTCGGGCCGAACGGCGAGATCAGCGTCAACCCGAGCAAGTGAGCGCGGGTCTTCGCAACCGCAACGCCCAGCGCGGCCTGGCGCTCCTTCTGTTGTTGGTCGTGGTCGTGCTCGCGTTCACCTACGTGCTCATGAGCCGCCTGCCGCTCGCAACGCGCGAGATGGCCGTGAAGCGTGAGTACAACGCGAAGGTCCTGAACCGAGCGAAGCAGGCGCTGATCGGCTGGATGGTGATCAAGGCCGCGCAGACCGACGACAATCCCGGCCGCCTTCCCTGTCCGGAAGGCGCCGGCTACATCGGCACGGACCAGGAAGGGGTCGCCGGCCCCACATTCCTGCCTCCGCCTTACCAGGATTGCACAACCGTTGGGCGCCTGCCCTGGCGCACGCTCGGTCTCGACAAGCTGGTGGATGCCGATGCCGAGCCGCTGTGGTACGCGGTTTCGCCGGGATGGGCTCTGCAAAACAGCTCGACGACGCTCACCATCAACTCGGACAAGCGCGGACAAATGACCGTCGACGGACAGGCACCGCCCAGCGATGTGATCGCGCTGATCATCGCGCCGGGACGTGCGATGACCGTTCAGGCCGCCCCGGGCTGCACGGCAAGGAATCAGGCACGAGCGGCGCCGGCGCCGACGATGAACCCCGCCGACTACATCGAGTGCTTCAACGCTGCGACGCCTGCCTTTTCGACGGTTGGGCCCGCGGCGTCATTCAACGACCAGGTCCTCGCCGTGTCTACGGCCGATCTTATCCCGCCGCTCGAGGCCGCGATCCAGCATCGCATGCAGCGCGAGATCGCACCTGCCCTGAAGAGCGTGTACGGCGGCGCCGAATGGGGGCAGGCGGCGGCCAATCCAGTTTTCCCCTTTGCCGCGCGTTTCACCAACCCACACCCGGGCGCGGACACCTACCAAGGCGAGGATGGCCGCTATCAGGGCCTGCTTCCGTTCACGTCCTCGAGCGCGACCTGTGGTGCTGATCCGCGCTGCAGCGCGACGTTCGTGAGCTGGAACGGGACGCCGACGATCACGATTTCGAACGGGAGCTTCGTCCCTCCCGGCCCGACCTGCTCGCTCAGCGGCGGCACCATCGCGCGCTGCACCGGAATGTTCCTCAGCGTCGGAACCGCAACCTTTCGCATGAGCGTCAAGGCGAACAACGTCGCGATGGCGCTGCGGACTTTCACGCCCGCGAACACGACGATCGAAACCCAGACCCTCCTGCTCCCTTACGGGCCGCCGCAACCGGGAACCTCCGGCTCGGCTTCATTCAACAACGACGGATCGGCCGATTTCACCCTGCGCGCCGACGCGGCCGGCTTGACCGGGCTCAACACGAACTTCCGGTTCACCGCCGACATGAGCGCGATGCTCGCCGATCATTCGCTGCTCGATCCAGGTAGTACCAATCCCCGCGGCTGGTTCGTGCGTAACGAGTGGTACCGGCTGGTGTGGTACGGCGTGGCGCCCATGAATACGGTGGATAACCTGATCGGCAGCCCGCCTGTGCCGGTCGGATGCGTAAATAATCCCCCGACCACGCAAAACTGCCTGCGCTTCAACGGGACCCGGAATATTCGAGCGGTGCTCGTCCTTGCGGGGCGCAGCCTGAGCAACCCTGCGGGCCGCCCCAACGGCAATCTTATGGACTACTTGGAGCATGCGAATTGCAACAGGCAATTCGTATTTCCAGTGTTTGTGTGCAATCCGGGACCCACCTTCGAGCAACGTGCAATGCGCACGGACAAGGTCGAGAAATCGCCTGCGACCGGCAACCCGTTCTACACGCCGTTCAATGATCGGGTGGTCCTGGTGGATTGGATTGCGCCGGCCCCGACCTTTCCCCTGGCGACATTGCTCCCATGATCCGCGCGGCGCGTGGCCATGGCTTCACGCTGACCGAGCTGGCGGTGGTGTTCTTCATCGTCTCGCTGCTGATGGCGACCGCCATGTTCAGCTTGTCGGCACAAACCGATCAGCGCAACTTCGAGGAAACGCGGCGGCGCCTCGAAGCCGCGCGCGAGCTGGCGCTCGCATTCGCAGTCGCGAGTGGTAGGCTCCCCTGCCCAGGCACCGCTACCGGCGACGAGAATCCCGCCGGCGGCGGCAATTGCGCCAGCCCGTACGGCGGGTTCCTTCCGGCGCGTACCGTCGGCTTCCAGATCACCGACACCAACGGCTTCGGGCTCGACGCCTGGCAGAATCGCATCCGATATGCCGTTTCGAGCCACGCGATCGCGCTGGTGAACTGCGCCGGCACCACACCGCCGACTCCGTACGCGCACTTCACGAACGCTACCAACATGAGGGCTGCGGGGATCACCTGCCAGCCGGGCGACCTTGTGATCTGCAATCGTTCGCCCGCTGCCGTTGCGGCGACCTCGTGCGACGCGACAACCACGGTCACGAACCAGAACACTGTCGTGGCGATTATTTTCTCGACCGGGAAGAACGGCGCCACCGGCGGCACCGGGCTGAATGAGGCGCGCAACCTCGATAACAATGCGCTGTTCGTCAGCCGCACGCCCGATCCGCCGGGAGCGGTGGGCGGGGAGTTCGATGATCAGATGGTGTGGATCACGGCCGGCGAGCTCTACAGCAAGCTGATCGCGGCCGGCAGGCTCCCCTAGCGCGCCGGGCCCTTCAGCGCGAAGCAGACTTCGCCGTCGCGGTTGGTTTCCAGGCTGAGGGAAAAGCCTGCGGCTTCGGCCTGGCGCGCGGCCTGATACAACCCGATGCCCAGGCCGCCCTGCGAGGTCACCGGGCCGCGCAGGAGCCGCGCGGCGAGCTCTTCGGGGACGGCGCGGCCCGAGTCCTTGACCCGCAGTGCAACCTCGCCGTCGAGCGTGAGCGACACCACGATCCGCACCGACGGGTCGGCCTCGCGCTTGACGAGGGCGTTGCGCACGAGGTTGTCCGCGACGCTGTCGAAGAGCGAGCGCGGCAGCCGCACCCCGGTGCGCCCGCGCCCGAGATCGAAGTGCACGCCCTCGGCTCGGTACTGGCGCACCAGCCGCTCCCACCAGGCTTGCGCCGCGACCAGGCTTTCGCTCTCCTCCTGGGGGCGCTGCAGCTTCTCCAGGGTGGCCGCGAGCCGCTGGGCGATCGCTGGAAGCTGGCGCCGCACCAGCGCCTGCAGATCGCGCGAATCGCGGTTGCGCTCTTCGGCAGCCACGGAGCACAGCACGTTCAGCGACTGCAGCAGGTTCTTGATGTCGTGCGTCATGCGTGCGCCGGTTTCGTGCACCGCCTGCAGGTAGCTTTGCTGGCGCAGCTGCTCCTCGCGCAGCTTCGCGATGTAGAACTCGCCGAGCAGCTGGCCGAGGAGGTGCAGGTGCCAGTGCAGCGCCGGGCTCATGCGAAAGCGGGAGTACACGGTGAGGGCGAGCGCGCTGTTCTCGAACTCGACGCGGCTCGGCGTGGTCTCGCCCTGCTCGCCCTGCGACTCGCCGGCGCGCCAGCGCACTCCCGCGACCGAGGGCAGGCGGCGCAGCGCCGTGAGCGCCTCGACCAGGAAGCGATCCGGGCGTGGCTCGAGCTGCGCCAGTTCCGCGAGGAAGTGCAGCCATTTCTCCACCGGCAACCCGATGGAGAAGAGGTAGCGCACGAAGAACACGTTCAGGCCGCTGAACCCGCCGCGGGGGTTCCAGGCCAGGCCGACGAGCAGCACGGCGGCCGCGGTCATGAACACCGTGTAGGTCAGCGCTTCCAGGTACCCGGTGCGGCGCACGGTCATCAGGGCGAAGCTTCCGAGGATCACCACCCCGAGCAGCAGCATGAGAAACACGCTGTAGAAGAAGTCGATCATCTGCGCCTGCTCGGGCGGGTCGGGCTCGGCGGGAATCAGCGCGATGAGGACGAAAATGAGCGGCAGCCCGAACTCCGCCGCGGCGTGCACCTCCGGGACGATCTCGCGGCGCGGGGCGATCTCCGGCAGGATCACCACCGCGAGCAGCGCGAGGAGGTACAGCAGCACGAGGAGGTAGCAGCGGCGCTGCCAGCGGGCGTACTGCTGGTAGACCTTCCCGCCCACCAGGCCGGCGAGCACCACCACCCAGAAGGCGAGCAGCCACCAGTCGAGCTGCAGCATCACCGCGAACGCGACCAGGGCAAGGATGAAGCCCTGCAGCGGCGACACGCGCTGCTCGGCGCGCAGGAACGGCTGCCATAGCAGCACCACCCCGAAGTGGGCGAGCAGCAGCGCGCGCGCCCACGGGTCGGCGACGCCGCGGAACACCGCCACATGCAGGAGCGCGAGCATGGCGACGACGATCAGGCGCCAGTAGCGGCGCGTGAAATCCCAGGTCGCGGCTGCGAGCCGGTTGAAGTACGGTGCCGGAAGGCTCTCGGGTTGCATGACGAATGCGCGGCGACTAGTCTACAAACGAAACCATGCCCTCCGCCAATCTCGTCCGTCTCGTGCTGCTCGAAGCGCGCCGCGGCGCGCTGCCCTGGCTCGCGCTCGCCGCGATCGCGCTCAGCCTCGGCCTCGCCGCTTTTCTGTCGCAGGTGGCGCTCACTGAAAGCCGCAGCCTGCAGGCGGCGATCGTGGCGGCGGTGCTGCGCGCGTGCGCGGTGTTCCTCGTCGCCGCGCACGTCGCCGCGAGCGTGCTGCGCGAGATCAACGACAAGGGCCTGGAGCTGATGCTCTCGCTGCCGCTCACGCGCTCGGCCCAATACACCGGCCGGTTTCTCGGCTTCGCCTCGTGCGGCGTCCTGCTCGCGCTCTTTTTCGCGCTGCCGCTGCTTTTCTGGGCGTCCCCGGCGGCGGTCGCGCTATGGGGCATTTCGCTCGCTTTCGAAGCGGCGCTGGTGGCCGCCGCAGCGCTCTTCTTCGCCATGTCCCTCGCGCAGCTTCTCCCCGCCATCGCGGCGAGCGCGGGGTTCTACCTCCTCGCCCGGACCATGGCGAGCATCCAGGCCATCGCCGCCGGGCCGCACCGCGACGAGTCGACCGCGGATCGCTTCGCGCGCTGGGCGGTGGATGCCGTCGCGCTCCTTTTCCCGCGGCTCGACGGCGTGACCCGCACCGAGTGGCTGCTCTACGGCACGCCCGCCGCAGGCGCATACGCCGCCGCCCTTGGCGGGCTCGCCGTCTATGGCGTGCTCCTCATTGCCGCGGGCCTGTTCGACTTCCATCGGCGCACCGCATGAGCTCGGAGCTGCGTCCGCTTTCCGCGGTTCCATTCTGGATCTGCGTCCTGCTGGCGCTCACGCTCGGACTGCAGATCGCATCGCGCCTCGCGAGCCCGGCGCCGCGGGGAAGCGCCGACCTGCCGCCCGCGCCGCGCGCGGAGGCTCTGCGCCTCGCGAGCTTCGCGGAAGAGCCGGCGGCTGCGCGCCTCGCGATGCTCTACCTGCAGGCATTCGACTACCGCGGCAACAACCGCATCCCCTATCAGAAGCTCGACTACGGCCGGCTGATCGGGTGGCTCGACGCCATCCTTGCCCTCGATCCACGCAGCGACTACCCGCTTTTTTCCGCGGCGCGGATCTACGCCGAGAATCCCGATCCCGCGCGCAGCCGCGAGATGCTGGAGTATGTGTACCGCGCCTTTCTCGAGGATCCGAACCGGCGTTGGCCCTGGCTCGCTCACGCAGCGCTTCTCGCGAAGCATCGCCTCAACGATCTGCCGCTCGCGCTGCGCTACGCCCAAGCGGTCGAGCGCTACACCACTGATCCGAACGTTCCGTCGTGGGCGAAGCAGATGCAGATCTTCATCCTCGAGGACATGAACGAGCTCGAGGCCGCCCGCACCATGATCATCGGGCTGCTGGAGAGCGGGCGGATCCACGACCCGGCGGAAATCCGTTTTCTCAAAGAGCGGCTGCAGGAGCTCGCCGCGCGGCAGGCGCGACGCCGCTGATCTGTCAGGTTTCCGACAGAAGCGTTGAACGCCCAACGCCGGCACTATTCTGATGCATTGATTTCATTTGGCTTTTCGTCGAAAACGCCTGGTACGGCTATTGCATAACAGGGGCACAACTATTGGCCCAGGGGAACCGGGCATGAAGGGGACAGCCATGAAAAAGTCGCAAAAAGGCTTCACGCTGGTGGAAATCGCCATCGTGCTCGTGATCATCGGCCTGCTGCTCGGCGGCATCCTGAAAGGCCAGGAAATGATCACGCAGGCGAAGATCAAGAACGTCATCGCCGACATGACGGGCGTCTCGGCCGCGATGTACGGCTACCAGGACCGTTACCGCGCCCTGCCGGGCGACGACCGGAACGCCAGCGCCCGCTGGACAGCCCCGCCGACACTGCCGGGTCCGACGCCGACTACCGGAAATGGCATCATTGAAGGGACCTACAACTCGGCCACCGCCACCGACGAATCGCGCCTTTTCTGGGACCACCTGCGTCGCGCCGGCTTTATTTCGGGCGCCGGCAATGAACAGCCCTTTAACGCCGTGTCGGGCCGGTCGGGCGTACAGACGGGCGACGGAGCCGGTGGGGCGGTCGGTGTCCTGGGCGTGGCCAATCCTCCCAATACCCAGCACTTCAATAGTCTGATCCTTTGCACCGCCAACCTGCCTGACAAGATCGCCATCTCGATCGATGCGCAGATGGACGACGGCAACGGTCAATCGGGCAGCATCCGTGCTCTGGCCGGCGCCGGCAATCCGGCGATTCCGGCTGGCCAACAGGCGAGTGCCTACGTCGAGGACGGCGTTACCACCTTCGTGGTCTGCCGCCAGATGTAGCGTCAAGGTTGTCGAGAAAAGCCGGCCTCGCGCCGGCTTTTTTTCGCCTAGCCGCGCAGCAGCCGGTCCTCGGCCGCGGCGAGGGCGTCGGGCTGGCCCAAGAGAACGACGACGTCGCCGGGCTGAAGCGGGCCGGCGTCCGATGCTGCAAGGTTCATGCGTACGTCGCGCCGGCGGACTGCCCGGACCTGCACCCCACCGAGGCGCAGCTCGCTGAGCGGCCGCCCCACGGCGTGCGCCTGGGCATCGAGCGTGACCGAATGCAGCCGGGCGGGCGCGGTCTCGGCGCCGGGCTCGTCGCTCTCG
>JBIOYV010000023.1:0-2078 GCA_044870335.1 Burkholderiales bacterium | reverse complement strand
TCGATGAAGAGGATGTCGCCGCCGACCGAGGTCCACGCGAGCCCGGTCGCGACGCCCGGCAAGGAGGTGCGCTGGGCGAGCTCGTTCTCGAAGCGGCGCGCGCCGAGGATGGCGTGCAGATCGCCGGGCTTGATTTCAATTTTCTTTGCAACCCCTTCCGCGATCCTCATCGCCACGTTGCGCAACACGGCACCGATCTCGCGCTCGAGGTTGCGCACGCCGGCCTCGCGCGTGTACTCGGCGATGATCGCGCGGATCGCTTCCGGCGAGATCGCGACCTGCTCGGCCTTGAGGCCATTCGCCTCGAGCTGGCGCTTCACCAGGTAGCGCTGCGCGATCTCGAGCTTCTCCTCCTCGGTGTAGCCGGGAAGCTGGATGATCTCCATGCGGTCGCGCAGCGGCCCGGGGATCGTGTCGAGCATGTTCGCGGTGGTGATGAACATCACCTTCGACAGGTCGAAGTCCACCGCGAGGTAGTTGTCGCGGAAGTGCGAGTTCTGCTCCGGGTCGAGCACTTCGAGCAGCGCGCTCGACGGGTCGCCGTGGAAGCCGCCCTGGCCGAGCTTGTCGACCTCGTCGAACATCAGCACGCAGGTGCGCGACTCGGCGCGGCGGATCGCCTGGATCACGTTGCCGGGCAGCGCGCCGATGTAGGTGCGGCGGTGGCCGCGAATCTCGGCTTCGTCGTGCACGCCGCCGAGGGCGATGCGCTGGAACTTGCGCCCCGTGGCGCGCGCGATCGACTGGCCGAGCGAGGTCTTGCCGACTCCCGGCGGGCCGACGAAGCAAAGGATCGGGCTCTTGCCGTCGGGGTTGAGCTTGCGCACCGCGAGGTGCTCGAGGATGCGGCGCTTGATCTTGTCGAGGCCGAAGTGGTCCTCGTCCAGGATTTTCCGGGCGCGCGCGATGTCGATCTCCCCGGGGGCTGAATCGCGCCAGGGAAGCTCGGCCAGCCACTCGAGATAGGTCCGCAGCATCGAGCCCTCGGCGCTGCCCTCGCCCATGCGCTGCAGGCGCTTCAGCTCCTTGACCGCGTGCTTGAGCACGTCCTCGGGCATGCCGGCTTCGTCGATCGCCTTCTTCAGCTCCTCGAGCTCGGCCGCGGTGTCGTCGCCCTCGCCGAGCTCCTTCTGGATCTGGCGCATCTGCTCGCGCAGCACGTGCTCGCGCTGGCGCTCGTCGAACTCCTTCTTGGTCTTGTCGCCGATCTCCTTCGAGATGCGCAGCACGCCGACGCGCTCGCTCAGGTGCTCGAGCACCTTGTCGAGGCGGCGCTTGAGGTCGAAGGTCTCGAGCAGGTCCTGCTTGTCCTCGTTCTTGATGTCGAGCAGGTTCGCGACCATGTCGGCGAGCAGCGCCGGCGAGGTCATGCCCTGCACCACCACCGTGAGCTCCTCGGGCGCGTTCGGCAGGAGCTGGATCGCCTCGACCGCCTGCGCCTTGAGCTGCAGGAAGCGCGCCTCGATCTCGGGGTTGAGCTCTTCCTTCGGGTCGATGAACTGCACGCGCGCGGCGAGGTACGGGTAGCCGCTCAGGAACTCGAGCACGCGGAAGCGGCTCTGGCCCTGCACCACGAGGTGGTGCGTGCCTTCGGCGCCGGTGATGTAGCGCACCACCTGGCCGGCGGTGCCGACCCAGTAGAGGTGCTCGGGCTTGACGTCGTTCGTCTGCGGGTCGCGCTGCAGGAGGAAGCCGACGCGCTTTTCGCTGCGCACCGCTTCCTGCGCGGCGGTGACCGACGCCACGCGCCCGACCGTGATCGGCGAGATCACGCCCGGGAACAGCACCGTGTTCCGCATCGGGATCAGGATCAGGCCGTCCTCCGGCAACGGCTTCATCGCCTTTGCGGACGGCGTGGTCGCGGCTTTCTCGGGCGCCGGCTGCGCCTTTTCCACCTTCACTTTTTCGTTCATGCGCCTTCCTTGCGGCGGAACGTCAGGGTGAGGATGCCTTCCTGGAGCGACTTGCCGGCCAGCTCGAGCGGCGTGTACGGGTCGCCGAGCGGGATGCCGATGTGGCGCTCGAAGCGGCCGTAGGGAATCTCGAGGCGGTGGATCTGCGAGCCTTCCTCGCGGCAC
>JBIOYV010000022.1:0-11034 GCA_044870335.1 Burkholderiales bacterium | reverse complement strand
CGCGAGCTCAGAGACAACCTGGAACGGCTTGGCCAGGTGCTGGTCCCGACACCGAGTGGCGCCCAGATCCCCATCGTGC
The DNA here is from genome assembly GCA_044870335.1 of Burkholderiales bacterium. GTDB lineage: Bacteria > Pseudomonadota > Gammaproteobacteria > Burkholderiales > SG8-39 > SCGC-AG-212-J23. The sequence goes on along the minus strand of JBIOYV010000022.1, from coordinate 10,955 downwards.
AAATCGCCGACATAAAACGGGTCAATGGACCTTCCATGATCCGGGACGAGAACGGCATGCTGGTTGGATACGTCTTCGTGGATCTGGCTTCCAGCGATATTGGCGGTTATGTCGAGCGGGCCAAGAAGCTGGTGCAAGACCAGTTGAAGTTGCCTACGGGATACTCGTTGGTGTGGAGCGGCCAATACGAAAATATGCTCCGCGTCCGCGAGCGGCTCAAGATCGTGGTTCCCGTGACGTTGGTTCTGATCTTTGCACTGCTTTACATGAACACCAAGTCGGTAACCAAAGCTTCTATCGTGATGCTGGCGGTTCCGTTTTCGTTAATCGGCGCCGTGTGGCTGATGTACCTGCTGAATTACAACATCTCGATTGCCGCTTGGGTGGGGATGATTGCGCTGATGGGCCTAGACGCGGAAACCGGCGTCTTCATGCTGTTGTTTCTCGACCTGTCTTACGCGGAAGCCAAGCGCAAGGGGCTTTTGAAGAACAAACTGGAGCTGATTGAAGGGAGCGCCGTAACGCTCTTGCCGCAGCCCGACTCGCCGACGATGGCGAGGGTCTCGCCGTGGCCGAGGGCGAACGAGACGCCGTCCACCGCTTTCACGGTCCCCGCGCGCGTGTAGAAGCGCGTCTGCAGCTTTTCCACCACCAGCAGCGGCGCGCTCATCTGCGCTGGCGCGGATCGAGCGCGTCGCGCATCGCGTCGCCGAGGAGATTGGTGCCGAAGACGACCAGGCTGATCGCGATGCCGGGATAGATGACGAGCCACGGCGCGGTGCGCACGTATTCAGCCGCCGACTCCGAGAGCATGCGGCCCCAGGACGGATGCGGCTCGGGGATGCCCAGCCCGAGGAAGGAGAGCGCCGACTCGACCAGGATCGCCGAGCCGACCTGCGCGGTGGCGAGCACGATGAGCGGCGCCAGCGTGTTCGGCAGCACGTGCCGCAGCGCGATGCGCACCTCGCTCATGCCCACCGCCCGCGCGGCCTCGACGAAAGGCATCTCGCGCAGCGCCAGCGTGTTGGAGCGGATGATGCGGGCCACGTTCGGCACCAGCGGAATGGCGATGGCCACGATGGTATTGGTGAGGGAGGGGCCGAGCGAAGCCGCCATCACCAGCGCCATGACGAGGAGCGGCAGCGACTGCAGGATGTCGATCAGCCTCTGCACCAGCAGGTCGAAGGTGCCGCCGAGGTAGCCGGAAGCGAGGCCGATCGTGACGCCGATGAGACAGCCGAGCGCGGTGGCGCACAGGCCCACCGCGAGCGAGATGCGGGCGCCGTGGACGATGCGGCTGAAGACGTCGCGGCCCATGAAGTCGGCGCCGAGAAGGTGCACGCCGCCCGGACGGGCGAGCGAGGCGGGCGCGTCGGTCGCCGTCGGGTCGAAGGGGGCGACGGTCCCTGCCAGCAGTGCGGTGAGCACGAAGAGCGCCATGATCACCGCACCGATGGCACCGAGTGGGTAACGCCGCACGAAGTAGAGCGTCGTTTCTATCAAATCAGTTACCAAACTTGATGCGCGGGTCGAGCACCACGTAGAGCATATCGACCGCGAAGTTGACCAGCACGACGACGAGCGCGATGAACATGACCAGGTTCTGCACGATCGGGTAGTCGCGCCAGCGGATCGCCTCCACCAGGAAGCGCGCCACGCCCGGGATGTTGAACACGGTCTCGGTGACGATCAGGCCGCCGATCAGGAACGCGGCCTCGATACCGACGATGGTGACGACCGGCAAGAGCGCGTTCGCGAGCGCATGCCGGTAGTTGACCGCCGTCTCGGAGGCGCCTTTGGCGCGCGCCGTGCGCACGTAGTCCTGGCGCAGCACCTCGAGCATCGACGAGCGGGTGAGCCGCATCACCAGCGCCGAGCTGCGAAACCCCACCGCCGCGGCCGGCAGGGCGAGGAGGCCGATCTCCTTCCAGAAGCTCTCGGGGGTGCTGCGATAGATCGGGATCCAGCCGAACCACTGCACGCAGGCCATGAGGATCAGGAGGCCCAGCCAGAACGAGGGCAGGGACAGCCCGCTCAGGCTCACGACCCGCAGCGCGTAATCGAGGGCGGTGTCCTGGCGCACCGCGCTCACCACGCCGAGCGTGACTCCGAAGAGCGTCGAGAAGACGAGCGCCAGCGCGGCGAGCTTGGCGCTCACCGGGATCCGCGGCGCGATCTCCTGGATCGCGGGCTTCTCCGACACGTAGGCGTAGCCGAGGTCGCCGCGGGCGAGTCCGCCGATCCAGCGCGCGTACTGCGTCACGATCGGCTGGTCGAGGCCGAGCTCGCGCTCGATCCGCTGCTTCTGCTTCGGGTTCACGAACCCCGCCGAGTCGAAGATGATGTCGGTGATGTTGCCCGGGACGAGCCGCAGCATCACGAAGATCACGACCGAGACGCCGAACAGCGTCACCAGCATCAGGAAGAACCGGCGGATCAGATAGCCCGACACGTCGATTGTTTCCTTACCGCTCAACTTCTCCTAGCGGTCGAGCCAGACGTTCTCGAAGCGCCAGTTGTTGTAGATGCTGTTGTGGTGCAGGACGAAGCCCTTGACGCGCGGCTGCCAGCAGGTGGCGGCGCGGTCGTAGTAGATGATCGGGCGCGCGAGATCCTCCGCCAGGCGCCGCTCGATCTCCCAGACCAGCTTCTTGCGCTTCTCGCGGTCGGGCTCCTGCGACTGCTGGTCGATGAGCTTGTCCACCTCCTTGTTGCAGTACTGCGTGAGGTTGCGCTCGGAGTTGCACGAATAGTTCTCGTAGAGGTTGACGTCGGGGTCGTCGACCGGCACGCCGGTCAGGTTCATGCCGACGCTGAACTCCTTGCGCGTCACCTTGGCGTGCCAGATGCTGGTGTCGATTACCTCGAGCTCGCCCTCGATGTAGATCTGCTTGAGCTGGTCGATGAGCAGCACCGCCGGGTCGCGGTAGATCGGGATGTTGCGCGTCGACACCTTGACCTTGAGCGTCTTCTGCGGGCCGTAGCCCAGGCCCTCCATGATCTTGCGCGCCTCGGCGCGGTTCTTCGCCACGTCGCCGCTGTACCCGGGCAGCTTCTTCAGGAGCTCGGGCGGCATGCCCCAGTTCCCCTCGGGAGCGGGCAGCATCACGCCGCTCATGTCGCTCTTGCCCTGGCTCAGGATGTCGATCATCGTCTTGCGGTCGATCGCGAGCGCCATCGCGCGGCGGATCTTCGGATTGTCGAACGGCGCCGCGCTCGGGTTGATGATGAGGTTGCTCGAGACGTACTGCGGCGCGACTTCGCACACCGCCTTGGGCGCCTGCGAAGTCACGTCCTTCAAGAGCGGGATCGATACGTCGGCGACGAAGGTGAGGTCGAATTCGTCGGCGATGAAGGCGAGGATGCGGGTCGAGCGGTTCTCGATCACGCGCCACTCGATCGCGTCGAGGTAGGGCCGGCCTTTCCTCCAGTAGTCGGGGTTGCGCACGAACTTGAGCGACTCGCCGCGGCGGAACTCGACGAACTTGAACGGCCCGGTGCCGATGGGGTTGGTGCGCATCTCCTTGGTCGAGACGTGGCACGGATAGACCGGCGTGTAGCCCGAGGCGAACATCGAGAGGAACGACGGCTGCGGACGGTTCAGGTTGAAGGTGGCCTCGTGGTCGCCGTTGACGCTCACCTCCTTCAGGTTCTGCCACCACACCTGGCGCGGGTTCTTGCGGAACTCGTCCGGGTCCTTGCCGGTGAGCCGGTTCCAGGTGCACTGCACGTCCTTCGCGGTGAAGGGCTTGCCGTCGTGCCATTTCACGCCCTGGCGCAGCTTGAAGGTGAGCTTGGTGCGCGTCTGATCCCACGCCCAGCTCTCGGCGAGGTCGGGCACGATGGTCTGGTCGCTGTTCAGCTTCTTCGCCGGGTCGTAGAGCACCAGGTTGTTGAACACGCCCATGAAGGGCATGACGGTGGAGATCGTCGCCTCTTCGAGGATCGAGGCGCTCGGCAGGTTGTCACGGTGGTAGATGCGCAGCGTCCCGCCCGACTTCTGCGCGAGCGCCGCGCGCGGCGCCGATGCGAGTACGGCGGCGAGCGCGAGCACGCCGAGCGCGGCCAGGCCGAGTCTCGAATTCATGTAAAGTCCTCCTCCTCGATCGACTATAGTCGCTCCCGCCATCCAAGGGAAGCATGAGCGCCACCATTCTCGTCATCAATCCGAACTCCACCGAGGCCGTCACCCGCGGCATCGACGAGGCGTGCGCGCCGCTGCGCATCGAGGGCGGGCCGCGCATCGAGGTGATGACGCTGAAGGAGGGCCCGCCCGGCATCGAAACGCAGCAGCATGTCGACTCCGTGATTTCCCCATTAGTAGACACCGTGCGGAAAAGCGAAGAGCGCTATGCCGCGTTCGTCATCGCCTGCTATAGCGACCCGGGGCTGCATTCGGTGCGCGAGGCGACCCGAAAGCCGGTGCTCGGCATCGCCGAATGCGGCATCCTCACCGCGCTGACGCTCGGCCAGAAGTTCGGCGTCCTCGCGATCCTCGAGAAGTCGATCCCGCGGCACCTGCGCTACATGGGCGCCCTCGGCGTGATGGACCGTCTCGCCGCGGAGCTCGCCATCGGCCTGGGCGTCACCGAGCTCGCCGACGAGGGCCGCGCGCTCGGCCGCATGGCGCAGGTGGGGAGCACGCTGCGCGAGGCGCACGGCGCCAACGTGATCGTCATGGGCTGCGCCGGCATGGCGCGCTACCGCAAGGCGCTGCAGCGCGCCGTGGGCCTCCCGGTGGTCGAGCCGACGCAGGCGGCGGTGGCGATGGCGATCGGCCGCGTCAGATTGGGCTGGGAATGAGGGCTGGGATTGAGCGAGATCGTTCCCGTAGCGCCGCCTAAGACCCTGCGCGACCTTTTCATGGGCTTCTTCTGGATCGGCGCGCGCTCGTTCGGCGGGGTGATGCCCTGGGCCTACCGCACCATGGTCGAGGAGCGGCGCTGGCTCACCCATGCCGATTTCACCGAGACCATCGGCCTGTGCCAGTTCCTTCCCGGGCCGAACATCGGCAACGCGTCGATCGTGCTCGGCAAGCGCTGGTTCGGCCTTGCGGGCTCGATCGTCGCCTTCCTCGGCCTGATGGCGCTGCCGTTTGTCTGGGTGCTCGGGCTCTTCATCGTGTACAGCGACCTTTCCTCCAACGCGACGCTGAAGGCAGTCGTCACCGGCGTCGGCGCGGCGGGGGCGGGCCTTTTCATCGGCACCGCGGTGAAGCTCGGCCGGGGGCTCGCGAAAAAACCGGCCGCGCTCGCGCTGATCGCGGCCTGCTTCGTTCTCGTGGCGGTGGCGCGCGTCTCGCTGCTGATGGTCGTGCCGATCGGCTTGTGCGTCGCGGTGCTCGCCGCACGGCGGGGCTGGCTGTGAACCTGGTCGAGCTCGGCCTTTACTTCGCGCTGCTGTCGCTCGTGTCGGTCGGCGGCCTTCCCTCGGTGATGCCGGAGATGCAGCGCTACGTGGTGGACGTGAAAGGCTGGCTCACGCCGTCGGACTTCATCCAGGCTTTTGCGGTGGGGCAGGCCGCGCCTGGCCCCAATGTGCTGATCGCGAGCCTGATCGGCTGGAAGGTCGCGGGGCTCCCCGGCGCCTTCGTCGCGCTCGGGTCGATCTGCTTTCCCGCCGCGGTGATCGCGTGGTGGGTCGCGGAGCTCTGGGATCGCTTCAAGGACTCGCCCTGGCGCAAGGCGATCCAGCGCGCCATCGCGCCGATCGTCGTCGGCATGATCCTCTCCGGCGGCGTGGTGCTCGCCACGCCGGGCTCCCCCGACTGGCGGCTGTGGCTCATCGCCTGCATCGCCGCCGCCGGCATGCTCGCCACCAAGCTCAACCCGCTCTGGTTCCTCGGCGCCGGGGCAATCCTTGGCGCCGTGCTTCTCTAACCCCTAGTCAGGGACAGACCACGTTTATTTCTCGGTGGGATGGCCGTCGCGCTTCCACCAGTCGAGGCCGCCGATCAGCTCCTTGGTGCGAAAGCCGAGCTCGGTCATGTTCAGCGCGCCCCTGGTCGAGCCGTTGCAGCCGATCCCGTCGCAGTAGGTGACGACCAGCGCGGTCCGATCGATCGCCGCGGTGGTTTCGCGGCTCATCTCCCGGTGCGGAATGTTGATGGCGCCAGGGATGTGCTCGCGGGTGAAAGCCTTCCTCGAGCGCGCGTCGATCACCCTGACGCGCTCGCCCGCCTCGAGCGCGAGCTTGAGGTCCCAGGAGTCGATCTCGAACTGGAGCTTGTGCCGGTAGTGCCGTAGTTGCTCTTCCATGGCGCGAGGCTCGCACTCGCGCCCCGCTCGCGTCTAGGAGAAAAATGCGCGTCGGAGGCGGCCCGGCGTGGTGCCGTGGATGCGCACGAACCAGCGGTTGAGGTGCGACTGATCGGCATAGCCGCACGCAGCCGCCACTTCGACAAGCGGCGTTCCGGCCAGGATCATGCGCCGCGCCTCAGCGATGCGCCGGGATTGCTGGTAGCGGTGCGGCGTGAGCCCGTACGCGGCCTCGAAGGCGCGCAAGAGACGCGTCGGCGAAACACCGATAACCTGGCAAAGGCCATGAAGGCGCAGGGGCTCGCAGCAATGCGCATCGATCAGCTCGCGCACCTTCGAGAGCGCCGTCGGCGCCCCGCGATCCCGATCCGCCTTGCCGAGGAGAATGTCGAGCGCGCCCGACAGCGCCTCCTCGATTCCGAGCTCCGAGCCGAAATCGATGGCGTCGAAAACCCGGCCGACGGCTTTCCGCGCGGCCGCATCGCGTCGCTGCACCGACGGGAAGATGCGCTCGCCCTCGACGAGCGAGGGATCGAGATACACCATCCGGTACGACCAGCCCTTTGGAGTCGCGGGCCCGCCGTCGTGCACCTCGCCCGGATTGAACATCGGCACCGCGCCCGGCTCGAAGAACTGCCCCGAGCGCCGGACCTCGCATCGCTCAACGCCGCTCAGGATGAGCCCGAACGAGTACGTGTCGTGAAAATGCCGGTCGAAACCCGTGCGCAGGCCCCTGGCACTGAGCGTGTCGACGCCGGCAATTCCCCGCACCGGACCGTACTCGATCTGCACCGTTGCGGCGTGCTTCATGCTTAATTAAGGCAATTCGCCTGGCAGGTTGAAGCGCTGCCGGGTGGTGCAGTAGCGGCTGCCGAAGAGGCGCCCGATCGGCCGGTAGTGCTGCTCGGAGATGCGCTTGGTCGCCGGGTCGACGATGCCCGCGCGCGCGTGCACCAGCAGGATCTCGCCGAGCACCAGCTCGCGCGTGGCGCTGATCTCGAGCAGCCGGAACAGGCGGCATTCGAGGCAGGCCGCCGCTTCGGCGATGCGCGGGTGGCGCACCAGCGCTGCCGGCGACTCGGTGAGGCCCGCGCGCTCGAACTCGCTCTCGTCCTCGGGCAGCTCCTCGCTCGAGAGGTGCATCGCGTTCGCGGTGGCCTCGTCGACCAGGTTGACCACGAACTCGCCCGTGCGGCGGATGTTCTTCAGCGTGTGCTTCATCGCGCCGTCGCTCGAGCGCGGGTTGATGCCGACCACGCAGAGCGGCGGATCCTCGCTGAAGACGTTGAAGAACGAGAACGGCGCGCAGTTGGCGACGCCGTTCGCGCTGCGGGTCGAGATCCACGCGATCGGCCGCGGGATCACGAGCCCGATGAGCAGCTTGTAGGTTTCGAGGGGCTTGAGCTCGGCGAGCCGCAGGTCCATCAAGCCCGCTTCCACACCTGCCGCTCGCGCGAGGCGAGGAGCGGCACCGCCTCGGCGACGTATTTCTTGAAGTGCGCCGTCTGCTGGTGCGTCTCGAAGGCCTGCTCGTCGTTGTACACCTCGTAGAGCATCACCTTGGCGCTGTCTTTGGGGTCGACCAGCACGTCGAACTGCTTGCAGCCCGGCTCCTTGCGCGCCTCGCGGGCGTTCTCGAGCGCCTTCTTCATGAACGCGTCCACGTTCTCGGGCTTGATCCTGATGTTGACCTGCAGCACGAACATTTGATCGCTCCTTTGGGATCTTTACGTGTCGTTGGCGGGCGTGGTCTCGGCGCCGGTGCGCTCGACGATGAGGCGGTAGTGCTCGGGGCGGCGGTGCGCCGCGAAGTTGAACATGGTGCGCTTCAAGTCGGCGGCGAGGTCGATGTCGGCGTCGCACACGATCACCTCGTCCTCCTCGGTCTGGCTCTTCACCGCGATCTCGCCGGTGGGCGCGACGATGAGCGAGTGGCCGAACATGCGGAAGCCGTCCTCGTGGCCGCACTTCGCGGTCTCGACCAGCCAGGTCGCGTTCTGGAACGCCATCGCCTGGGCCATGATGAGGTGGTGGTGCACGCGCAGCGCCGGCGGCTCGGGGTAGTGCAGGTTCTCGGTCGGCGTATTGAAGCCGAGCGCCACGATCTCGGCGCCCTGCAGCGCGAGCACCCGGAAGGCCTCCGGCCAGCGCCGGTCGTTGCAGATCAGCATCCCGGTGATCGTGTCCATGAAGCGCCAGACGCGGAAGCCGAGGTCGCCGACCTCGAAGTACTTCTTCTCGAGGTGCTGGAACGCCGCCTTGGGCTTGTGCTCGGCGTGGCCGGGCAGGTGCACCTTGCGGTACTTGCCGACGATCGTGCCGTCGGGCGAGACCAGGATCGCGGTATTGAAGCGCTGCTTCTGCGGCGTCAGCTCCGCGTAGCCGACATAGAAACCGATCCCCAGCTTTTTCGCTTCCTCGAACAGCGGCTGCGTCTCTTTTGAAGGAATGCTTTTCTCAAAGAATTGGGCGTCGACGTCTTCCTGGTTTTCGATCCACCAGCGCGGAAAGAAGGTGGTGAAAGCGAGTTCCGGGAACACGACGAACTTCGCGCCCATGCCGTGCGCCTGGCGCAGGAGCTCCACCATGCGTCGGGTGGCGACGGCGCGCGAGTCGGATCGTTGCAGCGCGCCGAGCTGCGCGGAGGCGATCTTCAGCTTTCTCATCCGATGAGCTTCCTCAGTATCGCCGCGGGACCGTCGCGCAGCTTCGCCGCGGCGACCGGTGCCGGTATCCCTCGGGCGATGAATTTGCCGCTGCCTTTCTCAACCATCAGCTTTTCTTCGTGAACGGTCAATCGCCCCCTCGAGAGCACCGTGGTCGGCCAGCCGGTCACCGTCATCCCTTCGTACGGTGTATAGCCGACATTGTCTTTCATCATTCCCGCAGCGAGTGTCACCCGTTTCTCAGGGTCCCAGATCGCGAGGTCTGCGTCGGCTCCGACCTCCATGGTCCCCTTCCGGGGAAGTAGACCGTACATCCTCGCGTGGTTGGTCGCCGTCAGCGCAACGAACTCCTGCAGCGAGATCCGCTTCTTGCCGACGCCTTCCGAGAAGAGCAGCGGCAGGCGCACCTGGAGGCCCGGGACGCCGTTCGCCATTTCCTTGAACGTGGTCTGGGCGCCCTTCGGCAGCTTGCCCGACTCGTCGAAGCGGTAGGGGGCATGGTCGGACGAGAGCACCTGGAAGGTCCCGTCCTTGAGTCCTTCCCAGACGGCCGCCTGCGAGGCCTCGTCGCGCGGCGGCGGGCTGCAGCACCACTTCGCGCCCTCGAGGCCTGGCCGGTCCGCGTCGGTCGCCTTGAGGAACAGGTACTGCGGGCAGGTCTCGGCGAAGACGCGCGCGCCGAGCGTCTGCGCCGCGCGGATGGTCCGCACCGCCTCGCCTCCCGAGACGTGCACGATGAGCACCGGCACGTCGAGCAGGCGCGAGAGCGCCACGACGCGATTGGTCGCCTCGGCCTCGGCGATCGGATGGTGCGCATCCATGTGGAACTTCGGCGCGCGGTGGCCGCGCTCGAGCAGGCGCTTGGTGAGCCACTGGATGATCTCGTGGTTCTCGGCGTGCACCATTACGAGCGCCTTTTCGCGGTCCGCCGCCGCCAGCACGTCGAGCATCTGGCCGTCGCTCAGGCGCAGGAGCTCGTAGGTCATGTACACCTTGAACGACGTGATGCCTCGCCGCACCATTTCTTTGAGTTCTATGTTTAAGGAGTGCTCGGTGGGATCGGCAATGATGAGGTGGAACCCGTAGTCGATCACCGCCTTCTCGGCGGCGCGCTTCGCGTAATCGTCGACCACCGCGACAATGGAATTGCCGCGATGCTGCGCTGCGAACGGAATGATGGTCGTCGTGCCGCCGAAGGCCGCCGCCACCGTCGCGCTGTAGAAGTCGTCGGCGCACATCCTGCCGCTCGAGGAGAGCTGCTCGACGTGGCAGTGGCTGTCGACGCCGCCCGGCATGACCAGCTTTCCACTGACATCCAGAACGGTCCTGCCGGAAAGCGAGCTGCCGATCGCCGCGATCTTTTCGCCCTGGATCCCGATATCCGCGCGCAGCGTCTTCTCCGCGGTGACGACGGTGCCGCCGCGGATCACGAGGTCGAAGGACATGGGGTCGATTTTCCTATAAATTCCCAGTGGCGAAAGCAGGTAACAGCAGGTAACCAGGAGGGAGGAGGGCATGGAGCAGGCACAACCGAAGCTGTTGTTCCCGCAGTTGCATTCGTTCTACCGGTGCGCCGAGCCGCTGTCGTGGGCACTCATCCGCATCACCGCCGGCCTGATGCTCATCCCGCACGGCTGGCCCAAGCTGATGATGGGCCTCACCGCGACCGCCAACATGGCGCTGGTGAAGCGCGGCATCGCGCCCGCCGAGCCGCTCGCCGTCGCGCTCATCGCCATCGAGACCCTCGGCGGCCTGTGCATCGCCCTGGGGCTGTTCACGCGCTTCTGGGCGGCGGCGGCGGTGATCGAGATGTGCGTGATCGTCTACCACCACATGCCGAAATTCGGCTGGAGCCAGGGGGGCTACGAGTACCCGCTCTTCTGGGGCCTCGTCATGCTCGCCATCGCCCTGCGCGGCGGCGGGCCTTACTCGCTCGACCGGGTCATCGGCCGGGAGCTCTGAGCGATCGGGGCTATAATTCGCCCCTCGCGCCCGTAGCTCAGTTGGATAGAGTACCTGGCTACGAACCAGG
>JBIOYV010000021.1:0-28173 GCA_044870335.1 Burkholderiales bacterium | reverse complement strand
TCTCGGGGCGAAGAGGCCGAACCATCCGGAGGCGTACAACCCCGGGATGCCGCTCTCCCCGGAGGTGGGAATGTCCGGAATGACGCGCGAGCGCTCCGGCGACAGGTTGGCGAGGATCTTGACCGTGCCGGCGCGCGCCTGAGGCAGCGTCACGGCGGCCTGCACCACCATCAAGTCGACCTGGCCGCCGAGCATCGCCTGCATCGCCGGTCCGGCGCCGCGATAGGGAATGAACTCGACCTTCGTGCCGGTCGACTGCTGCATCAGGATGCCGGTGACGCGCGCGGCTGCGTTCTGGTCGACGAACGTCGCCCTGCCCGGATTCGCCTTCATCCACGCCACCAGCGCCTTCAGATCGTCGGCAGGGAAGCCCTTGCGCGCGATCAGAAGCTGCGGGTTGAGCGAGAGCAGCCCCAACGGCGCAAAGTCCTTCTGCAGGTCGAAGTTGATGGGATAGATGATGGCGCCGACGTGCGTGTCCCACTGGCCGATGTCGATGGTGTAGCCGTCGGGTGCGGCCCGGGCCACTCGCGCCACGCCGATGCTGCCTCCCGCGCCGCCCACGTTCTCGATCACGACCGGCTGGCCGAGCGGACCGCGCATCGCCTCGCCGAGGATGCGCGCCGCGGTATCGGTCGACCCGCCCGGCGGGAACGGCACGATGAGCGTGATCGGCCGCGACGGAAAGGCTTGCGCCAGCGCGTGGCTCGTGACCAGGGCGGCCATCGCGGCGAGCGCTGCCGCGGCGAACATCCGGACCATGGGTTTCTCCTCCTCGAGAAACCGGGAGTCTACGGCATCAGTCGAGGTCGGCGGTGAGGCTGCGCGCCTCCAGGCCCAGCGCGATCGGAATGGATTCGACGCTGAAGTAGATCCGCCCGATCTCGCGCCCGTCAGTGGTCTCGACGTGCACCTTCCATTGCCCCGGCTGGTAGTTCCCCTTCACGCCGTAGCCGCGGAAACCCTCCTCCCGGCCGCCGAGAATCTTGATCGGTATGGTGTCCTGGAGCACCCAGCCGCGCCCCTTCGCTCCGCCTTCGTATCGGTACCAGCCCATCAGCACCTGGTCGGAAAAGCGCGACGGCGAAAAGATGCGGAAGTACACGTGCACCTTGTCGCCGGGCTGGGCACCGAACCACTGGTCGCCCTTGTGCCAGATGCGCCAGGCCGGCCGCTCGTGGCTCAGCCGGTAGCCGGCGTCGGTGCGCTCGACGCCGTGGTAGACGCCCATGAAGCGGATGGAGAGCGGCACCGGCGGGATCAGCCGGAAGAGGTAGAACCCGAGGAACAGGATCAGCACGCAACCGAGCGGCACCAGGATCCTCCGCTTGTGCTCCTTGGCAATCGAGAATGCCAGGGCGGCGAGCGGCACGCAGCCCGCGGCCATGGAGAGCAGGAACACGACGAGTCCGGTCTGGCCGAAGACCACCGGCACCACGTAAGCGAAGAACGCGAGGTAGCACAGGCCGAGCAGCGCGAACTTGAAGGGCAAGCCCAGCGCCTTGAAGCGCGCCGACTCGTTCGCGAGTAGCAGGGCCACGAGAACTGCCATGAAGCCGAACGAAACGAGAAGAGACGAGCTCTTGAAGAAGAACAGCGTGTAGGCGCTCAGCAGCGCGCCGAGCAGGAAGTGAATCGCTGGATTGCGGTACTCGAAATACCAGCGCTTCAGGCGCGGCATCGCAGCGGATTCCCGTGCCGGAGCCGGTCCGGAGAGGAGCATGTGGACCAGGACGACGGTGATGAGCAGCAGATAGACCGCCTGCTGTCCGATCGTCAGGCCGGCGTCGATGCGGCCGAGCGTCAGGATGTCGAACAGAAAGCCGGCGATGAAGAACGTGACCGCGAGCCGGCGCTCGTTACGCGCGGCGTAGAGCTTGATCCGCTCGAGGGTGCCGGTCGAGGCGCCCGGCGCATCGCCAATTACAACGGGGGCAGGTCCCTGGGCGCTCACCGGATCTGTTTCTTGTTCTGTGATGCGCAAACTGTACCCCGATCCTCGGCGCGCCGCAGCGCAAAAAGTCGCGCGCGGTTGACGTATTCGGCCGCACACGCCTAGCATCGGCCGTCACCTCGGGAGGAGGACAAAATGAAGCTGCGAGCCACGTTACTGGGCGGCGTCCTGCTGCTCTCTTTCGCTACCGAAGCGTTGTGCGACGGCGACACCTGGATTCTCGCCACGGGGCGGCGCGATCCGCGCATGTACGCGATCGACCTCGAGAAGGCGCTGCGCCCTGAAAACAACAACACGCCGAACGCGATCGTCAGCCGCTCGAAGGTCGCGCTTGACCGCCTCGACGGCAAGCTCCTCGGCGATTCGGCGAACGTCGTGATCAGCGAGGACCGCAAGAGCGCGTACGTCGTCAATCACCACGGCGCGGTCGAGAATGACGAATTCCTGCAGCACGGCGGGCGCGGCAACATCGCGGTAATGAACATCAAGAAGATGATCGACCGGCGCAACGACAACACCGCCGCGGCCCTCGAGCGCCACATCGATAGCGGCCACTTCGGCTCGGTCGGCCTGGTGCTGCTGAAGGACATGTTCATCATCGGCAACGCCGAGAGCCACTTCACCGAGGACGGCGGCAACCGCATTACCTTCGTGGACCGCAAGACCGGCAGCCTGCGCCACAGCGTGGAGCTGGCGCTCGGCGCCGGCACGCCCCAGTTTCCCTGCCCGCGCTATCCGGTGCCGTTCGTCTCCCCGGGCGGCCCGCCGACCTTCCCGGCGCCGAGCGCGCCGTTCGTGCATCCGAGCGGCGCGCTGTCGCCGGTGCCGCTGCTCTCTCCGCATCCCGCGTGGGGCTGCTTCCCGGACACGAACGGGCTTGCCCTGGGACGCGCGCGCAGCGGCAAGACGTACGTCTTCGCGGCCAACGGCGGCACCGACGACGTCTCGGTAATCGACCTCGACTCCGCGCTCGCGGGCAACAAGACCGCGGAAATCGCCCGCATCCCGACCCAGATCGGGCCCTGGGGGATCGCCTCCAGCCCGGACGGCCGCTACATCGTCGCGGCGAACCGCGAAAGCCAGCGGGTGGCGTTCGAAGGCAACACCGTCTCCATCATCGACGTGGAAAACCCGACGGTCGAAGCGGCCCGAGTCCGCGTCGGCACCGATAGTCCGAGCGGTCAGACGCGGCCGTTCATCCCGTCGTTCACGCCCGACGGCAAGGAGATCGTAGTGCCCAACTTCCGGGCCAACAACGTGTCGATCGTTGACCTGCACGCAGCGCTCGCCGACCCGGCGAAAGGCGAAGTGGCGCGCATCCCGCTCACCCGCCCCGACGGCGGCCCGGCGCGCCCGAAGGGCTCGGCCGTCACCGCCGACGGCCGTTACGCCGTGATCTCGGGCGGCGCACGCGTGATTCCCAACACCGTTGCCAGCGGCACGGTTTGGATCGTCGACCTGCGCAAGCGCGCGGTCGTCGCCACGGTGACGGGCGTTGGCAACGACCCCTATGGGCTCGCGGTCGTCGATCTGAAGGGCCGCGACCGCGACGACGACTGACGCTTCAGTGACGGCCTGAGTGGTCCGGGCGCTCTACGCGCTCGTGACGCTCGCCTCTTTCCGCGCGCTCGGGACGCTCGGCTCTTTCTGCACGCTCCGGCCGCTCGACGCGCTCGTGCCGCTCCACACGCGCGACCCGCTCGGGACGGCCCTCGCGGCGATCGGCGCGGCGGTCCTCGCGGCGATCTTCACGCCGGTCTTCGCGCCGGTCGGCGCGGAGTTCCCGCTCGGCGCGCAGGTCGATTCTCAGGCGATCGTCGTCCTGGCGCAGGCGCACGCGCTCGAGCCTGAGATCACCGACCAGCTGCCGCACGAGTTGCACGATCTCGGCGCGCTCCTGCGCCGTCAGCCCACGCTCACGGATCCGCACGTCGCGCACGCCGCGATCGAACAGCGCGCGGATCTCGGCGACGAGCTTCTGGGCATCGATGGCGCCCGCGGCGTCGCGCGCGACGTTGAGCTGAGCCTCTTCGCGGCGGTCCTCGCGGCGGTCCTCGCGGCGGTCTTCGCGCCGGTCCTCGCGGCGGTCTTCCCGCCGGTCTTCCTGGCGTATGTCGGCGGACTGCGCGAGCGCCCTGATCGGCTGCGTCAAGGGCGCAAAGAGTCCGATGAAAGCAATAGCAGATGCGATGAAGCGTTTGCTCGGCATGGGATTCCTTTCCAAGGGTTGGATCCCGGGTTGGATCGGCGTTTCCCCGGGTCCCGGAGCACGATGCAAGGGCCATGCCTCACCGAGCGTCGTGAACCAACACATAAAGCCGCCATGGTCTCTCGACCATGGCGGCGCACTTGATTGGAATATTTCCGCGAGGCGCCCTGTGGGGGGCGCGCAGGAATCAGACCGGGTTTCGCTCGATCAGCTGGCGCGCGATGATGATGCGCTGCATTTCGTTGGTGCCTTCGCCGATGCACATGAGCGGCGCATCGCGCACCAGCCGCTCGATCGGAAATTCCTTCGAGTAGCCGTACGCGCCGTGGATGCGCATCGCTTCGAGCGCGTTCTCGAGGCCCGCTTCGGAGGCGAAGTATTTCGCCATGCCGGCTTCCATGTCGCAGCGCCTGCCCGCATCGTAGGCCTGCGCCGCCTGCTCGATCAGCAGGCGCGCAGCCTCGAAGCGCGTCGCCATCTCGCCGAGCTTGAGCTGGATCGCCTGGTGCTCGCCGATCGGCTTGCCGAAGGTCCTGCGCAGCTGCGCGTAGCGCACCGATTCGTCGAGCGCCGCCTTGGCGATGCCCGCGCCGCGCGCTGCGACGTTGATCCGCCCGAGCTCGAGGCCGCTCACGGCGCAGTAGAAGCCCTGCCCCTCGCCGCCGATGAGATTCGCGGCGGGCACGCGGTGGTTGTCGAAGACGAGCTCCGCCGAGTCGATGCCCTTGTAGCCGATCTTCTCGAGCTTGCGCGAGGCGCGGAACCCCGGGCCCTTCTCCATAATGAACATCGACAGCCCCTTGCGCGGCGGCTGCGCCTTTGGATCGGTCCTGACCAGCACGGCGCAGCAGTTCCCCTCGATGCCGTTGCTGATCCAGGTCTTGGTGCCGTTGACGACGTAGTGGTCGCCCTCCTTTACCGCGCGTGTGCGGATCGCCGCGAGGTCGGTGCCGGCGTCGGGCTCGGTGAGGCCGAGCGCGCCGCGCAGCTCGCCCGCCGCCATGCGCGGCAGGAAGCGAGCCTTCTGCTCCGCGCTGCCGAACTTCTCCACCAGGATCGCCATCATCAGGTGCGAGTTGAAGATCCCGGTGAGCGACATCCACACCGTGGAGATCTTCATCACGATCTTGGCGTAGGTCGAGGCCGAAAGCCCGAGCCCGCCCCACTGCGGATCGAGCACCGCGCCGAAAAGCCCCATCTCCTTCATCTGCGCGACGAGCTCGTGCGGATAGATGTCGTCGTGCTCGAGGCGCATGACCTGCGGGCGCACTTCCTTCTCGAGCCAGCGCTCGATCGCGTCGAGCAGCGCGGCTTCTTCTGCGGGGTCGGTGTGGCGCATGCGCTCTTTCAGTAGTTGGCTTTCAGCTCGACGTCGTTGCCGGCCCGCTTCATGATGAGCATGGTGCGGTTGAACTCGCACACCTTGACGCGGTCCTGGTTCAGGCCGAGGGTCTTCACGCTCACGATGCCGGCGCCCGGGCGGCTCTTCGATTCGCGCTTGTCGAGCACTTGCGATTCGGCGTAGAGCGTGTCACCCGCGAACAGCGGGTGCGTGAGCTTGATGTCGGTCCAGCCGAGGTTCGCGATCGCCTTCTGGCTCACGTCGGTGACGCTCATCCCCACCATCAGGGCCACCGTGAGCGGGCTGCACACGATGCAGCGGCCGAACTCGCTGTGCCTCGCGTACTCCTCGTCGAAGTGCATGGGATGGGTGTTCATGGTGAGCAGGGTGAACGAGATGTTGTCGTACTGGGTGATCGTGCGCCCCGGCCGGTGCTGGTAGATGTCGCCGACCTTGAAGTCCTCGAAATAGCGCCCGAACGACTCGCGGTAGGTGCGCTCGCCGATCCGCTTCGCTTCGCCTGACATGGAGCCTCTCCTTGGGGTCTGGTACAATTGTACGGACAAAATGGCAAAAAGCAACGGCACCAGAAAGCCGCGCCGCCAGGCAGCGCCTCCACGAGGACCGCGCTATCTCCAGATCGCGCGCGACCTGCGCCGGGCGATCACCGAGGGACGCTACCCGGTGGGCGCGCAGCTTCCCACCGAGCACGAGCTCTGCAGGCAGCTCGGCGTCTCGCGCTTCACGGCGCGCGAAGCGATCCGGGTGCTTTCGACCGAGGGACTGGTGCGCCGCAAGCCGCGCGCCGGCACGGTGGTCGCAGCGCTCCCCGACGACACGCGCTACAGCCACGGCATCGGCTCGCTGCGCGACCTCTTTCAGTACGCGCAGAGCACGCACTTTCACTACGTGTATGTCGGCCGCGTCGGGCTCTCGAAGTCGCAGGCGCGCGCCATGTCGGCGACCCCTGGCGAGGAGTGGACCTACGCGGTGGCTCTGCGCCGGGAGACCGCCGACGGCAAGCCGTTCGGCGTGACGCGGCTGTTCCTCAATCCTGCGCTCAAAGGCATCGACAGGGCGCTGCGCGGCTCGAGCGGCCCGGTGTATGCACTGATCGAGCGCGAGTACCGCACGCGCATCGACCGGGTCGAGCAGGTGATCACCGCGGTCGCGCTCGACGAGCAGGACGCGGCCAACCTCGGCGTTCCCCCCGGCACGCCGGGGCTGTCGATCCGGCGCAGCTACTTCGACGAGGACGCGCGCCTGCTCGAGCTCGCCGACACCGTGCACCCGGCCGACCGCTTCACCTACCGCATGGAGCTGCGCCGCTAGCTTGACGCTGGGCGGCGCTGCGTTTATATTGTCCGGACAATTCCGCTGAGTGCATTTCCATGAAACTCCTGCGTTTCGCCGCAGTCCTCGTCGCCGCTTTCGCCGCCACCGCCTCGGCGCAGACCTACCCGAACAAGCCGGTGCGCGTCCTGCTCGGCTTCCCCGTTGGCCAGGCCACCGACGTGCTCGCGCGCCTCGTCGCCGCGAAGCTCTCGAGCCAGTATGGACAGCAGTTCTATGTCGAGAACCGTCCGGGCGCCGCCGGCATCATCGCCACCGAGCTCGCCGCCAAGGCGGAGCCCGACGGCTACACGCTGCTCGCGAGCTCGAGCGGGCCCCTGGCGGTGAACCCCACGCTTTACCCGAAGCTGCCCTACGACGTGGCGCGCGACTTCGTAGTATTCGCCGGGCTCGGCGTCGTGCCCTACGCCGTGGTGGTGAATCCGAGCTCGCAGATCAAGGACATCAGGAGCCTCGTGAGCTACGCCAAGGCGCATCCCGGCAAGCTCAACTACGCGTCGGGCGGCAGCGGCGTGACCAATCATCTCGTGACCGAGATGTTCAAGGCCGCCGCCGGCATCGACATCCAGCACGTGCCGTACAAGGGCGGGCCCGCGGCGCTCACGGACCTCATCGGCGGACAGGTCGACGTCATGTTCGAGACGCTCACGGCCACGCTACCGCTCGTCAAGGGCGGCAAGCTGCGCGCCATCGCGGTATCGAGCGCGAACCGCGCCGCGGCCCTGCCCGACATGCCCACCATCTCGGAGAGCGGCTACCCCGGCTTCACCGGCGTGCCGTGGGTGGCGATGGCCGCGCCGGCGAAGACGCCCAAGGCGATCGTGGACCGGCTGAACTCCGACGTGAACAAGATCCTGACCATGCCCGACGTCAAGCAGAGCTTTCTCGCCGCCGGCACCGAGCCGCTCGTCATGACGGTGGAGCAGATGGGGGATTTCGTGAGGAACGAATCGGCAAAGTGGGGCAAGGCGGTCAAAGCTTCTGGCGCCAAGGTGGATTGAGCCCATGGCCTTCATCTCCGAACGGCTCGCCGATTTCACCGCACGCCTCAGCCTGGCCGAAGTGCCCGTCGCGGTCGCGCTACGCGCGAAGCACCTGATCCTCGACGCGATCGGCTGCGGCTTTGCCGCGCGGAAAGAGGAATTCGCCACGCGCATCGCAGCCTCGGTCGCGAAGCTCGCGGGCGAAGGCCCCCGCCGAACGCTCGGCATGGCGTATCGGCTTCCGCTGCGCGACGCGGCGGTGGTCAACGGCGCGCTGATGCACGGCCTCGACTACGACGACACCCACGCCGCGGGCGTGATCCACCTCACCGTGAGCACGTTTCCCGCCGCGCTCGGAACCGCGGCCCACCGCGGCGCCTCGGGGTCGGAGCTCCTCGCCGCCTATATCGCCGGCGTCGAAACCGGCGCCCGCATCGCGGCCGTGGTGAAGAGCGGCTTTCACCAGGTCGGCTTTCACCCGACCGGCGTGGTCGGCGCCTTCGCGAGCGCGCTCGTCGCTGGGCGGCTCATGAAGCTCCCGCCGGAGCGCCTCGCCGGCGCGCAGGGCATCGCGCTCTCGCTCGCGAGCGGCAACCTCCAGTTCATCGAGGATGGATCGTGGACCAAGCGCATCCATCCGGGCTGGGCCGCGGCCTGCGGCATCACCGCCGCTTCGCTCGCCGCCGACGACTTTCCCGCGCCGCTCGAGGCCTACGAAGGGCGCTTCGGTCTGTACCGCAGCCACCTGCCCCCGGCGGCGCTGGAGGCCTGCGACTTCTCGCTCGCGACCGCCGGCCTGGGAAACGCATGGGAAATCCACAACGTCGCGGTGAAGCCCTTCCCCGCGTGCCATTTCCTGCACGGCTGCGCCGAAGCGGCGATCGAGCTGCACCGTGCCGGGGTTGATCCCGAGCGGGTGCGCTCGATCCGGGCGCTGGTGCCCGAGGGCGTGGTCAAGGCGGTGTGCGAGCCGCTTGCCGCCAAGCGCCGGCCGAAGAGCGACTACGACGCCAAGTTCAGCCTGCCCTACGCGGTCGCAAGCGGCCTCGCGCGCGGCCGTCTCGGCCTCGCCGAGCTCGCGCCGCAGGCGCTCGTCGAGCCACGGATCGAGAGGCTCATGGACAAGGTGGAGTACGCAATCGACACGGCGTCGACCTTTCCCCGGCACTACAGCGGCGAGGTGGTAGTGACGATGGACGATGGCCGCACGGCTTCGAACCGGGTCGCGGTAAATCCCGGCAATCCCGAGCGCCCGCTCGCCAATGCCGAGATCGAAGCGAAGTACTTCGAGAACTGTGCGATATCGCTGGAGGAAACGCACGCGCGCACGATCCGCGACTTGGTACTCGATCTGGAGTCGGTCAAGAACGCCGTTCAGCTTGAAGCTGCTCTTGGAGGCTAGCGAATGAGCCAACCCGCCAACCGCCTGCCGCTCGCCGGCGTACGCATTCTCGCCGTCGAGCAGTACGGCGCCGGCCCTTTCGGCACGCTGTACCTCGCCGACCTCGGCGCCGAGGTGATCAAGATCGAGAACCACAAGGACGGCGGCGACGTCGGCCGCGAGGTCGGGCCGCACTTCTTCGGTCCGGGCGACAGCCACTTCTTCCAGACTTTCAACCGCAACAAGCGCAGCGTCACGCTCGACCTGAAGCATCCCGAGGGCAAGGCCGCGTTCTGCGCGCTGGCGAAGACTGCCGATGCAGTGCTCGACAACCTCCGCGGCGACCTGCCCGAGAAGCTCGGTCTCACCTACGAGCACCTGAAGGAGGCGAACCCGCGCATCGTCTGCGCGCACCTCTCCGCATACGGCCGCACCGGCTCGCGCAAGGCGTGGCCGGGCTACGACTACCTGATGCAGGCCGAGGCCGGCCACATGTCGCTCACCGGCGAGCCGGGAAGCCCGCCGACGCGCTACGGCCTGTCGATCGTCGACCTGATGACCGGCCTCGCCGCCGCCTTCGGCCTGCTCGCGGGCGTGCTGAGCGCCCGGGAAACCGGCAGGGGAATGGACCTCGACACCTCGCTTTTCGACGTGGCGCTGCACAACCTCAACTATCCCGGCACCTGGTTCCTGAACGCGGGCGCGGTCACCGGGCGCACCGCGCGCTCGTCGCACCCCAGCCTCACGCCGAGCCAGCTCTACCGCACCCGCGACGGCTGGATCTTCATCATGTGCAACAAGGAGAAGTTCTGGGGCGCGCTCGCCGAAGCGCTCGGCAAGCCGGAATGGAGGAAGGACCCCGCTTTCGCCACGTTCAAGGCGCGGCTCGCCAACCGCGAGCGCGTCACGCAGATGCTCGACGCCGCGCTCATGACGCGCACCACGGCGGAATGGATCGAGCATTTCGCAGGGAAAGTGCCGGCCTCGCCGGTCTACGACGTGGCGCAGGCGCTGCGCAGCGACTTCGTCGCCGAGCGCGACGGCGTAGTCGATTACCGCTATCCGGACGGGCGCAGGGCGCGCATGATCGCCGGGCCGATCCGCGTGCCGGGCGTCGGCCTGCCGGCCCGCGCCGCGCCTGCGATGGGTGCCGACACCGATGGCGAACTTCGCGCCGCGGGCTATTCCGATGCGCAGATCGCGGCGCTGCGCGCGTCGGGGGTGATTTCAGATTCCCCAACGACGAAACCCGGTACGAGCGAGTCGATCGAGCTCGCCGCGTCAGGTTGAAGCGCAGCTACCTCTTCGTTCCTGGCAACCGACCCGAGCGCTTCGCCAAGGCGCTCGCTTCCGGCGCCGGCGCGGTGATCCTCGACCTCGAGGACGCGGTTCCGCCCGAGGCCAAGGCCGGCGCGCGCAATGCGGTGTGCGATTGGCTGCGCCAGCATGAAAACGCGGCGTGGGTGCGAATCAACGGGCACGACACCGAGTTCTTCGAGAACGACCTGCGCGCGCTTGCCGGAGCTGCCGTGCCGGGAGTCATGCTTCCCAAGGCGGAAGCGCCGCTCGAGCTCGGCATGCCGGTCATTCCGCTGATCGAGTCCGCGGCAGGCCTGTGGAACGCGCTCCAGGTCGCGCGCGGCCCGTGCGTCGAACGCCTCGCGTTCGGCTCGGTCGACTGGCGCAGGACGTGGCGCGCGCCCGCGATCTCGGCTTCGGCGCGAAGCTGTGCATCCATCCCAACCAGATCGAGACCGTGGAGCGCGGCCTCGCGCCCACCGAGGCGGAGCGGCGCTGGGCACAGGCGGTGGTGAGCGCGTTCGAGCAGGCGCGCGGCAGCGCCGTGCGCCTCGAAGGCAAGCTCATCGATCTGCCGGTGGTCGAGCGCGCCCGCCGGCTGCTGGCCTAGCCTAGGACGAGGTTTCCTCGCGGTAGAAGCCGAGCGCCTCGATCACGGGCCGGTCGCTGATCGAGAACAGGATCGCGTCCTCGCCGCCGGTGTTCTCGTGCGCGTGCTGGGCCCAGCTCGGCAGCGCGATGATGTCGCCCTTCGACCAGTCGAACGGCTTGCCGTCGATGACGGTCGTGCCCTTGCCGCGCACCACATGGAACACCGAGCTGCCGGTGACCCGGCGGGCTTTCAGCTTCTCGCCCTTGCGCACGAGCTGGATGCGGCACGAGATCGTCGGCGTGACCGGTCCGCCGGTCTGCGGGTTGGTGTATTCGAGCGCGATGCCTTCGTAGAGCGAGCCCTCGGTGGCGCGCAGCGCATCCAGCGCTTCCATGGTCTGGTCGAACGAATAGAGCATCAGCGGCGAGAAGCGCGGGCGCTCCCTGACCCAGGTCGGCGCGAGGTGCCCGTGCCCGTAGAGCGCCTTCGAGCCGTTCACCGGCTTGCCGTGATCCGCCTTCAGGTTCTGATGCATCTGGAAGAAAATGCAGTCGAGCGCCTTGGTGAGCGGCACGTCGAGGCCGTCCATCCATACCACGGTCTCGCGGGTCTCGTTGCCGTGGTCGTGCCACTGCCAGCTCGGCGTGAGGACGAGATCGCCCTCGCGCATGATGACCTTCTCGCCTTCGACGGCGGTGTAGGCGCCGTTACCGGACATGATGAAGCGGATCGCCGCGGGCGAATGGCGATGCGCGCGCGCGATCTCGCCGGGCAGCAGCACCTGCACCGCGGCGATCAGGGTATTGGTCGTCGCCCACTGGCCGTTCAGTCCGGGGTTGAAGAGCTGCATCGCGCGGCGCTCGTCGCCGACCGGCACGGAGGTGGCCGACTGCCTCACCACCTCGTCGAGCACGGACCATTTCCACTGGTGCGCCACCGCCTGCGGCCGCGGCTGTGGCGTCATCTGGCTCGCGATCTCCCACAGGCCCCACATGTGGTTGCGGTGGATGAGCTGGTGGAATGCATCCTCGGTCTTGATGGGCGCGTTCATGACGGGGCCTGGGTTTGGTTGACCGCCTTGATTTTAGCCCAGAGCGGGTCGAGCAGCTCGAGCATCCGGAGCGCGTCGCGATCGCCCCGCGAGGCCGCAACGCGCAGCGCGAAGTGCGGCGCCAGGCGCTTGGTGAGCCAGCCCACGACAAACAGGTTCGCGCCGATGAGCGCGCCCTGGGCGAACGCCTGCCTGAAGGTGAGCCACAGCGCGAGGACCATGCCGGCGAGCCCGATCGCAGCGAGCGCCGAACCGGCGTGCGCGGCGAGCGCTGGGAAGGTGAAGTAGAGGCGGTAGCGCTCGATGAAGCGCGCCTCCTCCGCGCTGAACGCGTACGGCGGCTCGCCAATCGGCACGGGCCCGCGCTGCACCGCCCGCATGCGCGCCAGCAGAAACACCTCGAATGCGAATACCACCGCGACGAAGGCCCAGGACACGGGCTCGGGCTTGAGCGCCGACCAGCCGGCGAGCACGAGGATCAGCAGCGCCGCGTACTTCATGGCGCTCCAGCCTCGAGCTCGGCCTGTTTCTCGAGCCACTCGGCCTCGAGCTGCGCGAGCTCCTTGCCCACGTAGGCCTGGTCGAGGAGCAGCTTCCCGAGATCGTCCTTGCGCGCCTCGGCGTACAGGGCCGGATCGCCGAGGCGCGCTTCGATGTCGGTCTTCCGCGCGCCGAGTCGCGCCATCAGCTCCTCGAGCCGCTTGATTCGGGCCTCGAGCGGCTTGCGCGAGACCGGCTTTGCCTTCGTGGGTCTGGATTTCGGGGGCGGAGCCGGTTTCGCCTCCCGGTTCAGGAGCGAGTCGCGATAGTCGTCGAGGTCGCCGTCGAAGGGCTTCACCGCCCCGTCGGCAACGATGAGAAGCTGCTCGGTGGTGGCGCGCAGCAGGTGCCGGTCGTGCGAGACGAGCACCAGCGTGCCCTCGAACTGCGCCAGCGCCACGGTAAGCGCCTCGCGGGTCTCGAGATCGAGATGGTTGGTGGGCTCGTCGAGGAGCAGCAGGTTCGGCCGCTGCCACACGATGAGCGCCAGCGCGAGGCGGGCCTTCTCGCCGCCGGAGAACTGCTCGATGGTGCTCGTCGCCATGTCGCCGGGAAAATTGAAGCCGCCCAGGTAGTCGCGCAGCTCCTGCTCGCGCGTGTCGGGTGCAAGACGGGCGAGGTGCCACAGCGCCGACTGATCGTCGCGCAGCATTTCCACCTGGTGCTGAGCGAAGTAGCCGATCGCGAGGCCCTTGTTGACCGTCATCTGCCCCGCGAGCGGCGCGAGGACGCCCGCCACGGTCTTGATGAAAGTGGATTTGCCGGCGCCGTTGATGCCGAGCAGGCCGATGCGCTGCTCCGATTGCAGCGACAGGCTGATTGCCTCCAGCACCACCTTGTCGCCGTAGCCCGCCCTCAGGTCCTCGAGGACGAGCAGCGGGTTCGGGGCGCGCAGGGGGTCGCGGAACTCGAACGAGAACGGCGCGGCGACGTGCAGCGGCGCGAGCTCTTCCATCTTCGCCAGCATCTTCATGCGGCTTTGCGCCTGGCGCGCCTTGGTGGCCTTGGCGCGGAAGCGGTCGATGAACGACTGCAGATGCGCGCGCTCGCGCTGCTGCTTCTCGTACTGGCCCTGCGCGAGGACCAGGCTTTGCACGCGCTGCGCCTCGAACGCCGAATAGTTGCCGCTATAGCGGCGGAGCTTGCGCTGGTCGATATGCACTACCACGGTGACCACTGCGTCGAGGAAGTCGCGGTCGTGCGAGACCACGATCAGCGTGCCCGGGTAGCGCTTGAGCCATTCCTCGAGCCAGATGATGGCGTCGAGGTCGAGGTGATTGGTCGGCTCGTCGAGAAGCAGCAGGTCCGAGGGCCGCATCAGCGCCTGGGCGAGATTGAGGCGCATGCGCCAGCCGCCGGAGAAGCTGGAGACCGGCTCGTCGAGCTCGCCTTCCCTGAATCCGAGGCCCGTCAGCAGCGTGGCCGCGCGCGAGCGCGCCGTGTAGGCGTCCGCGTCGGCGAGCGCGGCGTGCAGCTCGCCCATCAGCGCACCGTCATGCCCTTCCTCCGCGGAGGCAAGCTGAGCCTGCAGGTTCCGCAGCACGGTGTCGCCATCGATCGCGTAGTCCAGGGCCGCCCGATCGAGCGCCGGCGTCTCCTGCGCGACGTGCGCGAGGCGCCAGTGCCCCGGAAAGTCGACCTCGCCGCGGTCGGTGTGGAGCTCCCCGCGCAGCAGCGCGAACAGGCTCGACTTGCCCGAGCCGTTGGCGCCGATCAGGCCGATGCGCTCGCCGGGGTGGACGGAGACGTCCGCGGCTTCGAGGAGCGGCTTCGCGCCTCGGCGCAGCGATACGTTCGAAAAGCGGATCACGGAGCGGAAAAAGCCGCGATTTTACAAGGTACGATTCAGGCGATGGACCGCCTGCGCGCCGACACCCTGAGGACGTTCACCGAGAACGCATTGCGCCAGGTGGGCGTGCCGGCCGAGGATGCGAAGACCATCGCCGCGCTCATGCTCGAGGCCGATCTGCAGGGCTCCGACGGCCACGGCATCTTCCGCCTGCCGCAGTACATCCGCCGCTTCCAGGCCGGCGGCGCGAACCCGCGGCCGAAGATCCGGATCGAGCGCGAACGCGCGGCGATGGCGCTGGTGAACGGCGACAACGGCATGGGCCACCTCGCGATGAGCTACGCCGCTAACCTTGCGATCGAAAAAGCGCGCGCCGCCGGCTCGGCCTGGGTCGGGGTGCGCTGGAGCAATCACGCGGGTCCGGCTTCGCTCTACGCCAGGATGCCGCTGCGCGAAGGCATGATCGGCATGTACTTCGCGGTCGGCAACGCCAACCACCTGCCGCCGTGGGGCGGCGTGGAGATGCTCCTCTCCACCAACCCGGTGGCGGTGGCGATTCCCGCGGGCGAGGAGCCGCCCATCGTGCTCGACATGGCGACCACCGTGGCGGCCTTCGGCAAGGTGAAGACCCGGGCGCAGCGCGGGGAGCCGATGCCCGAGGGCTGGATGATCGACCGCGAGGGCCGTCCGCTCACCGACCCGAAGCGCATGAACGAGGGCTTCCTGCTCCCCTTGGGGGGACACGAGGGAGGCTACAAGGGCTACGGCATGGCGCTCGTCTTCGGCATCCTCGCCGGCACGCTGAACAATGCCGCGATGGGCCGCGACGTGGTCGACTTCAACGCCGACGACGCCACGCCCACCAACACCGGCCAGGCGCTCCTCGCCATCGACGTCGCCGCGTTCGACGATCCGCGCGAATTCAAGGCCAGGGTCGACGCGCTGTCGCGCGAGATCCGCGGCTCGGAGCGCATGAAGGGCTTCGAGCGCATCTTCCTTCCGGGCGAGCAGAGCCACGGCCGTCGCGAGGAGAGGTCGCGCCTCGGCGTGCCGGTCCCGCCGGCCCTGCTTTCTTCACTCAACCAGCTCGGCGAAAAGCTGGGGATCGGCAGGCTCGCGTGATCGACTTCCACAGCCACGTCATCCCCGAGGCCATCATCGCCGCGATGCGCGCCGACCCCGAGCGCTACGCCACGCGCATCGAAGCCGAGGCCGGCAAGCGCTACCTGGTGCGCGGGAAGCTGCGCCTCGAGCTCCTGCCGGAGTTCAGCGTCGCCGAGGCGAAGCTCGAGGCGATGGACCGCAAGGGGATCGAGCTCTCTGTTATCTCTCCGGGTCCGCAGGTTTTTTTCTACAACTTAAGAGAAGAGGAAGGAATAGAGGCCGCAAGGCTCGTGAACGACGGCATCGCTGCCATGGTGGCGAAGAAACCCGCGCGCCTGCGCGGCATGGCGACGCTGCCGATGCAGCATCCCGAGGCGGCCGTGGCGGAAATGGAGCGCGTGGCGCGCGAACACGGCTTCAAGGGGATCGAGCTCGCCACGGCGGCGCCTGCCGGCGAGCTGGCCGATTCCAGGTACCGGCCGATCCTGCGGCGCGCGCAGGAGCTGAAGATGACCCTCTTCGCCCATCCCAATACCATTGGCGCCGGCGGGCGCCTCGACTGCTACTACCTTACAAACCTCATCGGCAACCCGCTCGAGACCACCATCATGGTGGCGAACCTGATGTTCTCGGGCGCGCTCGACGAGCTGCCGCGGCTCAAGATGCTGCTGGCGCACGGCGGCGGCTTCGCGCCCTACCAGGTCGGGCGCTTCGTGCACGGGCACAAGGTGCGGCCGGAGACGCGCGCGCACACCGCCTCCTCGGCGAAGGACATGCTCAAGCGCTTCTACTTCGACACGCTGACCCACGACGCGCAGGCGCTGCGCTACCTCGTCGAGCTGGTGGGACCCGAGCGCCTCGTGCTCGGCACCGACGCGCCTTTCGACATGGGCGATGAGAACCCGCGCAGCACGCTGTCGTGCCTATCCGCCGAAGAAGCGGCGATGCTGCGCCGGAACGCCTTGCGCTTACTGGAGGAGTGACCCGCAGTTCGGGATGCGCGGCTCGAGCTCGAGCAGGTCGAGCATGTTGCGCACCGTGCAGACCGAGGTCGAGGTGACCGGCAGGCCGAGCATCTTCTCGGCGGCCTGGATCGCCGGCAGCGACTGCATCTGGACGCAGGCCGAAAGCACGACCGCGTCGGCGTTGGCGATCTTCAGGCGCTTCACCTCGTCGAGCAGGCGCATCGGATCGCGCCGCGCCACCTCGAGGTTGTCTGGAATCTCGAAGGAGATGCGGTCGAGCACCTCGATGCCCTCGTGCTCGATGTAGCTCACGACCTTCGCCGTGAGCGGCTTGATGTACGGCGCGAGGAGCGAGATCTTCTTCGCGCCGAGCTTCTTCAGCCCGTGGATCAGGGCGCCGGCCGAGGTCATGACCCTCGAGCGCGCGCCGTTCTCCGCCACTACCCGCCTGAAGTCCTCCTCGACCTGGCGATGGTAACCCGGGCCCTGCGCCATGATCGCCACCAGGCACGCGGTGCTCATCACGTCCACGCGCGCGTCGGCAAGCTCGGCGGCGCAGCGCAGCCCCTCCTGGTTCATCGCCGCCAGCTCCTCGGCCGACACGCGCTTCATGCGCATGCGCGAGGAATGGAACGTGAAGCGCTCGGGAAAGTGCTGCTCGCGCGCGCGCAGCATCGCCGGGATCTCGGTCTCCATCGTCGTGTTGGACGACGGCACGATCTGGCCGATGCGCACGATGCGGCTCGGGCGGCTGTCGGCGGCCGGGGCCATGCGCCTCGAATCAGGACTGCGGCTGGTGCGCGACGCCGATGCCGTTGCGCACGCGCATCACCTTCCACAGGAAGATGTTGGAGATGTGCTCCACGCGGGCCGAGCCGTTCACCAGGCTGTGCAGGTCGAAGTCGGGGTGGAATCCGATCTGGTCGGAGAAACGCGCGAGCCCCCTCTCCACCGCGCTCATGATGGGATTAGCGGAGTGCACGTGGTTGACGATGAAGATGTCGCCGTCGGGCTTGCACACGCGGTGCAGCTCGCGCAGCAGGCGCGCCGGATCCTGCACCACGGACACCACGTACATCGCCACGACCTTGTCGAAGCTGGCGTCGGGAAAGTCCATCGCGTGCGCGTCCATCTCGTGCAGCCCCTCGACGTTGGCGAGCCCGCGCCGTTGCACGCGCGCGCGCGCCTTGTCGAGCATCTCGCGCGACAGGTCGACGCCGGTGACCCGCACGGACGGCGGGTACAGCGGCAGCGACAGGCCGGTGCCGACGCCGACTTCGAGCACGCGCTGGCCGGGGCGGCATTCGAGGACTTCGAGAACCGCCTTGCGCCCGGGTTGCAGCACCGGGCCGAACAGGGCGTCGTAGACACTTGCGTACCGCTTGTAGGCGGCCTTCACGGCGTCGATCTGCATGGGCTCCTTTTTATAGCAATCGATGGTCCCGGCACAACAATTGCAAGTTCAGCGCTTTCCTGCCTCGAGCGCGTGGCCGCGTATCTTACCGACGAGTTGGCGTGCTTCCACGGGTGGCGACGGTATACCACGGTCTGTCGCCCAAAGTCTGCCGTTTCATCTGGCCCCCGGACCGGCCGCCCCTTCGCCATCCAGCGGGCCCCGACCCAGGAGAAGGGCCTAGAACGCTCCATCTGGTCATGGTCCGGCGGGTCGGCGGGACTGTTCTACTTCGACACAAGGGTTCCGCGGGCGAGCTGCTACAAGGTTCAGTCGAGGCCGAAGCCTATGCGCGGTGGGCCGGTCCCCGCCTGCCCACTGAATGTGATCGATTGCGTGGCGCCGAGCGCGCGCAAGGTGCAGCATTTCCCCTGTGAAGCAGCGCTTTCTCGCACTGATTGCGCTCCAGCTCCTGCTGGGCACGGCGCATGCTTGCCGCTTCGCCCAGGACGCGCAGCCGGCGCAATGGTACGAATGGGCGAATTCGTTGTTCTCTGCGGACGTCACCTCGGTGGAGCCCGGCGCGGGCAAGTCCGCCGACGTGATCAGCCTGCGCGTGGTGGAGACCTTCAAGGGTCCCGCGGGCGCCGCCACCGCCACCCTGCGCGTGCCGACGCGCATGTGGACCTCGTGCCGCCTCGAGCGCCCCGGCGTCGGCGCGCGCGTGTTGGTCGCGCTCAATCCGAACAGCGATACGCTCCTTGTGCCGCTCGCCCCCGGCTACAGCGAGCTCTTGCGCCGGGACCGCGGATACCAGCCGCCACAACAGTCGCAGCAGCCGCTCCCGCCAGCGCCCGCACCGGCCGCCGAAAAGCCCTTCAGCTACTAGCGCCGATCCGGGAGCAGGCGGCATGAGCAGCAGAAAGCCGCGCGCCGCGGTCGCGCGCATCTGGGAAGGCCGCACGCGCGCTTCGATGGCGAAAGAATACGCCGCATACCTGCACGAGCAAGGCGTCCAAAAGCTCAGGGCGACGAAGGGCAATCTCGGGGTGGAGGTGTTCTGCCGCACCCGCGGCGGCGTGGCCGAGTTCATGACCATCTCGTACTGGGGCTCGCGAGAAGAGATCCGCGCTTACGCCGGTAAGGACATCGAGAAGACGCACCACCTGCCGAAGGATCGCGACTACCTTCTCGAGCTGCCGCGTTACGTCAAGCACTACGACGTCCTCCTGAGTGACTGAAGGCGACGGCTTCGACTGGCTGCCCGCCCTGCTCGTGCTGCAGGGCGTGATGGGCGCGTTCGACACGATCGTCAACCACGAGATGATCGTGGCGCTGCCGCGGCGACCCGAGGCGCGCGGCGAGCTCGCGCTGCACGCCGGCCGCGAAGCGGTCTATGCGGGACTGTTTCTGGGACTCGGCTGGTTCGCCTGGGAAGGCGTATTCGCGTTCCTGATCGTCGTCCTGCTGATCGCGGAGGTCGCGATCACGGTGAGCGACGAGCTGTTCGAGAACCGCACACGGGTGCTGCCGCAGAACGAGCGTGCGTTGCACGTCTTCCTCACCCTCAATTTCGGCGCGCTCGTCGCGGTCCTCGTGCCGGTGCTCGCCGGCTGGATGGCGAATCCCACCGGGCTCGCGCAGTCGTACTCCGGCTGGATGTCGTGGGCGCTGCTCGCCCTCGGCCTCGCTTCGGCCGGATGGTCGGTGCGCGATCTCATTGCGTCCCGGAGACTTAAACTGCAGGCGTGAGCCTCGCCGCCACCTCGTTCAGAACCTTTGTCCTCTATCCGGTGCTGGTGGTCGCGTTGGAGCTTTGGCTGAACGACGGCCGGCTCCGGCTCCATGCCTGGGCGCTCCCGCTCCTCGCCTGGGGATATCTGCAGTATCGCTTGGCGGGTCGCTATCGGCTGCGGCTTGGCGGCGGCGGAGCCGGGATGGACACGCCGCCCGAGAGGCTGGTGACGAGCGGCCCCTTCGCCCTCTGCCGCAATCCCATGTACCTCGGCCACCTGATTTTCCTCGCCGGCCTCGCGCTCAGCCTGCGTTCTTGGGTCGGCGCCGCACTCGCGCTGGGCACTGCGACCTGGCTGCAGTTTCGCGTCCGGCGCGACGAGCGGCGCCTCGCGGAGCGCTTCGGCGAGCCCTACATGCAGTATTGTTCCCGGGTCAAGCGCTGGATTCCGGCGGTCTTCTAGGAGGGACACGGCATGGCCGAGCCTGCGAAGATGGACGAAGAATTCGACGTCGGCGGCGTGCGGCTGGCGCGCCCGTTCAAGCTCCTGCGCCTGGGGCACTTCGGCGTCAACGCGGCCGATCCCGAGGCCGCGCGCGACTTCTACTGCCGGATCCTTGGCTTTCGCGTCTCGGATCCGATCGACTTCGGCGTACGCCTGCCCCTGGAAGAGCGTCGCAAGCACGGCCCCGGCATCGGCTACTTCACCCGCCACGGGGGCGACCACCACTCGCTCGTGCTTTTCCCGCGCCGG
This sequence comes from Burkholderiales bacterium, assembly GCA_044870335.1. Classification (GTDB taxonomy): domain Bacteria; phylum Pseudomonadota; class Gammaproteobacteria; order Burkholderiales; family SG8-39; genus SCGC-AG-212-J23. The sequence continues at coordinate 7,729 of JBIOYV010000021.1, read as the reverse complement.
GTGATGTCGCAGGTGAATCCGCATTACCGCAACTATCCCGAGCTCACGGTCAACCAGATGACCTGGCAGGTCTCGAGCCTGCGCGAGGTGGTGGACGGGTTCGAATGGTTCAAGCGCCGCGGCAACCCGGTGCTGCGGCAGGGACGCGACCTGCCGGGCTCGAACTGGCACTTCTATCCGCCCGATCCCGATGGCCACATCAACGAGCTCTACTACGGCATCGAGCAGATCGGCTGGGACGGCTATTCCAAGCCGCACGCGCTGCACCGGCAGCGCTACGACAAGCCGCCGGGGTTGCCGCACCGCTCGGAGTACGCCGAGATCGTCGAGGCGCTGAAGGAGGGTCTCGACGTGCGCACGGGCTGGCGCGCCGGGGAAGCCGAGGAGAGCTTCGACGTCGGCGGCATCTACATGGCGCGACCATTCAAGATCACGCGCATCGGGCCGATCCGGCTCTTCGTGCGCGACCTCGACGTTGCGCTGCGCTTCTACCGCGACGAGCTCGGCTTCACGCTGACCGAGGAGACGGCGTACCGCGGCCACCGCTGCCTTTTCCTGCGCGTCAACACCGAGCACCATTCGCTCGCGCTCTACCCGCGCGCCCTGCGGGCGGAGCTCGATCTGAGCGAGAGCACTTCGCTCATGTCGTTCGGCCTGCAGCTCGCGAACTACCGCCAGCTGCACGACGCGATCCCCTTCCTGCTGCGCGCTGGCGTGCGCGTACGCTACCTGCCGCCCGAGCTTTCGCCGGGCATCGACTACTCGGCGCTCGCCATCGATCCCGACGGGCACGCGCTCCAGCTCTACTACTACATGGAGCAGATCGGCTGGGACGGCAAGCCGCGCCCCGCGCACCTGCGCCCGAAGGTCGACCAAGCGAACTGGCCGCAGAGCGTTCCCGCGGCGAGCGACGCTTTCAACGGAGAGGTCTACCTCGGACCCTGGAGCTAGAGGAAAAGGGGGTCTGACCCCCTTTCTCTACTGCGTTTCGATATTGCGCGCCGCGACGACCTTCTTCCACTTCTCCATTTCCGAGGCGATGAAGCTGCGCATCTCCTCCGGGCTCGTGGCGCTCGGCTCGCCGCCGAGCTCGAGGAAGCGCTTGTGAGTGTCGGGCTGCTCGAGCGCCTTGCGCACGGCGGCGTTCAGCCGCTCGAGGATCGGGCCGGGCGTGCCGCCGGTGACGCCGAGGCCGATGAACGAGTTGACCTCGTAGCCCGGCAGGGTTTCCCGCGCAGCAGGCGTGTCGGGTAGCGCTTTCCAGCGCTCGCGCGAGGTGACCGCGAGCGCCCTGAGCTTGCCGGCCTGGATCTGCCCGATCGACAGCGTCATGGCCTCGAACAGGACATCGGCACGCCCGGCGAGCGTTTCCGTGAGCGGCGCGTTCCCGCCGCGGTAGGGAACGTGCACGATGTACGTGCCGGCAAGCGCATTGAAGAGCTCGCCCGAAAGGTGGTGGACGGTGCCGATGCCCGACGAAGGGTAGTTGAGCTTGCCCGGATTCGCCTTCGCGCGCGCGATCAGGTCGCCGAGGTTCCGGAGCGGCGAGTCGGGCGCCACGCTGATCACGAAGGGGTAGGACGTGAGCATCGACACCATTGCGATGTCCTTGAGCGGGTCGAACGGCATCGACTTCAGCATCGCCGGGTACACCGGGTAGGCGCCGGAAATCAGGATCAGCGTGTAGCCGTCGGGCGCCTGCTTCGCGCCGTAGTCGGTGCCGGTCACGCCGCCTGCGCCGGCCCGGTTCTCCACCACCACGGCCTGCCCCAGCACGTCGTTCAGGCCCTGTGCCGCGACCCGCGCGATGATGTCGGCCGACCCGCCCGGCGGGAAAGGCGTGACCAGCCTGAGCGGCTTGGACGGGAACGCCTGGGCGAGCGCCTGCCCCGAGACGAGCATCCAGATCAGGAACGCGAACCCCGCGTACCGCATGCAGCGTCCTCCACGTATGCTGTGCACGAGTTGACCACAGCGGACGAGATCATGGAAGAGCGCGTTCATTGGAACTCGGGGAAGCTCAAGATTGCGGGCGTGGTCGAGTTTCCCGACGGCATGAAGCGCGGCGAGCGCCGCGCCGCCCTCCTCGTGCTGCACGGCTTCGGCAGCAACAAGGATTCGCCCATGGTGCGCAGCGTGACACGCATGTTCACCGCGCTCGGCTATGTGGCCCTGCGCTTCGACATGCGCGGCTGCGGCGAAAGCGAAGGCGAGCGCGGGCGCGTGATCTGCCTGGAGCAGGTCGCCGACACGAAAAGCGCCTTCGACTTCCTCGCGCAGACCGATTACACCGATGCGAAGCGCATCGCGGTGTTCGGCCACAGCTTCGGCGCCGCGGTCGCGGTCTACGCCGCCGGCACCGACGCGCGCCTCGCGGCGTGCATTTCCTCGGGCGGGTGGGGCCACGGGGAAAAGAAGTTCCGCAGGCAGCATGCCTCCCCCGAGGCGTGGCAGCGCTTCAGCGCCATGATGGAGGAAGGCCGGCGCTGCAGAGAGCGCGGCGAGCGCATGATGGTGCCGCGCTACGACATCGTGCCGATCCGCCCCGGCCTGCGCGGCAACCTCGCGCCCGGGTCGATCCTCGAATTCCCGTTCGAGGTGGTCGAGAGCATGTATGCCTTCACCGCCAACGAGGTCGTCGGCAACATCGCGCCGCGCCCGCTCCTGCTGCTGCACCCCGCCAGCGACAGCGTCACGCCGACCGAGCAGTCGATCGAGCTCTTCGCTCACGCCGGCCAGCCCACCGACCTGCACCTTTTCGCCGAAGTCGACCACTTTCTCTTCAGCGACGACAACCCGATGGTGCAGGCGGTGGTGCGCGACTGGCTGAAGCGCTACTTTCCGGCATAAACCGGAATCGGACAGATCACGTTTATTCGCCATGCGCACGCAAGGAAAACGTGGTCCGTCCCTGATTTGGCTTTGACACGGAAGCTCTCGTGATGGCGATTTCCGCCGAGCGGCTCGAGCGCTGGGTTTCAGCAATCTTCCGCACGGAAGGGCTGTCCGAAGAGCACGCTGGCACGGTAGCGAAGGCGCTGGTGTTTGCGAACCTGCGCGGGATGGATACGCACGGCGTGCTGCGCGTGCCGTCCTACGTCCGCTTCATCCGCGCCGGCGACCTCAATCCGCGTCCGGCGATGAAGACGCGCAACGAAACGCCCGCGTGCGTGCTGCTGGAGGCAGACCGCGCCGCAGGACCGGTTGCCATGCAAAAAGCCATGGAATTGGCGATCGACAAGGCTCGGCAGGCGGGCGCGGGCGTCTGCCTCGTGCGCGCCACCACGCACACCGGCGCGCTCGGCTACTACACGCACATGGCGGCGGAGCGCGGCATGGCGGCGATCGCCTTTTCCTCCTCCAACGCCAACATGGCCTACCACGGGGCGCGCGCCGCGGGCGTCTCCACCGCGCCGCTCGCCCTCGCCGTTCCCGGGGAGCAGGGACCGATCGCGCTCGACATGGCTTCGAGCATCGTGTCCATGGGGAAGCTCAGGCAGGCCAAGCGCACCGGCACCCCGCTGGAACAGGGGCAGGCGCTCGACAAGAACGGCAACCCGACCACTGACGCCGGCGAGGCCGCGATCCTGCTCCCGCTCGGCGGCGCGAAAGGCTCGGGGCTCGCACTCCTGATCGAGTGCATGACGAGCCTCATCACCGCCAACCCGCTTCTCGCCGAAGCCCTCGAGCGGACCGCGCTCGGCGCGCGCCATCGCCAGAATGGCGCCGTGATCGCGCTCGACCTTGCGCGCTTCGTGGATCCAGGCGAGTTTCGGCGCCAGGCCGGACGGCTTGCGCACGCGATCAAGGCATTGCCGCCGCAGCCGGGGATGGAGATCCTCCTCCCCGGAGAGCGCGGCGCGCGGGCTGCGGAGCAGCGCCGGCGCGACGGCATCCCGGTCCCCGACCCCGTGCTCGAGGAGCTGCGCCACCTCATGGAGGAGCCCGCATGAAGCTCGTCAACTTTTCCCTGGGCAACGGGGCGCCGCGCGCCGGGCTGCTCGCGGGCGACCGCGTCTTCGAGGCAGCGGGCGCCACCGTTCAGGAGCTCCTGGCGAATCTCGCTTCGCCCGATACAAAGGGGAAAGGCATTCCACTTGGCGATGCGACGTTGCACGCGCCGCTCCTTTATCCCGGAACGATCTACTGCGCGGGCGCCAACTACGCCGACCACGTCGCCGAGATGGCGCGCGCGCAGAATCTGCCTTTGCCGCAGGACCCGCGCGCGCTCGGGCTGAAGCCCTGGTTCTTCATCAAACCGCGCACCTGCGTGGTCGGGCCGCGCTCCCGGGTCGTGCGACCGCGCGGCGCGCAGAAGCTCGACTGGGAAGCCGAGCTCGCCGCGGTCATCGGCAGGCCGGCGCGCAACGTTCCGGTCGAGAAGGCGCTCGATTACCTCGCCGGCTACACCATCGCCGACGATCTTTCCGCGCGCGACCTTTCGCGGCGCAGCGCGCTGCCTCCGGGGAACCCGTTCCATTTCGACTGGACCGCGCACAAGGGCTTCGAAGGCAGCTGCCCGCTCGGCCCGTGGATCACGCCGGCGGCCGAGGTGCCCGATCCGCAGCGCCTCGCCATCCGGCTGTGGGTGAACGGCGCCCTGAAGCAGGACTCGAACACCAGCCGGATGATCTTTTCCACCGCCGAGCAGATCTCGCACCTTTCGAGCATTGCAACGCTGCACCCCGGCGACCTGATCCTCACAGGCACCCCCGCCGGCGTCGGGGCCGGCCGCAACGAATTCCTCCAGCCGGGCGACCGGGTCGAGATCGAGATCGAGGGACTTGGGCGCCTCGAGCACTGGATCGACGACGAGCGGTAAACCGTCACCGCGTTTTCCGGGCGCCGCACCTAGAATCGGCGGCACAAGAACTCGGGAAGAACCCATGCGGACAAAGACAGTGTTGATCGCCCTGGCGGTGGCAGTCGCGCTGGGCCAGGCGGCTTTCGCGAAGCACGATCGGGACGACGACGACCAGCGCCACCCGGGCAAGGGGTGGGCGAAGGGCTGGGACCACAAGGGCGGGTCGCGCGATTCCGGCCCCTACACCCGGTTCGAGAACAGCGCCGAGCGCTACAAGTACGAGTTCCGCGACGCGAGCTGCCGCTACAAGTACGAGTACAGCTACCGCAGCGGCCGCTCCAGGGTCGAGCAAAGCGGCGATTGCAGGGGCATCGCCCTTCCGCAGCGCGTGGTGATGCAGGGCCGCGAGCCGCTGCCGCGCGCGATCCCGCCCGAGCCGCAGGCGCGCGAGATCGAGTGCAACCGCGAGGTCATTGGCGCGGTGCTTGGAGGCGCGGTCGGCGCCGTCGTGGGCTCGAAGGTCGGCAAGGGCGACGAGCGTGTTGTTACCACCGTGGGCGGCGCGGTCATCGGCGCGGTCGTCGGCGGCGCGGTCGGCAAGTCGATGGACGACGCCGACCAGGCGTGCGCGGCCCAGGCGATGGAATACGCGAGCTTCAAGCAGTCGGTGAGGTGGCACAATCCCCAGCGCGGCGCCTATTACACGATGACGCCGGTCGGGCTCGTACCCGCCGCGGGAAGAGGCGTCGAATGCCGCCGCTACAGCATCCTCACCGAGCACGGCAACATGAAGGACGCGACCCAGGGAACCGCCTGCCGGCAGCGCGACGGGTCCTGGAGGCTTTCAAGCTGACGTAGCGCCATGCTCTAATCCCCGGACTCGGGCTCCGCCCGGTTTCGAGGAGAGAGGTTGATGCTTCGCGCGCTGCTTGGCTGCGCCGTGGTTCTGTGGGCCCTGTCCGGAGCGGCGCAGCCCTACCCCACCAAGCCGGTGCGCATCGTGGTCCCCGCGAGCCCCGGCGGCGCGAGCGACCTGGTCGCGCGCCTGCTCGCGACGCAGCTCTCGGAAACGCTCGGCCAGCCGTTCATCGTCGAGAACCGCGTCACCTCGGGGGGTATCGTCGGCACCCAGCAGGTCGCGGAGTCGCCGCCCGACGGCCATACGCTGCTCGTCACCTTCGACACCTTCGCGAGCAACGCGCTCCTCTTCAAGAATCTGAAGTGGGACCCGATCCGGGATTTCGCGCCGGTGATGCAGCTCTGCCGCTATCCGCAGGTGCTGCTGGCGCATCCGAGCCTCGGCGTGCACAACGTGAAGGACTTCGTCGCGCTCGCGAAGCAGCGCGGCGCCCAGCTCAACTACGCTTCCGCCGGCCCGGCCTCCTCCAGCCGCCTGGCGTACGAGCTCTTCAAGGACGTCGCCGGCATCGACACGGTTCCGGTGCACTACAAGGGCGGCGGGCCGGCGCTGCAGGACCTGCTTTCCGGCCAGGTGCAGGTGATGCTGATCCAGGGCGGCGGCCCGATCCCGCAGTACGTGAAGAGCGGCAGGCTGGTCGCGCTCGGCATCAGCTCGCGGTCGCCGTCCAAGTTCTACCCCGGCCTGCCGACGATCGCCGAGACCTATCCGGGCTTCGAGACCGAGTCCTGGGTGGCGATGGTGGCGCCGGCGGCGACGCCGAGACCGACCATTGAGCGGCTGCACGGCGCGCTCGCGAAGATGTTCGTCGACCCGGCGATGCGCGAGCGTTTCGAGGCCCAAGGCTGCGACATCGTCGCCGGCACGCCCGAGGACCTCGGCCGCGTGCTGCGGGAAGACCAGGCCAAATGGGCGCGCATCGTGCGCGCGAAAAACATCACCGTCGAATGAGCGCCCGCTGCTCTTGCCCCCTGTGAAGGGGGGAGCGAGTGAAACGAGCGGGGGGTTTGCGTTTCCTTTAACTTCTCGCAGAACCGAAAACCAAACCCCCCGTTCGCCTGCGGCTCACGACCCCCTTGTATGTTGAACAAGGGATATCGTATTCGCTGCAACACCGGCCGGGTAAAGCGCCGTACCCCCTTGGGTTCAAAGCCCGTTGTGAAGCATGCGTTGCCCGGCCGGCTCTCTTTGTTAAGCCCGTACGGTTGCGCGAGCCCGAGCTCGCATTTTCGCAAGGAAGGGATACGAGGAGCGGCGATGGACGATAAGCGCGTCGCAGGCATCGATGTTTCGAAGTCGACGTTGGATGTGGCCTTGCTTCCCGATGCAGACAGGCTGCAGCTGAGCAATGACGCTGTGGGCATTGAGAAGTTAGTCAATCGGCTGAAGGCAGATCGCTTCGATCTTTTGGTGATGGAAGCCACCGGCGGCTATGAAACCGCGGTGGCCACGGCGCTGGCGGCAGCGGGATTGCGCGTGGCGGTGGTCAATCCGCGCCAGGTACGCGACTTCGCCAAGGCCACCGGGCGCCTGGCAAAGACCGACCGCATTGACGCTCAGGTGATTGCAGCCTTTGGCTTGGCGGTCGAGCCGCACATCCTGCAGCTTGCCGATGACAAGGCTCAGGAGCTGGAGGCCTTGCTGGTGCGCCGCAGTCAACTTGTGGCGATGCGGGTGCAGGAACTGAACCGCTTGGGATTGAGTCAAGGGGCAACGCGCAAGCAGATCAAGCTGCACATTGACTGGCTCGACAAGGCGATCGACAAGCTCGATATCGATCTGACCGCAGGCTTGAGAAGCTCGCCCGCCTGGCGGGCCAAGGACCAGCTCTACCGCAGCCTTAAAGGTATCGGGCCGGTCACCTCCGGAACCATGGTGCTGGCCCTGCCAGAGCTGGGCACGCTCGATCGGCGTGCGCTCGCCGCGCTCGTGGGACTCGCCCCGTTCAATCGCGACAGCGGCAAGATGCGCGGCCGACGAAGCATCTACGGCGGCAGAAGCCGCAT
>JBIOYV010000020.1:0-68212 GCA_044870335.1 Burkholderiales bacterium | reverse complement strand
ATGCCGCGGCGAGGCCGGTAGCGGCGCAGGAGTGGCCGTCGCGCGACATCACGCTGGTGGTGCCGTTTGCCGCAGGCAGCGACGACGACATCCTCGCGCGCATGCTGGCGCCGCGCCTCGCGCAGTTTCTGGGGCAGCCGGTCAATGTGGAGAACGTCCCGGGCAGCGGCGGCATGACCGGCGCCAGCCGCGTGGCCAAGGCGGCGCCAGACGGCTATGAGCTGCTCCTCGGCACCTCGGCGACCCATGCGCTCAGCCAGGCGCTGCACAAGAAGCCGCCATATAACGCGATCACCGACTTTACCCCCGTGGCGCTGCTCGCCGAGCAGCCGTTCGTGCTCGTCGCCCGCAAGAACCTGCCGGGCAGCCGCCTCGAGGACCTGGTGGCGTACGCCAAGGCCAACCCACGCACCACCCAGTTCGCCTCGGCCGGCGAAGGCTCATCGACGCACCTGGTCTGCACCATGCTCAACGCCGCGGCCGGAATTCATGCGAACCACGTCGCCTACGCGGGCGGCGCGTCCGCGATGCGCGACATCGTCGCCGAGCGCATCGACTACTACTGCCCGGGGCTCACCGTGGCGATCGCGCCAATCTCCCGGCAGGACGTGAAGGCGATCGCGATCTTGGCGCGCAACCGCGCCCAGGTGCTGCCGGAGCTCGCGAGCGCGCACGAGCAGGGCCTCGCCGACTTCTCGGCCTGGACCTGGTTCGCCCTGTTCCTCCCGCGCGGCGTGCCGGACCCGGTCTCGGCAAAGGTGCACGAAGCCGCGCTCGGCGCGATCGGCATGCCGTTCGTCCAGGCGCGGCTCAGGCAGATCGGCGCCGACGTGGTAGCCCCGGAACGGCGCTCGCAGGCTTACCTGCAGAAGTTCGTCGAAGTCGAGATCGCGAAGTGGGCGAGCGATCTCAAGATCGCGCGCCTGCAGCCCTACTAGGGTTTTGCTCCGCCGGGGAAGCAAGTAGTATCGGCGGCATGCCAAGGGTCTCGATCGGCGACTGCGCGCTGTACTATGAAGCTCACGGCTCGGGCGAGCCGCTGCTCCTGGTTCCCGGGCTGGGCGGCGTCGGCGGGAGCTTCTACAAGCAGATTCCGGAGCTCTCCAGGCGCTATCGCGTCATCGTGCACGACCACCGCGGCTGCGGACAGAGCGACCGGCCGGTCATGCGCTACGCGATGGGCCAGATGACGCAGGACGTGCTGCGCCTCATGGATGCGCTCGGGATCGAGCAGGCGCACTTCCTCGGCCATTCCACGGGCGGCGCGATCGGCCAGATCATCGCCGTGGAATACCCGCAGCGGCTGAAGAAGCTCGTGCTGTCGTCCACATGGACGCATGCCGACGCGTTCTTCACGCGCCTTTTCGAGGCGCGGCACGCGCTTCTCCGGCATAGTGGCCCGATGGGATACTTGCGGGCAGCGACCGCGGTGCTCTACCCGCCCTGGTGGGTGGCGCAGAACGAGACGCTGGCCGCGGAGCAGGAGCGGCAGCAGGCCGCGAGCTTCCCGCCGGTCGACGTGGTGCTCTCGCGCATCGAGGCGATCATGCGCTTCGACCGGCGCCGCGACCTCGGCCGCATCCGCGCGCCGACGCTCGTCACGGTTGCGACCGACGACATGGTCACGCCGATGTACTTCTCGCAGGCGCTCGCCAAGGCGATTCCGGGCGCCAGGCTCAAGGTGTTCGAGCGCGGCGGCCACATGCCCTACCACGTGGTCGACGAGGAGTACAGCCGGGTGGTGCTCGATTTCCTGTCTTCCGACACGGCCTGAAACTGCGACTGGCATTCATCACGGCCGTAGCCCTCGTCCTCGGATGTTCGCCCGACTCGCCGGGCCATGTCGTCGAGCCGCAGTCACCCGCCCTCGGCGCCGACGGGCGACTGGCGCAGGACGTGGGCATCGAAACGTTGGGCGGCGTATTCACGCCCCTTCTTGCGGTCGGATGCGCGGCCCCGTGCTCGAGCTCGGAAATCTTCAGCACCGCCGAAGACGGTCAGACCCAGATCCAGGTGCTGCTCTACCGGGGCAACGCCAAACTCGTGTCGCAAGCGCATTTTCTCGGCAGGTTCGAAATCACCGGCTTCGCCGAAGCGCCGCGCGGCACTCCGAGAGTCAAGGTAACGTTCGTGGCGTCCGGGAGGGACATCTCGTTGCACGCGATCGATGCTTCTTCGACGAAGCGGCTCGCCATCCGCAGAATCGATCGCTGACGGTCAATCGTCTTGCTCGTCTGGGCGAGCCAGCGCCACACTCAACGCTTGCGCGATTTGGCCCAGGCGGCGTATTCGGGGGTGCGCGCGACTTTCTTGTACACGTCCTGCGCGGCAAGCTTGTCCGGGTAGAAGCTGACGTCGAATGCTTTCTCGTAGGCGGTGAGCCCCTCGACCGCCAGCTTGCCGTCGTTGCTGCTCGTGCCGACCGTCACCAGGCACCAGTAACCCTGCCTGAAGTCCGGCTCGGAAGCGATCGCGCGCCGGCACGCCAGCGCCGCGTCCGGATAGCGCTTCATTTCCGTGAGCAGGTTGCCTCTCAGGCTGCTCGTGCTCGCGTCCTCGCCGCCGACGGCCTGCTCGAGCGCGGCAATCGCGGCGAGCGCCCGGTCGAACTGCTTCTCGAAGAAGTAGTGATCGATCAGGACCAGCTGCAGGTCGCTGTCGCCGCCGAAGTTGGCGGCCAGATGCCGTAGAGCAGCGCGGTAGCTATCGTCGCCTGCCCGGCCGCCGTAGGTGACTCGCATCAGCGCCCACTGCCGCGACTTGCGGTAGCTCTCGGGAAAGTCTTCCAAGGCGCGGAAAGCCGCGGCGTAGTCATCCGCGGCCACGTGCTGGCGCATGTCGGCGAAGGGCTTGAGATCGCTGCGGCTGACCGAGCGCAGGCCGAACAGATTGGCCAGCAACGAATCGTTCTTCAGCATCGTCGCGAGATTGAAGCGCACCTGCGTGCTGAACAGGGCAGCCGAGGTGTACACGTACCAGTCCTCTACCGCGTGGCGCGGCGAAAGGAAGTACTTGATGTAGTCGACGCCGCCCTCTCCCATGTCGACGCGCACCAGCGCGTAGGCTCTTCCATCCTCCTTGCCGTCGCGCATGAACCTGGCGCTCGCCTGGCTCTGGGTGAGGGCGCGCATGCTGGTGCTCATGCTCGCGCGCACCGACGTCGGAAGCTGCGCCCGCAAGGCGGCCGTGTCCTTCTCGCCGAGGTTGAAGTCCTTGAGTACGATCCGCACGACCGCGCCGGTATCGACGTTGCGCATGAATGCATCAGCGTCGCGCGCGTTGAGCGCGACGGCGAGCGCCTCGCCGACCGCGGAGGGGCTCTTGCGCGCCGGCGCATCGGCGGCGCTCGCGGCGCCGCCAGGCAGCGCGCCAAGCGCCGCGGCGAAGCACAAGCTGCGTAGAGCATAGCGGGTTTGCATCTTGCCCCCCTTTCCTGGCCGCTCGACTATATCAACGGGGCGTGGGACGCCGTAGATCAAAAGGCACAGTCGACCCGCTTTGCGCGCCGGGCGGAAAGCGAAACGTGCCTTATGTCGCAGCGGCTACGCCGCCGGCCGGCCTTGCACGGTGAGCGTCGTTCGGCGATGCTTGCAGCGACCCGGAGGAGGGGACCGATGAAGCGACTGTTGTTCTTGTTCCTGCTTGCGATGGCGCTGCCCGCTGCAGCGCAGTACCCGAACCGCACGGTCACCATGCTGACGGGCTACCCCGCCGGGGGCCTGGTCGACATCGTGGCGCGGATGGTGGCGGAAAACATGAAGCCGCGCTTCCCCGGGGGGCTGGTCGTGGTCAACCGGCCGGGCGCCGCGGGTTCGGTGGCGGTGGGCGAGCTGACACGCGCCGCAGCCGACGGCTATACCTTCATCCTCACGCCGCATTCCGCCCTCGTGATCGCGCCGCAGATCAACGACCTGCCCTACAAGACGCCCGACGACTACGATCCCTTCATCAACCTCGTCGCCTACTACCCGCTGATCGCGGTGCGCGCCGAGTCGAAGTACAAGACGATCCGGGAGCTGCTCTCCGAGGCGAAGGACAACCCGGGGCTGATCCGCGTCGGCACTCCGGGCGAGGGGACCTCGAGCCATCTCAATCTCGAGGAGCTCATGCATCACGCCGGGGTCAAGATGGTGCACGTGCCGTACGCCGGCTGGGCGCAGTCGAGCGTCTCGGTGCTCGGCGGCCACATCGAGGCGGTCGTTGCTCAGCCCGGGGAGCTCAAGCCCATGGTCGAGGGCAAGCGCATGCGCGCTCTGGTGAATTTCACGCCGCAGCGCCATGCCGCGTTCCCCGACGTGCCGACGGCCCGGGAGCTCGGCTGGGACGTCTCGAACGGCGTCTGGTACCTGTTGATGGTTCCGAAGGGAACCCCGGCCGCGGTGGTGCGCTATCTGCACGACGCGGCGAAAGCGGCGATCGAAGAGCCCAAGTTCGCCGCCACCATGAACGGCCGCGGCATCGATGTCGACTATCGCACGGGCGAGGCGCTGCGCGCCGACCTCTGGCGCGAGTACAAGCTGAATACGCCGATCCTCGCGCGGACCGGAATGATCAAGAAATGACCTAGCGGCCGGTCGCGATACCCGATTGCATCGGGCCGAGGTCGCCCACCGGCTCGTCTGTCTCCAGCAGGTTCGTCACCTGGCTCACGCCCGGCACCGCCAGCGCGACGGCCAGCGCCCGGTCGCGTTCCGCCGCGGGAAGCGTCCCGCGCAGGGTGACGACGCCACGGACGCAACGCACATCCACGGGTGCGGAAACCTTTCCGCTCACTGCCGAGCGCACGGCTTTGGCCAGCACCTCGTTCGACCGGCCCTGCCGTCCTTCCCGGGCGGGGCCGAGCTGGCGTCGATAATGGTAAACACCGGCGGCGAGGGCCGCCACGGCAAAAACGGTGAGCAGTCTCATGTCCCCGCCGTAGCAAGCTGCGCGCCCGCCGCGGGCGCTACTTCTTTTCCTTCATGGTGACCGTGTAGATGGTGACTTCGCCCTTCCCGATGTTCCTGCTCGAGCCGTTGTCGGCCGGCGAGGTTCGCCTCGCCGGGCTTGAACACGCCTTCGGTGGCGCGTATCCGCTCATTGTCGAGCAGACCCTTCTGCGCTCGGATGGGCGCTTTCTTGTCTTGCGGTAGTGAAAGGAAAAGTCATGGCGTCCTCCTTCCTTTGGCCCGCCCGCGATTGGACGGGCCTGAGGATTCTACGCCCGGGCCTTGTTCAGCTGCTCGCGCACCAGGTCGATGTGCGTGCGCAGCGCATAGAGCTCGTCGTTGTAGGAGAGCGGCACGGCGATTCCGGCGACGCGCGCCTCGAGCCGGTCGAGGGCGGCGAGCAGCTCCTCAGAAGTCTTCACGCTGGCGGCCGCGTCGCTCTCGATCTGGCGCAGGTTGCGGTACCAGCGGAAGATGCGCGAACGGATGCGGAACGCGTAAAGCGGCGGCACCATGCGGGAGAGCGGGATCAGCACCGCGACGATGGAGAAGAGCGCCACCCACATGCGGTCGATCAGGTTGGCGAGCCAGAAGGGCAGGTAGCGCTGCAGGAGGGGGGGGCCGCTCTGGTAATAGCGCGCCGCGTCCTTGGCGAGCGGAAACTCGCTCTGCCGGCTGTTCGGAAACGTGCCGGCGCGGGCGATCCAGCCCGGTCCGCTGTGGATGCGCGAGGCCGCCTGGACGAAGAGCTGCACCAGCGCGGGGTGGAAGTTCTCGCGCGCCAGAAGCGAGGTGGTGGTCGCTATGAGCGTCGTGTCCTCGGGCGGGACGTTGCGCGCGATGTCGACGACCCCGCGCGGCAGGATCACCGGACTGAGGAAGGGATAGCGCCGCGCATAGCTCTCGGCCTGGGCGTACTCGTAGAGACGGATTCCGGGCGTCTGGAGAAGCATCTGCACCATCTGCGATTCGGGCGCCGATACCAGCACCGCGGCGTCGAGCTCGCCGCCGAGCAGCGCCACGACCGCCGCGGTCTCGTCGAGGTTCGAGCGCTTGAGCTCGTCGCGCTCGACGGAATTGGCGGCGAAAATCCGGCCCGTGATGCCGGGCGTGCCGCTGCCACGCACGCCGACGTTCACATGCCAGCCGCGCATCTGGGCAATGGCAGTGACGAGCGCCTGCTTGCCGACTTTCTTCGCCGACTCGGCGCGGTAGAAGATCCATACCGGGTCGTAAGCCATCGTGCCGAGCGAGACGAGGTCCTCCATCTCTTCCTTCTTGTTGTCGCTCGCCGCCGGGTTGCCGTCGTTCGAGCCGCCCTGCACGAACGCGACGTCCACTTTCTCTTTCGGATCGCGCAGCAGTCGGCGGTTCTGCAGCGAGCCCATGGTGGGCCGAAGCTCCACGCGGATGCCGTAGCGCTTGAGCTCGGCCGCGTACAGCTCGCCCCACGCGGCATACGCGCTGTGCTCCGGGCCGGTGGCGAGCACCACGTGCTTGGGCGGCGCGGGGTCGAGCACGGCATAGGCGGCGACCAGCAGCGCGATCGCGATCAGCACGAACGGGCCGAAGGTCAGCATGAGGTCGCGCACCGAGACCAGCGCGACGCGGATGACGCGGGGCAAGGCTAGGGACTCGCGATGGATTCCACCGGGGCCAATCTAGCACGCGCTAGAATCCCCGGCATGAAACACATCGAGAAGAAGCATCGGATCGGCTTGCTGGTGCCGTCGTCCAACTCGACGCAGGAGCCCGAGTTCGTGCAGATGCTGCCCGAGTCGGTCTCGCTGCACGTCGCGCGGCTCAGCCTGAGCCGGATCGACCCCGACTCGACGGTCAGCATCGTGGCCGAGCTGGAAAAGGAAAGCCGCAAGCTCGCCGACGCCGCGGTCGACATCGTGGTGCTCGCGGCGACCGCGCCGTCGACGCGCCTGGGCAAGGGCTACGACGCGCAGCTCATCCGGCGCATGGAGGAGGCCTGCGCACGGCCGGCGACCACTGCGGCGACGGCGATGCTCGACGCGTTCGCAACGCTCGGCGTGCGGCGCGTGGCGCTGGCGGCGGCCTGGAGCGAGACCACGAACAAGTGGGTGGCGGCGTTCCTCGAATCGCATGGCATCGAGGTGTTGAGCCAGTTCGCGATGGGCGTCGTGAGCAACAACGAGGTCGGCCGACTGCATCCGGATACGGCGTTCGAGCACGGCCGCAAGGCCGACTGCAAGGACGCCGACGCGGTGTTCCTCGCCTGCGGCAACTGGTGGACCGCGAGCATCGTGGAATCCCTGGAGCAGACAGTCGGAAAGCCGGTGCTGACGACGAACAACATGACGCTGTGGCACGCGCTGAGGAAGATCGGCGTGCGAGAAGGCGTGCCGGGATTCGGCCGGCTGCTGCGCGAAATGCCGGACCTTCCTGGCGCGGTTCCCGCGAAGCCCGCGTAGGTTACGTCAGCCGCGGCGCTGCTGGTTGCCGCCGGGGCTCTGCATGCGCGCGCCGCCCTGCGGCGCTTGGCCGACGGGCGCGCGCATGCGGGGAGGTTGTGCGGCAGGCTGGTGCGAAAAAGCGCGGACAACGGGTTGCTGCGTGCGCGCAACGGGTTGCTGCGTACGCGCAACGGGTTGCTGCGACTGATTCACGACCCTCTCCGCGATCGAGCGCATCGTTTGCTGCGGGGGAATCGCGACCGGCGCGTGCGGCGCCGCCCTCGGCGCCTCGCGGTGAAACTCTCGGCGCGCCGGGGCAGTATGGTTCTGGATGTAGGGCTGCCCACGGCTTTGGATGTAGGGCTGCGCCGGCGTATGGCTCCGGATCACCGGCTGTGGCTGGGTGATGCGCACCGCCTGACGGACGACCTGGCCGTGGAAGGTCGGATGCACGATGTGCCGCTGGCGCCAGTCGACCGAGCGTACGACGAAGTTCGTCGAGACGAACACCGCCGGGCGCGGATACCACGGGCGCCAGAACACCGGGCGATACGCGGGCCACCACCACGTCCCGTACACGACATAGGGATCGTAGTACGGCACATACACGACCTGCGGTTGGGCGGGGTAAACCGCGAGGTCGGGACCCTGCTGCTGCACCGTGTATTGATCGTTCGACTGCAGCGAGCCGTTCGCCTGCGCGCGACGCCGCAGGCGCTGCACCGTGTCCATCACATACGGTTCCTGCTCGCGGAAGGCGGCCCCGAGGTCCGCGACCCATTGCGGACTTTCATTCATGCGAGCGAGGACGTCGGGAAAGGCCGCCAGCGCCTTGACGCCCGGGTGCCAAGGCATCGGCTCGGCAGCGCGCACCGCATCCTCGCCGCTCAGCTGGGCGTTCGCCCGCGACCACTCCGCGGCCTGGCGCACGTCGTCCGGGTAGGTCGAGGCGACCAGGATGTTGGAGAGCACCTCATCAGGGTAAAGCGCGACGGGGGCGAGCAGCGCATCGAGCTCGGCCTGGTTGTACACGCGCGGCTGCGCCTGGGCGGGCAGCTGCCAAGCGGCGAGGGCAGCGAGGAGTCCCAGTGCAATCCAGCGGTTCATGGCGCGTCTCATGTTCCCCAATTAACGCGCCGTCCGGCCGCGGTGTCTGTCCGAATGTGTAACCAGATGTTCGGGCACGCTAACTGCAAGCCCCCGGCGGTAGGCAAAGGAGTTCAGAGCATGGCCCGCCGCACCGTGATCGCCCTGTCCCTGCTGCTGGCCGTCTCAGCCGCGCAGGCCGACACTACGAACGTCAGAGAGGCGCAGTCCCAGCTTCGCTTCCTGCCCGCCGCGGCGCCGGCGAGCGGCGGGGCCACCGCCAGAGCGCCCGCTTCGTCCGACAAGGAGGCGATGTTCCGCAGGCTAGACATCGACGGCGACGGCTTCGTTTCCAAGGCCGAGGCCGCCGGGCACGAGGCGGTGACCGTCGGCTTCGACCGGGCGGACCGCAACCGCGACGGCAAGCTCTCCTTCGTCGAATACGATTCCATCGGCAAGCCACGCCCGGCGCGCAAGAAAACGGCCCGTGGACAGGGCTCGGCCAGCGCCGGCGCGACCAAGAAGGCGAACTAGGCGCTGTAGCGGCGGCGCACCTGCGCCAGCACCTTTTCTGCGGTGCGGGGCATGTTGTGCTGGAGCCAGAGGAGCGTCGCCTGGCCTTGCGGCATTGCCGTTTGCGGCCGGTGCCGCTCCGAGAGCGACAGCAGCATCTGGGCAAGCGCCTGGTCGAGAACCGCCTCGCTCGCCTCGACCACCGCCTCGTTGAAGCGCTTGTCGTCGCGCACTGCAATGAGGTGCGAGTGGACTCTGCAGATGCAGTCGAGCGGGCCGCTGTAGGCCGACTGGTCCAGGTTGTCCATGTAATAGGCGCAGAGCAGCGAGAACGTCTGCAATCCGGCGAGATCGTTCCAGAACTCCTCGAGCCGGATTGCCGCTTCGCGCTCGCCGCGCTGCCACAGGAGGTCGACCATCTCCCCGTATGCACGCACGGTCGGGTACTCGAGCCGCAGCTTGGCGATCACGCCGCCGATCAGCGTACGGAAGCTCTGCCACTCGGGCATGCCGCCCGGTGTGAAGCGGGCAAGGGTCTCGTCGGCATCGAGGAGAAGAAGCTGTCCCCGCTGCAGGGCCTCTTCGGCCGCAACTCCGCTCTCCTCGAGCTGTTGCACGAACACGGCGCGATGCGAGGGCGTCGCGATGATCACCACGCCCTCGCCACGGCGCAAGCCCGTATCCGCGTACTCGGTGACGGCTTCGAAAAGGAAGGCTTCGTCCTTGTAGACCTGCACGAAATGGTCACCGCCCGAGGGCCCGTGCAGGAGCTCTCGCCAGCTGGCCGCTTCGCTGGGATTCATGCGTGCGCCATTTTATGGAGGCAGCCGCGTGTTGTAAGTCGGGCAAGGCCCTACACCGCTATCGCGAACGGCCTAGAACGCGCAGCCGCCGAGCCGGCCGGGCGATGGCGAGGCGATGCGGCAGCTCCCGCGACGCGATGATCGCCTTGACCGGCAGGTGGTCGGATGCCTGCACCGCAAGGGGCGAGCGGTGGGCACCGAAGGCGAGCAGCGCATGGCGCGGCCGGACCCAGACCCGGTCGAGTGCGAAGAGCGGCCAGCGCGCGGGAAAAGTGCGCTCGCGCGGCGAATGGCCGAGCAGGGCGTTCAGCCAGCGCAGCGGCCGGCTGAGCGGCAGCCATTCGTTGATGTCTCCCAGAACCACCACGCGCTGGTAGAGCGGCGTCTCCTTGATCAGGTCGAGAAGCTTGCGCACCTGGAAGCGGCGCTCCGCCGGCTTGAGTCCGAGGTGGGTGACGATGACCCGCACCGTCTCACCGTCGACGTCGAGATCGACGTCGAGCGCGGTGCGCGGCTCGTGCCGGGGCCAGGTGTAGTCGTGATCGCGCACCTCGAGCACCTTGCGGCGCGTAAGCAGCGCGTTGCCGACGTGGCGTCCATGCCAGACGTAGGGCGGTCCGGAGATCGCCTGGAGACCCGTGCGCTCGGCGAGAAGGTCAAGGTGGTACACCTCCTGCAGGCCGATGGTGTCGCAGCCGAGCTGCGCGATGACTCCGGCGATGCGCTCGGCGTCGCGCTCGCCGTCGCGCCCCACGCAGCCGTGCAGGTTGTAGCTCGCGATGCGCAGGCAATCCGGGCCGAGCTGCTCGTCGAGCGAGCGCCAGTTGGCAAGGCTCGCGTCGACCTTCACCTGGCGGCCGGATCGTCGCTGTTCATGCGGTGCGCCATCCTGGCGAACCAGCGCTTCACCAGGTATGCGCCGCCCGCGAGCAACGCCGCGCAAGCCCCCACGATCCACCAGTTGATCCGGCCGCCCGAGAGCGCACGCTCGAGCTGGTCGCCGAAGATGGTCGCGGCGAGCGTTCCCGGCAGCATGCCGATCGCGGTTCCGGCGGCCAGGTGCCACAGCTTCAGGCGCACGGCGCCCGCCACCAGGCCCACGACGAAGAACGGCGCAAGCGGCACCAGCCGCAGCAGGCTCATGGCGAGCAGGCCGTGTTTGCGCAGAACGCCGACCATGCGCTCGATCTTCGGCCCCGCGAGGCGCCGCACCGTGTCGCGGCGCATGCGCTTGCCGGCGATGAAGGTCACGATCGCGGCGAAGACGATGCCGATGAGCGAATAGAGGAACCCGAGCCAGGGACCGAAGGCGATCACGCTCGCCAGCGTGATCAGGGGCCTCGGGAACATGACGAAGCAGGCCGGCGTGTAGGACAGCGCCACGACGATCGGCGCCCACCATGTGGCGCCAAACGCCTTCGCCCAGTCGATAACGCGCTCGGCGCTGGCGATCTCGGCGAGCGGGGTATAGCGCCACACCGCGGCCAGCGCGGCGATCACTGCGGCGAACAGCACCAGCCGGCCCCACGCCGGACGGCCGTGCTCCTGGTTGGACGCCGAGACCCGGTCGGTCGACAGAAAGTCGAGCGCGATCGGCTCGCCCGGGTCGGCCACCGAGGCGATGCTCACCAGGGCCTCGGGCCACTCCTTCATCTCGTCGAGCTCGCGCAGCGTGCGTCCGTCGCCGCGCAGCTCCGCGATCGCCCCGTGCAGCGATCCGGTCCGGTCGTGCGCTTCCCGGAACCGCGCGGGCGCCACGCCCAAGTGCTCGGCGACCAGGCGGTCGCGCAGTCCGCGGATCACCGTGGCGACCTCGGCCCCGCCGCGCGACTCGACCAGAACGTCGCACTCGGTATCCATGCCCATCGAGCGCTTGCAGAGATTCGCCGAGCCGACGCGCAGCTGGCGGTCGTCGACCACCATCACCTTGGAATGCACGTCGAGGCAGGAGCTCTCGCCAAGGCCGGGGATGTGCGGGTAGTAGATGTGGAGGCGCCCGTGGCGGTCGGCTTTCTTCAGCCGCTGGATGAGGCGCGTGCGCAGCACGTGCATGGTCGCTTCTTCGAGCCAGCCGTGGCTCAGCAGCCGCAGCACCAGCACGACCTCGGGGCCGTCGGCTTCCGCCAGGCGCTTCTCGAGCGCGGCGGCGATGAGCGGCGAGGTGAAATACTGGTTCTCGATGTAGATCTCGCGCCGCGCCGTGGCGATCTGGTCGAGGTAAAGCTGCTCCACTTCGCGCACGGCCGGCGCGTCGTCGCGCGGCGGCATGGTGCGCGCGATGCCGACCTCGACGCCGCGCAGGTCGGGGTCGAGCGCCGGCGGCCAGGGATCGTTGTCCACCGACACCGCCTTCAGCGTGCGTCCGGTCGCGAGGCGCCAGCGCTCGCGCGCGACCTGGGCAAGCGCCTGCGCCGCCTCGCCGTCGAGCGCCACCATGAGGTCGTGGAAAGGCGGGTAGGGCTTGCCGTAGGCGACACGGCGCGGGTCGTCGGGCGCGTGCTCGCTCGAGTCCCAGCGCCGCACCGTGAGGTCGATGCCGCCGACGAAGGCGAGCGCGTCGTCGATCAGGACGATCTTCTGGTGCTGCGAGCCCGCCACCGGATGGGTGTCGTCGTACCGCAGGCGCACACGGCGCGAAGGCTTCCAGCCGAAGCCGTACAGCGGCGGGAATTCCCGGTCCGCGCCGAACACCATCGGGTAGTCCCAATTCAGTACGTTCACGTGCAGGCCGCGCTTGCGCCGCACGAGGTAATTGAGGAAATCGCCCAGGAGCGCCGGGGGGCCGCCGTCGGGCACCGGGTCGAAGTGCAGGCGCGTCTGGCTGTTGAAGTCCCAGCCGAGAATCGTGATCGAGCGCTTCGCTCGCAAGGCCGCACGATGGAACGCCCGGAAGTACACCTCCGCGTCGACCAGCACGGAGAGGCGCTCGGCGCGTGCGACCGCGAAAGCGTTATGGCCCGGCCGGAGGATGCTTTCCGGGCGTTCCGTCGCTGCGATAAGGGATGCTTCCTTGCGCTGCAGGCCCCGGTGCAGAAAGAGGACGCTGCCCATAGACCGCGCTGCTTGCAAATTGTGTGCCTGAATTGGCGTGCCGACTTTTACTCGATCTTCGCGCCGGAATCGCGCACCAGGTTGCGCCACATCGGCGCCTCGGCGCGCAACTCGGCCTCGAACGCCTCCGGCGAAGCCGATGGCGTCGCGTCCATCCCCTGCGCTGCAATTTTTTCCCGGGTCTCCTGTTTTGCCAGACCTCTCGCCGCGGCTTCGTGCAGCCTGCGCAGCACCGGCCCGGGAGTGCCGGCCGGGGCATAGAGGCCGAACCAGAAGGTGTAATGGTAGCCGGGAAGGCCGGCCTCCTCGGCGCCCGGGATGCCGGGAATCGAGGGCGAGGCATGCCGCGTGGAGATCGTGAGCGGCTTCATGCGGCCGGCGCGGATGAAACCCATCACGGTGGGCGAGGTCGCGAACATCATCTGCGTGTCGCCGGCGAGGAGCGATTGCGCGGCGGGGCCGCCGCCCTTGTACTGCACCGAGGTGAGCTTTACGCCGGCGACCGTCTCGAAGAGAACCGCGGCAAGGTGCGGCGCCGAGCCGAAGCCCGCCGACGCGTTGAAAAGCCTGCCCGGGTTCTGCCGCGCATGGTCGATGAGCTCGCGCAGGCTGTTGAACGGCTGGTTATTGTTCACCACCAGCACGGTCGCCCCGGTGGCCACGCGGCATACGGCGGCGAAATCCTTTTCCTGGTAGTTCGTGCTCTTGTAGAGCGCGATGTTGATCGCGTGGTGCGGCGAATTGACGAGCGTGTAGCCGTCCGCGCCGGCCTTGGCCACGATCTCCGCGGCGATGTTGCCGCCCGCGCCCGGGCGGTTGTCGGCGACCACCGCGACGCCCAGGTCCTTCGCCATCTCATCGGCGATGAGCCGGGTGAGAAAGTCGCCCGAGCCGCCCGGCGGAAAGCCTACGACGATGCGGACCGGCTTGGCCGGGAACGCCTGCGCGAGCGCCGAACCGCAGAAAAGCCAGAGGAGCAGGACGCGCAGCACGCGGGCGCTCCCCCGGCGGGTCGTGTTACCGGCCGGCGCGCGCCGGCGCGGTGGCTCCGCGCAGCACGAACGGCGTTGCGGTGCTCGTGCCGCCGGCCGAGGAAGCGCCCGCGCTTCCCGCGACGGGCGAATTGCTGGTGCCCGCGACCGACGAGTTGCTGGTCCCGGCGACCGACGAGTTGCTGGTGTTGTTCAACGGCGAAACGCTGGTGAGGCCGGCGCTGCTGCTGCTCGTGTTGCGCAACGGGCCCTGGAGCACGCCCTGAAGCGGGAAGGCGGCGCCGTTCGTGCCGACGAGCGTGCCGCCGAAAAGAGCCACGCGAAGCTGGTCGGCGGTCGGATTGAGCACGCCCTGCTGGGCGAGGAGGGTGCCGGCGAGCTGGAGGGCCTGGTTCACCTCGAAGTCGCTCAGACGGACCCCGGTGGGGGGAAACACGACGTTCTGTCTCGCCCCGGCCGCGGTGAGCGTGGTGCCGGTCCCGGTAGCGAGAGCATTGCGCACGGCGGCGAGCTGCGCCGGAGTGATGTTCGAGTTCGCCACGCCGTTCTGAAGCGCGCCGGCGTCGGTGCGCACCAGGACCGGAGTAGGCGAGCTGCTCGTCCCAGTGAGCACGCCGTTGAGCGCGCTCGTACCGGAAACCGTGGTGATGGTTCCACCCATGAGCGAAGCCGCGATCTGCGCACCGGTCGGCGCCGCGACGCCGCGCGAGATCAGGTTCTGGCGCGCCGCTTCGAGCAGGCGCGCCGCGTCGCCTGGCGGCACCGCGGTGACCGGGGTGAAGGTGACGATCTGGAGCGATCCGTCGGCGCCCACGGTGGCGAGCGTCACCGCCGTCCCGGTGGTGAGGCCGGTCACGAGGCTCTCGAAGTTGCCGGTCGAGCCGGCAAACGGAATGAGCTGCGGGGCGACGAATTGCACCTGCTGCGTCGACGGGGAGAAGGTTGTACTCCCGGGAGAGACGCTCGGCGTGCCCGGAGAGAAGCTCGCCATTCTGGGCGGGACGCTCGTCGTTTGCGCGAAGGCGGCGGGGCCGAGCGCGAGCGCCGCGAACGCTGCGAGGAGGGGTCTGAGCATGGGCATATCCTTTCGCAAGCTGTCCTGCAAACGCCGGTCCTGCAAGCTATATTCCCGAAGCTAGAGGCGGAGCAGCCGCCGCGCGTTGCCGCCGTAGATCTTCGCCCGGTCCTCGGGACCGAACGGGATGTCGCGCATCCAGTTCACGCCCGGGGGGTTGAGCACGAAGGGATAGTCGACCGAGAACAGGATCCGGTCGGCGCCCATCTCCATCACCGAGCACAGCAGCGCCGCGGTCGAGAAGTTGCCGCTGGTCGTGATCCAGAAGTGCTCGCGGAAAGTGTCGCGGAAGGACGAGCTGCGGTTGCCCTGGCGCGCGAGGGTCATGTCGATGCGCCAGAGCGAGAAGGGCAGCCCCTCGCCCAGATGCCCCAGGATGATCTTCAGCCGCGGATAGGCCTCGAACATGCCCGAGAGCACCATGCGGATCGCCTGGGTCGCGGTCTCGACGGTGAAGCCCCACCCCGCGGTGAGGAATGCGGGAAACTCCTTGAGGTAATCCTTGTAATAGACCTCGGCCACGGCGGGGTGCGGGATCGCGGGATGCATGTATACCGGGACGTCGAGCGCCTGCGCGCGCTCGAAAATCGGCCAGAAGCGCTTGTCGTCCAGCCACTGCCCGTTCGACAGGCCGTGGATCATCGCGCCTCTGAATCCCATTCGCGTCACGGTGCGCTCGAGTTCGTCCGCGGCGCGCGCCGGATCGGCGGTAGGGAGCGCGGCGAAGCCCTCGAACCTTCCGTTCGAGGCGCGGATGATCTCGAGCAGGCGATCGTTCGCCTTGCGCGCCAGCGGCACCGCGGTCTCGGCATCCATGCGTTGCGTCGCGGGCGCGGCATGCGACAGCACCTGCACGTCGATGCCCGCCTCGTCCATCTCGCGGATCCGCCCCTCGCCCACGTCGAAGAGCCGGTTGCGCAGCTCCGGCAACCGGCTTTCGGGACCGCCCTGCTGGAAGTGCTTGGCGACTTCCGGGTCGTAGTAGTGCTCTTCAAGGGCAATGACGTTGGGATTTTTCATCTTGAGTTCCCGAAGCCGCGGCGATAGCGAATCATAAGATAGCCCCCGAGCATCCCGCCCAGGTGCGCGAAGTGGGCGACGCCGGCGGCGGTGCCCGTGACGCCGAGGACCAGCTCGAGCACCGCGTACACCACCACCAGCATGCGCGCGCTCATGGGAATCGGCGGAATGAGCAGCATCACCTGGCGGTGGGGGAAGTAAAGGCCATAGGCGAGCAGCACGCCATAGATGCCGCCCGAGGCGCCGACCGTCGGCGCAGGCTCCGCGCCCATCCAGGTGGTGACCACGAGGTGTGAGATCGCCGCGGCGAGCACGCTAACGAAATAGTACGCGGTGAAGAAGCGCGACCCGAACAGGCGCTCCACGTCCGAGCCGAACATGTACAGCGCGAACATGTTGAAGAAGATGTGCGGGACATTGCCGTGCAGGAAGCTGTAGGTGACGAGCTGCCAGGGCGCGAAGTCAGGCGCTTGCGACAGCGAGCCGTGCGGCGGCCACAGCGCGAACCACTCGAAGAGCGGCATCCCGGCTGCCTCCAGCAGGAACACCGCCACGTTGGCGATGATCAGGTTGAGCGTGACCGGGGGCATCCGGGCTCAGGATACCGTGGGCCGAATCATCACGGTGATCGCTTTCGAATCTAGAGCGCTTTCTTCACCCGGTCGGGGTAGTCGCTGATGATGCCGTCCACACCGAGCCCGAGCACACGCCGGATATCGCCGGGCTCGTTGACGGTCCAGGGAATCACCCTGAGCCCGAGCCCCCGCGCGACAGCGCAGGTCTCCGGGGTCAGCGCCCGAAAGTCCGGGGACCAGGTGCGCGCGCCGGCGGCGGCGAGCTTGCGCGGATCGGAGTCCTCCTGCTCGGTCAGGTAAGCGGTGGCGATCCCGGGCGCTTCGCGCTCGACCGCCTTGACCGCCCGCCAGTCGAAGCTCTGGAGGGTGCAGCGCGGTTCCATGCCGGCCTTGTGCACCACTGCCACCACGGCCCCGGCGAAGGGCTCGGGCGCCAGGGTTTCGTCAGCCGCCTCCGGAAGCAATTTCAGCTCGATGTTGAAGCGTACGGTCCCGGTCCGGTGGCGCTCGAGAAGCTCGCTCAGCGCCGGAATGCGGGCGCCGTCGATCGGCTGCTGCTGCGGGAAGCGGCGCGCGTATTCCGAGCCCGGGCGGATGCGGCCGACGTCGTAGCGCTGCAGTTCGTCGAAGTCGAGCTCGCGGATGAGCGGCGCCGGCGCGGCGACCCAGCGGCCGTCGGGCCCGCGCGCGAGGTCGGGATTGAGCCTGCGGTCGTGGTGGATCACCACCACGCCGTCGCGGCTCACGCCGACGTCCAGCTCGAATGTGGCGACGCCGAATGCGAGCGCGCGCTCGAAGCCCGGCAACGTGTTCTCGGGCGCGTGGCCGCGCGCGCCGCGATGGCCCTGGAGATCGAAGCTGGCCGCTTTGCTTGCTGGAGGCATCGCCTGATCAGTCTATCGCGCCGCGGGCGCCGAGGAGGCGAGCCAGATCCCGGCGCCGACCGCGGCGACGCCGAACGCAAGGTGCACGCCGAGCGGCTCGCCGATCAGCGCCGCGGCGAGGAGCGACGCGGCGATCGGGTTCACCGTCATCGTGTTCGCCACCCGCGTCGGCGTGGTTCTTTCGAGCGCGTACACCCAGAGGTAAAACGCCGCCGCGCCGCCGAACACGCCGAGGCAGAGCACCGCGATCCACTGCGCCGGAGCGAACTCGCGCGTCGCCGCGAGGCCGCCCGCGGCCCAGGCGGTGAGTACGCTCGCCGCGGCCCCGCAGCCCATGCCGGCGGCGAGGAACCCGAGCATGCTCGAGCGCGCCATGAGCGGCCGCGACCAGACGTTGTAGAGCGCCATGCAGATGGTCGCCCCGGCCATGATCAGGTCGCCGCGCCAGGCGCCCGCGGGCGCGTCGGCGAGCCCCGCGGAGAGCGCGACCGCCACGCCGGCAATCGCGATCAGCACGCCGCAGGTCTTGCGCCGCGTGAGCTCTTCGCGGCCGAGGAGCGCCGCGGCGAGCATCGTGGTGAGCGGCAGCACCGACAGCGCAAGGGAGCCGCGCGCCGCGCTCGTGAGGCTCATCGCGATGTTGTACATGAAGAAGAACACCGCGAAGAAGAGCACGCCGAGCGCGCCGACCGCGAGCCGGTCGGCGCCGCGCGGAAACCTGGCTCGCGAGACGAGCGCTAGCGGCAGGATCAGCAGAAAGCCGATGCCGAAGCGAAACGCCGCGAGGGTCACCGGGTCGGACGCGCCGATGGCGTAGCGCGTGAGCGCCGCGGCCGAGCCGCCGAGCGCGCTCGAAACGACCGCGGCCAGCACGCCGTTCACAGGATCATCTGGGTCTGGATGGTGAGCGAGAGGAGCCGGCCGCTTTCGTCGGTGACCCGCGTCTGCCATACGTGGGTGCGCTTGCCCTTGTGCAGCGCCATGGACTCGGCGCGGATCTTTCCCTGCAGCGCGGCGGAGAAGAAGTTGGTCTTCGACTCGAGCGTCGCGGTGCGCAGCCCCATCGCCGCGGTGCCGGCCGCGCCGACGGTGTCGGCGAGCGCCATCAGCGTGCCGCCGTGGAGCGCGCCGCCCACGGTGGCGAGCTCGCTGCGCACGTCGAGCTCGGCGACCACTCTGTCGGGCCCGAGCTCGACGAAGCGCATTCCCAGGTGGGCCATCAGGCCGGTGTTCCATTCCTTCATGGGTCTCTCCTCAGGGCTTGCGGATCCAGAACTGGTACATCGAGGCGAAGGTGCCGGAGTTTGCGGTCTCGTAGGCGTCCCACTGCTCCAGCGACAGCGCGAGCTTCTTCCCCGGCAGCTCGAAGCCGAGGAACTCGACGCCGAGCCCGGCGATCGCCGAGGCGAGCCGCGGAATCGTGAAGCGATGCTCCTGCACGTGCAGGACCAGATCGCGTGCGCCCGAAGCGCTGTAGAAGTCGCGCAACGAGGTCACGGCGCGCGCAGGGTGGTTCGCCGGAAGCTCGAAGATGCGTCGCCTCGCCTCGGTCACCGATAGCCCCTTGACCACTTCACGAGCGGCGACGATGTTTCGGCGGGCTGCTTCCGAGTACAGGCCGAGCTTCATGAAGCCGCCGCTCTTGAGCAGCGAGACCAGCACGCGCCAGCCCTCCAAGGGCTCGCGCATGTGATGCAGCACGCCGCTGCACTCGATCAGGTCGAAGCGCTCCTCGAGCGAGCCGAGCTCGAGCAGGTCGGCCTGGGCGAAGCGCAGGTTGGCGAGCCCGAGCTCGGCGCAGCGCCGCATCGCATAGGCGAGGCTTGCGCGGCTGAGGTCGACCGCGAGCACGCGGCCGTGCGGCTGGAGCTGCGCGGTAATCGCGGCGTGGCGCCCGGTTCCGCAGCCGGCGACGAGAATCTCCGGCGCGTCGGGCGCGGCGAGCTTCGCCGGGTCGGCGTGCGGAAAGAGCGAGCGCAGCATGCGGGGCAGCGGGAAGGCACCCGGCACCGGCACGCGCTGCCAGCGCGGGTACGGGTTGGTCTCGTACTGGGCCTGCACCCGGCGCGACACCTCGTCGCGTACCCGCGTGAGCGAGGCGATCGTCAGCGAACGCTCGATGGCCGGCTCCTCCACCAGGCGGCGCCACATGCGCGCGAACGCACCGCCGCCGCCGGAGGGCTTCTCATGCCCGGCCGGTGAGCGATACATGGCGAGCGCGGCGAGCTCGAGCGGCGTTTTCGCCGAGCGCTCGAGCTCCGAGACGAGCGTGGCTTCCGCGTCGGTGTCGGTCCACACGTACTCGTTCAGGAAGCATTGCTGCGCGAGCGCGCAGCACAGCTCGAGCGACGGCGCTGCGAGCGTCTCGCGGCGCAGCGCGGTCATCTCGCGCTCGAAGGCCTCGTCGGCGACCAGCGCATGCTCGAGCAGCAGCAGAAAGAGCCCTCCGCGCGGCCCCGTGCGCACGAGGCTCAGGATCGCCTCGGCGCCCGGCTGGACATCGACTTCGTTCTCGGACAGAAGACGCTCGCAGTCGGCCGCGAGATCCGCGTTCCATGCGGTGAAGCGCATCGCCGCCAGCACTTCGACGAAGACCTGCCACGCGGCGCGGTGCGCCGGATCGCAGCGCACCGCCGCGCGCGCGGCCTCGAGGGCGGCCTGCGGATCGCCGAGATCGCGCAGCGTCAGGGCGAGGTTGTGGCGCACGTCCGCGGATTGCGGCGCGAGCGCGAGCGCGCTGCGGTAGCTCTGCAGCGCGCCTTGCAGGTCGCCCCGGGTGCGCAAGGCGTTACCGAGGTTGTTGTGCGCTATCGCGTTCGTGGCGTGGGCCGCGAGCGAGCGGCGCAGCGCATGGAGCGCGCCTTCGACGTCGCCTCGCTCGAGCAGGCAGTAGCCGAGGTTGTTGGCCGCGGACGCGTCGCCCGGCCGCAGGCGCAGCGCTTCCCCGTAGGAGGCGAGCGCCTCGTCGAGGCGGCCGAGCTTCTGGCGCGCCATGCCGAGATAGTTGTGCACGGTGGCGTTGCCGGGCTCGAGCGCCAGGATATCCTGGAACTGCGCCGCGGCGGCCGCCGGCTTGCCTGCCTCGGCGAGCAGGAGGCCGAGGTTCTGCCTGTAGAGCGTGTTCGCCGGCGCGAGGCGCACCGAGCGCTCGATGAACGGCAGACCTTCGTCGCGGCGGCCGCTGCGCGCGAGGCAGACGCCGAGGAAATGGTTCGCTTCGGGATGGTCCGGATCCTTCGCGAGGAATTTGCGGTAAAGCCCCGTGGCGTCGGCGAACCGTCCGGCCTGGGCGAGCTTCGATGCGGCCTCGAGATCGGTGCTCAAGAGCGCCATCTTGTCGCAAGTGCGAGACCGAAGGCGAGCAGGGCGAACAGCACGCCCGCGCTGATCGCGAGCGACCAGTGGATGCCGATCAGGCTTCCGCCGACCCCGACCGTGATCCCGCTGAACGCGCGCAACCCCATGGCCGACATGATGAAGACGCCGATCACCCGGCCGCGCATCTCCGCCGGCGCGTGCAGCTGGACGAGGGTCTGCGCCATGGCGTAGAACGACAGCTCGAGGAAGCCGGCGGCGAAGAGCAGCGCGAGCGCGAGGGGATAGGACGCCGCGAGCGCGAACGAGCCGATGGCGAGGCACCAGAGGACCGCGAGCACGAAGGCCGTGCGCACCCGTGCCGCCAGCAGGCCGCGGCTCTCGAGCACGAGCCCCGCGGTCAGCGCGCCGAGCGCGTCGGCGGCAAACAGCATGCTGTAGGTGACATCGGCACCGATGTGGCCGAAATCGCGCGCGAATTCCGGAAGTTGCGCGTGGTAGGCGTTGCCCACGAGGAGCGAAGCGCAGCCCGCGAGCAGCGTCATCGAGAGCAGCACCCGGTTTCCCGCGACGACGCGCGCTGCCGCGGCAACGTCGCCGAAGCCGCGCAGCGGCGGCGGCGTGGCCTTGCGGCTGAACGGGATCGTGCGCACCCACAGCAGAAACGGCAGATAGATGAGCGCGTTCACGAGGATGCCGTAGGTCGGGCCGAGCAGGAGGAGGAGCGGCGCTCCGGCCGCCGGGCCGAGCATCAGGCCTGCCCAGCGCGCGGTCGCCGTGAGCCGCACCGCGCTCGGCAGCGTCGGCGGCTCGACCATGTGATGGATCAGCACCTGCGCCGACGGACCCCAGGTGGCCCCGGCGCAGCCGTGCACGATAAGCAGCACCGCGGCATGCCACATCTGCAGCGTGTCGGTGAGAAAGAGCACGCCCCATGCGATCGAGGCCGCCATGAAGAGCGCCATCCCGATCTGGATGATGCGGCGCGGATCGTACCGGTCGGCCGCGGCGCCGCTGTAGACCGAGAACAGGAGAAACGGCAGCCAGTGCGAAACGATGGCGAAGCCGGCGAGCGTGGGCGAATGGAACTTCTGGAACATGACCCAGTAGCTGATCACGTGCTCGATCGCGTCGGCCATCATCACCGAGGCCACCCCGACGAAGAACAGGCGGAACCTCGGCTGGCGCAGGGCGGCGAAGGAGCGCGGGGGGGTCATGGCCGGGGCGGTGGTCTGTAAGTTGCTGGAAGACGGGGATGGTCCGACCGGACGTCCTCTGCTGCCCCACCTGCGGCCTCACCCTTCAGGTCGAGCCGCCGGCGCGCGGACAGGGCGCCGAGTGCCCGCGCTGCGGCTCGACGGTGAGCGAGGGACCGCACGGCAGCCTGCAGGTCACGGCGGCGCTCGCCGTCGCGGCGCTGATCCTCTACGTCCCGGCCAACATCTATCCGATCCTGCGCATGCATTTCTACGGTGCCTACAGTGAGAGCACGGTGTGGGATGGCGTGGTGAGCCTCGCGCAGTCCAGCCAATACTTCGTCGCGCTCATCGTATTCCTCGCGAGCATCGCGGTCCCGATCCTCAAGCTCGCCGGGCTGCTGTACCTCGTGATCAGCGCGCGCTTCGGCCTGGGGCGGCGCCTGCGCAGCCGCACGCGCATCTATCGCTTCATCGACGTCGTCGGCCCCTGGGCGATGCTCGACGTCTTCCTGCTGGCAGTTCTCGTTGCGCTGGTGAAGCTCGGCCAGATCGCCACCATCCTGCCGGGACCGGGGCTCATCGCCTTCACCGCGGTGGTGGTGCTCACCATGCTTGCCTCTGCGAGCTTCGATCCGCGCACCATCTGGGATCACCGAGGGGATCGCCGCGGGGGGCGCCGGGCATGACCGGCGAAGAGCTGCCCAAGGCGCGGCTGCGCCGGCGCCGGCTGTTCAATTTCGCATGGCTGGTTCCGCTCGTCGCGGCGGCGGTCGCCGGGGTTCTCATCTGGCAGCGCTACCAGGAGCGCGGCCCCGAGCTCACGATCAGCTTCAGCGACGGTGGCGGCCTGCGGGTGGGTATCACGCCGGTGAAGTACCGCGGCGTGGTGATCGGCGAGGTGAGCGGGGTGGAGCTCAGCCGCGACCACAAGCACGTGCTCGTGCGCACGCGTCTCCAGCGCGCCGCCGCCAACGCCGTCGCGCGCGAGGGCGCGGTGTTCTGGATCGTGCGGCCGCAGGTCGGCTTCGGCAACGTGCAGGGTCTCAACACGGTGCTCACCGGGCCGGAGATCCAGGTGCTGCCGCCGCGAAGCGAGGACGCGCCCAAGGCGTACGAATTCGCCGGGCTCGACTCCGCTCCGGTCGGCCTGGGCATGTCCGGGCTCAAGCTCGTGCTGCGCGCCGAGCGGCCGCGGTCGATCCGCGCCAACACGCCGGTGCATTACCGCGGGGTGGAGGTCGGCGTGGTGCAGAACGTCGACCTCTCCCCGAACGCGACCTCGGCCGACGTGCACGTGCTCATCTACGAGCGCTACGCCGGGCTGGTGCGCCAGGGCTCGGTGTTCTGGGACACGAGCGGTGTCAACGTGCGCGGCGGCCTGCTCAAGGGAATCGAGGTCGACATCGAATCGCTGCGCGCCATTGCCACCGGCGGCATCGAGTTCGCCACGCCGAGCGAGAAGGCGCCGCGCGTCAAGCCCGGCACGGTGTTTTTCCTGTACGACAAGCCGAAGGACGAGTGGCTCTCCTGGCTGCCGCGGATTGCGCTGCCGCCGGAACGCAACTGAAGGCGTCAGAATTTCGTCGCGCGCTGCATCGCCGGGCGCGCGGCCATCTCCTTCGCCCAGCGCTCGAGGTTCGCCAGACCCTCGCACACGTCGGGCGAGGCGCCCTTGATCCGCACCCAGCCGGCGTAGAGCGAGATGTCGGCGATGGTCATCTCGGCGCCGGCCGCGTACTTCTGAGCGCCGAGCGCGGCATCCCAGACCTTCAGGTATTGCCGGAAGCGATCCTTGAACATCGCCGCGGTCGGGGCGTGCGGCTCCCTCGAGCGCTGCACCGCGAAGATCGAGCCGATGGTCGGGGTGATGTCGGTCGAGCCGCTCATCAGCGCCTGCCACATCGCGGCGCGTGCCGCGCCCTCCTTGGGCATGAGCTTCCCGGACTTCTCCGCGCAGTAGATGAGGATGGCGCTCGACTGCGACAGGGTGATCGGCTTGCCCCCCGGGCCGTCGGGGTCGACGATCACCGGGACCTGCGCGTTCGGATTCAGCGCGAGGAATTGCGGCGTCTTGTGCTCCCCCTTCTCGAGCGCGACCGGGTGGAAGGTGTAGGCGAGTCCGCATTCCTCGAGCGCCATGCGGGCGCGCATGCTGTTCGAGGTCGGTGCCGCGTAGAGGTCGATCATGGGATCTCCTGACGGATTTCGAAGATACTTTCGACGATACTAAGGGACGGATGCGCCGCGAGCCCACGCCGTTTCGCCTGAACATCCCCGACGCCGCGCTCGAGGACTTGCGCGGGCGCCTTGCGCGCACGCGCCTGCCGGACGAGCCGCCGCTCGAGCCCTGGGCGACCGGCACCAGCCGCGCGTACATGGAGGCGCTCGTCGCCTACTGGCGCAGCGGGTTCGACTGGCGCGCGCAGGAGGCGAGCCTCAACCGCTTCAGGCAGTTCACCGTGCCGCTGGGCGGGATCGAGCTTCACTTCATCCACGAGCCCGGACGGGGGCCGCGGCCGATCCCGCTGCTGCTCTCGCACGGCTGGCCGGGATCGATCGTCGAGTTCCGCCGCCTGATCCCGCTCCTCACCGAGCGCTTCACGGTGGTTGCGCCTTCGCTCCCGGGCTACACGCTCTCGTTCCGTCCAGGGCAGAAGCGCTTCGCGGTGGAAGAGATCGCCGACCTCTTTGCCGAGCTCATGACGGACGTGCTCGGCTACCGGCGTTTTGCCGCGCAGGGGGGCGACTGGGGAGCGTTCGTCAGCTCGGTGCTCGGCTGGCGTCACCCGGAGAAGCTGATCGGCATCCACCTCAACCTGCTTGCCGTTAGGCGTGACCCAAAAATCTCTTCTGAGAATGAGGAAGAGGCTTCCTACCTGACGCAGCTCGCCCATTGGTTGAAGGAGGAGACCGGCTACCAGTGGATCCAGGGAACCCGGCCGCAGACGCTCGCCTTCGCGCTCACCGATTCGCCGGCGGGGCTTGCCGCGTGGATCGCGGAGAAGTTCTGGAAGTGGAGCGACTGCGGCGGAGTGATCGACAACGCGGTGAGCCGCGACGACCTTCTCGCCAACGTCGCGCTCTACTGGTTCACCGGCGCGATCGGCTCCTCGTTCTGGCCCTATTACGCGCGCATGCACGGCCCCTGGCCGATCCCCGAGGGAAAAACGGTCGATGTCCCCACCGGCTACGCAGAGTTCCCGAAGGAGATCCTGCGGCCGCCGCGGTCCGTTGCGGCGCGCACCTACACCGACATCCGGCGCTGGACGGCGATGCCGCGCGGCGGCCATTTTGCGGCGCTCGAGCAGCCCGAGCTGCTCGCGCACGAGATCCTCGAGTTTTTCAGCGCCCTGCGCTAAACGCCGGGGTCAGGGGGCCTTGGAGCGGATGTCAGCGGAGCGCGATGGAAGGCCCGCTTTTCTTGTGCGCGCCTCGGCCTGCCGGCGCCAGTAGAGCCACTCGCCAAGCTGCAGCCGCTGGTGCCTGAACCATTGCCGTATGGACGCCATGCGTCTTCAGTGTACGCGCCGGTGTGTTACGAATCCGTGAACCGCTGCCACCTGCCATTGGTAGTTTGGCACCATGGCCCGCGCCGCGATGCGACACTGTGCCGCATCAACGTGGGTGTTGTTACTAGAATCGGCCATGGCGAAAGCGAAGTCAGGCCTGAAGCGCGCACCGGCCAAGCGCCGGCCGAGGAAAGCGAAGCCCGGAACGCGCGGCCTCGCACCGGCGGAGTCGCGGCTCGAGACCCTGAGCGGCGCGGCGGAGGAGGCCGCGCGGCGCGTGGAGAGCGTGGGCGGCCAGCTCCTCGGGTCCTACCACGATCCGCTCGGCCGCGAGCCGGTCCTGGTGGCGATCCTGCCCATCGAGAGCGTCGAGCCCACGCCGTTCCAGCGCGATCTCTCGCAGGCGCACCACCGCCGGCTCGCCGACGTTCTAGACCGCACAGGCATGTTCCTGGATCCGATCATCGCCGTCACCGCTCCTGAAAAGGGCTTCTGGACGCCGAACGGGATGCACCGCCTCATGGCCATGCGCCGACTGGGTGCCCGCGCCATCACGGCGCTCGTGGTGCCCAAGCGCGAGATCGCGTGGCAGATCCTGGCCCTGAACACCGAGAAGGCGCACAACCTGCGCGAGAAGTCGCTCGAAGTGATCCGGATCTACCGCGGCCTGATCGACGAGGATCCGAAGCGCCCCGAGACGCAGTTCGCCTACTACCTCGAGGAAGCTTCGCTCGTCACCCTGGGCATGTGCTACGAGCGCAACGGCAAGTTCGCCGGCGGGGCCTACAACCCGGTGGTGCGGCGGCTCGAACGATTTTCCGGCGATTCCCTGGGTAAAGCAGTCAAAGACCACGAGCGGCACGCCAGTCTGCTCATGGACCTCGACGAGCGCGTCGCCGCGGTGATCGCGAAGCTCAAGGCGCGGGGCTTCGTGAGCCCCTACCTGCGCGCCTTCGTCATCGCGCGCATCAATCCGCTGCGCTGGATGCAGGGCGAGCCGCCGCCGCTCGAGGACGTGCTGAAGACGATGCGCGAGCGCGCCGGCAAGTTCAACACCGAGAAAGTGAAGCAGGAAGACCTGGCGAGCGCCGGCGGTGCGCCCGATGAAACCGATTAGCACGGCGGTGCGCGCGGCGATGTGCGACGAGATCGCCGGCGCCCTGCAGGCGCTGTGGCAGCGGAGCCGGCCGAGCGATGACACGATGCACGAGGTACGCAAGGACCTCAAGCGCGCGCGCGGGGCGCTGCGCCTGCTGCGCGAGGTGGTCGGCGAGGCGGCGTATGCCCGCGAGAATCTCGAGCTGCGCGATGCCGCGCGTCCGCTCGCGAGCGTGCGCGACGCTACCGTGGCGCTCGAAGTCGTGCGCGAGCTGCTCGAAAGCGAGAAGAAGCCGGCGCGGCGCACGCGGCTGCTCGAGCTGCGGCGCGCGCTCCACGCGGAGCGCCGCCGCGCGCGCGAGGCGCTGCTGCGCGGCCACAGGCTCGCCGGCATCGCGCACTCACTGCAGGATGCAGGCGAGCGCGCGGAATACTGGCGCTTTCCGCTGGAGGACACGCCGGTGCTGCGCGCGGGCCTCGAGCGCGTCTACCGCAAGGGGCGCAGGGCGCTGAAGAGGGCGCGCGCCGCGGGCACCACCGAGTCGCTGCACGAGTCGCGCAAGCAGGTGAAATACCTGCAGCAGGCGCTCGCGGTGGTGGCCGACGGCGGGTCGCGCGGCTTGAGGAAGCTCGAAAGGCGCGCCGGCGCGGTCGCCGAGCGGCTGGGGGACGATCACGATCTCGCGATGCTGGAGGCGAAGCTCGCCGCGCTGCCGGCACGCTCGAAGGCGCAACGCGAGCTCATCGCGCGCATCGAGGCGCGGCGCGCCAAGCTGCAGAAGAAGGCGTTGAAGCTGGGGCGGCGGATGTATCGCAGGAAGGCCGCGGCCTTCGTCGAGCGCGTGCTCGCCGCCTAGGCTTTACTCGCTATCGCGGCGCGGCAGCTCGATTTCATGCGGCAGCTCGAGGACCGGGGGCGCGAGCGCCTTGTCGGTGGGCCGCACGGTGCCCTTCTTCGGGCGCCCGGGCCGGTAGATGACCGAGTAGATCTTGAGCGGCGGAACCGCCGGGGGATGCTCGAGAAACCGGCAGTCCGACTCGGTCGGCACGCTGGCGAGCGCGCCGATCCGGATACCGTCGACGAACACCGTGTAGCGCAGCATGTGCGCGGACTGCGGAATCGGCTTTCCAACCACCTCGTACTTGCCGAGCCTGAAGCGCCTGCCTTCGACGACGGGGATGCTCATCAGTACCGTTTTCCTTGTGAGAACTGCACCTTCATCCGCGCGACCTCGCGCCTGACCGTTTCCATTTCGGAACGCGAACGCTCGGCATCGAGGAGCAGCTGCGCGCTCGGCGCGCCGCCGGCGTCGCTCTGGCGCGCGATCTCTGCCTGCAGCTCGCGCTGCCGCGTGGCGGTCGCATTCCAGCGCTCGATAAGGGCCTGTTCCTGCGCGCGCCACGCCTTACGCTTGTCCATGCAGTCCTTGCCGAAACGAAAAAGCCCGGTATCCCGGGCTTTGCTGGGATGCGGCCGCTAGCCCGGCCGCCTCTTGGAGCGGATTCTCCCTCCGTTATACAGGATATCCGGCCAGCACGGGCGAAAACCGGTTACCCGGCGTCGAACCGGCCTTTCCAGCCCTGCTTTTTCCATTCGACATCGCGCTCGTCGATGTCCTGAGCGCCGTGGCGCTCCAGGATTGCACGCGCCCGCTCCGCGGCGGGCGCCTGGTCGGCAGCCACCGTGATCACGATCCCGAGCGCGTCGTCGGCGCCTTCGCCTTCGCTTTCGTTGAGGTGCGCGGAGCTTGGGACTTCATGCTGCTGATCGGCCATGAAGCCGATGTCCTGCTCGGCGATACCGCTTCCCGCGAGCTCGCGCAGCGCGGCCTGGGCCGCGCCGAGGTTGTCGAAGAGCCCGATGACGGTCTTGGCCATGGCGCCTCCTTGGTATGGCAGAAGAACCATCCAAGCAAGGCGGGTGCCAAGCGGCCCACCTCTGTCCGGACTATGCCGGGCGGTGGCGACGCTCCACCCGGCTCACCACAATGTCGAGCATCCAAGTACGAACACATGGCTGATTCGGCCCTCGATGTAGCAGTTGAACTGGTTCGCGACCGGCCGAGCCTGGCTCGGATCTCCGCGCAGTGGGAAGAGCTCGCGCGGCACGCCCTCGAGTCCAGCCCGCTCCAAGATCCGGCGATGACGCTGGCCCTGCTGGAGGCGGCGGGCGGGGGCGGTTTCCGCTGCTGCCTGTCGTGGGCGCGGGACCCCGAGCGCAGCGACCTCCCCGCCGCCCTCGGCGGGCTGTTCGCCTTGCGACGCGAGCGCACGTGGGGGTTTCCCTCTTGGATCGTTGACACGGCGCTCGTCGGCGCCGAGGGCGCGCAGCGGCACGTTGCGGCGCTGCTCGACTGGCTCGAGCGCAGCGGCGTAACGCTGGTCGAGTTCCGGCAAGTGCCGCGCGAGGGACGCTTGAACGACGCGCTCGCCGACGCGCTGCGCGAGCGTGACGCCATGGTCTACACCCGCGATGTCGCGGCCCCAGGCGGCGTCGGCGGCGCGGGCCTGCGCAACCTGCTGATCGCGCTCGGCGCCGTGGGCGCAATGTGGGTCGCGATGCTTCCGCTGCTCGATCGCGCGAAGCGCCGCATGGGCGCACGCTCGCGCACCCATGCGCCGCCGGTCGCTGCATAGGTGCTGGAGGGGCGGATGCGCATTACCGTGCTCGATCATCCCGCGACGCTCGCGGGTCACATGGCGGCGTGGAACGACCTCGCCGAAGCGGCCCTCGAGCCGAACGTGTTCTACGAGCCCTGGATGCTGCTCCCCGCGATCGACTCGTTCGGCCGCGGCAAGGAGCTCCGCTACGTGCTCGTCTATGCCGACCAGGGGAACGCGCCGCCGCTCCTCTGCGGTCTCTTCCCCCTGGAACGCGCCGCCCGCTACAACGGGCTGCCGTTTCCCCACGCCAGGCTGTGGCAGCACAAGCACTGCTTTCTCGGCACGCCGCTCGTACGAGCGGGGCATGCGCGCGCCTGTCTCGGCGCCTTTCTCGACTGGCTCGAGGCCGATCCGGACGGCGCTCCTGCGATCAGGTGGGGCACCGTCTCCGCTGACGGCCCGTTCTGGCGCGCCCTCGCCGAAGCGCTTGCCGAAAGCGGGCGGCGCAGCTTCGTGCCCTACCGTTTCGAGCGCGCGCTGATGCGGCCACGCGCAGGCAGCGACGCCTTCCTGGTCGAAGCCTTGTCGCGCAAGGGCGCGAAGGAATTGCAGCGTCTCGAGCGGCGGCTCGCAGAAGCGGGCAAGCTGGAATACGTCGAGCTCCAGGACGCCGCCGACGCCGAGCAATGGATCGCGGATTTCATGGAGCTCGAGGCGCGCGGCTGGAAAGGGCGCAACGCGAGCGCGCTCGGCTCGAGCGACGCGGGACGGCTGTTCTTTGCACGCGCGACGCGCGCCGCGGCGCGTCGCGGGCGCCTCATGATGCTCGGCCTGCGGCTCGCCGGGCGCTGGATCGCGCTGAAGTGCAATTTCCTGAGCGGCGAGGGCTCGTTCGCCTTCAAGATCGCCTACGACGAGGACTACGCGAAGTTCTCGCCCGGCACGCTGCTCGAGCTCGAGAACGTCCGCCGGTTCCACGCCCGGCCCGAGCTGCGCTGGATGGATTCCTGCGCCGACCCGGACCACTTCATGGTCAACCGGCTGTGGCTGGACCGGCGCGGGCTCGCCGACCTCGTCACCACCACCGGCCGCGCGGCGGGCGAGCTCATGGTTTCGTCGCTGCCGCTCCTGCACTGGATGTCGCGCACCCTGCGGCGAATGCCCGCCGCCACTACCCTTCGGAGCTGAAGATGAGTCTCGCAATCGATCAGGGCACGTTCAACGCGCAGTTCGCCCGGGCACCGTTTCTGGTGCCGCATCGGCTCGCGCAGCACACGCTGTTCACGCTTCCCAGCCTGGTCGAGCTGTCGAGGCGGCTGCCGGCCTCGCAGGTCGAGTACAACGCGGGCGAAGTGCCGGTCGGCCTCGACCCCGCGCGCACGCCGCGCAACGGCCTCTCGCCCGAAGAGACCATCCGCCGCATTGCCGAATGCCGCTCCTGGCTGGTGTTGAAGCACGTCGAGCGCGATCCGGCGTACCGGCTGCTGCTCGATGACTGCCTGGCCGAGGTCAAAGCCGCCTCGGCCCGACTGACTGCGGGCATGCGCGATCCGCACGCCTTCATCTTCGTGTCTTCGCCCGGCGCGGTGACGCCCTACCACATGGATCCGGAAGAGAACTTCCTGCTCCAGATCCGCGGGACCAAGACCATGAGCGTGTTCGACCGCGCCGACCGGCTGGTGGTGTCGGAGCCCGATCTCGAGCGCTTCTTGAGCGGGGCCCATCGCAACCTCGGCTGGCGCGACGAATTCCAGGGCAGGGCGCGCACCTTCGACCTCCGGCCGGGGCTCGCGCTTCACGTCCCGTTCGCCTCGCCCCACTGGGTGCGAAACGGCCCGGAGGTCTCGATCTCCTTCAGCATCACCTTCAACACGCGCGCCTCGATGCGGACCCTGCAGGCCCACCGGCTGAACGCCCGGCTGCGGCGCTGGGGCGTGGCGCCGGTTCCGGTCGGCCGCTCGGCGCTGCGCGACGGGGTGAAGCAGCTCGTGTTGAGGGTGAGCGCCTGGCCGGAGAAATTGCGCGCCCGGCTCAGACCTTGGGCAATGCGACGCCGACCAGCGTATCGCGGGTGAGGATCGAGGCGAGCTGCTCCTCGTCCCAGCCCTCGGTGCCCTTCGGCCGCATCGGCACGACCACGTAGCGCATGTCGGCGTTCGAGTCGTGCACCCGGATCGAGACGTCGTCGGGGATGACGGTGCCGAATTCCCTGAGCACCGCGCGCGGCTCGCGCACCACGCGGCGGCGGTAGTTTTCGCTCTTGTACCAGGTGGGCGGCATGCCGAGGAGCGCGCGCGGGTAGCACGAGCACAGCGTGCACACGATGACGTTGTGGAGGCGCGGGGTGTTCTCCACCGCGATCAGGCGGTCGGCTTCGAGGTCGAGGCTCCATTCGGCGCACGCCGCCTTGCCGTCGGCGAGCAGCCGCTTCTTGAACGCCGGGTTCGCCCAGGCGTGCGCGATGACGCGCGCGCCGCGCTGCGGAAACTCCGCCTCGAAGAGCTCCATGCGCTTGCGCACCTCTTCGGCGGTGAGCACGCCTTTTTCCTCCAGCAGCTCCTGGAGCGCGCGGCTCAGGATCTCGTGCTCGCTCGGCGGCCCTTCGTCCTTCGCAGGGTCGTGCCGGTGATCGTGGCTCATCCCGGTTCCAGCCAGTGCTCGTAGATTTCCATCTCGATGAAATCTTCGCTCGGAGACTCGTAGGCGGGCCAGACGTCCCTTTGCCTGAAGCGGACCCGATAGAGCACGCGGCGGGGCTCGCCGTCGAAGCCGTAGGCGAGCTCCTCCGGGTTGGGAAAGCGGCCGCAGACTCGTTCGATCTCGCCTTGCTTCCCGCGGATATAGGCGGGCGTGCGGCGATGGCCCGGCGGGTGCGCGGGCTTTACGCGCACGCGCTCGCCGACGTTGAAGCGTCTTTCCGGCGCCGGCGTATAGGCGCTGGGGCTCGCGCTAGGAGTCATAGCGCCGGCGGACCTGGTTGATCTTTTCCTCCAGCTCGCTGCGGGTGATCAAGCCTTTCTCCAGGAGCAGGTTGCGCATCGCCTCGGTGGTGCGCTCGAAGTAGCCCAGGCGGTAATAGCGGTCGCCGAGCTCCTCGGCCGCGCGGCGCAGCTCGTCGAGACGCACCACCTTGCCGCTGGTGAGCGTGTTGCGCAGCGCGTTCGCCTGCTTCTCCCAGAACTTCATCCCGTGATCGGCGGTGTCGATCGGGCCGGCCGCTTCACCGCCCATGTCGGCCGGATTGCGGTTCATTTCTTCGGCGCCGGGTGGATGTTGTCCACCCAGTGCACTTCCTCGGGCTTCTCGACCGCCGGGATGTCGAGGTTCACGACGACCGGCTGCTGGCCGCTGCGGCACAGCACGCACGAGAGCGGCTCGGTGTCGCTCGCGTTGATCTCCTGGTGCGGCACATAGGGCGGCACGTAGATGAAGTCGCCCGGGCCGGCTTCCGCCGTGAACTCGAGCTTCTCGCCCCAGCGCATGCGCGCTCTTCCGCTCACGACGTAGATGACGCTTTCCACCGGCCCGTGGTGATGCGCTCCGGTCTTGGCCTTGGGATGGATCACGACCGTGCCGGCCCAAAGCTTCTCGGCGCCGGCGCGGGCGTGCGTGATCGCCGCGGCGCGGTTCATGCCCGGGGTCTGAGGCGTGTTGATGTCGAGCTCGCCGGAGTGCACCACACGCACGCCGTCGTGTTTCCACTTCGCTTGAGGGCCGCTGGCCATTGGCTGGTTCCTTCGGCGCGGATGGTCCGTTCGGATAAGAAGCGGTGATCGGGCAGGATTATTGCTGCAGATCCCTCGGACACGCAATATCTGCGCTGCCCGACACGCTATAGGAGACGTCATGATGTTTGCAAAATCCGTACTCGCAGCAGCGGCCATGGCGCTTGCCTGCGGCGCCGCCTTTGCGGCCGACAACGACAACAAGGCGCACAAAGGCTTCAACGACATGGACAAGAACGCCGACGGCAAGCTCACGCGCGCCGAGGCGAAGGGCAACAAGGAGCTCTTGTCGCGCTGGAAAGAAGCCGACTCGAACAACGACGGCGTCCTCACGCGCGCCGAGTATCTCAAGCTGATGGCGAAGGTCGACGCCAACAAGGTGAAGGAGAAGGTCACCGGGGCGCCGGCGGCGGTGAAGAAGGAAACCGCCGAAGCGAAGCGCCGCGCGCCCGACGCGAACGCGAGCACCGGCGCGAGCGCCGACGCGAAGACGAAGTAACTCCGACAGCTTTCGGGGTATCAGCGGGGCGCGCGGCGCCCCGTTCTATTTCAGGTCTTGGACCAGGAGTCGCGCAGCGTCACCGTGCGGTTGAACGCCTCGCCGTCCTGGTCGCGCACGAAGTAGCCGTGCCGCTCGAACTGCAGGTTCTCGCCCGGCTTCGCCGCGCGCAGCGCCGGCTCGAGCTGGGCGGTGATGCTTTTCATCGAATCCGGGTTGAGATCCTCGATGAAGTCGCGCGCGGCGCCCGGGTTGGGCACGCGAAACAGGCGATCGTAGAGATTAACCGTCGACGCGTACGCGTGGCGCGCGCTCACCCAGTGAATGTTGCCTTTGACCTTGTACTTGTCGGCGCCGGGCGTGCCGGACTTCGAGTCGGGGTGATAGGTGCAGTGGACCACGCCGTTGTCGATGCCGGTGCACTTGACGACGTAGCCGAAGCGCAGGCGCACCTCGTTGCCGGGATAGAGGCGGAAGTACCCCTTCGGCGGCTCGAGCGTGAAATCGTCGCGCTCGATCCAGAGCTCGCGCGAGAACGGCACCTCGCGCTTGCCCCAGTCGGGCTTCTGCGGATGGTTCGGGACCGACGCGAGCTCCTCCCGGTCGGCCGGGAAGTTGTCGATCACGAGCTTCAGCGGGTCGAGCACCGCCATGCGCCGCGGCGCGACCTCGTTCAGGGGCTCGCGCATCGACTCCTCGAGCACGCCGAAGTCGATCAACTGGTTCGCCTTCGAGACGCCGATCTTCTCGGCGAAGCGGCGGAAGCCCTCGGCGCTGTAGCCGCGTCGCCGGGCGCCCGCGAGGGTCGGCATGCGCGGGTCGTCCCAGCCCGAGACGTGGCCTTCCTCGACCAGCTGGATGAGCTTGCGCTTGGACAGCACCACGTTGGTGAGGTTGAGCCGCGCGAACTCGATCTGCTGCGGCAGCGGCCGCGCCAGGAGCCCGCCTTCGGCGAGGCGCTCGAGCAGCCAGTCGTAGAACGGCCGCTGGTCCTCGAACTCGAGGGTGCAGAGCGAGTGCGTGACGCGCTCGAGCGCGTCCTCGATCGGGTGGGCGTAGGTGTACATCGGGTAGATCGGCCAGGCGTCGCCGGTGCGGTGGTGCTCGGCGTGCTTGATGCGGTAGAGCACCGGGTCGCGCAGGTTGATGTTCGGTGAAGCCATGTCGATCTTCGCGCGCAGCACATGCGCGCCGTCCGGGAACTCCCCGTTTTTCATCGAACGAAGAAGTCCCAGGTTGTCGGCCGGGGAGCGGTCGCGGTAGGGCGAGTTGCGGCCGGGCTCGGTCAGCGTGCCGCGGTTGGCGCGGATCTCCTCGGCGCTCTGGCTGTCGACGTAGGCGAGCCCGCGCTCGACCAGGTGCTCGGCCGCCTGGTACATGAAGC
Organism: Burkholderiales bacterium; assembly: GCA_044870335.1. GTDB lineage: Bacteria > Pseudomonadota > Gammaproteobacteria > Burkholderiales > SG8-39 > SCGC-AG-212-J23. The sequence continues at coordinate 33,529 of JBIOYV010000020.1, read as the reverse complement.
CGAAATAGTCGCTCGCGTAGAGCGGCTTGGGGCCGTAGTCGCAGCCGAGCCAGCGCACCGCGTCGATGATCGAGTCGACGTACTCCTGCTCCTCTTTCTCGGGGTTGGTGTCGTCGAAGCGCAGGTTGCAATGGCCGCCGTACTCGCGCGGCAGGCCGAAGTTGAGCACGATCGACTTGGCGTGGCCGAAATGCAGATAGCCGTTCGGCTCGGGCGGAAATCGGGTGACAATCGCCTTGTGCCTGCCCGAGGCGAGGTCGGCCTCGATCACCTGGCGGATAAAATTCGACGAGGAGGGTGCGCGCTCCATGCTCAAGAAATTGACGGTATTCATCATTTTACAGTGGGCGCTGGCCGCGCCCGGCCTGGCGCAGGGATTTCCCCCGAAGCCGGAGGCGTTTCCCGTTAAGCCGATGCGCATCCTCGTGCCCAGCCCGGCGGGAAGCTCGCCCGACATCCGCGCCCGCCAGATCTCGACCAAGCTCTCCGAGGCCTTTGGCCAGCCGGTGATCGTCGAGAACCGCCCGGGCGGGGCCGGGCTCATCGCGGCGCGCGAGGCCGCAAAGTCGCCGCCCGACGGCCACACGCTGCTCCTCGCCCTCATCAACAACGCCATCGGCGACGTGCTCAAGCCCGATCCCTGCTGCAGGCTCAACCAGGAGCTGCTGCCGGTGTCGCGCTTCACCATGACGCCGCTTCTCGTCGTGGTGCACCCGTCGCTGCAGGTGCGCTCGCTCGTCGACTACATCCAGCTTGCCAAGCAGAAGCGCGGCGCCATGACCTACGCCTCGCACGGGCCGGGCAGCATCGCCCAGCTCGTCGGCGAATGGATCAAGACCGAGACCGGCACCGATATTCTCGAGGTGCCCTACAAGGCGGTGAACGCCGAGCTCACCGATCTGACCGGGGGGCAGGTCATGACCGCGTTCCCGGTGCCGCAGGTGGTGGTGAGCCCGGTGAAATCCGGCAAGCTGCGCGCCCTCGCGGTCCTGGGGCCCGCGCGCATCAATGTGCTGCCCGACGTGCCGACGGCGAAGGAGGCGGGGCTGCCGGGCATCGAAGCGCTTGCCTGGAACGGCATCTTCGTTCCCGCGGGCACGCCGCGGCCGGTCATCGATACCCTGCATCGCGAGCTCGTTCGCGCCTACAACGCCCCCGACGTGAAGAGCCAGGTGCTTGCCACCGGCTCCTACGTTGCCGCCGACACCCCCGAGGAGTTTGCCGCCTTCATCCGCGCCGAAAACGAAAAGTGGGGGAAGGTCATCCGCGAAGCGAAGATCAAGGCCGAATAAATAAATGGGGTCAGAGCAACATTATTCCCGCGCCAACCGGCAGTTGTGGAACGGATAATGTTGCTCTGACCCCATTTATTCGGGAGGCGAAATGAGACGGAAAGATCTCGAGCCTGCGGTCAAAAAGGGCATTCTCACGGCGGAGCAGGCGGACCGGCTGGTCGAGTTCCTCGCCGGGGGCGACACGCCGCGCTTCAGCTTCGTCCACGTCCTGTACTACCTCGGCGGCATGATCGCCATCGGCGCCATGACGCTGTTCATGACGCTCGGCTGGAACTCGCTCGGCGGTTGGGGCGGCTTCGCCATGGCGCTCCTCTACGGCTTGCTCGCGCTGCTTCTCACGCACTGGTTCCTCGAGCAGAAGCGCCTGCCGGTGCCGGCCGGAATCATGGCCACTCTAGCGGTGGCCATGGTGCCGCTCGCGATCTTTGCCGCGCAGATGGCGCTTGGCTACTGGGGCGAAGACAAGCCGTACCGCGACTACCACAAGTACATCGACGGCCGCTGGATCATGATGGAGCTCGGCACGTTCGCCTTCGGCGCGACGCTGCTCTGGCGCTACCGCTTCCCGTTCATGCTGATGCCGATCGCAGTGACCCTGTGGTACATGAGCATGGACATCGTGCCGATGGTCTTCGGCGCGGACTACTGGGACTGGGAGCTGCGCAAGGCGGTGTCGGTCTGGTTCGGCCTCGCGATGATCCTGCTCGCCTTCTGGGTCGACCTGCGCTCGCGCTTCTCGCGCGACTATGCCTTCTGGCTGTACCTTTTCGGCGTGCTCACGTTCTGGGGCGGCCTGTCGCTCATGAATTCGGGCAGCGAGCTCGGCAAGGCCGCCTACTGCGGCATCAACGTAGCGATGGTCCTGATCGGCGCGATCCTAGGCCGGCGCGTGTTCGCGGTCTTCGGCGGTCTGGGCATCGCCGGGTACCTCGGCCACCTCTCGTGGAGCCTCTTCAAGGACAGCCTCGTCTTCCCGTTCGCGCTCTCCGCGGTGGGGCTCGGCATCATCTGGCTCGGCGTGCTTTGGCAGCGCAACGAGGTGCGCTGGGCGGCGCAGTTGCGCGGCTTCGTGCCCGACGCCCTGAGGGAGCTGATCGAGGCGCGGGCGGTGCGCTGAGCGCTAGGCCGCGCGGGCGACGGCCTCGAAGTCGTCGTCGCCGCCGAGAAGGTAGTGCCCGAGATGGCCCACCGCCTCGCTGAAGGTGCGCGGGGCGAGCTGGTACGCGACGCGGCCGAGGCGGCGCACGTTGGTGAGCTCCACCGCGACCTTGTTGGTGCCGTAGTCGGCCTTCATCTCGATCTCGCACGGCAGCGAGCCGGTGACGCTGACCTCGGCGCGCAGCGCCTTGCCGGCGCCGTTCTTCGGCAGCGCGCGCTGGGTATAGGGAACCTTGAGGAGCTTCAAGTACTGTTCGCAGCGCTCGATGTCGTCTCCCACGAGCGTCACCGTGACTGCGGGCTTCGGGGTGATGCGGAAGCGCATCGTAATGCGCTCGGTTACGCTGCCCTGGGACGTGCGCGGCTGGCTCTCGACCGCGGCCTCCGAGATCGACACCTTGGGCAGCCTGCCCAGGTAGAGGAACTCGTAGGGCCGCGCGGCGGCCGGGCGCACCGAGTTGAGCTGCTGCGCGAGGCCCGTGAGCTGCTGCAGGGCGGCGCGCATCGCCGCTTCGAGCTCCCCGGCCGCGGCCGCCGCGGGGTTCTGGCGCGAGCGCTCGAAGGCCTCGCGCTCGCGCGCCCGCTCCTCGCCCCAACGGCGCATCTGCTCTTCCTTCCTGCGCTGCTCGGCTTCTTCCTGGAGCAGGCGCTCCTGCTCCTCGCGGTCGTACAGCTCGACGAACTTGTCGAGGTCGTTGATGAGCTGCGAGCGCACTGCGTCGACGCGCACGCCGCTCGAGGGGCCGCCCGAGGGCTCTCCGGCGAGCGCGAGCCGCGCCGGCGTCGAGCGCGGCTGAACGTTGCGGAAGTCGCGCAGCTCGCGCGCCATGTCGCCGGCGCGCGCATAGCGCTCGGCGGACTTCTTCGCCAGCGCGCGGTCGACGATGTGCTCGAACGGCGCCGGCACGCTGGGGTCGACCTCGCGCACCGGCGGGTGGGGCGTGCTGGCGATGCGGTTCATGAGGGCGAAGATGGTGGTGTCGCCTTCGTGCTCGAACGGCGTGCGCTTGGTGAGCAGCTCGTAGAGCACCACGCCGAGCGAAAAGATGTCCGAGCGCGGGTCGATCGGCGCGCCGGTCACCTGCTCGGGCGACATGTAGCGCGGCGAGCCGAGCGCGGTGCCGTTTCCGGTGATGGTGGAGGCGGGGACGTACGCGACGCCGAAGTCGGTGAGCTTCACGCGCCCGGCGTGGTCGACCATGATGTTGGCCGGCTTCACGTCGCGGTGGACGATGTTGTGCTGCTGCGCCATGTCGAGCGCGTCGGCGACCTGCGCGATGACATTCGCGATCGTGTTGAACGCGAGGCGCTGCGGGTGCTTGAGGACCTGGAGCAGCGAGTGGCCTTTCAGCAGCTCCATGGCGATGTAGGCGACGCCGTCCTGCTCGCCGACGTCGAAGATGGTGACGATGTTCGGATGCGAGAGGCGCCCGGCCGAGCGCGCCTCGCGGATGAAGCGCTCGCGCACCTCTGCCATCACCTCCGCGGGAAGATCCGGCAGCAATGTCTTGATCGCGACCTCGCGGTCGATGAGCGGATCGAGCGCGCGGTAGACCGCGCCCATGGCGCCGCGCCCAAGTTCGTCCACGATCCGGTAACGGCCCAGCGTCTTTGGTATTTCTGGTGATTCCACGCGCCAGCCTGCTTATAGTTTTGCAGCATTCTACCGCGAGCAGACTGGTCCAAAAAACTGAAAAAACTACAAGCCGAGCAGGCGCGCCGGGTTCTTGCGCATCATCAGGTCGATGTCCGCATCGGCGATGCCTTCCTTCTTCATCGCCGCGATCGCGCTCTCGATGCCGTCCGGGTGCGTCATATTTCCGGACTGGCCGAGATCGGAGGAGATCACCAGGCTCTTCGCGCCGATCTCCTTCACCGCCTGTGCGACATTTTTGGCGTTCACCTGCGTCCAGTGGATGAGGAAGGGTAGGGGTGCGTTCGGCCCGGCGAGGAACTGGAGAAAGCAGACCTCGATCACCGCGCCCATGTCCGCGACCTGCTTCGCCTGCGCCATGGTGAGGCCAGGCACGTTGGTGAGGGCGTGCGTCACGATCATGTTCTTCACGCCGAGCTCGCGCCCGCGCCGCACCACGGCGATCACTTCTTCCGGATGCACGTGCCCGGTCGCGAGGAGCAGGTTCTCGCGGGCGATGATCTTGAGGATCGCCTCCATTTCCGGCGTGACCTGGCCGTTGGGCGCGACCACGATGCCCTTGTCGGTCGGCTTGCCGAAGGTCTTGACGTGCTTGTCGGATTCGAAGGTCGGCAGCCACACGACCTTGCCGCGGCTGCCGTAGACGCGGTGCATCCATTCGACCGCGTCCGGGTTGATGCCGCCCACGGCCCGGTTCAGCACCACGCCGCCGAACACCTCGATGCCCGGCACCACCTTCATCACCAGCGCGGCGCGGCTCGCGGTCTCGCTGGTGTGGTTCTTGAGCAGGATGCCGCGCATGCCGCGCGCCTTGGCGAGCTGCGCGACGTCGATGTCGTCCATGTTGCGGCCGAAGACATCCGGGTGGGAATGCACGTGCATGTCGATCACCCCGGCGGCGGGGCTCACCTTCGGCGGCGGCGGCGGGAAGGCCGCCTGAGCGAACGCGTTAGTGGCGGCGAGCGAAAAAGCGACGAGCAGGACGGTTCTCATGCGGGCCTCCTCCCTCTGGTGGCAGAAAATCTTATCATCCCGCTCCCAACCCGGGAGGAGAACACCATGAGCAAGACCGCATTCGCCGCCGTTCTGCTGGCGGTTCCGCTGTGCGCAGCCGCCCAAACCTGGAAGGTCCCCGCCGAGAGCCAGCGCTGCCCGTCGAAATGGGGCGCCGGCGACGAGCGCGGCTCGATGAACCACCAGAAGCCCGCCGCGGTGCTGAACGCCGCGAAGCTCATCAAGTCGGGCGAGATCATCGAGCTGGCGCACGTGCTCGGCCCGCAAATGGCCATCTCGGGCACCCGCCGCTTCGACGTGCACACCAAGCGCACCTTCATGAACCAGTTCTCGAACCAGCGCGGCTCGAACGAGGAGCTGGTGGTCACCGAGCTCGGCCAGGTCGGCACGCAGTTCGACGGCTTCGCCCACCAGACGCACATGGACTCCTGGTACAACTGCTTCAAGGTATCGGAGAACGCCACCCGCAGCGGCTTCACCAAGCTCGGCGTGGAGAAGGTCGGCATGATCATGACGCGCGGCGTGCTGATCGACGTCGCCGGCCTGAAGGGGGTCGACATGCTGCCCGATGCCTACGAAATCACGGTGCAGGACCTGCAGCAGGCGATGCAGCGCCAGGGCACGAAGCTCCAGCCCGGCGACGCAATCCTCATCCATACCGGCTGGAGCCGGCTGTACGGCAAGGACAACGCGCGCTACATGAAGACCTGCCCCGGCTTGGGCGTGGCCGCGGCCGAATGGCTCGTGAAGCAGGATCCGCTGCTCGTCGGGGCCGATAACTGGCCGGTCGAGGTTTCGCCCAATCCCGATCCGCAGCTTTCGCTCCCCGGCCACCAGATCTTCCTGGTGGTGAACGGCGTGCACATCCTGGAGAACCTGAAGCTCGATGAGCTGGTGGCGAAGAAGGTCCACGAGTTCGCCTTCGCGATGCAGCCGCTCAAGATCCAGGGCGGCACCGGCTCGACGGTGTCGCCGGTGGCGATCCGCTAGGGAAACTCTGAAAAGGGCGAAATGGTCGTCCCCCGCGAAGGCGGGGACGACGGCTTGTTCTTAACGCGATTCGGCTAGCCGATCGGCTTCACTGAAAGACCGCCGCAGGCGACACGCGGTTCTCGACCTCGCGCACGCCCGGCACCGCGCGCGCGGCCGCCACGGCTGCGCGAACGGCGTCGGCGTCTTCGGCCACGCCCGTGAGCACGATCGCGCCGTCGGTGGACTCGACGCGCACGCCGAGGATGTGCGCGTGCTCCAGCGCCTCGCGGACATTGCGCGCGATTGCGGCGTCTTCGGGACTGTATCCGGCCCGGGCGAGCATGTAGTCGACCGCCTGAGCGACCTCGGCGTCGGGAAGCTGGAAGAATCCGCCCTTGGGGGCCATGGCGCTGCCGGGTACGCCCTTGATCGCCGAGCGCAGCAGGCCCTCGCGGCCCTTCGAGAAGCGCGCCTTCCAGTCTTCGGGCGCGCCGATGCGCGGCGCCTTGTCGGCTCCGGCATCGTGGCACATCGCGCACTTGTCCCGATAGATCTCCTCGCCGTTTTCGGCTGCCACGGATGGGGCTACGGCGGCCAAACCAGGGACGACAAAAGAAATGGCGACGATCAACTTCATGCCTTATTGTAGGCGCATGCTCGACCTTCTCGTCCGCGGCGCGTCGATCATCGACGGCACCGGGAGACCCGCCTTCCGCGGGGATGTAGGCGTTTTGCAAGGAAAGGTTGTCGAAGTCGGAGCGGCCCGGTCTGCTGCCCGGCAGGTGCTCGATGGCGGCGGCCTCGCGCTCATGCCCGGCATCGTCGACGTGCATACGCACTACGACGCGCAGATCACCTGGGACCCGACGCTGTCGCCCTCGGTGTCGCTCGGCGTGACCACCGCGATCATGGGCAACTGCGGCTTCGGCATCGCGCCGTGCCCGGCGGAGCTGCGCGAGACCATGGTGAAGAACCTCTCGGTGGTGGAGGGCATGGACCTCGGAGCGCTGCTCCAGGGCACGCGCTGGAGTTTCGAGACCTTCGGCGAATACCTCGACGCTCTGGAGCGGGTTCGCCCGCATGCCAACGTCGGCGTGCTCGCCGGCCATTCGACCATCCGCACCGCGGTGATGGGCGAGGCGGCTTCGACCCGCGCGCAGCCGACGCACGACGAGCTCGCGGCGATGAAAGCGATGGTCCGGGAGGCCATGCGCGCCGGGGCGGCCGGCTTCGCCTCGTCGTTCTCGCCCAACCACAGCGGCTGGGGCGGAAAGCCGATGCCCTCGACCATCGCTTCGGACGCGGAGCTGAAGGCCCTGGCCGGCGTCCTGGGGGACGAGCACAAAGGGATCTTCGTGATGGCCACGGGGCCGCGCGGCACGCCCGAGTTCATGGAGTCGATTGCCGCAGAGACCGGGCGCCCGGCGTTCATGGTGACGGTGCTTACGATGTTCAACCGCGCCGATCCCGGGCGCGCGCTGCAGTATTACGAGCGCTGCGCGCAGGCAATGGCGCGCGGCCACGAAGTCTTCATCCACACGAGCTGCCAGCCGCTGTCGTTCGATTTCACGCTGCGCGAGCCCTATATCCTCTATTCGCACGATGCGTTCGACGCGGTCAGGGCGGCGCCGCCGGAGGCGCGGGCGGGCATCTACCGCGATCCGGCGTTCCGCGAGCGCTTTCGCCAGAACCTGCGCAATCCGAAAAGCGGCATCCTCTTCTACGGCGACTGGTCGCAGGTCGAGCTCGACGGGGTGCCGGTGACGCGCCTCTCGGCGGACCCGCTCGAGTTCGTGCTCGACCTGCCGCTCGATGCGCAACTCGTCGCGAAGCTCTACCAGAACGACGATGCAGGCGTCGCGCCGCTCCTCAAGCATCCGGCGGGCGTGGTCGCGCTGTCCGACGCCGGCGCACATCTCATTTATTTCTGCGATGCCGGCTTCGGGCTTCACTTTCTCGCGCACTGGGTGCGCGAGACCGGCACCTTCAGCCTGGAGGAGGGCGTGCGCCGCCTGACGAGCGATCCGGCCCGGCGCTACCGCATTCCGCAGCGCGGCTCGGTCGAGCCCGGCAACTGGGCCGACTTTGTGCTGTTCGATCCGGCCACGGTCGGGATCTCGGGCCTGCAGAAGAAGAACGACCTGCCGGGCGGCGGCAGGCGCATGGTGCGCACCCCGATCGGCGTCCACGGCGTATGGGTGAACGGGCTACAGGTGTTCGACGGCGCGGAATACTCGTCGCGGCACGACGACGGCCCGGGGCGGGTGCTTAGGATATTTGACTCATAACGGCTGCGGCGCCGCCGCAGCGCACGTAACGTGCGCACCGTACATTCGTGGTGCAAGGAGTCGCACCATGGGCGCGCGTCTGCTGCCAAGAAACCTGCCGGAGCTGTTCTCGTATTCGCTTCTGCTCGAGCGCGAAGCGGCGCGGCGCTACGCCGAGCTCGAGCGCTTCCTCCGCGGCCACGGGGCGAGCGCGCTCGCCGCGGAGTTCGAGAGGCTCGGGCGCGAGGAACGTGAGCAGTACGAGGTCATCGCGCTGGGCACCGCCGGGCGGGCGCTTCCCGAGCTCGCCGGCTGGGAGCTCGGCTGGTATTTCGGCGGCGAGGACGTGAGCGACGGCCCGGCGCCGCGCAGCGTCGCCGATGCGCTCGCCATCGCGCTCGGCTTCGAGCGGCGCACGCAGTCCTTCTACAACGACGTGGCGGCCAACGCGCGCGCCGACGCGGTGCGCGCCTTCGCGGCCGAGATGTCCGCCGACGAGCAGCGCCACATCGCGCGCCTCGAGTTGCTCCTCCAGCACGAGGACGCGCTCGCGGCCCTCGAGCGCGACGACGAAGCCGAGCCTGCCGAGGGCGACGGCCTGCCGCTCTCCTGAAGGCCTAGTTCCAGAGCTCCACGCGCTCGCCGCGGCTGCGCATCTTTTCGGCGCGCGCCTGGAGGAAGCGCTGGAAGGAAGGCTCGCGCGCATAGCTGCCGCTCGACACGTAGTCGAGCGCTCCGGCGAGGTGGAAGGGCCGCAGGTACGCCTCGGTGCGGAACACCTCCGCGCCGCCGGCGAAGAACACGATCGCCGGCGCATAAGCGCTCGCCAGCTCCCGCGCGCCCTGCGACGTCATGATGCTCACCGGAGCTGAGGCCCGGACGAGCTCGAAGCGCGCCACCAGCGGGCGCAGCTCGGCGCTGTCCAGATGCCGCTCGAGCTCGTCGCAGGCGTCGCAGCCGGGTGACAAGAGAAGCACGGCAACCGGTTTCACGCCTCGCTTTCGGCGTACATCCAGTGCCGGCGCCGCCAGCGGGGCCGCGGGCGGGGACTTTGCAATCGCCGTATCGAGCGCCGCAGAGAACTCGCGCGGAGGAAGATAGCCGTTGATTCGGTACGCGACGGCGCCCCGCTCGTCGAAGAACACGAGCGTCGGCGTGAACTGCACCTTCAGCGCCGCGGCGAAGCGCTTCTCCGGAAGCCTGCGGCCGTCGGCGAGCGTGACCTCGCGGTCGCCCCAGATATTGACCGCCACCGGCACGAAATGGCGCCGGGTCTTCTCCACGATCTGCGGCTGTCGCCAGTTCACCGTGACGAGCTGCCTGCAGTACGGGCAGCCGTCCTGCATGAAGTAGAGCATGAGGCGCTTGCCTTGGGTGGCAGCCTCGGCTGCGTCCTCTCGCAGGTCGAGAAAGCTCTCGACGAACCATTCGGGCGCTTCCTGCGCCGGTACGGGCAGGGCCCAGAGCGATCCCAGCAGGAGGAGAGGCCACTTCAGGAGAAGCCACTTCATCGAGCCAGTATAGTAATCCGCATGCTGCGCCTTCTCGGACTCCTCGCCCGGCGCCGCGCAGGTGGCCGCGCGGCGCTTTCGGTCGCCGGCATCGCGCTCGGTGTGGCGTTGGGCTACGGCGTGCACCTCGTGAACCGGGCCGCCGTGGAGGAGCTCGCGGCCTCGGTGCGCGCGGTGGCGGGCGAGGCCGACCTGCAGGTGCGCGGCGGGCGCAGCGGCTTCTCCGAGACGCTCTTCCCGCAGGTCGCGCGGCTTCCGGGCGTGGCATGGGTCAACCCGGCGCTCGAGCTCGAGGCGGGCGTGGCCGGCAGCGACCGAGGGACCATCCGTGTGATCGGTGTCGACGCGCTGCGCGAAGGACTGCCGGCACTGCTCGCGCCGGACAAGGTGCTGCTGTCGCCGCTCGCTGCCGCCGCCATGGGCGAGGAGCCGTTGCGCCTCGTGGTGGGGCAACACACGATCGAGCTCGCGGTGGCGGGCGTGGGCGAGCTCAAGGGGTTCGCCGCGCTCACCGACATCTCGACCGCGCAGTGGCGCCTAGGGCGCCTGGGCGAGCTGAACCGGCTCGACGTGCACCTCGCGCGCGGCGCGAATCGGGAACAGGTCTTGAATTCCATAAAAAACGTGCTGCCCCCCGGGGCGCATGTCGCCACCGTCGATACGCTCGAGCAGGCAAGCGGCTACCCGTCGCGCGCCTACCGCGTGAACCTGAACGTCCTTGCCATGGTGGCGCTCTTCACCGGGGGCTTCCTCGTGTTCTCGGCGCAGGCGCTCGAAACGGCGCGCCGGCGCGGCGAGCACGCGCTGCTGCGCGTGCTCGGGCTCACCGCGCCGGGGCTCGCGCGCCTGTGCCTCGCGGAGGCGACCGTTCTCGGCGTGCTTGGCGGCATCGCGGGAGTCGCGCTCGGCTACGCCTTTGCCCTCCTTGCGCTGCGCTATGCCGGCGCGGACCTCGGCGCCGGCCAGTTCCGCGGGATCGCCCCGCACCTCGCCTTTGAATTGATTCCGGCAGCCCTGTATGTGGTTGCCGGCGCGGCGGTCGCACTCGCGGGGGCGCTGCTGCCGGCGCTCGACGCCGCCCGCACGCCGCCCGCGCGCGCGCTCAAGGCGGGCGACGAGCAGAGCATGTTCCAGCGCGCGGGGCGCGCCTGGCCGGGCCTCGCGTTGCTCGCGGCGGGAGCGGCGCTCTCCCAGCTCGGGCCGGTGAACGGCCTGGCGGTGTTCGGCTATGGCTCGATCGGGTGCCTTCTCATCGGCGCCATCGCCTTGATGCCCCGCGTTTCAGGATGGGTTTTCGCACGGATTCCGTTCACGTCGAGAACTTCCTTCGCGCTCGCCGTGGCGCAGCTGCGCGGCGCGCCGGGGCAGGCGGCGGTGAGCCTCGCGGCGATCGTGGCAAGCTTCTCGCTGATGGCGGCGATGGCGATCATGGTGGCGTCGTTTCGCCACTCGCTGGACGACTGGCTCGACGCGGTGCTTCCCGCGCAGCTTTACCTGCGCAGCACCCACGCGGGCGACACCGGCTACCTGGAGCCCGGCTTCGAGGAGCGCGTGCGCGCGTTGCGCGAGATCGCGCGCGCCGAGTTCCTGCGCAGCGGCCGCCTTACCCTCGACCCGGCGCGCCCGGCGCTTTCGCTGCTCGCGCGCGACCGGGCCGGGAGCGCCTTCCCCGTCGTCGGCCGGCGCCACGAGCGTGGGCCCGGCGAGCCGCCGCTCGTGTGGGTCAGCGAGGCCGCTCACGACATCTATGGCTTTGACGCGGGAAACGCCATCGAGCTGCCCTTGAATGGGAAGCGCGTGAGCGTGACCGTTGCGGGAGTCGTTCGCGACTATGCGCGCCAGCACGGCGCGATCGTGATGGAGCGCGCCGACTACGTCGCGCTCACCGGCGACCGGCGCGTGAACGATGCAGCCCTGTGGCTGCGCCCCGGCGTGACCCCGTCGCAGGCCATGGCGGCGATCCGCGCGATTCCCGGCGGCGCGGAGATCGACCTCGCGTCGCCGCCGGAAATCCGCGAGGTGTCGCTCGCGATTTTCGATCGCAGCTTCGCGGTCACCTACGCCATGGAAGCGGTCGCGGTGCTGGTCGGGCTGTTCGGGCTGTCGTCGAGCCTCGGCGCCATCGTGCTTGCGCGCAGGCGCGAATTCGGCGTGCTGCGCCACCTCGGCGTGACACGCTCTCAGGTGCGCGCCATGCTCGCCGCCGAGGGCGGGCTGCTCGCGCTGATCGGCGCGGCGGCCGGCCTCGTCGCCGGCGCGGCGATCAGCCTGGTGCTCGTCTACGTCGTCAACCGGCAGTCGTTCAGCTGGAGCATGGAGCTGCATCCGCCGTACCTTCTGCTGCTTGCCCTGGCTGCCACGCTGGTCGTGCTCGCGATCGTTACGGCGGTGGTGTCGGGCAGGGAGGCGATGGGGATGGGACCGGTGCGCGCCGTGCGGGAAGACTGGTGAGACGGCGCGACTTCCTGTTGTCCGTTCCAGGACTACTGGCCGCCAAGGGTTTACATGCGTCGAGAGTCACCTATGCGCAGGTCAAGCCGGGATACCGGCTGCAGTTTCCGCGCGACCACGGCGCGCATCCCGAATACCGCGTCGAGTGGTGGTACGTCACGGGCTGGCTCGACGTCCCGTACGGCTTCCACGTGACGTTCTTCCGCGCGCGGCCGGAGGAGGAGAGCGCGAACCCGAGCAGCTTCAATCCGCGTCAGATCCTGTTCGCGCACGCCGCGCTCTCCGACCCGAAGCGCGGCCGCCTCGTGCACGATCAGCGTGCGGCGCGCGCCGGCTTCTCGCTCGCGCAGGCCGAGACCGAGCGTACCGGGGTATGGATCGACGACTGGAGCCTGGTGCTCGAGGGCACGCGCTACCACGCGCGCATCGCGGGGCGCGACTTCGATTTCGATCTCACGCTGTTCGCGCGCGAGCTCGTCCTGCAGGGCGAGGCCGGGTTCAGCCGCAAGGGGCAACGGCCGGAGGAGGCAAGCTACTACTACAGCCGGCCGCAGCTCGACGTGGTAGGCAAGGTGAACGGCGTCGCGGTCGGCGGGACCGCCTGGCTCGACCACGAATGGTCGAGCGCCTACATGGCGCCGGAGGCGGTCGGCTGGGACTGGGCCGGGATCAACCTGCTGAACGGCGCCTCGCTGATGGGCTTTCGCATGCGCGACAGGAGCGGCGGGACGCACTATGCGCCGCCCGGAATCTCGATGAAGCCGCTGCGCGTTTGGAAGTCGCCGAGGACCGGGGTCGAGTATCCCGTCTCGATGCAGCTCAACGACCTGCGCCTCGAGCCGCTGATGGACGACCAGGAGCTCGATTCCAGGCTTTCCACCGGCACGATCTACTGGGAAGGTGCGGTCCGAGCCTTCAAGGACAACAACCAAGTCGGGCGCGGCTACCTCGAGCTCACGGGCTATTGGAAACCGATGAAGCTTTGAGCGACGACAGCGTCACGCCGGCGAGGATCAGCGCGATGCCGGCAAAGTGGTACCAGCCGGGGTACTCGGCGAGGAAGAGCGCTGACAGCACGACCCCGAACGCCGGCATGAGGTGCATGGTGACGCCGGCGCGCACCGCGCCCATGCGCTTCACGACGTAGCTCCACCCGGTGTAGGCGAGGAGGAACGAGCCGATCGCGGAATAGAGCACGGCCAGATAGCCGTGGCTGTCCAGCCGCAGCTTCGGATTGAACACGAGCTCCCACGCGACCCACGGCGTCATGAACACGAACCCGAAGAGGCACACCAGCACGAGAAGCTCGGTCGTGTCGAGCGGGTCGCGACGAAGCCGCAGCAGCACTGTGTAGCCGGCCCACATCATCATGGACGCGAGCGCCATCAGGTCGCCGATGTTGAAGGAGAGCTTTGCCGGCGTGCCGCGGGTGGCGATGAGGAACACGCCGCAGAAGGAGACCAGCACCCCGATCCATTGCCGTGCGCCGATCCTCTCGCCGAGCGGGATCGCCATCAGCAGGATGAACACCGGGGTGGTCGAGAGGTAGAGGATGCCGCTCGTCGCCGTTGTGTAGTGCAGCCCGAGCCATTGCAGGCCGAGGTGCACGCCGCCGCCGGTGAAGCCGAGCGCCGCGATGATCTTCCAATCCCGCCGTGAAAGGAGTCCCAGCTTTTCCTTCAGCCGCGGCAGCGCGAACGGCAGGAGGATGGCGAGCACGATCAGGATCCGCCCGACGGTGGCGATGCCGGGCGCGATGTCCTCGCGCACGGCGCGCGCCACGATCCAGTTGCCCGACCAGAGGAGCAGCGTCGCGGCGAGGACCAGCCAGGCGGTCCAGCGCACCTACTCGATGCTCGCGCTCATGGGGCCGCATGCTAACCTCGGGCATGCCGGTTGTGAAAGCGGCGGGCCGCTCGCTCAGCTACGAATGGATCGAAGGCGACGCCCGGGCAAAGCCGACGCTGATTTTCCTTCACGAAGGTTTGGGCTCGATCCGGCAGTGGCGTGACTTTCCAGTGAAGGCAGCCGCCGCCACGGGCTGCCGGGCGCTGCTCTACGACCGCTACGGGTATGGCCAGTCCGACGTGCTCGCCGAGCCGCGCCGCGACGTGCGCTTCATGCACGACGAGGCGCTCGCCGCGCTGCCGGAGCTGCGCCGGCGTCTGGGCATCGACGACGCGATCCTGGTGGGACATTCGGACGGCGCCTCCATCGCCCTGATCCACGCCGGCGCGGGACATCCGGCTCGCGGCATCGTGGCGATGGCGCCGCACGTCTTCATCGAGCCGGTCTGCCTCGATTCCATCAGGAAGGCTGCGGAAACTTTCGAGACCACCGACCTGCCGGCGCGGCTCGGCAGGTACCACCGCGATGCGCGCAAGACTTTCTACGGCTGGGCCGACGTCTGGCTCGATCCGCGCTTCGAGCGCTGGGACATCCGGGACGACTATCTGCCGGGCGTGCGCTGCCCGGTGCTCGCGATCCAGGGCTACGACGACGAGTACGGCACCATGGCGCAGCTCGACGACATCGCGGGCCGGGTTGCCGGGCCTTGCGAGCCGCTAAAGTTCGAGCGCTGCGGCCACGCGCCGTTCCGCGATCAGCCGCAAGCCACGCTCGCGGCGGTGACCCGCTTCATCAATCAGCGTATCTGACTCCGCGCCGCTCCAGCATCCGCAGGAGCGCCGGCCAGTCCTTGTGGTGCGCGGGCCGGTCGGCGCGGTTGAACTGCTGCGTCGAGGTGCGCGCCGCGGCCTCCGACATGAGCTGGACGTTGTGCATGCCCGCCGAGCAGGCGTCGATCTGGATCTGGCAGGCGCAGTCGAGGTAGTACATGACCTCGAAGGCCTCGCGCACCGTCCTGCCGAGCGCGAGCAGGCCGTGATTGCGCAGGATCATCGCCTTGGCGGTCTTGCCAAGGTCCGCCGCCATGCGTGCCTGCTCCTCCATGTATAGCGCGATGCCCTCGTAGTCGTGATACGCGACGTCGGCCTGGATCATCATCGCGTGCTGGCTGATGGGGAGCAGCCCGCACTTCATCGCCGACACCGCCACGCCCGCGCGCGTATGGGTATGGATCACGCAGTTGATCTCGTGCCGCGCCTTGTGCACGCAGCTGTGGATGACGAAGCCGGCCTCGTTCACGCCCGTGCCGAGCGGGTCGTCGAGGATCTTGCCGTCCCAGTCGATCTTCACCAGGTTCGACGCGGTGATCTCGTCGAACATCATGCCGTAAGGATTGATGAGGAAGTCCTCGGTGCCGGGCACGCGCGCCGAGAAATGCGTATAGATGAGGTCGGTCCACTTGTAGACGTGGGCGAGCTGGTAGGCGGCGGCCAGGTCAACGCGCGTCTGCCACTCTTCCTTGCTGACGCGCTCGCGAACGGAGGACTTGATTGTCTTGGGGATTGCGCTCATAAATCCATCATACCGTCCAAAGGAGGGCGTGCGTAGTGCTTTCTGCCGCCGACAACGAGCTCCTCACTCGCACCGGCCCCGGCACGCCAATGGGCGAATACTTGCGCCGCTACTGGCTTCCGGTCGCGCTCTCGCGCGAGCTCGCCGAGCCCGACGGTGCGCCGCTGCGGGTCGAGATCCTGGGCGAAAAGCTGCTCGCGTTCCGCGACACCCAGGGGCGCGTAGGCTTGATCGAGCCCGCATGCGCGCACCGCTGTGCGGATCTCTTCTATGGACGCAATGAGGAAAACGGCATCCGTTGCATCTACCACGGCTGGAAGTACGACGTGGAGGGCCGTTGCATCGAGATGCCCAACGTGCCGCCGGGCGCGGCGTACCACGGCAAGATCGCCATCAGGGCCTATCCCACGCGCGAGGCGGGCGAGCTCGTTTGGGCTTACCTCGGCCCGCGCGAGCGCATGCCGCAGGCGCTGCCGTCGCTCGAGTTCGCCGCGCTGCCGCCGGCGCACCGGTACGTAGCCAAGCGGCTGCAGCAGTGCAACTGGGCCCAGTCGATGGAAGGCGCGCTCGATACCGCGCACTTCTCCTTCCTGCACATGCCTGCGCCTTCGGTGTCGAATTACGCGAACCCCGCCACCGCCGCCGACGAGAGCCGCCTGCGCTGGCTGCGCGACGATCCCATGCCGCGCTTCACCATCCTCGAGCACGAAGTCGGCTTCGTGGTGGGGGGCGCGCGCCGCGCGGATGGCGATCAGTCTTACTGGCGCGCTACCCAGTTCATGCTGCCTTCGCACGCGGTCGCACCCTCGGCGATGCCGGGAGAGTTCTTTCAGGGCTACACCTGGGTGCCGATGCACGACGAGGCTTGCTGGATATACACCTACGCCTGGCATCCCGAGCGGCCGCTTTCGGCGGAGGAGCGCGCGCGCTTCGAGAAGGGCGGCTACGGCCAGTTCGCGGAGCTCGGGCCGGGGTATGTGCCGCTGCGCAACCGCTCGAACGACTATCTCATCGACCGCGAGGAGCAGAAGCACCGCTCCTTCACCGGCGTGCGCGGCATCGCCGAGCAGGACGCGCTTGCGCAGGACAGCCAGGGCCTGATCGTGGACCGCGCGCGCGAGCACCTCACGCCCACCGACGTCGCGGTCGTGCGCTTCCGGCGCACGATGCTCGAGGCGGCGAGGGCCCTCGGCCAAGGCGTAGAGCCCGAGGCGCCGCGGCGCGTGGCCGGCTATCGTGTGCGCGGCGGCGGCGCGCTCGCGCCCGCGAGGCTCTCCTTGGAGGAAGTGATGCGGCAGCGTTTTGGCAGTGCAACCGGAAAGGTCGAGGCATGAATCGGCTGTGGGCTGTTCTTGTCGCGCTTGCGAGCGCCGCGGCGTGCGCGCAGGACTACCCGGCGCGGCCGGTGACCGTGATCGTGCCGTTCTCGACCGGAAGCGCGAGCGACGTTATCGCGCGCATCCTGCTGGAGCGGATGAACGCAACGGCCGCGCAGCGCTACGTGGTCGATAACCGCCCGGCCGCGGGGGGCGCGGTCGGCACGGCGGCCGCGGCCAGGGCAGCGCCCGACGGGTACACCCTCCTCATGGGCGCTTCCGGGCCGCTCGTCGTGGCCAAGGTGCTGCAGCCCGGCCTGGCCTACGACGCCGAGCGCGACTTCGACGCGATCTCCATGTACGGCCGGCTGCCGAACGTCATCGTCGTGAGCACGAAGCTCCCGATCAAGTCGCTCGACGAGCTCGTCGAGCACCTGAAGCGCAAGCCCGGCGTGGGCTACGGCTCGGTGGGCAACGGCAGCTCGCAGCACCTCGCCGGCGCTCTCTTCGAGCAGCTCGTCGGAGTGAAGATGACGCATGTGCCTTACCGCGTCACGTCGCAGCTGCAGAGCGACCTCGTGGCGGGCGAGGTGCCGGTGAGCTTCCAGCTCCTGCCGAACGTGATCTCTGCGCTGAAGGCGGGGCAGGTGCGCGCGCTGGCCGTGGCGAACGCCTCGCGGCTCGCGGCGCTGCCCGACGTGCCGACCGCCGCCGAGCTCGGCGTCAAAGGCTACGAATCTTCCGCCTGGTTCGGCTTCGTGGCGCCGCGCGGGACGCCGCGGCCGATCCTCGAGAAGCTGAACGGCGAGGTGCTCGCCGCCCTGACGGACCCGGCGGTGCGCGGCCGGTTCATGGAATTCGGCGCCGAGCCGATCACCAGCACGCCCGACGAGATGGCCCGCTTCATCTCTTCCGAGGTCGCGAAATGGCGCGACATCGTCGCCAAGGCCGGCATCAAAGCCGATCCCTGAGCTCGGCTGCGGCGGGCGTGAATTCCCGGTAGCCGGGCGCCTCGACCACGTCGAGCGCCTCGAGCAGCAGCTCCGGGCGGTTGGGCCTCAAGCGCTCCGCGTCCGAGAGCAGCCGGCGCCAGAGCCGCGCCTTCTTGTGCCCGTGGTACAGGCCGAGCATGTGGCGAGCGACGTGGCGCACCGATTCCACCCCTTTCGCATACTCGTACATCGCGCGAACCACCTCGGCCCGGGTCCTGCCCGCGTCGGCGAGCAGCCACGGGTTGTGGTACGCCGCGCGGCCGAGCATCGCGCCGTCGACGTAGGCGAGATGCGTCGTGATCTCGGCCCAGCTCGTGATGCCGCCGTTGATCACGAACTCGAGCGCCGGAAACTCGGCCTTCAGGCGGTACACGTAGTCGTACTTGAGCGGCGGGATCTCGCGGTTCTCCTTCGGCGAGAGGCCTTTCAGGACCGCGTTGCGCGCATGGACGATGTAGGTGCGGCATCCCGCTTGCGACACCGTGGCGACGAAGTCGCGCACGAACTCGTAGCTTTCGATGTCGTTGATTCCGACGCGGTGCTTGACCGTCACCGGTAGCCGCACTGAGCTTCTGATTGCTTGTACACAGGAGGAAACCAGTTCGGGCTCCGCCATGAGGCAAGCGCCGAAGGCGCCCTTCTGCACGCGCTCGCTCGGGCAGCCGATGTTGAGGTTGATCTCGTCGTAGCCGTAGCGCTCGGCCAGCCTGGCGCACTGCGCGAGCTCATCCGGATCCGATCCTCCCAATTGAACCGCGACAGGGTGTTCGGCCGGGCTGAAGGCCAGGTGGCGCCCGACGTCGCCGTGGATCAGCGCGCCGGTGGTGATCATCTCGGTGTACAGCCTCGCGCGCGAGGACACCTGGCGCAGGAAATAGCGGCAGTGGCGGTCGGTCCAGTCCATCATCGGCGCGACGCATAGCCGGTGGCTCGCTTGTAGTGCTAGAGTCATCCGCTGCCGAGTTTACTTCAGCATGGAAAAGCCCAAGCCGGATCCGAGGACGTCGATCGGCGCGCGCCTCAAGCAATTCGAGGCGGCGGAGGTCGAGCGCATCCTCGCCGCGTGCACGCGGTGCGGGAAATGCTACGAAGTGTGCCCGATGGCGCGCTACTCGAGCGCCCCGCCGGCGGACGGGAAGGACGTCGTGCCCGGCGTGCTGGCGGTGTTGCGCGGCGAGCGCGGCAGCGACGCCGCGCTCGGCTGGATCGCGGTGTGCACGCGCAGCGGTGTGTGCGTGCCGGCGTGCCCCGACGCGGTCGATCCGCGCATGATGATGCGCCTTGCGCGCATGACCGCGCTCGGCGGCCGCGGCCTGCCGAAGCAGATCGAGCCCCAGCAGGATGCGGACTACTTCGACCGCGTGCGCGCGTTCGCGGAGCTGCAGCTCACCGACGAAGAACGCAAGGAGTGGACCTGACATGGCCGAGCCGCTCACATTCTGGTACGGCTGCAACGTGCTGCGGCACGGCGACATCATCCATGCCTGCATCGATCTCTTGCGCGCGCTCGGCTACGAGCCGCATCCGGTGGGCGGCCCTGATTACTGCTGCGGCACCGTCAAGGACGCGAACCAGACCGCTGCCGGGGGGATGGCAACACGCACTGTGGGGCGTCTGAACGAGCGCGGCGCGCGCGTCGTTGCGTGGTGTCCCTCGTGTCATTCGCACATGCACGACTTCATGGAGCACGCGGCCGAGCGGCGGTTCGAGATGAGCTACCTCGTCGAGCTCCTCCATGCGCGCCGTGCCGAGCTTGCGGCGCTTCTGGTGCATCCGGTGCCCATGCGGGTGTTCCTGCACCGGCATGTCGGGTTCAACGACCTCGTGCCGGTGAACCGCATGGTGCCCGAGCTCCTGCGACTTATCCCTGGGGTCGAGGTCGTCGACTCCGACTATGTCGCACCGGGCTACATGTGCGCCTCCTTCGCCGCCATGCCGAAGGCGCTCGCGGACATCAACACGAACACCGTGCGCGCCGCGGGCGAAGCCGGCGCCGAAGCGGTGGTGACCATCTTCCACCAGTGCTACCGCGAGCTCCTAGGCCTCGACGCCGCGGGCGCGATCCCGGTGTACAACTACATGCACCTCGTCGCCCGTTCTATGGGCCTCGCTTACCAGGACGAATACAAGGCTTGGAAGCGGGCCGGCGACGGCGCGGCGCAGCTCATCGGCGACGAGCGCATCGCCAAGGTGGGGATTACGTTCTACGAGCGCGCGATCCTGCCGGAGCTCAAGAAGCGTCCGAAGCTCGGTTAGTCATCCCGGCACGTCGAAGCGCTGCGGCGGCAGGCCCTGCAGGCAACGTTCGTGCATCGTCGCGTAGGCGGCTTCGATGTGGCGCGCGAAGCGCGCCGTGTCGAAGAGCGGATGCGTGGCGATGTTCCCGGCGAGCTTCTTCCGTATTCCCGCCAGGCGCTCGGGTTCGGTGGCGAGCGAGAGCGCTAGGCGCTCGTATTCGCTGCGCGAGGCTGCGATGAGCTCAGGGAGGCCGAGCGTCTGCAGCAGGCTCGCGCCGACCCGGCTGGCAAACGCGTCGCCCGGGCAGGTGAGGACCGGGAGCCCGGCCCACAGGGCGTCGACCGCCGTGGTGTGCGCGTTGTAGTGGAAGGTGTCCAGGACCAGGTCGGCGACGCGGTGGCGCGCGAGGTGCTCCGAGGGTTCGAGCTGGGCGGCGAACACCAGGCGCGCGGGCGCGATGCCGCGCGCCTGCGCCTCGGCGCGCAGATTCCGCGTGGCCGCTGCGTTATGGTCGAGCAGCCAGAGGACGCTGCCTTCGACGGCCGCGAGCAGGCGCATCCACACGCCGAACGCGTCGGGCGTGATCTTGGCCGGGTTGTTGAAGCAGCAGAAGACGAAGGCGCGTTCCGGCAGGCGGGCCTCGGCCCGGGTCGGCGTGCGCCGGGCGATCGGCCTTTTCGAATCGTTGGCCCAATACGTGTGCGGCAGCCAGACCACGCATTCCGAGTAGTGAGGCAGCTCGCGCTCGGGCACCACCACGGGGTCGGCAATCAGGTAGTCGATGTACGGCGCGCCCATCGTGCCGGGGTAGCCCATGTAATTCACCTGCACCGGCGCTGCCCTGCGCGCGAAGATGCCGGTGCGCGCATACCCGCTCAGGCCCTTGAGATCGACGGCGATGTCCAGGCCGAGCTCGCGCGCAAGCTGCGCGATCTCGCCGTCGGTTTTTGCGCTGACGTCTAGGAAGTGCTCGAAGGCCGCCTCGACGCGCGAGCGCATCGCGTCGATGACCTGCGGGCCGAATGAGAAGGCGAACAGCTCGAAGCGGCCGCGGTCGTGGCGCTCGAACAGGCCGGCGAGCACGTAGGCGAGCGCGTTGTTGCGGAAATCGCGCGAGAAGTAGCCCAGCCGGATGCGGCCGGACGTGCGCCTCGACGGCGGCGCCGGCGAAGCTGCCGGGGGAAAGACCTCGCGCACGTACGTTTCGGCGCAGCGCCGCTGCTGCGCCGGGGAAGAGGCGATGGCGAGCAGCGCGAACGGGCTCGCGGCGCGCTCGCCGGCGTCCACCGCGGCGAGGGTGCGATCGCACGCGGCGTCGAAGCCGGCCCAGTCGCAGACCTGCATCTTGGCGCGCAGCCAGTCGCCGAGCGTGAAGGGCGGCCGCCCGAGGGCGAGCGCCTTCTCGTAGCACGCGAGCGATTCTTCGTGGCGGCCGAGGTCGCCGAGCGTCACGGCGAGGTTGGTCCACGCCTGCGCCGAGCGGGGGTCGAGCTCGGTCGCGCGCCGATAGCTCGCCACGGCTTCGTCGAAGCGCCGCAGCGTGTTGAGCGCGAGCGCGCGATTGGACCAGGCCTGCGCGTGCCCGGCCTGAAGCGCGATCGCGCGGTCGCAGCTCTCGAGCGCTTCCGCGGCGCGCTGCAGCTCGAGCAGCGCGGCGCCGCGGCTCGACCAGCCGTCCGGATGCTCCGGCCGCGCGGCGATGCTGCGCTCGCAGCAGGCAAGGGCCTCGGCGAGCGCGCCCGTGCGCCTGCGGCAGGAGGCCAGGTTGAGCCATCCGTCGGCATTTCCGGGATCGAGCGCCACCGAGCGCTCCGCGTGCTGCGCCGCTTCGGCGATCCTGTCCTGCCGCAGGAGCGCGGCGGAAAGGTTGGTCAGGACGGAAACGCGCTCCGGGACGAGCTGGTGCGCCTGCCGCAGCCGTTCTTCGGCCGCGCGGTAGTCTTCGCGCCCCAGCAGCTCGAGCGCTTCGAAAAACAGCGTCCGCGCGCTTTCCTCGGGGCTCACCGCGTCATCGCATGTCGAGCGCGCGCCTGCGGGTGAGCTCCACCATGCACGCGGCGTGCAGGTCCTCGGGCGAGGCGCCCGCCGAGGCGGTCTCGCGCCGGCGGGCGCACTCGGCCTCGCGGTACTCGCGCCATTCGTCGTTCGCCTTGCGGTAGACCGCGAGGCTCTTCTCGCCGCGCGCGTTCGCCTCCTGGAAGCGGTAGGCATAGACCTGCGAGAGATCCTGCTCGGCCGTGCGCAGCAAGAGCTCGAGGCAATCGCGCTCCTTCCCGCGCAGGCCTGCGCTGCGGACGCACTGCGCGAGGGCCGGCGCATTCGGCCTCGCCTGCCAGGAGAAGAACACCGGCCGCTTCTCGTCGGCCAGCAGGCAGATGAACGAGAGCTCGGCGCTGGGCGCGTCCTCGTAGACCACTGCGCCGTTGCCGGTAAGGATCGAGCTCACCGGCTGGTTTCCGACCTTGCCGCTGTGGCGCTCGAGGCTGAGGCTGGAATCGCGCTCGAGCACCACCGCGTTCGCGCTGGCGCCGCCGCGCTTGAGGTCCTTGAGCGCATACGCCCGGCACGCTTCGACCGCGGGGCCCTTGTATTGCGCCTTTGAGTGAAGCGGAAATCCTCCCAGGATCACCAGGAGAAGCGCGAAGGCCTTCTTCGTGAATGCCCTTTTCATTTCATCGGCTGATACTGGTTGGTGGACAGGGCGCGCGCGCGGATCAGGCCGAAAAGGGTCTGAGTGCAGGGCGCCTGGACGCCTGCCTTGGCGGCGATCTCCAGCGTGCCGGCGAGAAGCCCGTCGATCTCGAGCGGCTTGCCGGCCTCCAGGTCCTGCAGCATCGAGGTCTTGAACCGGCCGAGCGCGCGCGCCATGTCGACGCGGGCCTCGGGCTCGATGTCGGCGTCGACCCCGACCGCGCGGCCGATCGCCAGGACCTCGCGCATGATCGTCACCATGTAGGCCTTGACCTCGCGGTTTTGGATCAGGCTGTCCGCGGTGCTCACCGTGAGCGCGGACACCGGGTTGAAGCTCACGTTGCCGAGGAGCTTGACCCAGAACTCCTTTTCGATGAAGTCGCTGACGGCGACCTCGAAGCCCGCGGCGGCCAGCGCATCGGCGACGTTCTTGGTCCGCAGGCTGTTGCGGCCGCCCGGCTCGCCCAGGATGAGCTTGCGGCCCATGTTGTGGCTGACGAGCCCGGGTTCGGGCAGCGAGGCGGCGAGGTGGATCACGCAGCCCACGATGCGCTCGGTCGGCATGGCACGCGCCAGCCTGCCGCCCGGGTCGAGCGTCTCGAGGCGCAGCTTCCCGCCGCCGAACGCCAGGCGGTCGAAGAACCACCACGGCACGCCGTTCATCGCTGTAATGATCGAGGTACCCGCTTCGACCAACGGCGCGATGCGCTCGGCGACCTCGGGCAGGTTCTGCGCCTTCACCGCGACGATGACGTAGTCCTGGGGGCCGAGCAGCGCGGGGTCGGCTTCGGTTCGCACCGCCTGAGCTTCCACCGTGCCGTTCGGGCCGTCGCGCACGCGCAGGCCGCGGGCGCGGATCGCCTCCAGGTGGGCCCCGCGCGCGACGACCGACACCTCGTGGCCGGAACGCGCGAGCCGGCCGGCGATCAAACCTCCCACCGCCCCGGCGCCGTAGACACAGATTTTCATGGTGTTATTCTAGATTGAGGAGCTGCCATGTTCGGATTCATGAAGAAGCTGACCAAGCTGCTGCCGAAGGAAGCGACGCTTCCCGGCCGCAAGGAGCGCATTCACCTCCCGGAGGGCCATTTCGTGAACGGCAACCGCATCGTGCCGCCGTTCCCTGACGGCATGGCGCTCGCACAGTTCGGCATGGGCTGTTTCTGGGGCGCCGAGCGCGTGTTCTGGCAGACGCCGGGCGTCTATTCGACCGCGGTGGGCTATGCCGGAGGCGACACGCCGAATCCGACCTACGAGGAAGTGTGCACCGGGTTCACCAACCACACCGAGGCGGTGCTCGTGGTGTTCGACCCGAAGGTCGTGAGCTACGAGGCCTTGCTCAAGAAGTTCTGGGAGGGCCACGACCCGACCCAGGGCATGCGCCAGGGGAACGATGCCGGCACGCAATACCGCTCGGCCATCTACGCCTACGGCGAGGAGCAGCTCCAGGCGGCGCAGCGGTCCAAGGAAGCGTTTCAGGAAGCGCTGAAGAAGAAGGGCTACGGCCTCATCAGCACCGAGATCCGTCCGGCGCCCGAGTTCTATTACGCCGAGGATTACCACCAGCAATACCTCGGCAAGAACCCGAGCGGGTACTGCGGTCTCGGCGGCACCGGCGTGACCTGCCCCGTCGGAGCCCTGGCGAAGGCCTGAGTTGCGCCTGGACAAGTGGCTGTGGGCGGCGCGCTTCTTCAAGACGCGCAGCCTCGCCCAGCAGGCGATCGAGTCGGGCCGCGTCACGCTCAACCGGGA
This sequence comes from Burkholderiales bacterium, assembly GCA_044870335.1. GTDB lineage: Bacteria > Pseudomonadota > Gammaproteobacteria > Burkholderiales > SG8-39 > SCGC-AG-212-J23. The sequence goes on along the minus strand of JBIOYV010000020.1, from coordinate 8,798 downwards.
GCGTGTCAAGCCTTCGCACGTGTTGAAGCTCGAGGACGGCGTTTCGGTCCGCGTCGGGGAGTACGAGTGGCAGGTGCGGGTGAAAGGGCTTTCAGAGCGGCGCGGCCCGGCAACGGAAGCGAGGAAGCTCTACGAAGAAACCGCGGAGAGCCGCGCGGAGCGCGAGCGGCGCGTGGAGCTGCGGCGCTGGAGCGCCGAGCCGGCGTCCGGCATCAAGGGCCGGCCCACGAAGCGCGACCGGCGTCGGCTCGAAGACCTGACCAATCCTGCGGACGAATCCTAGCGATCACGGTGAAGCGCATCACGCCTTCGGGGCGAACTACCGCGATTTCGCCTTCCGCGAGGTAAGGCGGGCCGGCCACGGCGTGGAACGGGTTGCCGTGGCTGGAGATGACGCGGTTTTCGCCCTTCGCCACCGGCGTAGAAAGGAGTTTCCTCAGCTCGTCGTAGCGCCGCGGATCCTCGGGTTGCGCCGGGCCGCCGCGCACCTCGTTCATCGCCTGCGCGCGGCCAAAGACGAGCCTTGCGGTTTCCATGGTGCGGCAAAAGGGGCTGGCGAGGACCTGGCCGACGGGGATGGCCAGCCGCTTCAGGTGCGCGCCGATCGCGCGTGCTTCGGCGCGGCCCTGGTCTGTGAGGTTGCGCTGGTGCGCGCAGTCCTCGTAGCTCGTCATCGCGGCGTCGTTCTGGCTGAAGTCCGTCGAGGTGTGGCGCATGTAGAGCACCAGGCCGCCTTCGCGGAGCTTCGCCACGACCGAAGGATCGACTTGCGCCGCGGCGCTACAAGCGAACCACAGCAGGCTGCAGAGAAACGCTTTGGGCATCGTGCGCGGATTTTCACGTAGCCTACCGGAGAATGAAGAAGAATGCGCTCGGGGTGCTGGCAGCGCTGCCCATCTTTGCGGCCGCGCAGGAGGACGCGGTGGTCGTGACCGCTACGCGGACCGCGCGTCCGAGCCTCGAGGTGCCGGCGTCCGTCGACCGCATCTACGCCGAGGACATTCGCCAGGGTCGCCCGCAGGTGAATCTCTCCGAGAGCCTCGGCCGCGTGCCTGGCATCGTCGTCCAGAACCGGCAGAACTACGCCCAGGACCTGCAGGTGCAGTCACGCGGCTTTGGTGCGCGTTCGACGTTCGGCGTGCGCGGCATCCGCCTCATCGCCGACGGCATCCCGGCCAGCATGCCCGATGGGCAGGGGCAGGCGGCTACGTTTGCGCTCGGCTCGGCCGAGCGCATCGAGGTGCTGCGCGGGCCGTTCTCAAGCATGTACGGCAATGCCGCGGGCGGGGTCATCAGCGTCGATACCGAGGACGGCCCGCGCGAACCGACCGTCTGGGGCGACGTGAGCGCCGGCAGCTTCGATACCTGGCGCGCGGCATCCAAGTTCGGCGGGCAGTGGGGGCGCGTGAACGGTCTCGGCGAGCTGTCCCATTTCGAGACCGACGGCTACCGGCAGCACAGCGCGGCGACGCGCGAGCAGGCGAACGCGAAGCTCAAGATCGGCCTGCAGGACAAGTCCTCGCTGACGCTGGTGGCGAATGCGCTCGAGCAGCCGGATACGCAGGACCCGCTCGGCTTGACGCGCGCCGAATACCAGGCGGATCCGAAGCAGGCGACGCCCAACGCGCTCGCCTTCGACACGCGCAAGAGCATCTCTCACCAGCAGCTCGGCGCCACGTTCAACCGCGCTTTCACCGACAGCCGGCTACAGGCTACGGCGTACGGCGGCCAGCGCACGGTGCAGCAGTTCCTCGCCATCCCGCTCGCCGCACAAGCGGCGCCTACCCACTCCGGCGGCGTGGTCGATCTCGAGCGTGGTTTCGGCGGCCTGGCGGTGCGCTATTTCCACGACCTCGCGCAGAACCTCAGGTTTTCGCTTGGCGCCGAATACGAGCAGATGTCCGAGCACAGGCGTGGCTATGTGAACAACTCCGGCGTGCAGGGCGCCCTGAAGCGCGACGAGGACGACACCGTGGCGAGCAGCGGGTTGTACGCGCAGGCGGAATGGAAGTTTGCCGACCGCTGGACAGCGCACGGCGGGCTGCGCTCGAGCCATGTCCGCTTCCGCACCGAGGATCACTTCATCGTCCCGGGAAATCCGGACGACAGCGGCCAGAAGTCTTACGACGCGACCACGCCGGTGCTCGGGCTGCTCTTCAGGCCGAGCGAACGGACTACGTTCTATGGCACCTTCGGCCGCGGCTTCGAGACCCCCACCTTCGCCGAGCTGGCGAATGTGAACCCACCCGCCACTGGACTCAACTTCGGCCTGGAGGCGAGCCGCAGCCGCCACCTCGAGGCCGGGGTGAAGGCCATCCTGCCGACCGGCCTGCGCCTGACCGCCGCCGTGTTCAGCATCGTCACGGAGAACGAGATCGTGGTCGACCAGTCCTCGGGCGGCCGCTCGAGCTTCCGGAATGCCGCGCACACCGACCGCGAGGGCGCGGAGATTGGCGCCGAGACTCTTGGCGGCGGGCCATGGGGCGCGCGCGTTGCCTATACCTACCTGGACGCGGTGTTCCGTGAGAGCTTCAATACCGTCACAGGCACCCCGGCGATAGCGGTGAGCGTGCCTGCCGGCAGCCAGCTCCCCGGCGTGCCGAGAAGTGTGCTCTACGGCGAGTTGCGGTATCGGAAGGAGCCTTTCTACGCGCGGCTCGAAGGGCTCTACAAGGCGCGCGTGCCGGTGAACGACCAGAACTCCGAGTTCGCGGCCGGCTACACAACACTCAATTTCATCTTTGGCCTCATGCAAGGCAGCGCGCGCTGGTCAATCTCGGAATACGTGCGCGTGGATAACCTGACCGACAAGAACTACATCGGTTCTGTGGTCGTCAACGACGCCAACAACCGCTACTACGAGCCTTCGCCGCCGCGCAACTACATGCTCGGCATCCAAGCAGCATTCCGCTTCTGAGTCCCTCGGGGCAAGGCACGACTCTTGCGGCGTCCGTGTCGCTTGTCCCCAGAGGAGCAAGGCGATGATTGCAAAAGTATTTGGGACTGCGGCAGCCGCGCTGCTGCTGGTACTCGGCGCTTCATGCTCGCACTTTTCGAAGAGCGGCAGCGGCGCGCAGACTTCGCAGAGCAGGTCGAACACCTCGGCGTCGGCCGGCGGCACCGGCGCGAGCGGCCCAGCCGAGATGGGGCGCGGCCGCTGCGAGGCGCTGCTCGGCGCCGAGAGAGAGAAGTGCCTGGCCGAGGACCGGGGTCAGCGCAGCGACGCGAGGAAGTGACCTAGGTCCTCGATATCGCTGTCGGACAGGGTGCGCGCGACGGCGGTCATGTTGCCCGCGTCGTTGGTGCGCCGGCGCGCCTTGAAATCCTGGAGCTGCTTGACGGTGTAGTCGTAGTGCTGGAAGGCGAGGCGCGGGATCTCGTTCTGGCCCTGGTAGGCGCCGAGATGGCACATGGTGCACAGCGTCTCGTCGGCTTTGCGCTTGCCGCGCGCCGCACGGTCCTCGTCGACTTTGAACGGTGGAATGCGCGGGCGCTGCGCGGCGAAAAACGCGGCGAGGTCGAGCATGTCGTCCCGTCCCAAGTCCTTCACGAAGGGCTCCATCGTAGGCTCGCTGCGCCGGCCTTCCTTGAAGTCCCTGACCTGCAGGTAAAGGTAGCGCGCGGTCTGGCCCGCGAGAATCGGGAATTTCGCGTCGGCGGAATTCCCGTTCGGACCGTGGCAGGCGAGGCAGACTTGCGCCTTCTTCGCGCCCGCTTCGACGCTCTGTGCAGCCGCGGGCGCCGCGCCGACAGCGAAGCACAATATCGGAAAAAATAAAAAGGCCGCCCGCAGGCGGCCTGGTCCCGCAAAACGCACGCGGTCAGTTTACCGAAAACACGAACACGCTGTTCCCGCGCTTGAAGTCGAGCTGCGTGTTGCCGCCGCAGCCCATCGCGATGTACTGGCGGCTGCCGACGGTGTACGACACCGGCATGGCGTTGGCGCCGGCGCCGCAGTTGAAGCTCCAGAGCTTCTTGCCGGTGGCCGACTCGAGCGCGTTGAAGCTGCCATTGCCTTCGCCGAAGAAGAACAGACCTCCTGCGGTGGCGAGCCCGCCGCCGATCAGCGGCTGCGCCGTGTCATGCTTCCACGCGAGCTTGCCGGTGTCGATGTTCACTGCCGCGACGCGGCCCCACTGCTTCTCGCCCGCGATGACCTTGAACGCACCGCCGAGCCAGAGCTTGGAGCCGCCGGGGTACTTGGCCGACTCGACGTGGTAGGTCATCGGCTGGTGCAGGTTGAGCGCGATCGCGAGCCGGTTCTTCGGATCGAAGGCCATCGGCGACCACTCCACGCCGCCGTTGGCGCCCGGCAGCATGCGCGCGCCTTCGGCGGTGGGCAGGACCCACATGTTCTCCTGGGGCACCATCGCCTCGGAGAAGCGGATGAGCGAGCAGTCCTTGCGGTCGTGCACGTAGACATGGCCGGTCTTGCCGCCGTGGATCACGCCGGGGATCGTCTTGCCGCTCTTGTCCTTGACGTCGACGAGGATCGGGGGGCTCACCGCATCGAGGTCCCAGACGTCGTGCGCCACATATTGGAAGTGGCACTTGTAGGTGCCCTTGTCGAGGTTGATCGCCACCAGCGAGTCGGTGTACAGGTTGTCCCCCGGGCGCTCGTCGCCGTAGAGGTCGGGCGAGGGGTTGCCGACCACGAACCACAGGGTGCGCGTTTTCAGGTCGATCGCCGGATTCATCCATACGCCGCCGCCGAGCGTCTGGTAGAACGAGCTGTCCTTCGCGAATGCAGCCTTCTCCTTGGCGAGGTCGCGCTTCATGTTGCGGCCGGTCGCGTCGTTGGGCGCCCACACGCCCTCGTGGCCTTTCTCGGGGATGGTGTAGAAGGTCCACAGCAGCTTGCCGCTCGCCGCGTCGTAAGCCTTGAGGAAGCCGCGGATGCCGTACTCGCCGCCGTTGGTGCCGATCAGGACCTTGTTGTCGATCACCGTCGGCGCCATGGTCTCGCTGTAGCCCTTTTCCGGGTCGGCGATCTGCGCCTCCCACACGAGCTTGCCGCTCGCCGCGTCGAGTGCGATGAGCTTCGCGTCGAGGGTGCCCATGAACACCCGGCCGCCCGAGATGGCGACGCCGCGGTTGTTCGGGCCGCAGCAGAACGTCGTGATCGGCCCCATGTTGTGCTTGTAGTGCCAGAACTCCTTGCCGGTGGCGGCGTCGATCGCGTACACGTGGTTGAACGCGGTCGTGAGGTACATGACGCCATTGATTACGATCGGCGCGGTCTCCATCGACTCGACCACCTCGGTCTGGAAGACGAACACCGGCCGAAGCCGGGCGACGTTTTCGGCCGTGATGCGCGCGCCGGGGTAGTAGCGCGTCTGGGCGTAGCTGCCGTTGGTGTGCAGCCAGTTGGTCGAGTCGGCGCCGGCCTTGGTGAGCTGGTCCTGGGTGACGTTGATGCTCTTCGGGACGGCGGTTCCGACAGTGGCCGGCTTTTGCTTCACTTCCTGGGCGAGCCCGGGCGCGGCGAGCCCGAGCGCTGCGGAAGCGGCGACGACTGCGAGAGAGCGCTTCGTCTTCTTCATCACGGTGATCTCCCTTGGACTTGCGGCTTCGGAAAGGGGGACGCGAACGCAGCGCGCGCGCGTTTCGTTGGCTTGGTTACTCCCTTGGCAACCCCTGCTAGGGCCCTGCTATGATTTCCCGGAGTGTAGTCCTTGCTCCGGGTCTGTCAACAACGGACACTAAGGAAACCGAGCGATGCTCGCGGTGAGACCGCTGGTCGTCCTTCTTTGTGCGCTGCACACAGCGGCGCTGGCGCAGCAGGCCGCCGTCAACATCAATGCCGAGTTGCTGCAGGCGGCGCGCCGCGGCAACGAGGCCACGGTGCGCACGTTGCTCGACGAGGGCGCGGCCGTGGATTCGCGCAACCGGCTGGGCGACACGCCGCTCAACATCGCGGCGAAGAATGGCCATACCCGCCTGGGGCTGCTCCTGATCGAGCGGGGCGCGGACGTCAACCAGAAGGACCTCGCGGGCGTCACGCCCCTGATGAGCGCCGCCTACAGCGGCGACCTCGAGCTGACCCGGGCCCTGCTGCAGCGCAAGGCCGACCTCGCCCCGGTCGACCGGATGAAGAAGACCGCCGTGCTCTACGCCGCGGCCAACGGCCATGCGCTGGTGCTCGGGGCGCTGCTCGAGCACGGCGTCGACGTCAACGCGCGCTACGACAACGACCTCACCGCCCTCATGTGGGCCGCCGGCTTCGGCCAGGACGAGGCAGTCAGGCTGTTGCTCGCGCGCGGCGCCGCGCGCGACGCGCGCGACAACCGGGGCAAGACCGCGCTCGCCATCGCCGAGGAGGAGGGCAGGCAGACGACCGCCGCCCTTCTGCGCGCCGCGGGCGCACAAAAGTGATTTAATAGCGGTTCCCAGAGGAGGATCCCCCTATGAAGCTCATTGCAACACTCATTGCCGCCGCATTCGCCGCGCCGGCCTTCGCGCAGGACAAGCCCGCCGCACAGCCGGCGCCTTCCTGGCACGGGGGCAAGCCGCCGGCGATGGCCGAATCCACGCTGCACCCGTTCGCGCCGCACATGACCGGCCGGCCCGCCAAGGAGCTGCCGCTCAACACGCTCAAGGTCCCGGCCGGCTTCAAGGTCGAGGCCTGGGTGGACGGCATCCCCGAGGCGCGCTCGCTCGCGCTCGGCGACAACGGCACCGTGTTCGTCAGCAACCGCAATGCGAAGAACGTCTATGCGGTGACCGACAAGGGCGGCAAGCGCGAAGTGAAGACGGTCCTCAAAGGCCTCGATGCGCCGAACGGCATCGTGTTCAACAAGGGCACGCTCTACGTCGCCGAGCGCGGCCGCATCACGCGCTACGACGGCATCGAGAGCAAGCTCGACAGCCCGGGCGAGGGCAAGGTGGTGATCGACAATCTCGACCCGAACCGCCAGGCCGGCCACTTCTGGAAGTACCTGGCCATGGGGCCCGACGGCAAGCTCTACTTCAACATCGGCGCACCCGGCAACATCGTGATGCCGTCGTACAACGAAGCGTCCATCATGCGGGTCGACCCGAACAAGGGAACGCTCGAGCAGGTGGCCCGCGGGGTGCGCAATTCCGTCGGCATCGCCTTCAACCCGAAGAACAAGGACGTCTGGTTCACCAACCACGGCCGCGACTGGGCGGGCAACGACATCCCGAACGACACCCTGCACCGGGTGCCGATCAAGTCGGCGGTGCCGAACTTCGGCTATCCCTTCTGCCACCAGGGCAACGTGCTCGATCCGGACTTCGGCAAGGGGCGTTCGTGCGACGAGTTCGCCAAGCCCGCGCAGCTTCTGGGCGCGCACATCGCGCCGCTCGGGCTGAAGTTCTACGACGGCAAGATGTTCCCGGCCGAATACCAGAACAACATCTTCATCGCGATGCACGGCTCGTGGAACCGCGAGACCAAGCAGGGCTACAACGTGATGCGGATCAAGCTCGACGAGAAGGGCAACGCCAGCAAGCCCGAGCCGTTCCTCACCGGCTTCCTGCAGAACGAGAAGGCCGATCCGCCGATGTGGGGCCGGCCGGTCGACGTCCTAGTGCTGAAGGACGGCTCGATGCTGGTCTCCGACGATTACAACGGGGTCATCTATCGCGTCACATACGGCAAGTGAGCTTTATTTGAAGTTAGGAGCTCGAAACGCGGCGGCGCTTGCCGTCGCGTTTCTGTTTTCGGCGGCGGCACAGGCGGCAGATCCCAATCTGTGCGCCGCCTGCCACGGCGAGGGCGGCAACTCGGCGAACCCGGCGGTGCCGTCGCTTGCGCAGCAGCCGGCGCAGTTCATCTCGACCTCGCTCTTCATGTTCCGCGAGGGCAACCGCAAGGACCCGCAGATGTCTCCGATGGCGGAGAAGCTGTCCAACGCGGAAATGAACGAGCTCGCGGCCTACTTCTCCAAGCAGAAGGCGGCGGCGCCGAGGCACAAGAGCAAGCCCGAGAATGCCGCTGCCGGTCCGGGGCTCGCCAAGAAGTTCAACTGCAGCCAGTGCCACGGCCCGCAGCTTCTCGGCCAGCAGCACATCCCGCGAATCGCGGGTCAGCAGTATGAGTACCTGCTCGCGCAGCTGAAAGGCTTCAAGGCGCAGAAGCGTGCCGACATCGACGGCAACATGACCTCGGCGGCGCAGGCGCTCACGCCGCAGGACATCGAAGCCCTCGCGGACTTCCTCGCCGGCCTCGGCGCGCAATAGCCAGAATCAGCTTTGCCTGGCGAAGTAGCGCTCAAGCTCGCGCTCCTTCAGCCGCGACAGATCCTTTGGCAGCTCGTCGACCACCCGCTTCGCGACTTCGCTGTCGAGCGAGCGCCTGAGCGCGCCGAGGAATTTGGGCGGCGCGACGAGCACGAGCTGGTCGTAGCGGTGCTCGGTGCGCGCCTTCTCGAGGTAATCGCCAACGCGCTTCGCGAAGAGATCGGTGGCGTGCTCCTGCGCCGAAGTTTCCTGCCGGTCGCTGGGCGGCCCCGCCGTGCCGCGAAAGCGCGGATGGGCGTCGGTAATGAGCTCCCGGCCGTCCATTCGCGCCTCGGGATTGAGCAGGGTCGCGACCTCGACCAGCCGGTCGCGGCCTGCAACTTGCAGGAAGCGCGCGCGGCTCGAGTCGGCCGCGACGATCCACGTATTGACCATGCTGGTTCGACCTCTCGCCAGTGAACGGGTTTCTTGCGCGCCCTTCTAATCCAGCATGAACCGCCTCCTCGTCGGCGGGGCGCTCGGCGCTCTCGCGATGTACTTCCTGGATCCGCACGAAGGGCGGCGTCGCCGCGCGCGGACACGCGACAAGATGG
>JBIOYV010000019.1:0-43187 GCA_044870335.1 Burkholderiales bacterium | reverse complement strand
CGCAGGCGCGCAGGCGCGAGGCGACCACCTTGAGGAGCCCGTCGCCCACGTCGTGGCCGAGGTTGTCGTTCACCTCCTTGAAGTTGTCGAGGTCGATGAACAGCACCGCCGCGGTCTTGTCGTGGCGCCGCGCGTGCGCCACGGCCTCGCGCGCGCGCTCCTGGAACATCGCGCGGGTGGGCAGCCCGGTCAGGGTGTCGTGGTGCGCGAGAAACTCGAGGCGTCGGGCGTCGTGCTGCAGTTGGATCGCGGCGAAGCGCAGGTCCTCCTGCGCGCGCTTGAGCGCGGTGACGTCGTTGCCGAGCATGTAGAAGCCGAGCACCGCGCCGTTGGGCGCGAGGTGCGGCACGCACGCCACCTGCAGCGTGCGCTGGCGCGCGCCCTCGCCCGCATTGCGCTCCGTGCTGAACTCGAACTCGACCTCCTCGCCCGAGAGCACGCGCTCGATGTGCGGCTTCATGCGCGCGTGGATCTCCTCGCCGAACACCTCGGCGACCGTGCGCCCGTGCATGCGCTCCTGCGGGATGCCGAACCAGTCGTCGTAGGTGCGGTTGCTGAAGCGGAAGCGGCTCTCGCGATCGAGGTAGGAGATGAGCGCCGGCACGCTGTTGGCGACCAGGCGCAGCCGCTCCTCGCTTTCGCGCAGCGCCCGCTCGACGCTCGCGGTGCGCAGCATCGAGCGGCGCGTGATCAGCACCGCGATGCACAGCAGCAGCGCCGAACCGGCGACGAGCGCGTCGAGCAGCACGCCAGGCGGCCACGGCATTCCCGCGAGGGCGCTTCGCAGCCCGAGCGCGATCTCCGCGCCCGAGGACGCGATCAGCACCAGCGCGCCGAGGATGACGAGCACGGGTGCGAGCGGAAGAAAGCGGCGAATCATCGGCGGATCAGAAGCCTCCAAGAGTATCTTGAGCGTGCGTGTTTGGCGCCGCAACGGAAATATTCCACGTAGCCCGGTCTACGCTGTCGCCGAACTGCGCAATCGATGTAGCGGGTTCTCTACGCCCTCTCTGGGGAGACCTTATCGCGATGTACGACAAGCGACGCGTACGCCAATGTCGCCGCGCATTGGGGGGCTGTCGCTGGCGGTCCTATAATTAGCCCATGACCTACGTCGTGACCGAAGACTGCATCAAGTGCAAGCACATGGACTGCGTGGAAGTGTGTCCGGTCGACTGCTTCTACGAAGGCGACAACATGCTGGTGATCCACCCCGACGAGTGCATCGACTGCGGGGTGTGCGAGCCCGAATGCCCGCCCGCGGCGATCCTGCCCGACTCCGACGGCAAGGCCGAGAAGTGGCTCAAGCTGAACGCCGACTTCTCGGGCAAGTGGCCCAACATCACGCGCAAGGGTACGCCGCCGCCCGACGCCGACGCCTGGAAAGGCGTTCCCGACAAGTTCGAGAAGTACTTTTCGCCCGAGCCCGGGAAAGGCGAATAGGACGCCAGCGAGGTGAGGTGTTGCGCCTCGGTATCGAAAGTGTATCCAAGTGTTAGTGGGTCGACAGTTCGGGCGCGCCCAGGAATATGATTCCACGCACATGCGAGCCCTGCTTCCAATCCTTCCGATCGTCACGCTGCTCCTGGCCGCCTGCGCCTCCTTCGACGGCTACAGCCTGACGCCGGGACAGTCGAATGCCGCGGAGGTCGAGAAGGTGATGGGCGCCCCGGCTGAGAAGCGTGCCGGACCCGGTGGCGAGACCTGGTTCTACTACCCGCGCCAGCCCTACGGGCGCAAGATTTTCGTGGCGCGCATCGCGCCCGACGGGCGCCTCGTCGCGCTCGAGCAGCGCCTGAACGACGAGAACGTGGCCAAGATCATCCCGAACACCACCCGCGCCGAGCAGGTGCGCGACCTCTTCGGGCCGCCCTATCAGGTGCAACGCTTCGAGCGCATGGAGCGCGATGTCTGGAGCTGGCACATGCGCCGCTTCGGCGATCCTGGCATTCCGGTCGCGCTCGCCGTACAGCTGTCCATGGACGGCGTGGTGCGCGAGGTGTATATCATCGATGAATCGCGCCCCGGCAGCGGCTTCGGGGTCTTCGGCGGAGGAGTCGGCGTTGGGATCGGCTTCTAGGACCTGCATCGCATTCGCCGCCGCCATGACTGCGGCCGCCGTCGTAACTGCGTCGGGCTGCGCGAGCTTCGACGGCCGCGGCCTCGTGCCGGGGCGCTCGAGCGCGGCGGACCTCGAGCGCGTCATGGGCGCGCCGGCGGACAAGCGCCAGGTCGGGAGCGAGACCTGGTATTACTATCCGCGCCAGCCCTACGGCCGGGTGACGTACGTCGCCCGCGTCGCCCCGGACGGACGGCTGGCGGCGCTGGAGCAGCGGCTGAACGACGCGACCGTCGCGAAGATCGTCCCCAACAGCACCCGGGCCCAGGAGGTACGCGAACTCCTCGGGCCGCCGTATACCGCGGTCCAATTCCCGGGCCTCGAGCGTGACATCTGGACCTGGTGGATGCGCCACTACGGCGACCCCGGCATTCCGGTCGAGCTCGTGGTGCAGATGTCGCCCGATGGCGTGGTGCGCGAGGTCTACCTGCTCCAGCAGGGTAGCGGCCAGCGCCGCAGCTAGCCATGGGCCTGCGCCTTCTCCTCGCCCTCGCTGCCGCCGTGGCCACGGCCGGCTGCGCCACTTACACGGACCTGCAGCGCGCGCAATCGACGCGCGCCGACGTCGAGGCTGCGCTCGGGCAGCCGGCGGAAGTGCGCACACGCAGCGGCGGCGAGACCTGGCTTTACTACCCTAACCAGCCTTTCGGCCGCAAGGTGCGCGTCGTGCGCGTCGCGCCCGACGGCAAGGTGATTGCGGTGGAACAGCGCCTGAGCGAGGAGTACATCGCCAAGCTGATCCCGAACCAGAGCAGCCGGGACGACGTGCTGGCGCTCTTCGGCCAGCCCTACGAGCGCCTCAACGTTCCGCGCATGGAGCGCGACATGTGGACCTGGTACATGCGCCAGTACGCCACGCTCCCCGCCACCCTGAACGTGCAGATCTCGCCCGACGGCGTGGTGCGCGAGATCTACGTCCTGGACGACAACAACAAGAACGACTCGAAGAAGCCCTAGTCAGACGAGCTTGCGCAGCTCGGTCTTCAGCACCTTGCCGTAGTTGTTCTTCGGCAGCGAGTCGACGAAGCGGTAGTCCCGCGGACGCTTGAAGCGCGCGATGTGGTCGAGGCAGAGCGCCTCGAGCTCGGCTCTTTCCACCGCGCCGCGGACGACGACGAAAGCGACGACTTCCTCGCCCCATTCCGGGTGCCTGCGCCCGACTACGGAGCACTCCGCCACCGCCGGGTGGCGCAGCAGCACTTCCTCGATCTCGCGCGGATAGATGTTGGAGCCCCCGGAGATGATCATGTCCTTGGAGCGGTCGCGGATAGTGAGGAAGCCTTCGGCGTCGATGCTGCCGAGGTCGCCGGTGTGCAGCCATCCGCCGCGCAGCGTCCTCGCCGTCGCCTCGGGATTCTCCCAGTAGCCCGCCATCACGCAATCGGAGCGAGTGACGATCTCACCGAGCTCTCCGGGCGGCAGCTCGCGGTCTGCATCGTCGAAGATCTTCACTTCCACGCCGGTTCTCGCGATTCCCGCGGTCTCAAGGTGGGTGCGTTTTTCGTGCTCGGATTGAGGAAGACCCGTTATCGTCATCGGCGCCTCCCCCTGGCCGAAGAGCTGGTACAGGCGCGGACCGAAGAGCTCGATGGCGCGCAGGCAGTCGGCGACGTACATCGGCGCGCCGCCGTAGGTGATCGTCTTGAGGCCGCGCGGCGTGCGCGCCGCGGGGCTCGCAAGCAGCCGCACGATCATCGTGGGCGCGGCGAAGAAGGATGCGCCGGGCCAGCGCTCGAGGAGCTCGAAGATTTCCCCCGGGTCGAACTGGCCGCTTTCCGGGATGACGTTCACCGCGCCGGCCGCGAAGTGCGGCAGGCCGTAGAGCCCCGAGCCGTGCGAGAGCGGGGCCGGGTGCAGCGCGGCGTCGGTCGGGGCGAGGCGGTCGATGTCGGCGAAATAGGCCTGGGTCTGGAACAGCATGTTGCGGTGGGTGAGCACCGCTCCCTTGGGGACGCCGGTCGTCCCGCTGGTGTAGAAAAGCCACGCCGGGTCGTCCGGCTTTGCCTCTGCGGGAGCTGCCTCGTCCATCAGCAGATTTCCATCCATGGCAATACCGCTTGGGATTGCCGCGGCGAGCTCCGGGCTTACGAAGCAGGCCTTCGCGCCCGAGTTCTCGAGGATGTAGGCGAACTCCTTGGCGTGCAGCTTGGCGTTCATCGGCACCGCGGTCATGCCGGCGTGCCAGCAGGCGAACAGCAGCTCGTAGAACTCCGGGCAGTTCTTCATCGCGAGCGCGATGCGGTCGCCGCGCTTCAAACCCAATTTGATGCTCAGTCCGGAAGAGAATTTCGAAACCCTTGCTGCCATCTCCCGGTACGAGCGCACCGGCGCGGATCCGACCGCGAGCGCGGGCCGCTCAGGCAGCCAGCGGGCGCTGCGCAGAAGAAGCTGTATCAGATTCATGCAGGCCGAAGAGGCGGCAGGCGTTGCGCGTGGTGTCGGCGGCGAGCTCCTCGATCGGACGGCCGAGCGCGCGCGCCACGGTGCGCGCGATGTGCGGCAGGAAGGCGGGCTCGTTCCGGCGCGCTCTGGGCTGCGGCCGCAGATCGCGCGGGGTCAGATAGGGGGCGTCGGTCTCGAGGACCAGCCTTTCGCTGGGGATCTCCCTGACGAGATCCAGAAGATGGTGCCCGCGGCGCTCGTCGCAGATCCAGCCGGTGATGCCCACGTAGAGGTCGAGCTCCAGGTACGCGCGCAGTTCGTCGCGCTCCCCGGTGAAGCAGTGCGCCACTGCCTGCTTCACCTGGTGATGTTTCAGGATCTCGTAGAACCGCGGGTGCGCGTCGCGCGAGTGCAGAAAAAGAGGCTTATTCAAAGACAAACCAAGCTCAAGCTGCGCGACGAACCACCTTTCCTGGTCCGGATGCGGCGAGTAGTTGCGGTTGAAGTCAAGGCCGCATTCGCCGATCGCGACGGTGCGGGGGTGCGCGGCGAGGCTGCGCAGCGCGGGAATCGTCTGCGGGCCGCAGTCGCGGGCATGGTGCGGATGCACGCCCGCGGTCGCGCAAAGGCCGAACTCCTCGGCGATGCGGATCGCGGCCATGGATTCGTCGACCGTGGTGCCAGTGACGACGACTCGCGTCACCCCGGCCTGCCTCGCCCGCTCGATCGTCTGCGGCAGATCCTGGGAAAAGGCCGAATGCGAGAGATTGGCGCCGATGTCGAAGAACCGCATCTATTCCCTCGGCTAGTCCCTCATGCCCAGGCGCATCGCCAGCTTGAAATACAGCGCGAACTGCGTGCGGACGAACGTCTCTGTCTCCTGCGGGCTGCGCACCGCGGGCACGCCGCCCAGCTTCTCGTTGCCTGCGATCCAGTCGGGGTCGCTCGCGAGCTGCGCCATCACCTTGCTCCAGCGCTCCACCACCTCGCCGGACAGCTCGCGCGGCCCGGCGAGCGCCGACCAGCCAGCGAGGTCTTCCATCTCCCGCCAGCCGAGGCTGCGAGCGGTCGGCACCCCGGGCAGGTCCTTCGGCGGCTGGGGCATCGTGGTCATGAGCGCACGCAGCGTGCCGGACCTGAAATGGCCGAGGAGCGTGCCGAGGTTGCTGCACGCGAACTGGACGTCGCCGCCGAGAAGGGCGGCGATGAGCTCGCCCGAGCCCTTGTACGGGATGGCCACGGCCGCGTCCTTCGGCAGGCCGGCCAGCGTGAGCAGGTATTGCGGCCCGAAATTCTGGATCGTGCCGGCGCCCACGGTGGCGAAGTTGAGCTTGCCCGGCTGCTTGCGGATGTCCTCCACCAGGCCTCGCATCGTTCCGTACGGCGAATCGGCCTTGACCGCGCAGACGTATGGGTTGACCTCCAGCGTCGAGAGCAGGGTGAAGTCGCTCCACTGGTAGGGCGTCTTGCGGTCGGTGGCGGGAAGGATCACCAGCGAAGCGATGCGTGCAAGGAGCAGCGTGTGGCCGTCGGGGGCGGCGTTGCGCACCGCCTGGGTCCCGATGCCGCCGGAGGCGCCAGGCTGGTTCGTGATCAGGATCTTGCCGTTGAGATAGCGCGCAGCGTGCTCGGCGAGGTTGCGCGCCGAAAGATCGGCGTCGCTGCCCGCGGTGTAAGGAACCACCAGGGTGATCGGCCGGGACGGGTACTGCGCGTGCGCCGCGCCCATCGGGAGAGCTAGCGGAGCGAATGAAAGGAAGAAAGCAAAGACGCGGGTCATTCGGTCCCCGGCGGCAGGCCCAGCCCCAGGCGGATCTTGAGGCCCTTGATCGTCTCCTTGACCGTGCCGGAAAGCGGCAGGCTCACGCGCGCGAGGTCGGCCTCGTGCAGCACGATGCTCATGTCCTTTTCGGCCCACGGCATGCCGGAGCGCTCGGCGCTGTGGTCCATCGCCCAGTTCTGCGCGCTGCCATGGTGCAAGGCGGCCTGCAGGCGCGCGCGGTCGACACCGAGCGCCTCGCCCAGGGCGAGGCCTTCGTCGTTCGCCACGATGCAGGACCACAGGATGAGGTTGTTCACCATCTTGCCTACCTGCCCGGCGCCGGCCGCGCCGAGGTGAAAGATGTCCGAGGCGAAGGCGCCGAACGCAGGCCGGCAGGCCTCGAACGCCGCCTCATCGCCGGCGCCGTAGATGAGGAGCTTGCCCGCGAGGGCGGCGGCTTCGCCTCGGGCGAGCGGGATGTCCAGCAGCACGACGCCGGAATCGCGCAGGCGCTCGGCGAGGCGGCGCGCATAGCGCGGCGCGACCGTCGAGGCAAGCGCGACCACGAGGCCACGCGGAGCCGACTCAACGACCCCATTCGCGCCGAATAGGGTCGCTTCAACCTCTTGATCGAAGCCCACGACGACGATCACGAGCTCGCTCGCCCGCGCGACCTCGCGCGGCGAGCCGAGCAGCGTCACGCCGAGGGCCCGGGCGTTGCTGCGCGCCGGCTCGAGCGGGTCGTAGCCGGCGACGCTGTAGCCCCTGGAGAGAAGGTGGCGCGCCATCGGCGCGCCCATCTTTCCGAGGCCGAGTATTCCGATTTTGCTTATTGCCGCCATCGCTTCCTCTCGGCAGTATAGTAAACACAATGAAACTCATCCCTCTTGTCGCCTTTTGCACGTTAGCGCTGGTCAACGCAACTTCGACGCTCGCGCAGAGCTGGCCGCAGCGCCCCGTCAAATTCGTCCTTTCGCTCGGTCCCGGCTCGGGCGCCGACATCGGCGCGCGCCTGTATTCCGACCGCCTCACCAAGCTGTGGGGGCAGCCGGTCGTGGTGGAGAACCGTCCCGGCGGCGATGGCGTCATCGCCATCAACGCCGTCATCCAGGCGAAGGACGACCACACGCTGCTGTGGGGCCCGACCGCGAACTTCGTCGGCCACCCCTACAGCCTGGAGAGCATGCCTTACGACCCGAAAGAGCTCGTGCCCGTGGCGCGCGTCTCCGGCACGGTGGTCACGCTCGGCGTGCCGGCGAACATGAACGTCGGGTCCCTGAAGGAGCTCCTCGAGACCGCGAAGCAGAAGAAGGGCTGGCTCAACTGGACCACCGCGGTGACGATGACCGACATCATCCTCGAGGGCTTCCTCAAGAGCCAGGGCATCGAAGCGGCGCACGTGCGCTACAAGCAGCCGGCGGAGGCGGTGAACGACCTCATCAGCGAGCGCATCCAGCTCTACAGCTCCGCCTACGCCATCGTGCGGCCGCAGGCGCAGGCGGGGAAGGTGAAGCTGCTCGCGGTGCAGGCTCGCAATCGCGTGCCCGGGCTCGACTTGCCGACGGTGGCCGACGCCGGCTTCCCGGGGCTCAACTTCGAGGGGCTGGTCGGCATCATCGCGGCGCGTTCGAGCAACCTGCCGAACGCGGCGCGCGATCGCATCGGCGCCGACATCAAGGCCGTGTCGAAGGATCCGTTCGTCGCGGAGCGGCTCGCGGCCACCGCCCAGCTCAACACCCCGGGCGACGCGGCCGAGTTCGCGACGTCGATCGACGAGCAGGTGAAGCAGCTCGCCGAGTCGGCGAAGCTCCTCGGCTTGAAGCCGAAACAGTAGCGCTCCTTAATCGCTGAACTTCGGTCCTTTCGGGATCGAGAGGTCGAGCAGCCGCGCGGGGAGCCAGGTCGCGAGCTCCGGCAACGCGGCGACGGCGAGCAGGGCGAGGAGCTGCAGGACGACATACGGAAGGGCGCCTCGCCAGACGTCTGCCAGGGGCACTTCGCCGCGGGTTGCGCCGTGGACGAGGAATAGCGCATAGCCGAAGGGCGGCGTGAGGAACGAAGTCTGCAGCGCGATCGCGAACATGGCGCCGATCCAGCAGCCCGCGAGCTGCGCGTTGCCCAGGTCGCGGCCGACGCCCGCTGCGACGAGCGCCGACGCGAGCACGGGCAGCGCGATCACCACGATCTCCAGCCAGTCGAGGAACAGACCCAGCACGAAGACGAGCACGAGCGCGGCGGCGAGCGGCGCGTAGCCGCCGCTTCCCAGCGCTCTCGCGCCGGCGGCGACCATCTCGCCGCCGCCCAGCAGCCGGAACACCAGCGAGAAAACGTTGGCGCCGATGAAGATGAAGAACACCATCGCGCTCAGGAGCGCGCTCCGGCGGATGGCCGCGCCGAGGACTCGCCGGCTGAGCTTCCCGTGCACGAGCGCGGCCAGCACGGCGCCCGCGGCCGCGAGCGCCGCCGCTTCGGAGAGCGTCGCCAGGCCGAGAACGACCAGCGCGACCAGCCCGATCATCAGCGCCGTGGTGAGGAGCGCGCCGCCGACGCTCGTGGGGCTTGCGCCTTCGCTTGGCGGCCGCGAACCCTGCGCAAGCGCAAACGCGAGGTAAAGCGCCAGCAGGATCGCCAGCGGCGCCAGCATCGCGAGGAACAGGGCCGCCACCTGGACGCCGATGGCATCGGCAACGAAGAAGAGCATGATTCCGGGCGGCGCGACCGCGCCGAGCGAACCCGCTGCCGCTACCAGGCCGGCCGCTTCGGCGCTGCGGTAACCGTGGCGCCTCAGGGCGGGCAGGGCATAGAGCGCCAGGGCGCCGGTCGAAGCGCCGATCATGCCGGCGGCCGGCGCCTGGATCGCGCCGACCGCCAGGGTCGCCACGGCCGGCCCGCCCCGCACGCGGCCGAAGGCCCGTGCGCAGGCCGAGAGCAGATTCGCGGCGAGGCCGGTTTCGTGCAGCACCGCGCCCATGAAGAGCAGCATCGGGACCGCCGCATAGACGACCTCGTCGCGGTCCGACAGCGTGCCGTAGATGCGGTGAAAGATCGCGCCGAGCTCCTCGGTGCGCATCGCGCCCGTGAAGAGCGCGATGCCGGAAAAGAGGAACCCAACCGCGATCAGGACGACTGCAACCGGCAGCCCGGAGAGCAGCGCCACGCCGAGGACGAGCAGCATCAGCGCCGGCAGGAAAAGCTTCACCTGCGGGTGAGGACCAGCAGCGCGCGCAAGGCGCCGGCGAGGCCGGCCGCCATGAGAAGCGCGAAGCCGATCGGGACCCACAAGCGCACGATCCACTGCAGCGCCCAGGCGGTGTCCGCCCAGCGCTCGCCCTGGAGGAATGAGCGCCACGCCGATTCGACGCCGTTCACTACGATCAGCGCGCAGAGCGGCAGCAGGACGACGAGCGTGCCGGCAAGCTCGATCGCGGCGGCGATGCGCGGCGGGAAGCGCCTGCTGACGAGGTCGAGACGCACGTGGGCGCCGGCGGCGTAGGCATAGCCGAACGACGCCATGGTCGTGGCGAGGAACGCGGCCGTCGAGGCGTCGGCGAACGGCGCATCGGTGCGCCAGCCGATCCAGCGCGCGACCGGCTCGAGCGCCGCGGCCAGGATCATGAGCGGGATGCCGAGCCACGCGATCGCGCCGCCGATCCGCACCGACACGGATTCGAGCAGGCGCGCCGCACGGTCCACGTTCTAGATTTTTTTCAGCCGGTAGAGGAGCTCGAGCGCCTCGCGCGGGGTGAGCTCGTCCGGATTCACCTGTGCAATTTCGTCGCGCAGCGGGTCGGTGGCGGGCTCTGCCTCCACCGGCTTGGTCGCTGAAAACAAGTCAGCGGTGCTGCCGCGCGTGATGCTCGATTCCTCCAGGAGCTGCAGGTACTTCTTCGCCTGCCGGATGACGGCCTTGGGCACGCCTGCGAGCCCCGCGACCTGCAGCCCGTAGCTCTGGCTCGCCGGTCCTTCCTCGACCGCGTGGAGAAACACGACCGTGTCCTTGTGTTCCACGGCGTCGAGGTGCACGTTGGCGACCTCCTTGTAGTCGAGCGCGAGGCGCGTGAGCTCGAAATAATGCGTGGCGAAAAGGCTCAGGCTCCGGTTCCTTTCCACCAGATGCCTCGCGATCGACCAGGCCAGGGCGAGTCCGTCGAAGGTCGAGGTGCCGCGCCCGACCTCGTCCATCAGCACCAGGCTCTTCTCGGTGGCGTTGTGGAGGATCGCGGCGCTTTCGGTCATCTCCACCATGAACGTCGAGCGCCCGCCGGCGAGGTCGTCGGCCGCGCCGATGCGGGTGAAGATCTGGTCGATCGGTCCGATGCGGGCCGACCTTGCCGGCACGTACGCGCCGATGTGCGCCATCAGCGCGATCAGCGCGACCTGGCGCATGTAGGTCGACTTGCCGCCCATGTTCGGCCCGGTGATGAGGAGCAGCCGCCGCGTCGGTGCGAGGCCGCAGTCGTTGGCGATGAAGCTTTCAATCCCGCCCTCGACCACCGGGTGGCGCCCGCCCTCGATCTCGATCACCTGCTCGTCGACGAAGTGCGGCCGCACGTAGCTTCGCTTCGCAGCCGTCGACGCGAAGCTGGACAGAACGTCCGCCAGCGCCAATGCTTTTGCTATCTTCTGAAAAAGGGGTACATGCGGCTGCAGCGATTCGATGAGGCTGTCATAGAGCGATTTCTCGAGCGCGAGCGCGCGGTCGCGCGCCGAGAGCGCCTTGTCCTCGAACGCCTTGAGCTCGGGCGTGATGTAGCGCTCGGCGTTCTTCAGCGTCTGGCGGCGCCGGTAGTCGAGCGGGATCTTCTGGGCGTGCGAATTGGTGACCTCGATGTAATAGCCGTGCACCGAGTTGTATGCCACGCGCAGGTTCGGAATTCCGGTGCGCGCGCGCTCCTTTGTCTCCATCGCCGCCAGGAATTCGCCCCCGTTCGACTGCAGGCCGCGCAGCTCGTCGAGCTCGGCGCTATAGCCGTCGGCAATCACGCCGCCGTCCTGCACGCGGGCCGCCGGCTCGGTTTTGATCGATTTTTCGAGAACCGAAAGACAGTCGATCGGCGTGGCGAGATCCAACCTCAGCTGGACCAGTAACGCGGAAAGCTCGGGCAGCGCGGCCACGACCTCCGGCAGCAGCGTCAGCGTCTCCCGAAGGCCCGACAGCTCGCGCGGGCGCACGCTCTTCAGCGCGAGGCGCGCCGTGATGCGCTCGAGGTCCGAGGCGCGGCGAAGCACCGACTGAACCCGCGCCGAATGCTTCTCCAGGCACGCCACGGCCTCGTGCCGAGCGACCAGAGCCGAGCGCTCGCGCAACGGATGGTGCAGCCAGTGCCGCAGCAGCCGGCTGCCCATGCCGCTGGCGCATTCGTCGAGCAGCGAGAAGAGCGTCGGCGCGGGCTCGCCGCGCAGGGTCTCGGTGAGCTCGAGGTTGCGGCGCGTGGCGGCGTCCAGGCGCACGTATTCGCCGGCGCGCTCCGCGGTCACCGCGGTGACGTGGGCGAGCGCCTGCCCTTGCGTCTTGCCCGCGTACTCTAGGAGCGCGCCGCAGGCCGCGATCGCGAGCGTCAGGTCCTCGCAGCCGAAGCCGGCCAGCGTGGCCGCGCCGAGCTGCTTGAGAAGCTTCTTTTTTCCGTTGTCGACGTCGAACTGCCACGGCGGCAGGCGGGTGACGAAGTAACCGTCCAGATGGGCGTCTTCCGAAACCAGGACTTCGGCCGGGTCGATGCGCCGCAGCTCGTTCGCGAGCGCCTGCGGCGCGATCTCGGCGACGCGCAGCGTGCCGCTAGCAAGGGACAGCCAAGCCAGGCCGACGCTGCTTTTGTCCCTGGTCAGAGCCAAGAGAATATTTTCTGATTTGTCTTCAAGCAGCGCCGGGTCGGTCAGCGTTCCCGGCGTGACGATGCGCGTCACCTGCCGCTCGACCGGGCCCTTGGCGAGCGCCGGGTCGCCGATCTGCTCGGCGATCGCCACCGACTGCCCGAGCTTCACCAGCTTGGCGAGGTACTGCTCGACCGAGTGCACCGGCACGCCGGCCATCTTCACCGGCACCCCGGCCGACGCGCCGCGCTGCGTCAGCGTGAGGTCGAGCAGGCGCGAGGCCTTCTCGGCGTCGTCGTAGAAGAGCTCGTAGAAGTCGCCCATCCGGTAGAACACCAGGATGTCGGGATGCTCGCCCTTGATGCGAAAGTACTGCTGCATCATCGGCGTGTGAGCTTCAGGGCTGTTCATTCAATTACTTATCAGCGTACCCAGTACTCGCTTTGTGGTTTCGCGGGCCGTGTCCGATCCAGATTCTAACTAGAGCTTAATGGGTCCTTAATCCACTCTTCGTAATGTGCCGTCGTCAAATGAATTCTGGAGACGATATGGGCACCAGCAGACTGGCATGGGCGACCGTAGCCGCCGTCGGGGCGGCGACGCTCGCTGCTATTCCCGCCTTGGCGGCGACTCCGGCCGAGCAGCAGAAGCGGTTCGAGGCAGAAGCGCGCGCGGCTGGTTCCGGTTTCAGCGGCTTCTCGGCGCGACGCGGCCAGGCGTTCTTCACGGCAACGCACGGCGGCGATTGGAGTTGCGCGTCCTGCCATACCGGGAATCCGCTCGCTCAGGGCAAGCATGCGAAGACCGGCAAGCCGATTGCGCCGCTCGCGCCGGCCGGCAATGCGCAGCGTTTCACGGACGCGGCGACGATAGATAAGTGGTTTCGACGCAATTGCAACGACGTGCTCGGACGCGCCTGCACCGCTCATGAAAAGGGCGATGTCCTCGAGTACCTGATGTCTCTCAAGTAGGAGCGGCACATGAATACGACAAGACGCTGGATTCTGGATAGTTCGGCCTGGACCGTCGGGATTTTCGCGATCATGGTGCTCATCGGGCATGAGGCTGTGGCAGGCGGCAAGCTCGCTACGCCGCCCAACGAGCACTGGAAGACCGAGTGCGGAAGCTGCCATATCGCCTATCCGCCTCGGCTTCTCCCAGCGCAGAGCTGGAAGCGCGTGATGTCGCAGCTCGACAAGCATTTCGGCACCGACGCGAGCGTCGATCCGGCCGCCGCATCGGAGATCGGCGCTTATCTCGAGCGCTATGCCGGCTCCGGACGGCGTGCGCAGAGCGCGCCGGGCAGCCTGCGAATTACAGAGACCGCGTGGTTCGTACACGAGCACGGCGAGGTGTCGCCGGCCTCCTGGGAAAATCCTGCGGTGAAGAGCGCCGCAAACTGCGCCGCCTGCCACACGAGCGCGGAGCAGGGCGATTTCCGCAAACGCAACATCCGCATTCCGCGCTAGAGGTTACGCGATCATGGAGAAGAAGAGAAAAGTTCTTGTTTGGGACGTCCCGACGCGGGTCTTCCACTGGCTGCTGGCGCTGTCGTTCGCCGGCGCGTTCGTCACTGCAGAATCGGAGCGATACCGCGATGTGCACGTGATGCTCGGCTACACGGTTCTCGGCCTCGTTGCGTTCCGCCTGGTGTGGGGGCTGATCGGAACGCGCTATGCGCGGTTCTGGTCGTTCGCTTACGGGCCGCGCAGCGTGTTGACCTATGTCAAGTCGCTGTTCACCCGCTCGCCGCAGCATCACTTGGGGCATAACCCCGCGGGAAGCTGGGCCATCTACGCGCTCCTTGCGTTGAGCCTCCTTGCGGGTGCAAGCGGATATGCCACTTACAACGACATCGGCGGGCACTGGATGCAGGACGTGCATGAAGCCTTGGCCAGCACGCTGCTCGGCGTGGTGTTCCTGCATATCGCGGGCGTTCTGGTGAGCAGCGTACTTCACCGGGAGAACCTGGTGCGCTCCATGCTCACAGGTTGCAAGTCGGCGAAGCCGGGCAACGGCATCCGCTATCGGCATCGGCTGATCGGCGCGGCCCTGGCAGCGGCGGTCGCCGCA
Organism: Burkholderiales bacterium; assembly: GCA_044870335.1. Classification (GTDB taxonomy): domain Bacteria; phylum Pseudomonadota; class Gammaproteobacteria; order Burkholderiales; family SG8-39; genus SCGC-AG-212-J23. The sequence goes on along the minus strand of JBIOYV010000019.1, from coordinate 29,040 downwards.
TTCTGGATTGCAGGACCCGGCTCGCTGCCGGCGTCCTGGAATCCCTCAGCGCACGTATCCGCGATGAAGGACCATTCTGCCGGTGGAAGGCACGACTAGGCGCTCCCGCACGACGAAAATGCGCATCCTGGTCGTCGAAGATGACCCGCTTATGGGTGACGGAATCCAGGCCGGCTTGGCGCAAGCCGGCTTCGGCGTGGATTGGGTCAAGGATGGCGTCGCGGGCGAAATGGCTCTCAAGAGCGCATCCCATGCGGCGGTGGTACTCGACTTGGGGCTGCCGCGTCTCGCCGGTCTCGAGCTACTGCGGCGCATGCGGGCAGGTGGCAACAAGACGCCGGTCCTCATTGTTACCGCGCGCGATGCGATCGAGGACAGGATCAAGGGACTCGACAGCGGTGCGGACGACTATGTGGTCAAGCCTTTCGACCTGCACGAGCTCGCGGCGCGCCTTCGCGCGTTGATCCGCCGCTCGGCAGGAGAAGCGGGGCCGCTGCTGCGCGTGGACGAAATCGAGCTTGATCCCGCCGCCCGACGCGTCGAGTTCAAGGGCAAGCCGGTCGAGCTGCCTGCGCGCGAATACGCGCTCCTTCATGCGCTGATGCTTGGCGCGGGTCGGGTACTTACGCGCGAACAACTGACGGAAAGGCTTTACGCGTGGGGCGAGGAGGTGGAAAGCAACGCGATCGATGTCCATATCCACCACCTTCGCCGCAAGCTCGCACCCGGCGTGATCCGCACCGTGCGCGGAGTGGGCTATCTCATGCCCCGCCAGCCCAATGGATAACGGCCGATCCTACTCGCTGAAACAGCGCTTGTTGGCCGGCCTTCTGGCGGTCGTTGCCGCGGTCTGGCTGGCGACAGCGGCCTACAGCTATTTCGATGCCAGACATGAGATCAACGAGCTCCTCGACGCTCACCTGGCGCAGTCCGCTTCGCTCCTCATCGCGCAGGTCGGACACGATCTCGAAGAAATCGACCTGGAGCACGCCCCGAAGACCGACCGGCAGGCGCGTCGCGTCGCCTTCCAGATCTGGGAGCGGGGTAGCGTTCTCCGGCTGCATTCGGCCGACGCGCCGTCCTCCAGGCTCGCGCGCCGCGAAGAGGGCTACAGCAATGCGACCATCGACGGGAAGAGTTTCCGGGTATTCAGCACCTGGGACGCCAAACGCAGATTCCTCGTGCAGATCGCCGAGCGCGACGAGGCGCGCCGCGAAATCGCGGCCGGGATCGCGACCAACCTGCTCTTTCCGCTTCTCTTTGCGCTTCCGGTCCTGGCGCTCTTCGTTTGGCTCAGCGTCGGCCGCGCGGTCACGCCGCTGAACCGCCTCGGACAGGAAGTTGAACGGCGCAAGGCGGGCGACCTGCGTCCGTTTTCGCCGGAAGGCGCGCCGCGCGAAGTCATTCCCCTCGTGCGCAGCCTTAATGCACTGTTCGAGCGAGTCGGGCGGCTGCTCGAGAACGAACGCCGATTCACGGCCGATGCAGCGCATGAGCTGCGCACGCCGCTCGCGGCGTTGAAAACCCAGGCGCAGGTCGCCAAAGGCGCCTCCGACGACGCAGCACGGCAGCACGCGCTCGACGGCGTGATCGAGGGCTGCGACCGGGCCACCCGTCTCGTAGGCCAGCTTCTCACGCTCGCGCGCCTCGAGCCCGACAGCGGGCGGCCAGCGGGGCAGTGCGAACTGGTCGGGCTGGCCAGCGAGGTCATCGCCGAGCTTGCGCCGTTCGCGCTCGCCAGGGGCGTCGACATCGAACTGCGCCGGTTCGAGCCCGTCTCCGTCGAGGGACATCGGGAACTGCTGTCTGTGCTCTTGCGTAACCTCGTCGACAACGCGGTGCGCTATAGCCCTCGCGGAAGGAGCGTGAACGTTGAAGTCCTTTCCCGCGGCGAAGGCGCGACGATCTCAGTCACCGATGAAGGACCCGGCGTTGCGCCCGACGAGCGGGCAAGACTCGGCCAGCGCTTTTACCGTGTCTTGGGCACCGGCCAAAGCGGCAGCGGGCTCGGGCTTTCGATCGCGCGGCGCATCGCCGAGATGCACTCCGCGCGGCTGCGATTCGAGGAAGGCGGCAACGGAAAAGGATTGCGGGTAATCGTTGAGTTCCACAGCGCAGCTCACTAGCGTTATTTCTCATGGAGAAAAAACGCTGCTGCATCATCGGCGTGTGCTCGATTGGCTTCTCCATTCAATTATTTAGCGGGATGCTGGCGCAGGTCCGCCTGCGGCTACTGAAACCCATCCGATCGTGATAGTACTTGCGTCTTAAGGTCACGACTCAGCAACCGATCTCTCCCGAGGAAAGAGGAAGCCGTGGAAATTCCCGAGTCCCTGAAGTACACCGATACCCACGAATGGATCGCCGATCATGGCGACGGCACCGTCAGCGTCGGCATCACCGCCGTGGCGACCGAGCAGCTCGGCGAGCTGGTCTACGTCAAGCTGCCCGTCGCCGGCACCCGCGTCGGGCGCGGCGACTCGATCGCGGTGGTCGAGTCGACCAAGGCCGCCTCCGACGTCTATGCGCCGGTTTCCGGCACCGTCATCGAGTCGAACCCGGCGCTCGAGGCGCAGCCCGACGCGGTCAACCACGCTCCTTACGGCGCAGGATGGCTGTTCAAGCTCAAGCTCGCCGACGCCGGCGACCTGAACGGCCTGCTCGGCGCGGCGGCCTATCGCAAGTCGGCGGGCGTGCCGTGAGGGCGCTCGATTTCGTTTCGCGCCATCTGGGGAGCTCCGACCAGGAGCAGAGCGAGATGCTGGCGGCCCTGGGCTGCGCCTCGGTCGGGAAGCTCGTCGATGAAGTCATGCCGGCGGGCATCCGGGTCGACCGGACGCTGGAGCTGCCGCGCGTCGCGGAGGAGGCGCAGGCGCTCGCCGAGCTCGAGCGCTTGGCTTCAGCCAACGAGCCGTGGCGCAGCTTCATCGGCATGGGTTGGCACAACTGCCACACGCCCGCCGTGATCCAGCGCAACGTGCTGGAGAACCCCGGCTGGTACACCGCTTACACGCCCTACCAGGCCGAGATCTCGCAGGGCCGGCTGGAGGCGCTCCTCGCCTTCCAGCAGCTGACGATCGACCTCACCGGCCTGCCGGTGGCCAATGCCTCTCTTCTGGACGAAGCGACGGCCGCGGCCGAGGCGATGACGCTGATGCGCCGCTCGAGCGCGAAGGCCGCGGAGGCGTTTTTTCTCGACCAGGCCTGCCATCCCCAGGTCATCGCCGTGGTGCGCACGCGCGCGAAGTGGGCCGGGATCGAGCTCGAGCTCGGCGACCCATGGAGCGGGCTCGACCCCGCGCGCGTCTTCGGCTGCCATCTCCAATACCCGGACACGTACGGCCGCATCCGCGATCCGCGCGAGCTGATTGGTCGCGTGCACGCCGCGAAGGGGCTGGTGTCGATGGGCGTCGACCCGCTCGCGCTGCTCGTCCTCGCGCCGCCGGGCGAGCTCGGGGCGGATGTCGCCATCGGCTCGGCGCAACGCTTCGGCGTGCAGCCGGGCTACGGCGGACCGCACGCCGCATTCATGGCCGCCCGCTCGGAATATCTGCGCGCCATGCCGGGCCGCATCATCGGCGTGTCGCGGGACGCGGCCGGCCAGACCGCGCTGCGCATGGCGCTGCAGACGCGCGAGCAGCACATCCGGCGCGAAAAGGCGACGAGCAATATCTGCACCGCGCAGGCGCTGCTCGCCAACATCGCCGCGTTCTACGCAGTCTGGCACGGGCCCGACGGCTTGAAGCGCATCGCGCTGCGCGCGAATTTCATGACGCGGCTCCTGGTTTCCGCATTGAACGTTCGTGCAGACGGGTTTTTCGATACCGTGACCGTCGCGGGGGGTCCTCGTGCCCGGGAACGGGCCCAAGACAAGCAGGTCAACCTGCGCTGGCTCGACGACGGCCGCGCCGGCGTGAGCTTCGACGAGACCACCACGCTCGCCGATGTGGCCGACGTCGCCGAAATCCTTTCCGGGGTGCGGCCCGAGATCGAAGCGCTCGCCGCTCGCCTGCCGAGCGAGCCCGATTCGATTCCGGCGGCCCTGCGCCGCTCAGGTCCCGTGCTCGCGCATCCGGTGTTCAACAGCCATCACACCGAAACCAAGATGATGCGCTATCTCAAGCGCCTGGAGAATCGCGACCTTTCGCTCACTCACGCCATGATCCCGCTCGGCTCGTGCACCATGAAGCTGAACGCGGCAGCGGAGCTCGCGCCGATCTCCTGGCCGCGGCTCGCCGGTCTGCATCCCTTCGCTCCGGCGGAGCAGGCGCGCGGGTATGCCGCGATGATCGCGGACCTCGAACATGCGCTCGGCGAGATCACCGGCTTGCCGCGGGTCTCGTTCCAGCCGAATTCCGGAGCGAACGGCGAGTACGCCGGGCTGCTCACGATCCGCAACTACCACGCCGCGCGCGGCGAGGGAAGCCGCGACGTCTGCCTGATTCCGGCCTCGGCGCACGGAACCAACCCGGCGTCGGCTGCGATGGCGGGCCTCAAGGTCGTCGTCGTGGCGTGCGACACCCACGGCAACGTCGACGTCGAGGACCTGAAGCGCAAGCTCGATGCCAACGCCGGCCGGGTTGCCGTGCTCATCATCACCTATCCCTCGACCCACGGCGTGTTCGAAGTCCGCGTGCGCGAGATCTGCGAGGCAGCGCATCAGAGCGGTGCCCAGGTGTACATGGACGGCGCCAACCTCAACGCGCTCGCCGGCCTCGCCACCCCGGCGCGCATCGGCGCGGACGTGTGCCACATCAATCTGCACAAGACCTTCTGCATCCCCCACGGCGGCGGCGGCCCGGGGATGGGGCCGATCGCGGTTGCGGCGCACCTCGCGCCGCATTTGCCCGGCCATCCCTGCGTGCCGGGAGAGGCGGGGCGCGTCGCCAACGGCACGGTGGCGGCGGCACCATGGGGGAGCGCGCTGATCCTCGCCATCCCCTGGATGTACTTGCGCATGATGGGCGGCCACGGCGTGCGCCGTGCTACGGAAACGGCGATCCTGCATGCGAACTACATCGCAGCGCGGCTCGATGCGTATTTTCCGGTGCTTTACGCCGGCGAGAAGGGCCGCGTCGCGCACGAGTGCATCCTCGATCTGCGCTCGCTCAAGGACGAGTGCGGCATCGTGGCCGAGGATGTCGCGAAGCGCCTCATCGACTACGGCTTTCACGCCCCGACGCTCTCGTTCCCGGTCGCCAATACCCTGATGGTCGAGCCCACGGAGAGCGAGTCCAAGGCCGAGCTCGATCGCTTCTGCGAGGCGATGATCGCGATCCACGGCGAGATCGGCCGGGTGCGCTCGGGCGAGTGGGACGCAGCCGACAACCCGCTCAAGAACGCACCGCATACGGCGGAGGAGCTTGCCGGGGAATGGCGCCACGGCTACAGCCGCGAAACCGCCGTATACCCGGTCGCCGCGTTGCGCGCCTGGAAGTACTGGCCGCCGGTCAAGCGCGTCGACAATGTCAGCGGCGATCGCAACGTGGTGTGCACCTGCCCGCCGGTGGAGGCGTACGCATGAGCGAGCCGCTCGCACGCACGCCGCTTCATGCGCTGCATGCCGAGCTGAAAGCGCGCTTCACGCCTTTTGCCGGCTACGAGATGCCGGTGCAGTACGCCGAGGGGCTGCGCGCCGAGCACCTGTGGACCCGCAGCCACGCGGGCCTCTTCGACGTGTCGCACATGGGACAGCTTCGCGTGCGCGGCCCCGATCTCGAGTGCGCGCTTGAGGGCGCGCTGCCGGTGGATTTCTCCGCCTGGCCGGTAGGCCTGCAGAAGTACTCGCTGCTCCTCAACGAGCGCGGCGGCATCGAGGACGACCTGATGATCGCGCGCCTCGAGAGCGAGGTCGCGATCGTGGTCAACGCCGCGTGCAAGGAAAAGGACCTCGGGCTGCTGCGCTCGCGCTGCCCGCAGCTTGAATTCGAGCTGCTTGATCGCGCGCTCCTCGCCCTGCAGGGACCGCACGCCGAAGAGGTTCTGGCGTCGCTTTCAAGTGAAGTCCGCAAGTTGCGCTTTCAGGAAGCTGGAAGCTTCAGGATCGAAGACAGCAATTGCTTCGTGACCCGCTCGGGCTACACCGGTGAGGACGGATTCGAGATCTCGGTGCCGGCGCAAGCTGCCGAACGCCTGGCGCGCGCGCTGCTCGTGCATCCGGCGGTCAAGCCCGTCGGCCTGGGCGCTCGCGACACGCTGCGGCTCGAAGCGGGACTGCCGCTCTACGGGCAGGACATGGACGCCGGCACCACGCCCCAGGAAGCGGGGCTTGCCTGGGCCATTCCCCAATCGCGCCACGCGGTCGTCTCGAGCGGCACACCGCCTAGGCGACGGCTTGGCGGCTTCGTCGGTCTGGGCCGCGTTCCGATCCGCCATGGCGCGGCGGTCGTGGATTCCGCGGGGACCGAGGTAGGCCTGGTCACCAGCGGTACCGTCTCGCCCTCGCTCGGCCGTCCCATCGCGCTCGCGTACGTCGCGAAGGATGCTGGCGAACCTTTGGCGGCCGTGGTGCGCGGGGACCGCCACGAGATTGCCCGCGCGAATCTGCCGTTCGTACCTAAGAGATATAAGCGCCGCGCTGGGGCAGCGTGAGGTCGAGCAGGCCGCATCCTGAAACGGGCGTAAAGCACCGGCGTGTGCTCTAACCGCCTGTCGTTCAAGACGTTTTCTCGGGTGGTGCAGGGCGCGCGGTCGGCTTCCACGCGCGGCGGCCAACCGGATTGTAGTGGCGCTGCGCCGGGCAGGTAACGCCTTCACGCGCTTGTTTGGAGAATAACCGTCTGGGCACACCACTTGCCTGCCCCACAGCGGTTCGATGCATCCCGGGCGAGAAAGAGAATCGTTAGGCAGCACGCATGATCAAGCCTCCGAAGCGTGATGGATCGCTCCACCAGAGCGAGGCGCGGTTTCGCCTTCTCGTGGAGAGCGTCAAGGACTATGCCATCTTCATGCTCGACCCCGACGGCCGGGTTCTGACCTGGAACGCCGGGGCCGAGCTGATCAAGGGCTACAGCGCTTCGGAGATCATCGGGCAGCACTTCAGCGTGTTCTATCCGCCGGAGGCGAGCGACTTCCCGGCGCACGAGCTGCGAGTCGCTGCCGCAGAGGGACGCTTCGAGGACGAGGGCTGGCGGGTGAGGAAGGATGGGTCGCGGTTCTGGGCGAACGTCGTCATCACCGCGCTCTACGGTCCCGACAAGAAGCTGGTCGGATTCGCGAAAGTCACGCGCAACCTGACCGAGCGGCGCGAGCACGAGGAGAGCCTCCGGCACAGCGAGGAACGCTTTCGCCTGCTGGTCGAGGGGGTAAGCGAGTATGCGATCTTCATGCTCGACGTCAATGGCGTGGTCACGACCTGGAACAGCGGCGCCGCCCGGATCAAGGGCTATCGTGCCGAGGAAATCATCGGGCAGCACTTCAGCAAGTTCTACCCCGAGGACGCCGTGGAAAGCGGCTGGCCGGAGCACGAGCTGCGGGTGGCGGAGGCGGAGGGCCGCTTCGTCGACGAGGGCTGGCGCGTGCGCAAGGACGGCTCGAGGTTCTGGGCGCACGTCACCATCACGGCCTTGCGCGACGACGCCGGCCGCATGCGCGGATTCGCAAAGCTGACGCGAGACCTGACCGAACGAAAGCGCACCGAGGCCCTGGAGGCGAGCGGCGCGGAGCGCGAGACGATGCTCCAGGCCGAGCGCAACGCGCGCATGCTGGCTCAGCGCACCGCCCGCATCAAGGACGAATTCCTGGCCACCTTGTCGCACGAGCTGCGCACGCCTTTGAATGCCATCCTGGGATGGACCCAGCTGCTGCGCGCCCGCGGGGCATCCGAGCCGGCGGAGCTCAACCGCGCCATGGAGATCATCGAGCGCAATGCGCGTGCGCAGGTTCGCCTCATCGACGACCTTCTCGACCTGAGCCGTATCTTGTCCGGGCGCTTCAGGCTCGATGTCCAGCAGGTATCCCTGGGCGACATCGCGAGGAGCGCGCTCGATTCCATCGAGCCGGCCGCCCAGGCGAAAGGCGTGCGCCTGGAAAGCATTCTCGACCCGCGAAGCGTGGTCGTTTCAGGCGATCCAGCGCGTCTGCAGCAGGTGTTCTGGAATCTGCTGAGCAACGCGGTCAAATTCACGCCGAAGGGCGGCAAGATCCAGGTCGTGCTGCAGCGGGTGAACTCGCACATCGAGTTCAGCATCAGCGACACGGGGATCGGGATTCCGGGCGCCTTTCTGCCTCACGTGTTCGAGCGGTTCTCGCAGAAAGACAGCTCGACCAACCGTGAGTACGGCGGGTTGGGGCTGGGACTCGCGATCTGCAAGCAGCTGGTCGACCTGCACGGCGGGTCGATCCAGGCGCAAAGCATGGGAGAAGGCCAGGGCGCGACTTTTGTCGTCACGCTGCCGCTCATCATCCTCGGAAAGGAAAGGGAGCCGGCCTCACGCGTGCATCCGACGGCCGCAGAGCTCCCCGAGGTGATTCCGATGCCCAGGCTGGATGGTGTACGGGCCCTCGTTATCGACGACGAAGCCGATGCGCTCGAGCTCATCCAGCGGGTTCTGGAAAATCAAGGCGCGCTCGTGACCACGGTCCGGTCGGGAGACTCAGCGCTGCGCCTGCTCGAGTCCTCCACGCCGGACGTGTTGATCAGCGACATCGGAATGCCGGGCTTGGACGGCTACCAGTTCATGCGGCGCATGAGGGCGGCCGAACCCAAGGAGCGCCGCGTCCCCGCCCTCGCGCTTACGGCCTTCGCGAGGCCGGATGACCGCAAGCACGCGATCCTCGCCGGCTACCAGGCGCACCTGGCGAAGCCCTTCGACATGGCCGAGCTCGCGATAGTCGTGGCGGGGCTGGTTGGGCGCACCTAGCATCGTCGCCCAGCGCTGAGGGTGGGGGACGGGCGCCGAGCGCCCGCCCCGTCTGCGCTTCGCTCCTAGTAGCGCGAACCGCCGGGGCTGCTCGGTGGATAAGAGCTGCCGCCGCTCGAACCGCTTGGCGGATACGCGCTACTCGAGCTGCCCTTGGGACAGTTGGCGCCGGTACAGTCCGAGGAGCTTGAGGCCGCGCTGCCTTGCGTCGTGGCTGAAGCGCTACCGCTGCCGGAGGCCGAAGCGCCGGAGCTCGGCGACGCGGGTGTGGTGCTGCTTCCGGTCGACGCACCCGCCGACGTGCTGCTGCCGCTTTGCGCGCACGCCGTGGCCAGCATGGCCGCAGCGACGGCGATCCCGATTGCTTTCAACATCATAGGAACCTCCTTGGATTGGTGACGCACGCCGTCTGAAGCAAGGGCAGTGCCTTGTACCAGCGGCACCGCGCCAGCAAAGGGAGTGCCCGCGGACATCCTGCTTACTGCAGGCCCGCGCCCGGCTCCGTGTAGACGAAGCGCCCGCCGATCATGGTCGCGACCGGCTTGATGGACTCGATCTGCTTTTCGGGCACGCTTAGGTAGTCTGCCGAGAGCACCACAAGATCGGCGAGCTTGCCGTTCTCGATCGACCCTTTCGCCTTGTCCTCCAAGGTGAGCCTGGCGTTGTTGATCGTGAAGAGCTTCAGCGCATCCTCGCGCGTGATGCGCTGGTTCGCGCCGTAGACGCCGTCCGAGATGGTGTCGCGGGTGATGAAGTGATACATCGCCCAGAAAGGGTTGTAGGGAATTACCGGCGAGTCGGTACCGCCGGCGACGAGGAAGCCCTGCTCGAGGAAGGTGCGCACCGGCGTGACCTGATCGGCCCGCGCGCGACCCCAGTACTTCGCCATCGAAGGCGCCGCGAGGTAGAGGTGGTCCTGCGCCGAGAGCGCGATGCCCAGCGCCTTCACGGTCGGGAACTGGTCCGGCTGCGCGATGAAGTAGTGCTCGATCGTCCAGCGCTTTCCGGCGATCGAGCGCTCGGCGTTCGCGGCCTGGTAGGCCTCGAGCACCTCGTCCACCGCAGCGTCGCCGACGGCGTGCGTGGCGACGCGCCAGCCCAGCCGATTGAGCTCGCGCACGATCGGGATGTACTGGCTCGGCGGCACCACCTGGATGCCCTTGAACCCTCCGCCGCGGCCGTAGGGCTCGGCGTAGGGCTCCCGCATGTGGCCGCCCTCGAAGCCTCCGTCGACCAGCGTCTTCATGCCGCCGATCCTCAGCCACTCGTCGCCTTCGTCCGGACGCACGTTCCACGAGGCGATGGTCGCCTTCACTTTTTCCACGCTCGAGAAGTCGTAGATGCGCATCAGGTAATTCACGCGCATGGTGAGACGCCCCTGCGCCTTCAATTGCTGGAACATGCGGTAGGGGCCGATCACGTCCGGGCCGAACTGGAAGCCGCCCGGGACGCGGATGCCCGTGAGGCCGACGGCGTTCAGCAGCTTCATCTGCGTTTCCAGCGCCTCGGGGGTGAGCTTGGGCGGCGGCGGCAGCTTGACCAGGCTGCGCGCGGTGTCGACGAGCTCGCCGTTGAGGTTTCCATCCGGATCGTGGCCGATCTCGCCGCCCGGCGGGCTCTTCGTCTCGCGGGTGATGTTCCAGCGCGCGAGCGCGGCGGAGTTGACGATGAACTCGTGCCCGCCGCGGACCAGCACCACCGGGTTCGCGGGCGCGACGCGGTCGAGCTCGGTGCGGTGCGGCAGCCGCTTCTCGCGAAGCTGGGCCTCGTGCCAGTCGGCGTTGGAGACGATGAGCTCGCCGGAGGGCGTGCTTTTCGCGCGCGCCTCGACCGCGGCCAGCAGCTCGCCCATCGATCGCACCTTGGAGAGATCGACGCCGGGTCCGCCGCCGGCGTTGTGCAGATGACCGTCGATCAGGCCCGGAATGACGGTGCGACCATTCAGGTCGAGCTGCTTCGTGTTCGGCCCGCCGGTCGCCCGAACCGCGTCGTTCGCGCCGACGGCAACGAACCGCTCGCCGCGGATCGCGACCGCCTGAGCGATCGAGAAGCTTGCGTCGACGGTGACGATCTTGCCGTTGTAGAGCACGAGATCCGCTGTTTCCCCGGTCTGCGGAGCGGGACTCGTGCTGCAACCCGCGCCAATGCCCGCGGCGAGCAGGATGGCGATGTGCCGGAGCTTCATTGCGGCTCTCCTTGGAGCATGGGGGGTTCGTGAACGAAGTGTCGCAGATGTGACCGGGAAACTTGAAAGGAAGCCTTCGCGGAACTGACGGCCTGCTTGCGTCGCACGCACGAGCAAGACAGGGCGACGACCTCGCACTAGATTTGCTTGCCTCTGCATTCCCGGTTCTCATAGCGCGAGGAGTTTCCCATGGTATCCCGAAGAGATTTTCTGGAAGGCACGCTGGTGGCAGGCGGGCTTGCGTACGCGGCCGGCAGCGCGCACGCTCAAGGTCGCACCCGGTATGTCGACAAGCTGACCGACGACGCCGGCAGGTACGCGGTCGCGCCCTTGCCCTACGGCTACGATGCGCTCGAGCCGGCGATCGACGCGCGCACGGTCGAGCTGCATTACAGCAATCACCACAAGCCCGCCGCTACGGCTGCGAATCGCGCGGAAGAGGAGCTGGCCAAGGCTCGCGAGAGCGGACAGTTCGCGCTGGTGAAGCACTACGAGAAGGAGCTCGCGTACCAGCTCTCCAGCCATATCCTGCACACGATCTACTGGACCAATCTCGGCGGCAAGGGCGGAGAGCCGACCGGCGAGCTCGCCAAGGCGATCAACGCCGACTTCGGCTCCTACGCCAAGTTCAAAGCGCAGCTCGCCGCCTCCGCCGGCGCGGTGGAGGCGTCAGGCTGGGGAGTGCTCGGCTACCATCCGTCGACCCGGAAGCTGATGATCCTGCAGGTCGAGAACCATCAGAAGCAGACCGCGTGGGGCATCGTTCCGCTGCTCATGGTCGACGTCTTCGAGCACGCCTATTACCTCAAGTACCAGAATCGGCGGCCCGAATACGTGAACAACCTGTTCAACGTCGTCAACTGGAACAACGTGGCCGAGCGCTACGCCGCCGCCCGAAGCTATTCGGGTTGAATACCGGCCGCGCGTTTATTTACAGACCATCAACAATGAGCTACCTTGCATGAAGTATCGAGCGTGAGATAGATAAACCGAGGGACAAGCTCGGCTTCGGGGATGATCACGGCGCGGCAACTTCGGGCCGCCCGCGCACTCGCGGGCCTTGACCAGCGCGCGCTCGCCAGAGCGTCGAGGCTGTCCCTGCCCACGATCCAGAGAATGGAAGCAAGCGACGGCGTCGTGCGCGGCAACGTCGAATCGCTGATGAAGCTCATCGCGGCGCTGGAGCGCGCGGGCATCGAACTGATCAACGAAGGTGCCTCGAGCGGCGGCGGCGGCCGGGGAGTTCGCCTGAAAGGGCAACAGAGGAAATAGCCGCCATGGCTCTGGCTGGGCTGTTGTGGTGCATCGCGACGCTGCTCGGAACGGGCGTGGCGGCGATTGCCCTGGCGCGCCATCGCTCCGCGACCACGCTGGTCTACGGTGCCGCGCTTTGCGCCTGCGTGATCGCGCTCGCCCTTGCCGGCTGGTCGCTTCTCACGCCCAATTCCCTCGGCGCAGCGCTGATTCTGCCGGTCGGCCTGCCCTGGCTGGGGGCGCATTTTCGAATCGACGCATTGGCGGCGTTCTTTCTCGTGGTGGTCAATCTCGGCGGCGCGACGGCGAGCCTGTACGGGCTGGGCTATGGCCGGCACGAGGAGACGCCGGGGCGCGTGCTGCCCTTCTATCCGGCCTTCCTGGCCGGCATGAACCTCGTGGTGCTCGCCGACGACGCGTTCACCTTCCTCTTCACGTGGGAGTTCATGTCGCTGTCCTCCTGGGCCCTGGTAATGGCGCACCATCGCCGCCCCGGCAACGCGACCGCGGGCTATATCTACCTGCTCATGGCGAGCTTCGGCACGCTCGCGCTGCTGCTCGCCTTCGGCCTGCTCGCCGGGCCGGCCGGGGGCTATGCCTTCGACGCCGTCCGCACGGCACCGACGGCGTCGCTCGCCGGCGTGGTTCTGGTGCTCGCCCTGGTGGGCGCCGGGTCCAAGGCGGGCCTCGTGCCGCTGCACGTCTGGCTGCCGCTCGCGCATCCGGCGGCGCCGAGCCATGTCTCCGCCCTGATGAGCGGCGTCATGACCAAGGTCGCCGTCTACGGTTTCGTGCGCATCGTGTTCGATCTGCTCGGGCCGCCGGTGTGGTGGTGGGGCGGCCTGGTCGCGCTCCTGGGAGGGGTGACGGCGGTCATGGGCGTGCTCTACGCCCTCATGGAGCACGACCTCAAGCGCCTGCTTGCCTATCACACGGTGGAGAACATCGGCATCATCTTCATCGGCCTGGGCCTCGCGCTCGCCTTCGAGGCGAACGAGATGCCGGGCGCGGCGGCGCTGGGGCTGACCGCCGGCCTGTTCCACGTATTCAACCACTCGGTATTCAAGAGCCTGCTCTTTTTCGGCGCCGGGGCCGTGCTCACCGCGACCGGCGAGCGCGACATGGAGCGCCTCGGCGGACTGATCCATCGGATGCCGTTCACCGCTTTCGCCTTTCTCATCGGCTCCGCCGCGATCTCGGCGCTGCCGCCGTTCAACGGCTTCGTGTCCGAGTGGCTCACTTTCCAGGCGATCCTCCTCAGCCCGGCGCTGCCGCAATGGCTGCTCAAGTTCCTGATCCCCGCGATCGGCGCGCTGCTCGCGCTCTCGGCAGCGCTGGCGGCGGCCTGCTTCGTGAAGGCGTTCGGCGTGTCCTTCCTGGGACGGCCGCGCACCGAGGTCGCGCGCGACGCCGCCGAGACCGACCGCTGGTCGCTCGCCTCGATGTTCGTGCTGGTGGCGCTGTGCCTGCTGGCAGGCATCCTGCCCGGCTATTTCATCGACGCGCTTGCCCCGGTCAGCCAGGCGCTGGCGGGTGCGCATCTGCCGCGGCAGGAGCAGCTCGACTGGCTGACGATCGTGCCGATCGCACAGAGCCGCAGCTCGTACAGCGGCCTGCTGCTGTTCCTTTTCATTGCGATGGCGGCCGGGGTCGGGGCCGAAGTCATCCACCGCTGGGCGTCGGCTGCGACCCGCAGGTCCGCGCCGTGGGATTGCGGCTTTCCCGACGCGAGCCCGGTCACGCAGTACACCGCGGGCAGCTTTTCGCAGCCGATCCGCAGGGTATTCGGTTCCGTGGTCTTCCGGGCGCGCGAGGAGGTTCACATCCCTCCCCCGGGGGACGCCAGCGCCGCGCGCATGCACGTGCGGCTGCACGACGTCCCCTGGGATGTGCTGTACGTCCCGACCGCGAAGCTCGTGAACTTCGTTGCCGACCGCCTCAACAAGGTGCAGTTCCTGACGATTCGCGCCTATCTCACCCTGGTGTTCGGCGCGCTCGTGGTGCTCCTCGCGGTGCTTGCGGTATGGCAGTAGCGCTCGATCTGAGCGTCCAGCTCGGCCAGATGCTGATCGTGCTGGCGCTCGCCCCGCTGCTCACCGGCTACGTGCGCAAGGTCAAGGCGCGCCTGCTGCGCCGGCAGGGACCGCCGCTCTTGCAGCCGTACCGCGATTTGCTGCGGCTGGTCCGCAAGGAGGTCGTGCTGGCGCAAAACGCATCCTGGCTGTTTCGCGTCGCGCCGTATCTCATCTTCGCCACGACCTGGGTCGCAGCGGCGCTCGTGCCGACGTTCGCCACCGGCCTCATCTTCAGCCACGCGGCCGACATGATCGCCATCGTTGCGCTGCTCGGAAGCGCGCGCTTCGTGCTCGCGCTGGCGGGACTCGACGTCGGCACGAGCTTCGGCGGCATCGGCTCGAGCCGAGAGATGATGATCGCCTCGCTCGCCGAGCCGGCGATGCTGATGGTGGTATTCACGCTGTCGCTGCTCGCGGGGTCCACCCAGCTCTCCTCGATCGCGGCGTCGATGCAAGGCCCGGGCATCGGCCTGCGCGTGTCGCTCGCGCTGGCGCTGGTCGGCCTGATCATGGTGGCGATCGCCGAAAACGCGCGCATCCCGGTCGACAACCCCGCAACCCATCTCGAGCTCACCATGGTGCACGAGGCCATGATCCTCGAGTACTCGGGCCGGCATCTGGCATTGATCGAGATCGCCTCGTTCCTGAAGCTGCTGCTTTACGTCTCGGTCATCGCCTGCGTGTTCGTGCCCTGGGGCATCGCGGTGTCCGGCCAGGGCCCGGCCGCGTACGTCGCCGCGCTGGGGATCTACGGGGCCAAGCTTGCCGTCGCCGGCTTCATGCTCGCGGTATTCGAGACCGTGGTCGCCAAGATGCGCGTGTTCCGCGTGTCGGACTTTCTCGGCGCGGCGCTCATGCTGGGCTTTCTCGCGGCGCTGCTGCTGTTCGTGTCGAGGGTGACCTGATGAGCCCGATCGCGCTCGACGTCGCGCACCTTTTCGCCGGCGGCCTGGTGCTCGCGAGCTTCATGCTGCTCTACCAGGACCGCATGACCGGGCTCATCAACACGTTCGCGCTGCACGCGCTGGTGGTTTCGCTGTCGGTGGCGTGGCAGGCGTACATCCAGCAGGCGCCGCATCTCTACATCACCGCGGCGATCGCCCTCGTCGTCAAGGCGCTGGTGATTCCGCTCGCCCTGCATCGCATCATCGTGCGCCTCGGCATCCACCGCACCATCGAGCCGGTGGTCGGCACCGGCCTGACCATGCTCGCCGGCATCGGCCTGGTCGCGCTGTCGGTCATGGTCATGCTGCCGATCACCGCACAAGCGGGAACGCTGGCGCGCGAAGACCTGGCGTTCGCGCTGTCGGTCATCCTGCTCGGCCTGCTCATGATGATCTCGCGGCGCAACGCGGTGGGCCAGGTGATCGGCTTCATGTCGATCGAGAACGGCTTGATCCTGGCCGCCACCGGGGCCAAGGGGATGCCGCTGGTGGTGGAGATCAGCGTGGCGTTCTCCATCCTCATCGCGCTCATCGTGATCGGCATCTTCCTGTTTCGCATCCGCGAACGGTTCGAGACCGTCGACATCCACGTCCTGCACGAGCACCGCGGGGAGCAGCCTTGAGCGAGCCGGGCGGGTTCGTGGTCGCCGCGGTCCTCGCCATTCCGGCGCTGAGCGCCGCGCTTCTCGCGCTGCTGCCAGACGACCGCACCAGCGCCTGGCTCAACGCCGTCGCGTCGTTCCTGACGTTCCTGTGCGCGCTGGTGTTGCTGGCGCAGCGCCCGTCTCCGGGACCCTTCCTGATCGTCGACGACCTGAATGTCGTGTTCATCGTGCTCAGCACCTTCGTCGGGTTCACCACCAGCGTGTTCAGCGCCACCTACATCGCGCACGAGCTGGAGATCGGCCGGCTCACCCATGCCTATCTGCGCTTCTACCACGCGATGTACCAGGTGCTCATGTTCGGCATGAACCTGGCGCTGCTCTCGAACAACGTCGGCCTGATGTGGGTCGCGGTCGAGCTCGCCACGCTCACCACGGTGCTGATGGTCGGGATCTACCGCACGCCCGCCGCGCTCGAAGCGGCATGGAAGTACTTTCTGCTCGGCAGTGTCGGCATCGCGCTGGCGCTCTTCGGCACCATCCTCGTCTACCTGGCGGCGCGCGCGGTCGTCGGCGAAGGCCTGGATGCCATGGCCTGGAGCGTGCTCGTGGAGCGCGCCGCCGAATTCGACTCGGCGCTGCTCAATCTTTCGTTCGTGTTTCTCCTGCTCGGCTACGGCACCAAGGTCGGGCTGGTGCCGCTGCACGCCTGGCTGCCCGATGCACACGCCGAAGGCCCGACCCCGATCTCGGCGGTGCTGTCGGGGTTGCTGCTGAACGTGGCGCTGTTCGCCGTGCTGCGTTTCAAGATCGTCATGTCGGCGAACCCGGGGGCGCTCGCTCCGGGACCCCTGATGGTCGCGCTCGGCCTGCTTTCGGTGCTGTTCGCGTCCTTCATGCTGTACCGGCGCCAGGACATCAAGCGCATGTTCGCCTATTCGTCGATCGAGCACATGGGGATCGTCACTTTCGCCTTCGGAATGGGAGGCGCGCTCGCCAACTTCGCGGGCCTGCTGCACATGACGCTCCATAGCCTGACCAAGTCGGCGATCTTCTTCTGCGTGGGGCACATCGCGCAGGCGAAAGGCACGCAGCGGATGGCGGACATCCGCGGCCTCACCGTGTCTCACCCGGTGCTGGGCTGGGGGCTCGTGCTGGGCGTGGTCGCGATCGCCGGCATTCCTCCGATGGGCATCTTCATGACCGAATTCCTGATCGTGACCTCCACGTTCGCCCGCCAGCCCGTGCTCGCCGTGCTGCTCGGGCTGAGTCTGCTCGTGGCGCTGGGCGCGCTTCTCGCGCGGCTGAACGGCCTTGCCTTCGGCGATCCGCACGGCAGCCGCGAGCCGGCAAAGGCCTCCTTCGTGCCGGTCGCGATCCATCTCGCGCTGGTGCTGGCGGCCGGCATCTGGCTTCCATCGACGTTCGTCGCCTGGTTCCAGCATGTCGCCGGCCTGCTGAAATGAGCTGGGCGCGCTCCATCGCAGACCGCGCAGCCTGGCAGCAGGCGGCGCAGCGGCTGCACGCGGGAGAGGCATCCCTGCTCGGCCTTTGGGCGGAGCCTGGATTCGCCCACATGGCGCTGATGCAATCCCAGGCCTGCGAAGTGCTCACCCTCGCCTGCGAGGAAGGCCGCTTTCCCTCGGTGGGACGGCTGCATCCGCCGGCCATTCGACTCGAGCGGGCGATACGCGACCTGGTGGGGCTGGAACCCGAAGGATTGCCCGATACACGGCCCTGGCTGCGTCACGGCGGCGCGTATTCGTTCCTTTCCGCCGAAGGCGAGAGCCTGCACCAGATACCGGTGGGGCCGGTGCACGCCGGCATTATCGAGCCCGGCCACTTCCGGTTCAGCGCGAACGGCGAGACCGTGGTGCGGCTGGAAGCGCGGCTCGGCTACGTGCACAAGGGCATCGATGCCCTCATGGCCGGCGCCCCGATCGAGCGCGCGGCGCTGCTTGCCGGGCGAGTATCGGGCGATAGCACGGTCGCGTACGCGCTTGGGTTTGCCCAGGCGCTCGAGGCGGCACTCGGCCTGGAGGTTCCCCCGCGCGCGGTGTGGCTCCGGGCGCTCGCCGCCGAGCTCGAGCGGCTCGCCAACCACTTCGGCGACATCGGCGCCGTGTGCAACGACGCGGCGTTCGCCGTGATGCACGCGCAGTGCGGCCTGCTGCGCGAGCAGGTTCTGCGGGTGGCGCACGCCTGCTTCGGCCACCGGCTGATGATGGATTGCGTCGTCCCGGGTGGAACGCGCTGCGACCTGCCGGACGACGGCGAAGGGCGGCTGCTGGCTCTTCTGGCAGACGTGCGCAGGCGCTTTCCCGAGCTGGTCGAGCTCTACGAAGATACCGCGTCGCTCAAGGACCGGACCGTCGGCACCGGAATCCTGTCGCGCGAGCTCGCGCGGCAGTTCGCGGCCGGAGGCTATGTCGGGCGCGCTTCCGGGCGCAGCTTCGACGCGCGGCGCACGCCCGGCTATGCGCCGTACGACCGATTGCACTTCGAGGTCCCGGTCGTGGAGGCGGGCGACGTGAATGCGCGCCTCTGGATCCGCATTCGCGAGGTGGAACAGAGCCTCGGCCTGATCGAGCAGATCCTGCGCGAGCTGCCACCGGGACGGATTCATGCATCCCCATTGAGAAGTTCAAGCAACGGCGCGGAAGGCGTTGCCCTGGTCGAAGGCTTCCGCGGCGACATCCTCGCGTGGGTCAGGATCCGCGCCGACGGCACGATCGACCGCTGCCACCTGCGCGACCCGTCGTGGTTCCAATGGCCCCTGCTCGAGGCGGCGATCGAGGGCAACATCGTCGCCGACTTCCCGCTATGCAACAAGTCGTTCAACTGCTCGTATTCCGGCCATGACCTCTAGGACGGCTGCGCATGCGTAGACTGCTCCTCAAGAGCTTCGTCCACGGCCCGCTCACCGAGCCGGCGCCCGCCCCGGACGAAGGAGCGCTCGGCGAGCTCGCGTCCAGGGTGGAGCAGGCTTCGCGCCGGCGGCTGGGGCGCTCGCTCGCGATCCGCGAGGTCGACGCGGGCTCGTGCAACGGCTGCGAGCTCGAGATCCATGCGCTGAACAACGTGGTCTACGACTTCGAGCGTTTCGGGCTGCGCTTCGTCGCTTCGCCGCGCCACGCCGACGTGCTGCTCGTGACCGGCCCGGTGACCGCGAACATGCGCGAGGCGCTCGAGCGCACCTACGCCGCCACGCCGGATCCGAAGTGGGTGGTCGCGGTGGGCGATTGCGGCCGCGACGGCGGTGTGTTCGCGGCGAGCCGCGCCTGCGTCGGTGGCATCTCGGCCGTGGTGCCGGTCGACCTGCACATCCCCGGCTGCCCGCCGTCGCCTACGGCGCTGCTCAAGGGCCTGCTCGCGCTTCTCGATGACCAGGAGAGATCATGAACGGCGAATCGAATGGAAAGCGTGCCGAGGACCGGGCCCGTCCCGCGCGTTTCTCCCCCATCCAGCTCGCAATCGCGGGTCTCGCCTGTGCGGTGATCGTCGTGATCCTGATGCTCGCAATTGCCGTGCTTCGCAACTCGGGCTGAGAACCCTCGCGTCGTGCCGGGAATGCTTCTTGCGGCGCAGGGCGCTATGCCCAAACCGCTCATCCTGATCGCACTCTGCTTTTCCTCCGCAGCCGTTCTGGCGGCCGACCCCAAGGGCCAGCCCGCGCTTTCGCAATTCGAGGGCATGGACGCCGACCGCGACGGCCGGATCTCGGCGGCGGAGCACGCCGCCACGGCGAAGAAGATGTTTCGCACACTGGACGCGAACCGCGACGGCAAAGTCACGGCCGACGAGATGGCCGCGGCTTACACGAAGGTCACGGGAAAGAAGGCCGAAGAGTCCGACATCAGCGCCGCCGACAGAATCAGGATGGTCGATCGCGACGGCGACGGTGTCCTGACGGCCTCAGAGCACGATGCGGCATCAAAAGAGATGTTCCGCAAGATGGACGCCAACCGCGACCGCTACCTGAGCAGGGTAGAGTGGACGGCGGGTCACGCCGCCCTGATGAAGAATGCCGCGCAATGAGGCGCTGAGGGCAATGGAGGCGCGCATCCTCGACCGGATGCCGGAGCTCTTTCTGGCGCTGACCGTGCCCGCCTGCGCGTGCGCCGTGCTCGCGCCGACTCCGTTGGTAGCGATCCTCGCGCTTGCCGTCGCGACGGCCTGGGGGCTCGGCCTGATCCCGCTTGCGCTCGCCTGCCTGATCGTCAGCGCTATGAAAAACCCCGCGCCAGCCAGAAGGCCGCGAGCGCGAGCGGCAGGATGATCGCGAAGAACACGACCTGGCGGTTCTCGAAGCGCGCGCCACGCATCCGTTCGATGCGATCGAGCAGCCAGTCGGCGGCGATATACAGGCCGATGGCTACGAGCGTGAAGTAGACGATGTCCATATAGCACGCAGCACGACGACCGCGAAGAGCACGCCTCCAGCCACGGCGAGCAGGCCCCCGAGGCCCATGAGGCCCATGGCCGCGAGCTGCTCGGCGCCGCGCAGCACCTGCTCGGCGCCGGCGACCTTGCGCTGCACGCCGTAGCCGCCCGACCACAGCAATCCCGCGATGTGCAGGAGCTGGCCCGCGCCGTAGAGCGCGGGCTGCAGCGCTGCGAGCCGGCCCTGCGGGCGTCCGAAGCCCATCCGCGGCAGGAGGTAGTACACGAGGCCCATGAAGGCGAGCGTCACCCCGACGATGCTGCCGTGGTAATGCGCCGGGATCCTGACGTTGCTTGCGTGGATGGCGAGCCCGATCAGCCCGCCGGCGCCGAAGAGCGCGAGCGACCACAAGAGCGCGGCGCGCAGCGGGGCGGCGGACTTGGAAGGAGCAGGGGCATTCAGCAGGGCAAGGGTGACCGCGGCCGCGAAGGGCACGATGGCGAGGCCGCCGCCGATGCGCATGAGCCAGGTCTGCATCCGGTAGTGCTCGACCGAGATGACGTCGTAGGCGAGGTAGATGACGGGGGTGGCGAAGACCGAAGCCAGCGCGATGGCGAAAAGGAGGATCGCGATGCGCGGCGACAGCGGGTTCCGCGCGCCAATCGCCCCGGCGAGCCAGAGCCAGGCGGCGAACATGAGCAGCGTCCAGGTGAACTGCAGGACGTGGCCGCCGCCCCAGAACAGCACTTCGAAGTAGGCCTTGCGCTCGACGTTGGCTGGAACCGCGGCGTACGACCAGACGAACGCGAGCAGCGCGACGGCCGCCGAGACCGCGGCTGCGTTGAGGCCGAAGCGCAAGGCCGCCGCTCCGTCGAGCCGCGGTCCGACCCTCGGCGCCGCGGCCAGTGCGCGGCCGACGAGCAGCGCGCACGACACGCCGAACAGCGCCAGCGCGCGCAGGAACACGGAACCGTCCAGCACCGGAATGTAGTTGCTCATCACCGGAGCCGCGGGATCGACGAACGGCGCCACGCACAGCGCCGCCGTGGCGGCGGCCGCGCCGGCGAGCGCGGTCCAGCCCAGCCACAACAGCCGCGGCGCGCCATGCAGGCTCCACAGCAGCCCGGCGAAGGCCGAGAACCAGATCAGCACCGACAAGTCCACGTGCACGACCAGCGCGACGCGGAAGAAGTCCACCAGCGGAAACGCGTCCTTCACGTAGGGCGCGCGGGAAAGCACCAGCAGGATGGAGAAGAATCCGGACGCGAGCAGCGCGCCGATCGCGAGCGCGAGCCAGCCGGTGGCGAGCGCGCGGCGAGCGTCGGCGGGCACCTGCAGCTCGTAATGGAACGAGGCTGAAAAGGCGGCCGGGGCTGTGTCAGCGGAGAGCGAACGAGTACTCATTGTCGTGCCTTTCGGCGCGCACGTTGGCGCGCAGGTGCGGCTCGCGCAGTCCGGAGAAGCGCTCCTCGCAGAGCTCCATGCCGAGCCGGTAGGCGCATTCGCCTTCGCAGCCCAGGGCCCGGACCCGCCGTGCGCCGTTGCGCAGCGCGTATTCGACGAAGGCGGGCGGGAGCATGGCGAGGCAGCGCAGCGCGATGCCGCCGTGCCCTTCCAATTTCTCGCAACGGAAGACGAGCTCCTTTGAGCCGGAGCTGAGCGCCGCCTGTACCTTGCCTCGGAGATCCTGCATCGTCAGGTCGGGAAGCTCGATTCCGGACACCAGCTCGCGGAGGCTCCGGAACGGCGTGGAGGAGGGGCAGGCGCCGGCGCAGATGCCGCAGGCGGCACAGCGTTCGGGGAACACCGACGCTTTCCTGCCCGAGAGAATTACCGCTTCGTACGGGCAATCCGCGACGCAGCGGCCGCAGCCGTTGCAGTTCTGCGGGTCGACCTGCGCAGCCAGCAGCCGGGGTTTTCTTCCGAGATACGGAGTCAGGAAGAGGAGCGCAGTGACGCCGAGCACGAAAACCCAGGCCAGAGCCGGCGACGTGGCGTACATCAGCGGATGGATGAACTGGTAGAACCAGTCCACCGCGACGTTCTGCGAGGCGCGCACCGGGTCCCATTGCGGCTCGGAGGCGGCCGGGCGCAGCAGCGCGAGTGCCACGACCATTCCCATGAATGCGAAGGCGATCGGCGGCGGCGGCGAGGTCTTCGGCTGGCCGAGGCGCTGCACGTGCACCCACATGCCGGCAAGCAGCGCGAGCGGCAGGCCGATGTGGAGGAAGACGAACAGCGAGAAGAGGCGATCCGGCGCTTCCCCGGCGCGCGCGGCGAGACCCAGCCATTCCAGCGTCGCGAGGAAGGAGAACTGCGAGCGCGTGTCCCAGACCAGCCAGTAGCCGACCAGCCCCGAGGCGTAGAGCAGCCAGACCAGAGGCACCCCGGAGATCCAGGTGAACGCGCGCCAGCCGCGGAATCGCCCCAGCCACGCTTCCCTGAGCAGGTGCACGACGGTGACAACGACGAATGCGTCGGCGGCATAGCGATGCACGCTGCGCAGCACGCCGCCGAACCACCACTCGAGCTCGCCGATCGAGGTGTACGCGCCCGCCGCGCTCGTGTCGAAGCGCAGGTACAGGTAGCTGCCGCTCGCCGCCAGCATCCAGAACAGCATGAAGCCGAGCGCGCCGAGGTGCTTCATGGTCAGCCTCGGAAGACAAAGCCGCCCTGCGCTGCGTTGAAGTCGATGGTGAGCACACGACCCGGCGGCAGCTCGAGCGTCCGGTCCCCTACGTAGTCAAACGGTGCCGCCTCGCTTTTCTCCCGGCGCTCCCGATCTTCCCGGCGGCCTCCACGGTCGTCTTCGGCACGATCCCGCAACCGCGCCACGACGCGATGGCGGCCGGCGGGCAAGGACAGCCGTTCATAGACCACCACGTTGCCGTCGCGGCGCAGGCCCGAGGGTTGCACTTCGCGGCGCAGGACGAGCTTGCCGTCCAGCTCCAGTTCGACGAGCAGCGGCGAGCGCTCGCGCGGGCAGTCGAGCGAGGCGCGCATGTTCGGCGCGAGCTTCGCGAGCTCCTCGGCGCTCCTCTCGCGGCACGCTTCCTTGCGCTGCGTGGCGTGGATGAAGGAGACCCGCAGCAGCGCCTCGTCCGGCGCCATCACCGAGAAGCGCGGCTCGGTCGAGAAGTAGGCGAGGATCGCCATCAGGGGCACGTAGAGCGCGAGCTGCGCGGCGAAGCGAAGCGCTTTCATGCGGTTCCTCCGAGGCGAACCATTTCGGGGGCGGGGCGCGGCACGAAGGCGTCGGCGAAGCAGTCGTCGGGGCCCAGGCCGTGGGCCGTGAACGCAGGGTGCGCCGCCTGCACCATTGCCGCCGAGCCGCAGGCGTACACCTGGTAGCCCCCGAGGTCGGGGAAGTCGGCGAGGATCGCCTGGTGCACCAACCCGGTCCTGCCCGTCCAGCTGTCCTGCGGCGCGGGTTCGGAGATCACCGGCACGAAGCTGAAGTTGTCGTGCTCGCGCGCCCACTTCTCGGGCAGCTCGCGCAGGTAGAGGTCGGAGGGGCGCCGCACGCCCCAGTACAGGATCATCCTGCGCTTCATCGCGCGGCCGAAGGCGTACTCCAGCATGCTCTTCACCGGCGCGAAGCCGGTCGAGCCGGCGACGAAGATCATCGGCTTCTCGGAGTCCTCGCGCAGGAAGAACGACCCGGCGGGCCCCTCGAAGCGCACGCGGTCGCCCGGGCGCATGCGCTCGAAGACGTGCGTGGTGTAGCGCCCTCCGGGGATGCGGCGGATGTGCAGCTCGATATGGTCGTTGACCGATGGCGCGGTGGCGAACGAGAAGCTGCGCTTCGCGCCGTCCTCCAGCAGGATGTTGATGTACTGGCCGGCGTAGAACGCGATGCGCTCGCCGCCTTCGAGCTTCAGGATCACCTGCATCACATCGGGCGCGAGCCGCTGCATGGTCTCGACGGTCGCGGTCCAGGGCCGCGCGGCCGCGGTTCCCGGCGCGCTTGCCGGCACGTATTCGATCTCGACGTCTTCCCGCGGGGTGCACACGCACGGCAGGATGGTGCCGGCCGCGCGTTCGGCGGCGCTCAGTACGCCTGGCTGGTAAGGGCCGAATTCGACGGCGCCCGAGCGCAGCGCCGCCTTGCACTCGCCGCAGCCGCCGTTGCGGCAGTCGAAGGGAAGCGCGACGCCCTCGCGCAGGCCGGCATCGAGCAGCGTCTCGCCTGCGCGCACCGCGATGATGCGGTTGTCGGGTCGCACCAGCATGTAGCGCTCGGCGCCCCGCTTCTTCGGCGGCAGCCACGGCAGCAGGGAGAAAAACACCGTCGCGCCGCCGACCAGCAGCCACACCTCGCCCGCCGTCCAGCGGTAGAGGAGCGCGAGCACCGGCAGGTAGAACCAGTCGAAGCCCAGCTCGGTCAGCCCGTCTTCGGGCTGGCTCACCGCGGGCTTCAGGACGGACAGGACGATCAGCGCGACCGTCAAGGTCACCATGACCGGCAGCGGCGGCGAGGTGCGCGCCTGCGGCACGCGCTGGGTGTGCACCCAGAGGAGCGCCAATACCACCAGCGGAACTCCGATGTGGATGAACGAAAGCAGCGAGAAGAGGCGATCGTTCACGTTCTGCTCGAAGATGAAGTTGCGCACCAGCGTGCCGTTGAACACCGGCAGCCAGTCGAGCCATTCGGCGGTGGCGATCACCGTGAACTTCGCGAGGCGGTCCCAGGGCAGCATGTAGCCGTTGATTCCGGCGACGTACACCAGCCACAGCAGCACCAGGCCGCTCACCCAGGAGAACCAGCGGAAGCCGCGGTAATGGTCGAACGCCCAGTGCCGCGTCATATGCAGCAGCATCGTCAGCACCACGCCGTCGGAGGCGTAGCGGTGCACCGAGCGCAGCACCCCGCCGGCCCAGGGCTGGGCGTGCGTGAGCGCCTCGACCGAGCCCGAGGCGCCGGTCACGCTGGTCTCGAAGAAGGCGTACAGGTACAGCCCGCTCGCGACGATCAGCCACATCAGGTAGTACGAGATCGAGCCGATGTAGTAGAGCGGGTTCAGCCTCTCGCCGAAGGCGAGGTTGAACAGCCCCTCGACCTTGACGAAGCACCACTGCAGCAACGCCTGGATGCGCCTATGCACTTCCCGATGCTAGGAGGCCGGCTCGGCTTTGGATTTGATGTGAGTCAACTTCCTGCGGCGCCATTCCCAGGCGACGAAGCCGATGCCGCCGAGCATGACGCTCGCGCCGACGAGGAGCTCGATGAGCACCACGTAGTTGAGGCGGTAGCGGCCCGCCGCGGGGTCGTAGACGGTGCAGAGAAGCCTGAACTTCTCCCAGGCGCCTTCGAGGCTCGGCTGCTCGACGGGTGCGTCCTGCACGAGCTGCAGCAGCGGTCCGACGAAGAGCGGTGCTTCGAAGGACTCGCCGTAGACCTGCCGGTACACCCGGCCGTCGCGGTCGAGGATGCTCACCTGAAGCAGGTGGTCGAAGCCCGCCGCGGTGGGCTCGTAGCGGAAGCCCAGATCCTTCGTGAGTGCGTCCAGCGCGCTGGCGTCCGGGGTCAGGAACAGCCAGTTCGACGAGGCGATGCCGAACTTGCGCGCGAAGGCGCGCATCGAGGCCGGATCGTCGAACGGCAGGTTGAAGCCGATCGTCGCGACGCGGAAGGTCCCGGGGCCGAGGGTGCGCTCCGCCTCCCTGACTGCCGTGGCAAGGAACTGAGTCGTCGCCGGGCAGACCTGGGAGCAGCCCGTGTAGATGAAGTTCACGACCAGCGGCTTGCCGCGCAGCTCGGCGAGCCGTACTTCGTTTCCTTTCGAATCGAGGAACTTGTAATTCGCGACTTGCCGGCCGATGACCGCCTGGCTCTCTTTCAACGCCAGGTTCTCGTCGAAAGCTTCGGCGTTCAACGACGCGAAGACAAATAGGAAGGAAAACCTAAAAAAGCGCCACATCGGCCATGGCTCCGAGGAGCACCGCCGAGAGCTGCACCAGCGAGGCGAGGAACGCCCTGCGGGCGGGCATCCGCCCCGGCCGGCGCACGAGCGCATGGCAGCGCGCGAGGAAGAACGCGCCGCCGGCGGCGGCGAAGCCGGCGTAGACGAAGTGCAGGCCGAAGAACGCCGGAGCGAGAGAGGCGAGCACCAGCAGCCACGCGCTCGCGCAGATCGCCTTGGCGGCGCGCGCGTCGCCGACCACGACCGGCAGCATCGGCACGCCGGCCGCGGCGTAGTCGCGCCGGCAGACGATGGCGAGGCTCCAGAAATGCGGCGGCGTCCAGAGGAAGAGCACCACCGCGAGGGCGAGCGCCTCCGGGCCCGGCTCGGAGGAGACTGCCGCCGCCCCGGCTAGCACCGCGAAGCTTCCGGCGAGGCCCCCGACCACGATGTTCCACCAGGTGCGCCGCTTCAGCCAAACCGTGTACACCACGCCGTAGGTGAACGCGCCCAGGAACACGTAGGCCGCAGCGACCCAGTTGGTGGAAAGCGCGGCTGCAAGGACCGAGGCCCCCAGCATGGCGCCGATCACCCAGAGCCAGAACGGCCCGTGCCTGAGCACGCCGGTGACGAAGGGGCGGCCGTGCGTGCGCGCCATGCGCGCGTCGATGTCGCGCTCGACGTACTGGTTGAACGCACCCGCGGCCGCCGAGGCGAAAAGAACCGCCAGCACGAGGGTCAACGCGCTTCCCGCGCCGGGCGCGTTTCCCCGTTCGACCGCAAGGCCGGCGGCCGCGGCGAACGCGATGGCGACGCCGATCCGGACTTTGAAGAGATTAAGGACCGCTTTCATGTCGCGTGTTTCCTTACTTCAGCGGCCACACCGTCGACAGGTACTTCCAGTTGACGAAGTAGTACAGGACGAACGACACCAGGAACACCATCGCCAGCGCGAAGGTTCCGGGGGCAATCATGCCCGCCGAGCCATGCCCGGCGATGACCGGCCCCGCCGCAGGCACGACGCGCGGCGCCATGCCGTCGCGGGCGCGAACGTGCTGGAACCCCGGGGTCTGGATCTTCTTGCCGAGGAATACCGACCACACGGTGATGAGGAGATACATGCCGCCGCCGACGATGGCGACGAGCCCGCTGATGCCCGCGAGCGCCATCATCAGCCACGCCGCCCCAGGGAACTCGTACGGGAAGGCGTTGCCGGAGAAGCCGATGTCCCAGTGCCGGCGCGGCACGCCGAGTGTGCCGGCGCCCATGAGGAACAGCGCCACGCCGCTCATCGCGAGCCCGAACACGTACGGCTGGTACTTCGCCATCGTCGGGAACGCGAGCTCGCGGCGGAAGAGCACCGGGATCAGGAAGTAGGTGAGCCCCATGAAGGCGAGCGTCGTGCCGATCACCACGGTGGCGTGGAAGTGTCCCGGCACGTAGATCGTGTTGTGGATGATGAGGTTGAGCTGCTCGGTGCCCATCATCACGCCCGAGATGCCGCCGAGGAAGCCGAAGCCGACCAGCGAGATGAACATGGCGGAGAAGCACGGGTTGCCCCACGGCGCCTTGCGCAGCCACTCGAAGAGGCCCTGCGTGTAGCCCTTCTTGCGCTGCGCGACCTCGATCGAGCCCGGCACCGTCAGGCCGTGCACCATGGAGGCGAGCACCGCGAGGTACATGGCGTAGCTGGTGTTGAAGATCTTCCAGTTGGAGGTGAGGCCAGGGTCGGTGAGCAGGTGGTGCGCGCTCGCGAGCTGGAGGAAGAAGATGTAGAGCAGGAACGCGCTGCGGCTCACCCTCTCCGACATGGGCTTGGCGCCGAACACGATCGCCGCGATGGCGTACCAGACCGAGACGTGCGCCGCGACGTTCACCTGCTGCGACGAGTGCCCGAAGGCCCACCACACGGTCTTGTACATGAGCGAGTCGATGTAGCTGACGAGACCGACCGACCACAGGAAGGTCGGGATCAGGATGATGGCGCCGGCGGCGATGGTGAACACCGCGATGATCGCGGCGGTGATCGCGCCGAAGGTCACCAGCGGCACCGAGTTGCGGTAGGTGCGCTCGGCGCGCGCCACCACCAGCGTGCCGAAGAACACGAAGCAGGCGACGAGCGCCCCGACCGCGAACAGGATCAGGCCGAGGTAGAAGGTCGGGTGCGCGCCCATCGGCGCGTAGGAGGTGAACATCACGCTCGAGTCGCCGCGGAACACCGAGTAGTTGTTGACCAGCGCGCCGAGCACCATCAGCCAGAACCCGACCCAGCCCATGGCGGGCGTGGCGAGGCGGCACTTGAGCAGCGTCGAGGCGGCGAAGTACAGCACCGCGATCTCGAAGAAGATGATCCAGAAGATCAGCATGTTGATGCCGTGCGCGGTCAGCACCTGGTAGAAGCGGTCGGCGGGCAGCAGGTGCACCGCCTGCCAGCGGGTGAGCACCACGCCGATGGCGAGGATGCCGCCGATCAGCAGCGACACCACCGCCGCCACCGCGTTCCAGCGCATCAGCTTCTCGGCGGGCTCGTGGAACACCAGCCCGCTGGTCGGGCAGGTCCTGAACATGCGGTTCACGCTCATGGCGTCTCCCTTACTTCACCACGTAGAGGCGGCTCGCCATCGTGTGATGGTTGACGCCGCAGTATTCGTTGCAGATGATCGCGTAGGTTCCCGGGTTGGTCGGGGTCGGCGTGACCACGTGCTCGTAGCCCGGGTGCACCTGGATGTTGATGTTCTCCGGCTGCAGCGAGAAGCCGTGCAGCCAGTCCATCGACATGAGATGGATGCGATAGGACTTGCCCGCCTCGAGCTCGAGCTGCGGGTGCCAGCG
>JBIOYV010000018.1:0-43779 GCA_044870335.1 Burkholderiales bacterium | reverse complement strand
CATCCCGCGCAGCAGCTCGAGCAGCAGGAACGAGCGGAAGAACTCGAAGACGCGGGTCATTTCCAGATGTTCCAGGGCGTCTGCATCCAGATTCCGATGACCACGATCCACACGATGGTGAGCGGGATGAACACCTTCCAGCCCAGGCGCATGATCTGGTCGAAGCGGTAGCGCGGGAAGGTGGCGCGGATCCAGAGGAACATCGACACGATGAGGAAGATCTTCACGAGCAGCCACGCGAACGGCGGCACCAGGTCGGTGAGCGGCGAGTCGAACGGCGCCTGCCAGCCGCCGAAGAACATGACCGCGGTGAGCGCGCTGATGAGGTACATGTTCACGTACTCGGCGAGGAAGAACATGGCGAAGGTCATGCCCGAGTACTCGACCATGTGGCCGGCGACGATCTCCGATTCGCCCTCGACCACGTCGAAGGGCGAGCGGTTGGTCTCGGCCACGCCACTCACGAAGTAGACCACCAGCATCGGCAGGAGCGGCAGCCAGTTCCAGGAGAGGAACGTGACCCCCTTGGAGGCGAACCAGCCCCTGCCCTGCGCCTCGACGATGTCGGAGAGGTTGAGGCTTCCGGAGACCATCAGCACCACCACCAGCGCGAAGCCCATGGCGAGCTCGTAGGACACCATCTGCGCCGCCGAGCGCATCGCGCCGAGGAAGGCGTACTTCGAGTTCGACGCCCAGCCGGCGACGATCACGCCGTAGACCCCCATGGACGAGAGCGCCATGATGTAGAGCAGCCCCGCGTTGATGTCCGAGAGCACCAGCCTCGGCGACCACGGGATCACCGCCCACGCCGCGAGCGCCGGCGTGATCATCAGCACCGGCGCGAGGATGTAGAGCGCCTTGTTCGCGTTGGTCGGGACGATGATCTCTTTCACCAGCAGCTTCAGCACGTCGGCGATCGGCTGCAGCAGCCCGAGCGGGCCGACGCGGTTGGGCCCGATGCGGATCTGGATCCAGCCAATGAACTTGCGCTCCCACAGGGTGAGGTAGGCCACGCCGAGGAGCAGCGGCAGCACGATGGCGACGATGAAGACCAGGCTGGAGCCGGTGACCCATACCACCGGGCCCCAGGTCGGGCCGAACCAGGTGTTCGACTGGCTCTGCAGCCACTCCATCTAGGCCGCCCTTTCCACGTCGACCTTCTCGAGCTTCACCGTGCCGAACATCGGTCCGACGCCCGCGGTCGACGGGTGCGCCGCGGCGATGCGCACGCAGCCGTCGGGGACGCCCGCGTCCAGCGAGACGTCGAGCCTGGCGCCGTTGGCGAGGAGCGGCTGGCCGGCCGCGACGCCGAGGGCCTGCATGGTGCGGCCGTTCATGCGTGCGGTAGGCGCGCGCGCCTGCCTGGTCTTCTGCAGCGGCGGCGAGCGGCGCACCAGCGCATCGGCGAAGTACGCCGGCACGTCGGCGATGCGCTCCAGCCCCGTGGAAGACGCGCGCGAGGGCGCCGAGACGGTGGTGATGCGATTCGAAAGGCGCGAGGTGATGTCGACATTGTCCAGGCACGCCGCGCGCACCTGGTCGAGGGTGTCGAAGTCGAAGCCCGCGACTCCGAGAAGGTTGCCGAGGACGCGCAGCACCTTCCAGCCCGGCCGCGCGTCGCCGAGCGCATTCACCGTGGCGTGGAAGCGCTGCGCCCGGCCCTCGATGTTGACGAACGTCCCCGAGGTCTCGGTGAAGGGAGCGATCGGAAGAAGGACGTCGGCCTCGTCGAGCGCGGGCTTCCATGGCGTAAGCATGACCACGAAGCGCGCTCCGGCGAGCGCGCGCGGATCGGCCAGGTCGAGCCGCGGCTCGGCGTTGAGCAGCAGGAGCGCTTCCTTGCGCACGATCTCCGGCAGCGCCGCCGTCGGCAGGCCGGCGAGGTAGCCGCCGACCGAGTTGGCCGCTTCGCCGATGAACCCAAGTCTTGCCCCTGCGGCCTGGGCGAGCTCCTGCGCCGCCGCGTGAATCGCGCCCGCCTGCGGGTGCTGCTGGGCGAAGTTGCCGATCAGCACCGCCGCGTTCTTTCCTGATTTAAGAGCTTCCTGGAAACCGGCGACGGCACCGACAAGCGCGGACGGGGGAACAATCGTTTTCGAGGCGACCGGCATCAGCCAGTCCTCGTCGACGGAGTGCAGCATGTGAATCTGCGCGCCGTGCTTCGCCGCCTGGCGCAGGCGGTGCGCGATGAGCGGCGCCTCCTCGCGCAGGAACGAGCCGACCACGAGCACCCGGTCGAGGGCGCCGAGCTCCGCGATCGGCATGCCGAGCCACGGAATGCCTTCGCGCGCGCCGTCGGCCGAGAAGTCGGAGTGCCTCAGGCGGAAATCCGCCGGGCCGAGCTTCGCCGCGAGGTAGAGCTCCTCGAGCGTCGAGTGCGGCGAGGCGAGCACGCCGAACTCGCGCCCCTTCAGGCCCTGCACCACGGCGTCGAACGCCTGCTCCCAGTCGACCTCGTGCCATTGGCCGCTGCGCTTCACCATGGGGCGCTGCAGGCGGTCGGGCGAGTTGAGCCCCTCGTAAGAGAAGCGGTCCTTGTCCGAGAGCCAGCACTCGTTGATCGCGTCGTTCTCGAGCGGCAGCACGCGCATGACGCGGTTCTGCTTGACCTGGATCACCAGGTTGGAGCCGAGGCTGTCGTGGGGCGAGACCGACTTGCGCCGCGAGAGCTCCCAGGTGCGCGCGCTGTAGCGGAAAGGCTCCGAGGTGAGCGCGCCCACCGGGCAGAGATCGATCATGTTGCCCGAGAGCTCCGAGTCGACCGCCCTGCCGACGAACGACACGATCTCGGCGTTCTCGCCGCGGCCGATGAGGCCGAGCTCCATGATCCCGGCGATCTCCTGTCCGAAGCGCACGCAGCGCGTGCACTGGATGCAGCGGCTCATTTCCTCCGCCGCCACAAGCGGCCCGAGCTCCTTGCGCAAGACGACTCTTTTTTCTTCGGCGTAGCGCGAGTTGCTGTGGCCGTAGCCCACCGCGAGGTCCTGCAGCTGGCATTCGCCGCCCTGGTCGCAGATCGGACAGTCGAGCGGGTGGTTGATGAGCAGGAACTCCATCACCCCGTTCTGCGCCTTCTTGGCGTTGAGCGAGTGGGTCCAGACCTTCATGCCCTCGGTCACCGGCGTGGCGCAGGCCGGCATCGGCTTGGGCGCCTTCTCCACCTCCACAAGGCACATGCGGCAGTTCGCCGCGATCGTGAGCTTCCTGTGGTAGCAGAAGTGCGGCACGTAGATGCCGAGGCGGTTCGCAGCGTCCATCACCGTGGCGCCGGCGGCGACTTCGACGTCTTTTCCGTCGACCGTGAGCTTGGGCATCAGGCGGCCTTCATCTTGATCTCGGGGTCGCCGGCGTGCGGCTCGTGCGGCGCGTCGACCCGTGCCCGCCCCCATTTCGGTTCAACGTTGGTTTCAACCAGGCATTTTCGGTGTTCGATGTGATGCACGAACTCGTCGCGGAAATGCTTGATGAAGCTTTTCACCGGCAGCGCCGCGGCGTCGCCGAGCGCGCAGATGGTGCGGCCGGCGATGTTGTCGGAGACGTTGTCGAGGAGCGCGAGGTCCTCCATGCGGCCGAGGCCTTCCTCGATGCGGTGCACCACCCGGTACAGCCAGCCCGTGCCCTCGCGGCAGGGCGTGCACTGGCCGCAGGACTCCTCGAAGTAGAAGTACGACAGCCGCTCGAGCGCGCGCACCATGCAGGTGCGCTCGTCCATGACGATCACCGCGCCCGAGCCGAGCATGGACCCGGCCTTGGCGATCGAGTCGTAGTCCATGTCAGTCTTCATCATGATGTCAGCCGGCAGGACCGGCATGGAGGAGCCGCCAGGAATGACGGCTTTTAGCTTGTTTCCTTTGTAAACCCCGCCTGCCATCTCGAGGAGCTTCGCGAACGGCGTGCCGAGGCGCACTTCGTAATTCCCCGGGCGGTTGACGTGGCCGGTCACCGAGAAAAGCTTGGTGCCGCCGTTGTTGGGCCGGCCGAGCGCAAGGAAGGCATCGCCGCCGTTCCTCACGATCCAGGGAACCGCGGCGAACGTCTCGGTGTTGTTGATGGTCGTGGGCCGCCCGTAAAGCCCGTAGCTCGCCGGAAACGGCGGCTTGAAGCGCGGCATGCCCTTCTTGCCCTCGAGCGATTCGAGCAGCGCGGTCTCCTCGCCGCAGATGTAGGCGCCGTAGCCCGGGTGCGCGTACATCTCGAAGCTGAAGCCCGAACCGAGGATGTTGCTTCCGATGTAGCCCGCGGCGTACGCCTCGGCGAGCGCCCGCTCGTACTGCTCGTAGATCTCCCACACCTCGCCGTGGACGTAGTTGTAGCCCGCGGTCGCGGCCATCGCGTAGCCGGCGATGATCATGCCTTCGATGCAGGCGTGCGGGTTGTAGCGCAGCAGGTCGCGGTCCTTGCAGGTCCCGGGCTCGCCCTCGTCGGAGTTGCACACCACGTACTTCGGCCCGAGGTAGCTCTTCGGCATGAACGACCACTTGAGGCCGGTCGGAAAGCCCGCGCCGCCGCGGCCGCGCAGCGCGGATTTCTTCAAGTCGCCGATAATCTGATCGGGCGCGATCTTTTCGGCCAATATTTTCTTCAACGCCGCATAGCCGCCGCGCGCCTCGTAGTCCTTGAGGCGCCAGTTGGCGCCGTCCAGGCCCTTCATCAGGATGGCCTCGGGTCCGTAATCAAGCATTACTTCAGGTCCTCGATGAGGCGGTCGAGTTTCTCTTTGGTCATGTAGTCGTGCATCTTCTTGTTGTTCACCAGCACCACCGGCGCCATCGCGCAGGCGCCCATGCATTCGCCCTCTTTCAGCGTGAACCTGCCGTCGGCGGTCGTCTCGTTGAAGCCGACGCCCAGGCGGCTGCACAAATGGTCGGCGGCATCGAGCGCGCCCTGCAGGCCGCACGGCAGGTTGGTGCAGATGGTGAGCTTGTGCCTTCCGGTCTCGCGCAGGTTGTACATCGTGTAGAAGCTCGCCACCTCGTACACCGCCACCGGCGCCATGCCGAGGTAGCGCGCGATGAAGTCCATCACCTCCGGCGAAAGCCAGCCCTTCTCGTCCTGCGCCACGATGAGCGCGCTCATCACCGCCGAGCGCTTCTGCTCGGGCGGGTACTTGGCGATTTCCCGGTCGATTTTCTTGAGGGAATCGAGGCTCAGCATTTCTATCTGTCTACTTCTCCGAAAACGATGTCCTGGGTGCCGATGATGGCGACGGCGTCGGCGAGCATGTGGCCGCGCGCCATCTCGTCGAGCGCCGAGAGGTGCGCGAATCCCGCGGCGCGGATCTTGAGGCGGTAGGGCTTGTTCGCGCCGTCGGACACGAGGTAGATGCCGAACTCCCCCTTGGGATGCTCGACCGCTGCGTAGACCTCGCCCTCGGGCACGTGCATGCCTTCGGTGACGAGCTTGAAGTGGTGGATGAGCTGCTCCATGCTCTCCTTCATCTCCAGGCGCGTGGGCGGGGCGACCTTGTGGTTGTCGGTCATCACCGGGCCGGGGTTGGCGCGCAGCCAGGCGATGCACTGCCTTACGATGCGGTTCGACTGGCGCATCTCCTCGATGCGCACCAGGTAGCGGTCGTAGCAGTCGCCGTTCTTGCCGACCGGGATGTCGAACTCCATGCGGTCGTAGACCTCGTAGGGCTGCTTCTTGCGCAGGTCCCAGGCGATGCCGGAGCCGCGCAGCATCGGGCCGGTGAAGCCGAGCGCGAGCGCGCGCTCGGGCGTCACCACGCCGATGCCCACGGTGCGCTGCTTCCAGATCCGGTTCTCGGTGAGCAGCGTCTCGTAGTCGTCCACCGCTTTCGGAAAGCGCTCGGTGAAGTCCTCGATGAAGTCGAGCACCGAGCCCTGGCGATTCGCGTTCATTCCCCGGATCGCCGTCTCGTTGTGGAACTTCGAGGCCTGGTACTGCGGCATCCGCTCCGGCAGGTCGCGGTAGACGCCGCCCGGGCGGTAGTACGCCGCGTGCATGCGCGCGCCCGACACCGCCTCGTAGACGTCCATCAGGTCCTCGCGCTCGCGGAAGCAGTAGAGGAACACGGTCATCGCGCCGATATCCAGGCCGTGCGCCCCGAGCCACAGCAGGTGGTTCAGGATCCGCGTGATCTCGTCGAACATCACCCGGATGTACTGGGCGCGGATCGGCACCTCGACGCCCACGAGCCGCTCGATCGCCATCACGTAGGCGTGCTCGTTGCACATCATCGAGACGTAGTCGAGCCGGTCCATGTACGGCACCGACTGGATGAACGTCTTGTGCTCGGCGAGCTTTTCCGTGGCCCGATGCAGCAGGCCGATGTGGGGATCCGCCCGCTGGATCACCTCCCCGTCGAGCTCGAGCACCAGGCGCAGCACGCCGTGCGCCGCCGGGTGCTGCGGGCCGAAGTTGAGGGTGTAGTTGCGGATCTCAGCCACTCTTTATTTCTTCGCCGTAGTTGGGCTCGCGCACGATCCGCGGCGTGACTTCGCGCGGATCGATGGTGACGGGCTGGTAGATGACGCGGCGCTGCTCCGGGTCGTAGCGCATCTCGACATGGCCCGAGAGCGGGAAGTCCTTGCGGAACGGATGGCCGATGAAGCCGTAGTCGGTGAGGATGCGGCGCAGGTCCGGATGCCCCTCGAACATGATGCCGAAGAGGTCGAACGCCTCGCGCTCGAACCAGTTCACCCCGGGCCACACCTCGACGAGCGAGGAAAGCACCGGGAACTCGTCGTCGGGGCAGAAGGCCCGCACGCGCAGCCGCCAGTTGTGCTGCACCGAGAGGAGATGCACCACCGCCGCGAAGCGCGGACCCTGCCGTGGCTTGTCGGCGTACGCCGCGTAGTCGATGCCGCACAGGTCGACCAGCTGCTCGAACCTCACCGACGGGTCGTCGCGCAGGCGCGTGCAGGCGTCCCCGTATTCCGGCGCCTTCACCACCACGGTGAGCTCGCCGCGATCTTCCGTGGGAGAAAAGCCGAGTTTTACGAGCGCGTCAAAGAGGCGCTGCAGCTTCGGTGTCATCTCGCGATTGTTGCCTTCGAGCTCGGCTTCATCGAGCGATCGTATTGGTTCTCTTGATCTTGTTCTGCAGCTGGACGATGCCGTAGAGCAGCGCCTCGGCGGTCGGCGGGCAGCCCGGCACGTAGACGTCTACCGGCACGATGCGGTCGCAGCCGCGCACCACCGAGTAGGAATAGTGGTAGTAGCCGCCGCCGTTGGCGCACGAGCCCATCGAGATCACCCAGCGCGGCTCGGTCATCTGGTCGTAGACCTTGCGCAGCGCGGGCGCCATCTTGTTGCAGAGCGTCCCGGCGACGATCATCACGTCCGACTGCCGCGGGCTCGGCCGGAACACGACGCCGAAGCGGTCGAGGTCGTAGCGCGCGGCGCCGGCGTGCATCATCTCCACGGCGCAGCACGCGAGGCCGAAGGTCATCGGCCAAAGCGACCCGGTGCGGGTCCAGTTGATCAGCTTGTCCGCGGTGGTGGTGACGAAGCCCTTGTCGAGCAGCCCTTCTACTCCCATTCCAGCGCCCCTTTCATCCACTCGTAGACGAACCCGACCACCAGGATGGCGAGGAAGACCATCATCGAGACGAAGCCCGGCAGGCCGATGTCGTTCACCACGATGGCCCACGGGAAGAGAAAGGCGATCTCGAGGTCGAACAGGATGAAGAGGATCGCCACCAGGTAGTAGCGCACGTCGAACTTCATGCGCGCATCCTCGAACGCCTCGAAGCCGCACTCGTAGGGCGAGAGCTTTTCCGGGTCCGGCCTGCTCGGCGAGAGCAGCTTGCCGAGCGCCATCGGCACCACGCCGACGGCGAGCCCGACGAGGATGAAGAGGAGGATGGCAAAGTACTCAGCAAGCATTAGGATTTGGTGCCCACGAGCAGACTCGAACTGCTACGGCTTTTTAGGCCACTAGCCCCTCAAGCTAGCGTGTCTACCAATTTCACCACGTGGGCGAATTCGCAATTATCCCCTAAAAAATCACTGCGGTACCGACTTTGGAGCCGGGGCCGGCGCGCCCGGCTCGGCGCCCTGAGGTTTCTCGTTCTTGGGTTCGGGTTTCGGCGCCTCGGCTTTCGGCTGCGCCGCGGGTGCGCGGTCGACCACGCTGCCGGCCTCGCGCGGCTTCGTCGTCGCGAGGTACGCGAGCCCGAGGCTCGACGCGAAGAACACCGCGGCGAGAACCGCGGTGGTGCGCGAAAGGAAATTGGCCGATCCGGTCGCGCCGAAGAGGCTGCCCGAAGCGCCGCCGCCGAACCCCGAGCCCATGTCCGCGCCCTTGCCGTGCTGGAGCAGCACCAGGCCGATGATCGCGATCGCCACCAGCACGTGCACCATGATAGCCACATTGATCCAAGTACTCATTGCGCCGCCCTCACGATTTCCAGGAATTCCTTGACCACGAGCGAGGCGCCGCCGATCAGCCCCCCGTCGACGTCCGGCATGGCGAAGATCGCCGCCGCGTTGCTCGCCTTCACGCTGCCCCCGTACAGGATCCTGACGCCGGCAGACAGCCGCGCGCGCAGGAACGCGTGCACCGCCTGCGCCTGCTCGGGCGTCGCATTACGTCCGGTGCCGATGGCCCAGACCGGCTCGTAGGCCAGCACCGCATTTCCAAAGTCGATGTTTTTCAAGATCGTTCCGAGCTGGCGCTCGACAACCTCTTCGGTGCGCCCGGCTTCGCGCTCTTCCAGCGTTTCGCCCACGCACAGGATCGGCGTGATCCCGGCCGCCTGCGCGGCGGCGAACTTGCCCGCCACTCGCGCGTCGCTCTCGCCGAAGAGCTGGCGCCGCTCGGAATGACCCACGATCGCGTAGCGGCAACCGAATTCCCTGATCATCGCCGCGGAGACTTCGCCGGTGTACGCGCCTTGCGCGTGCTCGCTTATGTTCTGAGCGCCCCACGCGATCGGGGTTCCCGCGAGCTGCGCCGAAACCTGTTCGAGGTACGGATAGGGCGGACACACCGCCACCTCGACCGCACTCTTGCGGTCGAGCTGCGCGACGAGCAACTCCATCAGGGCGTGGTTGGACGCCCGGCTGCCGTGCATCTTCCAGTTTCCGGCGACCAGCCGGCTGCGCTGCCTCACGAGCTGGGGACTTTCCCAAATAGGCCCAATACGGGGAGTGACTCGGACTCGCTAAACCGCTGAATTTTACCGTACTATGGGGCGGAGTCTTACCTTGGGAGGAGGGAGAACATGAAACGGGGTCTCATGGCCGCCGCGGCGAGCCTTGCGCTCGCGGCCACGGCCGCGGCTGCGCAGCAGCCGCAAAAAGTCCGCATCAATCTCGCCAACGCCTTTCCGAACAACCTTACGTTGATCGGCGAGGCGCCCGGAAAGCTCGCGAAGAAGCTCGACCGGCTCTCGGGCGGAACCCTCGAGCTGCGCGTGAACGAGCCCGGCGCGCTGGTGCCCGCGCTGCAGGCGATCCAGGCCACAGGACAGGGCTCGGTGGATGCGGCCTGGTCGAACGCCGGGTTCTTCGCCGGCACCGACTCGGCATTCAACATGTTCGCGACGGTCCCCTTCGGCCCCGCGATTCCAGAATACCTCGCCTGGATGCAGCACGGCGGCGGCCTGCAGCTCGCGCGCGAGATGTTCGCCAAGCACGGCATCCACAACATTCCGTGCGCCATCATCCCGCCCGAAGCCTCGGGCTGGTTCCGCAAGGAGATCAAGTCGCTGCAGGACCTGAAGGGTCTGAAGATGCGCTTCTTCGGCCTGGGCGCCAAGGCGATGGCCAAGCTCGGTGTGTCGACCCAGCTGCTCGCGCCCGGCGACATCTTCCAGGCGCTGCAGCTCGGCACGCTCGACGCCACCGAGTTCTCGCTGCCGACGATGGACCAGAAGCTCGGCTTCTACCAGGTGGCGAAATTTTACTACTTCCCCGGCTGGCACCAGCAGGCCACGTTCCTCGAGTTCTACATCAACCAGAAGAAGTGGGCATCGCTCTCCGACCAGCACAAGGCGATGATCGAGTCCGCGTGCGGCGACCTGACGCGCGACGTGATCGCCGAGGGCGAGGCCACGCAATGGAAGGCAATGACCGAGATGCGCGACAAGAACGGCGTGCAGATCAAGAAGTGGCCGCCGGAGTTCATCGCCGCGTTCGACAAGGCCTGGCACGAGGTGATCGCCGAGGAGTCGGCGGCCAACCCGAATTTCAAGCGCGTCTACGCGTCGTACAGCAGGTTCCGCGAGGACTACGCGATCTGGCGCGAGCACGGCTACCTGAAGTAGCCCGCGTTGAAGGGTCTGCTCGCCGCTAGCGCGGCCACCGAGCGCGCGCTGTATCGCGTATCGATGGCCGCAGGCTGGCTGTTCGTCGTCTGCACGCTGGTCATCGTGTTCGACGTGCTCACGCGCAAGTTCGGCTACCAGCTGCCGGGCATGGGCTCGACCCGGCTGCAGGAGCTGGAGTGGCATCTGCACACGGCGCTGTTCTCCTTCTGGCTGGGCACGGCGTACCTGAAGAACGCGCACGTGCGCATCGACATCCTGGTCGCCAATGCGTCCGAGCGGCGCCGCGCGTGGATCGAGTTCCTCGGCGTGGTGATCTTCGCCATCCCCTACTGCCTGATCGCGATCTATTTCAGCTACGACTTCTTCCACACCGCCTGGCAGTTCAACGAGTACTCGGACTCGGCCACCGGCCTGCCGTGGCGCTGGATCCCGAAAGGCATCATCAGCCTCGGCCTGATCCTGCTGCTCGCGGCGGTGCTCGCGGTCGGCATGCGCGTGGTGGTGACCCTCTGGGGTCCGAAAGCGCGCACATGATGGAGTGGATCGGCCAGCATTTGTCGGTGTTCCTGTTCGTGGTGCTCGCCGTGCTGCTGTTCACCGGCTATCCGGTGGCGTTCGTGCTCGGCGGCATCGCCATTCTGTTCGGTGCGATCGGCATGGTGTTCGGCGTGTTCGAGCCGATGATGTTCTTCAACCTGCTGCCGCGCATCTGGGGCGGAATCGCCGCCAACCCGATCCTGGTCGCGGTGCCGATGTTCATCTTCATGGGCACCGTGCTGGAACGCAGCGGTGTGGCGAACGACCTGCTGCACGCGCTGCAGGTACTCACGCGCCGCATCCCGGGCGGGCTGGCGATGTCCGTGACGCTGATGGGCACGATCATGGCGGCGACCACGGGCATCGTCGGCGCCTCGGTCGTGATGCTCACCCTCGTGGCCCTGCCGGCGATGATGCAGCGCGGCTACCAAAAGGAGCTGGCCGTCGGCACCATCGCCTCGGCCGGCACGCTCGGCATCCTGATCCCGCCCTCGATCATGCTGGTGATCATGGGCGACCTGCTGCAGGTCTCGGTCGGCACGCTGTTTGCCGCCGCGGTGTTTCCCGGCCTGCTGCTCTCGGTCCTGTACCTCGTCTACATCTGCGCGCTCAGCTTCTGGAAGCCCGAGCTCGCGCCGCCGCTGCCGGCCAGCATGGGGCCGAAGAACGCGGCC
Organism: Burkholderiales bacterium; assembly: GCA_044870335.1. GTDB lineage: Bacteria > Pseudomonadota > Gammaproteobacteria > Burkholderiales > SG8-39 > SCGC-AG-212-J23. The sequence goes on along the minus strand of JBIOYV010000018.1, from coordinate 32,330 downwards.
GAGTTCTGGTCGATGATGCTCAAGAGCTTCGTGCCGCCGACCTTCCTCATCGTGCTGGTGCTGGGCTCGATCTTCGGCGGCTGGGCGACGCCGACCGAGGCCGCGGGCGTCGGCGCGGCGGGCGCGCTCGCGCTCGCGTGGTGGAACGGCCGGCTCAGCTTCAAGGAGCTGAACGCGATGATCGAGAGCTCGGCGCTCACCAACGCGCTGGTGTTCTTCATCTTCTTCGGTGCCACGCTGTTCGCCTTCGTCTACCGCACGCTCGGCGGCGACGACACCGTGCACGAGGCGCTGAAGGCGCTCGGCCTCGACACCGGCTGGGAAATCCTGACTTTCGTGATGCTGCTGGTGTTCATCCTGGGGTTCTTCTTCGACTGGATTGAGATCTGCCTCATCGTGCTGCCGGTGTTCGCGCCGGTGCTGAAGGGCATCGACTTCGGGCCGCACCTCGGCGAAGGCGGCGTGATCGCTTTCCTTACGTGGTTCATCATCCTGATGTCGGTGAACCTGCAGACCTCCTTCCTCACCCCGCCGTTCGGCTTCACGCTCTTCTATATGAAGGGCACCGTGCCGCCTTCGATCACCATGGCGCACATCTACCGCGGCATCATTCCCTTCGTCGTGCTGCAGCTCATCGGCCTGATTCTCACCATGGCGCTGCCCGAGCTCGCGCTCTGGCTGCCGCGCAAGGTCGGCTTCCTGAACTATTAGGACCGCTTTCCTCTCGGAAGACTCAAGAAAACTCAAGAAGACTTAAAACCGCGCGTCATTTTGTCGCACGTATGTTAGCGAGTGACGCTGCGGCTGGACATTCCGATTAATGAATCCGTACGGGCCCGCAAGCTTTGTCGGGCTTGCGAGGCCGCGGGGCTGCGCAATTCCCCGGTTTCGCCAGCGACGCCATAAAGCTCGGACTATCGAAGACAACTCGCGCGGTTTTAGAACGACTGCGCGCTGCTTCTTTCTCGCCTCGAACGCGACACCTGCTGAAAGCAATTCGACAGCTTCTGTGGTTGAAGCGTTGACAGCGCGTCGCTTCATGAGAATTCCCAAGCTCTGAAAAGAGCTCTTCGTATATTGGACTCGCTCGACGCAGCGTGGGCGGGGCCCCGCAAGCGGCGACCCGACAAGATCAGCGGAGGCAAGACGCAGTGTTCGAACGTCCGACGTCGCGCTTCACTGCGGTTGCCCGCCCGGGTCGAATCGGCAATTCCCTAGTCGTTCTTCTCGTCAACCAGTACCAGCGGAGGAGGGTTGCTGCATGTGGCTGCCATCGAAGTCATCCAAGTTCCGGCTGAGGCAAGCGGAGAACGCACGCAGGAATCGCCAGGAGATTCTCAAGGCCTGGTCTCAGGGCCAGATCTCTCGGCGCGACCTGCTCAAGTGGGGCGTTTTCACCGCGGGCGGCGTGCTGGTCGCGAAAAGCGGCCTGAGTCCGTTCGTGGGCAGCGCACGCGCGGACAATATCCCGACGGGTCTGCCGCGCAGCCCGCTGTTCGGGGTGCAGGCTTTCACGCAGCCGATGCCACGCTTCGACGTTCTAAAGCCGGTTGCGGCGCTTAGTCCCGCGCCGACGGTCGAGGCGAACACCACTCAGCAGCTCTTGAACCCGGCCCTCGAGGGCGTGGTGAAAGGCGACACGGGGCCGATCGAGGGCCGGCCGCCGGGCCCGATCTGGGCGCACCAGGAATTCGCGAGATTCCCGCCGAAAGTGTTCCACAACGTCACGCAGGAAGGGGCCAAGGTCAACAACGCCTACAACCCGGGCGTGGGCGCGCAATTCAACTCCAACATCAACGCGGCGGCGCCTTTCCCGCCGCGCTTCCACCCGAACCTGCCCGACCAGAATCCGCTGGTGCTGTGGACCTTCAACGGCTCGCTTCCGCCGAAGCTGCTGATCGGGCGCTACGGCGAGGCGATCCTCTTCCGCGAGCACAACGTCCTGCCTTTCGACGTGCGCCAGAACGCGGGCTTCGGGCGGCATACGATCAGCACGCACGAGCACAACGGCCACCACGGCGCGGAGAACGACGGCTTCACCGGCGCGTTCTTCTTCCCCGGGCAGTTCTACGACTACCACTATCCGATCGTGCTCGCCGGGTGGAGGACGATCAACCCCGACGCGACCGATCCGAAGGCGGGCTCGCCGAACGACTCCGGCGGCATCACCAGGGTCGCGGGCGACTGGCACGAGACCATGAGCACGCACTGGTTCCATGACCACATGTTCAGCTTCACCTCGCAGAACGTGTACAAGGGCATGGCCGGCATGTTCAATCTCTACAGCGCCCTTGACCGCGGCAACGAGGCGATCAACGACGGGGTGAACCTGCGGCTGCCCAGCGGCAGCGCCAAGTCCTTCGGCAACCTCGAGTACGACGTGAACCTCATGCTCGCGGACAAGGCCTGGGACGCGCAGGGCCAGATGACCATGGACATCTTCGACTTCGACGGCTTCCTCGGAGACGTGATGACCGTGAACCTGGTCTACAAGCCGTTCATGGAGGTGGAGCGTCGCAAATACCGCTTCCGCATCCTCAACGCCTCGGTGTCGCGCTTCTTCAAGATCGCGCTCTCCGACGGCTCGCAGATGATCCAGATCGCGAACGACGGCAACCTGTTCCCGAGCCCGGTGCCCCTCACCCAGCTCGACGAGCAGGGCATCGCCGAGCGCTACGACATCGTCATCGACTTCTCGCGCTACAACGTGGGAGCGAAGGTCTGGATGGTGAACCTCGCCGAGCACCAGGACGGCAAGCGGGTGGCGGAGGATCTCACGCTCGCCGAAGCGCTTTCGGGGAACTCGGCCGACCCGTGCGTAGGGCGGTTCCTCGAGTTCCGCATCGTGCGCAATCCGGCGCAGGCCGACCAGAGCGTGGTGCCGAACGTCATGATCCCGAACCCGGACCTGTCGAAGATCCCGATCGCGCGCACGCGCACCTTCGAGTTCGGACGCGGCGCGGCGCAGGAGACTTTCGACCCGGTCTCGAGCTTCTTCGGGCCGTGGGGCATCAAGACCGACAACAATCAGATGCTGGCCGCCGATTTCGGGCGGATTTCGGCGGCGCCCAGGTCGGGCAGCCGCGAGGTCTGGATCCTCAAGAACGGCGGCGGCGGCTGGGATCACCCGATCCACATCCACTTCGAGGAGTGCCAGACGCTCAAGCGCAACGGCAGCGCGGCGAACGTTCCGGCCTGGGAGCGCGGCCGCAAGGACGTCTGGCGGCTGCGACCCGGAGGCGAGGTCACCATCACACTGCAGTTCCGCGACTTCGGCGGCATGTTCATGGAGCACTGCCACAACACGGTGCACGAGGACAACGCGATGCTGCTGCGCTGGGAGATCGACGACAACGGCGCGCCGTTCCTGCGGCCGCTGCCGACGCCGATTCCGTTCCCGCAAGGGGTGCAGTTCCGCCCGCCGACCGACATCGAACCCACGGCGTTCTGACGAGGAGCCAACATGAAGATGCGCAGATCGTTGTACCCTTCCGTGCCGCTCTCGCTCATCGCGGCGGCGGCGATGCCGTGGTGGGGCGCTCCCGCGAGCGCCCAGACCACGATCACGTCGAGCGCCGCGGTGGCGACCTCCACGTCCTCGACCACCACCACCACGTCCACGGCGGCGCTGGTTCCGGTCGCGGGAACGGTGAGCGGCGGGGCCGAGAGCGTTTCCTTCTCGGGCAAGGCAAAGCTCAGTGCCGACGTGGTGACCGATCCCGACTTCGGCGGCACGCCGACGGTGGTGCTCTCGATCGACCTGAGCGGCCTCTCCGGCGTCGGCGCGGCGACGAGAAAGAAGTACGTCACGGCCGACGGGGCGATCGTCAACCGGCGGCTCGCCGCCGGCGACGCCGTGCAATACACCTTTCCGTTCTACGAGAGCGGCGCGAGCCCGTCGTCGGCGCGCGTGGGCCTGGTGTCGTTCAACCTGAGCTTCGACGTGAACACCCTGAAGCTCACGAGCGCGTCGGGGAGCGTCGGCAGTCCCTAGGTGAGGTTTGACGAGTAGGCGCCGGACGGCTCTCGAGCCGTCCGGCGTCTTGTGCGTTCCATTGTGTGCGCTTCATTTTGTGCGTTCCAAGCGGAAAGAGAGCCATGAAAACCATCGCAGCAGCGCTTGTCGCGTTTCTCGCCCTCTACGGGTCGGGCGTGCGCGCCCACGGCACCGAGCACCATGACGGCCAAGCCGGCGCCGCTCCGGCCGCACCGACCAGCGTCGCAATCCCTGCAGTTGCGAACCGCTACGGCGCGGGGTACTTCCCCAACGTTCCGCTCGTCACCCAGGAGGGCAAGACCGTGCGCTTCTACGACGACCTCCTCAAGGGCAAGTCGGTGGCGGTCAACATCATCTACACGAGCTGCACCAACGAATGCCCGCTCGAGACCGCGCGGCTGGCGCAATTGCAGCGCCTGCTCGGCGCGCGCATGGGAAAGGACATCTTCTTCTACTCGATCAGCATCGACCCCAAGCACGACACCCCCGAAGTCCTGAAGGCGTACATGGAGAAGTTCGGCGTCGGGCCCGGCTGGACCTTCCTCACCGGCAATGCCGCCGATATCCGCGCCGTCACCAAGAAGCTCGGCCTCTCGCGCTACAGCGATGCCGAGAACAAGGACGGGCACACCGCAATCCTCATGGTCGGCGACGAGCCCGGCGGGCAGTGGGTGCGCCATTCCGCGGTCGACAACCCCGAGTTCCTCGCCTCGAGCCTCGCGACGTTCTTCGGCTGGCGGGAGATGCACGGTAAGAGCTATACCGAGGCGCAACCGCTCAACGTCGGCGCGGGAGAGTATCTCTTCGCCAGCCGCTGCAGCGTCTGCCACAGCATCGGGCAAGGCGACAAGATGGGGCCCGACCTCCTCGGTGTGACTACGCGCCGCGAGCGCACGTGGCTGCTGCGCTATATCCAGGTTCCCGACCAGGTGCTCGCCTCGGGCGACCCCATCGCCAAGGCGCTCCACCAGAAGTACCAGAACATGCGCATGCCCAACGTGAGCCTCGGCGGCGCCGACGTGGCGGCAATCGTGTCGTATCTCGAGGCGCAGAACGCGCAGGCGCATACACACTCGAGCGACGAGCACAAGTAGAACGCTCTATGTGAAGGCGCGCGTGCTAGAACGCCGTTGGAGATAGCAGAATCTCTGCGTCATTGTGTCGCAGCCATGGGAATTAAATCGGTGCTAGCGCTGTAGCCACGCCGCGCGCGCTGCGCTGAAAGATTTACCGATTAATGTCGTTCAAAAAAGGACAGCGCAATTCTTTTTTGAAACACGCGCGGTTCAACAAAAACTTTTCGTATAGTTGAGCCAAGTCAAACGTGGCGACCAAAGGGCGGGGGCCCCGCGAGCCGCGTACCAAGAAACGCAGAGGAGGAAAGGCCCAGTGCTGCCCGCTCGCCGGTCGCGTGGTTTCGCCTTAGACCCTCTCTCGCCTGTCTGCACTTCCCTAGTTGTTCGTCTCTTCAACCAGTACCAGTGGAGGAGGGTTGTCGCATGTGGTTACCTAGGAGGCCGTCGAAGGGCAGGCTGAGAGAAGCAGAGAACGCGCGCAGGAACCGTCTCGAAATCGTGCAGGCCCGCTCGATCGGGCAGATCTCGCGGCGCGACCTGTTGAAGTGGGGATTGATCACGGGCGCGGGCGCGCTCGCATGGAAGCACGGGCTGAACCCGTTCGTGCGCAGCAGCTATGCGAGCGGCAACATCCCGACGGGCTTCCCGCCCAGTCCGCTGTTCGGCGTGAAGCCGTTCAGCACGGCGATGCCGCGCTTCGACTTGCTGCCGCGGTTCGCGAACCCGTTGACGCGCACGTGGCTGTTCAATACGCCGGCGCCCCAGCGGTTGTCGAACCAGACGCTGCAGCCCCTCAATACCGCCCTCCCCGGCGTGGTCGCCGGCGACCAGGGGCCGATCGAAGGCCGCCCGCCGGGCGAAATCTGGGCGCACCAGCGCTGGGACCAGTTCCTGCCGCAGATCGGCTTCGACGTGACGCAGGAAGGCGCCAAGCGGAACACGACCTACAACCCGGGCGTGGCCGCGCAGTTCAACTCCGGCATCCCCGCGGGCGCGCAGTTCGATCTCAAGTTCCATCCCGGCTTCCCGACCCAGGCCCTCAACTCGGTGTGGACCTTCAACGGGACCATTCCGCCCAAGCTCGCCATCAACCGCTACGGCGAGCCGGTGCTGCTGCGCCACCATAACCGGCTGCCGTTCAACATCGCGCAGAACAACGGCTTCGGCCGGCACACGATCAGCACGCACGAGCACAACGGCCACCACGGCGCGGAGAACGACGGCTTCACCGGTGCGTTCTTCTTCCCCGGCCAGTACTACGACTACCACTGGCCGTGGGTGCTCGCGGGCCACTTCAGCTTCAACACCGCGGCGAGCGACATCAAGGCGAGCACGCCGAACGGGTCGGGCGGTCTCATCAAGATCCCCGGCGACTGGCACGAGACCATGAGCACGCACTGGTTCCACGACCACATGTTCGAGCACACGGCCGAGAACGTGTACAAGGGCAACGCCGCGATGAGCAACATCTACAGCGGCCTGGACCGTGGCAACGAGGGCATCAACGACGGCGTCAACCTGCGCCTGCCGAGCGGCACGGCGAAGGACTACGGCAACCTCGAGTACGACGTCAACCTGATGCTCGCCGACAAGGCGTTCGACCAGAACGGCCAGATCGTGTTCGACATCTTCGACCGCGACGGCTTCCTCGGCGACGTGGTCACGACGAACCTCACCTACAAGCCGTTCTTCGAGGTCGAGCGGCGCAAGTACCGCTTCCGGATCCTCAACGGCTCGGTGGCGCGCTTCTACAAGATCGCGCTCTCCGACGGCTCGCCGATGATCCAGATCGGAAACGACGGCAACCTTCTGCCCGCGCCGGTGACGCTGACCCAGCTCGACGAGATCGGCATCGCCGAGCGCTACGACATCGTCATCGATTTCTCGCGCTACAGCATCGGCGCGAAAGTGCAGATGGTGAACCTCGCCGAGCACGACAGCGGCCGGCTGCCCTCGAAGTTCCTCTCCATCCGCGAGGCGCTCTCGGGCAATTCGAGCGATCCGGGCGTGGGCGCCTTCCTCGAGTTCCGCGTGGTGCGCAATCCGGCCACGCCCGACGTGAGCCAGGTGCCTCCGGTCCTCATCCCGAATCCGGATCTCTCGAAGGTCCCGGTGGTGCGCGAGCGCCTGTTCGAGTTCGGCCGCGGCGCGAACCAGCCGATTCCTCTGGGCGACGGCACGGCAAGCGAGGGCGAGTGGGGTATCAAGTCGAACGGCGGCGACATGCTGGCGGCGGCCTACAGCCGCCTCACCGCGGCGCCGAGCCAGGGCAACGCCAACACGCCCAAGCGCGAGATCTGGACGCTGAGAAATGGCGGCGGCGGCTGGGATCACCCGGTGCACATCCACTTCGAGGAAGGGCAGATCCTGTCGCGCGACGGCAGCGCGTCCAACGTGCCGGCGTGGGAGCGCGGCCGCAAGGACGTCTACCGCCTGCGCCCGGGCGGCGAGCTCAAGCTCACCATGCAGTTCCGCGACTGGCAGGGGATGTTCATGCAGCACTGCCACAACACGGTGCACGAGGACCATGCCATGCTGATGCGCTGGGAGATCGACGACGGCGGAGCCCCGTTCCTGCGGCCGCTGCCGACGCCCATCCCGCGGCCCCAGGGCGTGATTTTCCGCGACACCGTCGTCCTGCCGATAGCCTAGGAGGAATCATGAAAATTCATCGAGCGTTGTTTAAGGGCAGCGTCCTCGCGATGGCCGCGGCGTTGGCAGGCGGGGCGCTTTGGGTTGGGCCCACGCCGGCGCAGGTCGATGCGACGTCAACGTCAACGTCGACTTCTTTGACGTCCGCGATGCTGGCGCCGTCGACCGTGATGCAACCCTGGAACACGAGCCTCGTTTCGGTCAGCGGGATCGTGAGCGGCTCGCCTGAAAGCGTCTCGTTCTCGGGCACGGCGAAGGTCGCCACGCGGCTTGCGCCCGACCCCGATTTCGGCTCGCCCAGCCTGGTGGTATCGATCGACCTCACCGGCGTATCGGGTGTGGGATCGTCGACGCGCACGAAGTATGTGATTTCCGGTCCGGAGATCGTGCAGAAGCGGCTGGTACCCTCGTACGCCGTCGAGATTACGTTCCCGTTCTACGAGCGGGGCACCAATGGCACCTCGGGCGCACGCAGCGGCCTGGCGACGTTCAGCTTCAACGTCGACGCCGCGACCGGCGCGGTGAGCGCTCCGGTCGGCAGCATCGCCTCCTCGCCGCTCTAGAAGCGATGAGCTGAGAACCACCGGCGGGCTGCCCCTCAAGAGCGGCCCGCCGGGCTTTTGCATGTAAATTGGAAGGGGAGCAGCATGAATTGGAAGAACTGCGCGGCGAGCATTGCGATCGCCGCACTGCTTGCAAGCGCTGGAACGGCGCGCGGCCATGGCGGCGCATCGCACCCGCAGGACGCAGCGCAGGCGCCAAGCCCCGCGCCCGCGGCCAATCGCTGGGGCGCCAACTACTTTCCCAACGTCCCGCTCACCACGCAGGACGGGAGGACCGTGCGGTTCTACGACGACCTCATCAAGGGCAAATCGGTCGCGATCAACTTCATGTACACCGAGTGCACCGAAGTCTGCCCGCTCGAGACCGCCAGCCTGGTGCGGGCGTACCAGCTTCTCGGCGAGCGCGCCGGGCGCGACGTCGTCTTCTACTCGATCAGCATGGATCCCAAGCGCGACACGCCGGCGGTGCTGAAGGCCTACGCCGCCAAGTTCGGCGCCGACTGGCTCTTCCTCACCGGCAAGCCCGACGACATCCGCCTGCTCGGGAAGAAGCTCGGCATGCTGCGCGAGCGCGACGAGGCGACCAACAGCCACCACGCCGCCCAGCTCCTGCTCGGCGACGAGCCCAAGGGGCAATGGCAGCGCAACTCGGCGGTCGACAACCCGAGCTTTCTGGCTGCGCGCATGGCGACCTTCTTCGGCTGGAGAGAGACCGCGCCCGAGAAGAGCTACGCCGACGCCCAACCCGTCGTCGTGCCGAACGGGCAGCGCCTGTTCCAGAGCAAGTGCGGCAGCTGCCACACCCTGGGCCAGGGAGACCGGGTCGGCCCGGACCTCGCCGGGATCACGGCGCGGCGCACTCGCGCCTGGGTCACGCGCTATATCGCGGCGCCCGACGTGCTCCTCGCCGCCGGCGACCCGATCGCCACCGAGCTCTTCAAGCGGTACCGGGAAGTCCGCATGCCGAACCTGCGCCTCGGCTCGAGCGACGTCGCCGACCTGGTCTCGTTCCTGGGGACGCACGACCCCGGATCGGCAACCAAGACCAAGCAAGGCAGAGCCGAGTGACGCGGCTGCCCTGAGGCTCAGTCGCCCTTGATGCCCATCCTGGCGAGCGCGACCATCGCCTCGGTGCGCGAGTTGACGCCGAGCGCGCGGTAGGCCGCGTGCGCGTGCTGCTTCACGGTGTTCTCGGCGATGCTGAGCTGGCGCGCGATCTCGCTGTTGGAAAGGCCCTTGGTGACGAGCTTCAGCACGTCAGCCTGGCGCTCCGTGATGCCGAGGTCGGCAAGCGTAGTGGTGACCTTGACGTGCGGCACTGCGCCCAAGGCTTGCGGCGGCACGTAGGTCCCGCCCTGTAGCACGGTCTGCACCGCTTCCGCGATGACCTTGGGGTTCGAAGTCTTGGGCAGGTAGCCCACCGCGCCCGCGTCGAGCGCCGCGCGCACGCTGTCGGAATCCTCGGTCGCCGAGATGATCAGGATGCGCAGCCGCGGCAGCACCTTGAGGAACTGGACCAGCGCGTCGATGCCGCTGCAGCCCGGCAGCATGAGATCGAGCAGCACCAGTTGCAGGTCCTTGAGCTGCCGCGCCTTGGAAATGCCGCCGCCGAGGCTGGTTTCGCCGTGGAATTGCGCCTGCGGCGCGACTGAACCCACCACCACGCGCAACGTCTCGTGGAGGATCGGGTGGTCGTCGACGAGCAGGACATCCATGCAAGGAAAATCCTACCCCGGAAACCGCTGCGTCTGAGCCAAACGGAGCGCAGTTCGGCCGCGCCTCGCTCGGTTTTGTGAAATGCGTCGGCCGGTTCCGTGAAATTTGTCTCAGCCGGCTAGCTGCCGGGGCTCGCCGAGGGCGCGTACATGCCCCCGTCGAGGATGGTGCGCAGCGCGTCGACCATGGCTTTCGGCCGCAGCGTTTTCGGCACGTAGCTTGCTGCGCCCTCGCTCAGCGCCTCGCGCACGCGCTCATCGTCTTCGTCGGCCGAGATGACGACCACGCGCGCGTTCGGCACGGCCTTGCGGAATCTGACGAGCGCATCCATGCCCGAGCATCCCGGCAGCCCGAGGTCGAGCAGCACCAGCTCGAGCCGCTCCAGCCGCCGCGCCTCGGCCAAGCCGGCATCGAGATCGAACTGGCTGTGAAAGTCCGCCGCGGGACGCAGCGAGCGGACCATCGCGCGCAGCGTCTCGTGGATGATGGGATGATCGTCTACCAGCAGCACGTCCATGGCGGAAAATGCTAGCCAAAATCGCCCGCCGGACAAATACCCGTGCGGGGCGCCACACAGACGTTTTCGAGATGTTCTAGAACGCGGCCGGCTCAGCCGGGCATTCAGCCGAATCTGCCGGTGATGTAGTCCTCGGTCTGCTTCTTCCTCGGCTTGATGAAGATTTCGTCGGTCACGCCGTACTCGATCAGCTCGCCGAGGTACATGTAGGCGGTGAAATCGGATACGCGCGCCGCCTGCTGCATGTTGTGCGTGACAATGACGATGGTGAGCTTGGTCTTCAGGTCGTGGATCAGCTCCTCGATCGAGGCCGTCGCGATCGGATCGAGGGCCGAGGTAGGCTCGTCGAACAGCAGGATCTCCGGGTCCGTGGCGAGCGCGCGCGCGATGCACAGGCGCTGCTGCTGGCCGCCGGAGAGGTTGAACGCCGGCTCGTCCAGCCGGTCCTTGACCTCGTCCCAGAGCGCCGCGTTCTTGAGCGCCTCCTCGACCTTGTCGTTCAGCGTCACCCGGCGGCTCTCGCCGCGCACCCGCAGCCCGTAGGCGACGTTCTCGTAGATCGACTTGGGAAACGGGTTGGGCTTCTGGAACACCATCGAGATGCGCATGCGCACCTCGATCGGATCGACCGTGGCCGCGAGCACGTTCACGTCGTCGGGAAACATGCGGATCTCGCCCTCGTAGCGGTTGCCCGGGTAGAGGTCGTGCATGCGGTTGAAGCTGCGCAGGAAGGTCGACTTGCCGCAGCCCGAAGGGCCGATCAGCGCCGTCACGCGCTTTTCGTGCACCGGCATGCTGATGTTCTTCAGCGCGTTGAAGTCGCCGTAATAGAAGGAGAGATTCCTCACTTCGGCCTTCGGGCGGTCGTGGCTTACCACTTGATCCTCTTTCTGAGGCGGTAACGCAGCCAGATGGCGAGGGCGTTCATCGCGAGCGTCATCAGCACCAGCACGAAGCCGGCGGCCGCGGCGTTCTGGTGGAAAGCGGCCTCGGGCCGCGAGGTCCAGTTGAACATCTGGATCGGCATCACGGTGAAGGGGGAGAAGAGCCACTCGAACGACACGAACGGCGGCTCGGCCTTGAGCGGCGCCGGAGGCAGGAAGGCGATGAAGGTCAGCGCGCCGATGGTGATGATCGGCGCGGTCTCGCCGATCGCGCGCGCCATGCCGATGATCACGCCGGTGAGGATGCCGGGCATCGAGTACGGGATGATGTGGTCCTTGGACACCTGCCACTGCGTCGCGCCGAGCGCGTAGGCGCCCTCGCGAATGCCTTGCGGAATCGAGCGGATCGCCTCGCGCGTAGCGACGATCACCACCGGCAGGATGAGCAGCGCAAGCGTGAGCCCCGCGGAGAGAATCGACTGGCCGAGGCCGAACTGGTAGACGAACAGGCCCAGCGCGAGCAGGCCGTAGACGATCGAAGGCACGCCCGCGAGGTTGGTGATGTTGATCTCGATCACATCGGTGATCCAGTTCTTCGCCGCGTACTCTTCGAGGTAGATGCCGGAGGCCACGCCCAGCGGCACGGCGAAGAACGCGGTCGTCAGCATCACCAGGGTGGAGCCGACCCACGCCGAGAGAATACCGGCCTGCGCCGGCCGGCGCGAGGGGAAGCTGGTGAAGAAGTCCCACGACAGGCGCCCGACGCCGTCGAGCGCCATGTTGGCGAAGAGCGCGGCGAAGGTCAGCACGCCGATCATCAGCGCGAGCACGCCGACGAGCATGAAGACCGTGTCCCAGCGCTTGCGGCGCCGGATGAGCTCTCTTAACTCAGTAACTTTCACGGAAGCGCTTGCGCAAGGTATGACCGGCGATGTTGCACGCGAGTGTGAAGAGCATCAGCGTGAGTCCGGCCGCGAAAATCGTCTGGTAGCCGACCGAGCCGTGCGGCAGGTCGCCGAGCGCGACCTGCACGATATAGGCGGTGATGGTCGCCGCCGGCTCGAGCGGGTTGAAGGTGAGATTGGGCTGCATGCCCGCGGCGATTGCGAGGATCATGGTTTCGCCCACCGCGCGCGAGATGCCGAGGATGTAGGCCGAAGCGATGCCGGAGAACGCGGCCGGCACCACCACGCGCGTCGCGGTCTGGAAGCGCGTCGCGCCCATGGCGTACGAGCCCTCGCGCAGGCTCATGGGCACGGCGCGCATCGCGTCCTCCGAGATCGAGCTCACGTAGGGAATGATCATGATGCCCATCACGATCCCCGCCGACAGCAGGTTGAACCCGGGCAGGTCGGGATAGATCCGCTGCAGGAGCGGCGTGACGAAGACCAGCGCGAAATAGCCATACACGATCGTCGGCACGCCGCCGAGCAGCTCGAGGAACGGCTTCGCGACCTCGCGCAGCTTGAACGGCGCGAACTCGGACAGGTAGATCGCGATGATGGTGCCGAGCGGGATGGCGATCATGAGCGCCACGGCGGAGCTCGTCAGGGTGCCCGAGAGGAGCACCATGATGCCGAAATGCGCGTCGTCGAAGAGCGGCGTCCACTGCCGGTCGGTCAGGAACGAGACGAGCGACACGTGCCGGAAGAAGATCACCGACTCCTTCACCAGGACGTAGACGATACCGACTGTGGTGAAGACCGAGACCAGCGCGGCGAGAAACAGCACGCTCTCGATGACGCGCTCGCGCACGATGCGGGCACGGCGCCGGCTCAGGCGCAGGCCTGCAGGTTCCTGTAGGACGGTGGACGTAGCTTGCCCCGGAGCGACGGCCGACACTTTGGAAAGCCCGAATTGTAGAGGGAAAAAAGCGGTTCCACGGCTCGGCCGTGAAACCGCCGTATTTGCGTCTACAGCTTGGCTTCGCGGCGCAGCAGCTCCTCGATCGTCACGCCGACTTCGGCCGTGCCGCCGAACACTGTGCCCTTCTTGCCCTTGTGCACGTGCTCGAGCGCGGCCTTGTACGCCGCCTCCGGCAGCGGCACGTACTTCACTTCGCGCGTGAGCGCGGCGCCGTTCTTCATGTAGTACTCGACGAACTCCTTCACCTCGGGCTTGGCGAGCGACTTGGCGTTCACGTAAATGAAAATCGGCCGCGAGAGCGGCGCGTAGGTGCCCTTCTCCACCGCCTCCATCGACGGCGCGACCGCCTGGCCCTTGTCGTTCACGATCGGCACCGCTTTAAGCTTGTCCTTGTTCTCGACGTAGTAGGCGAAGCCGAAGTAGCCCAGGCCGTTCACGTCGCGCGACACCCCCTGAACCAGGACGTTGTCGTCCTCGGAGGCGGTGAAGTCGCCGCGCGAGGACTTCGCCCTGCCGACCACCGCCTCGGTGAAGTAGTCGAAGGTGCCGGAATCGGCGCCCGGCCCGAACAGCTTCATCGGCTGGTCCGGCCACTGGGGATTCACCTGGTTCCAGCGCCTGACCTTGCCCTGCGCCGCCGGCTCCCACATCTTCTTCATCTCGGCCACGGTGAGCTGCTTGATGAAGCCGTTCTTCGGGTTGATCACGACGGTGAGCGCGTCGAAAGCCACCGGCAGCTCGTAGTACTCGATGCCCGCCTTCGCGCAGTCGGCCATCTCGGCCTTCAGGATCGGTCGCGAAGCATCGGAAATATCCGTCTCGCCGCGGCAGAACTTCTTGAACCCGCCGCCGGTGCCCGAGATACCGACGGTGACCTTGACCTGCTGCTTCTTCGCCTTCTGGAATTCCTCCGCCACCGCTTCGGTGATGGGAAACACCGTGCTCGAGCCGTCGACCTTGACGACCTGCTGCTGCGCGAACGCCGGCGCCACCGCCGCGAACGCCGCGGCCACGGCCAAATGGCTGAGCTGCTTCATCAAATTCCCCCGGCGGTGAGCTTCGTCGAAAGACGCACGGGCGCCACTGTAAGGGCGGGGTATTGCCGTTTCGTGACAACTCGGCAGCGGGCTTCTGGCGCCCAAACTGTCGCCTGGCGAAGACACGTGCGTTTACGCAACAGCAGGATATCCACAGAAGCTGTGGATAAACGCGGATTGGTCAGAGGCTACGCGAAAGACCGCAATGGCTACGGTCGGTGTTGCTCAAAATTTAGGCATAAGAAATCGTCGCATCGCTGTGCACTTACGCGAAAGAATCGAGCACCGCGCGCGATGCGCTGCGCCAGTTTCGAGCGCGCCTCTTGACAGCGCGCGGACGATTTTTCGTTGCGAATCGGGTTGTAGGCAGCGCGCGAAAACTGCGGCAAAGTATGCGCATGACCGAGATCAATTTCGAGCAGGCGCGCGCCGCGCACCTCGCCCTGAAGGAGTTTTTCGCAGCGCACCCCAAAGGCCGTCTCGATCCTGCCGCCGTTCTCGACGTGCAGGCGCTCTGCCGGCAGGCGGAGAACGCGGTCGGCGACGCCGAGTGCCGGCGCGCCATTCGCAGCATCATGAGCTACAGCGAGCTGCTCATGTGGCGCGAGCCTGCCGAGCGCGGCGCCGACTTCGTGCGGCTGCGTGTGCAGAACGCGCTCGCCTCGTTCCGCAGCCAGCTGAAGGCGATCGAAGCCGGAGAAGCCGCCGTCGGCGCATAGACGACTTCTAGACCGCGCTACCTTGGCGCTGCCGCAGCAGCCTCCTCGTATACCAGTCCTGCCAGGCGTAGTTCAGCTTCTCGGCCAGGTCCTCGCGTTCGACGAGATTGATGAGGCGGATGGGATCCGCTCCGGACCTGTAGGCCACGCGCGCGGGATGATCCTCAGGCAGCTCGTGGAGAATCGCCTGAATCGCAGCCCTTGCTCCGTCGTCACGGGCCTCGTTTGATCTCGCCATGCCGCGTCCCCAAGCCTTTTTGATGACCGCTAAGTTACTCGTGGCCTTTCCGCGCGGTGTTTCACATTGGCGTATTGCAGATTTGTGACAGCCAGCTGCACGCGTGATCGGACGCAGTCACTGGCTTCAAGGGCGCACGGGCAGTCCTGAGAGACCTGCCGTTTCTGCTTGCCCGGTCATGAGGTTGGCGTTCTGCACCGCCTGCCCCGCTGCGCCCTTCCCGAGGTTGTCGATAGCGCCGAGCGCCACGACCAGGCCAGTGCGCGCGTTGATGGCGTAGGAAAGAAAAGCGAAGTTGGATCCAGTAGCCCAGCCGGTGTGCGGACCGGCGCCGGCTTGCATTCGCGTCAGCCGGATGAAAGGTTCGTTCGCGTAGAGCGCCGCGGCGGCCTGATGCAGCTGCTCTGAAGTCACGCCATCACGCGGCCGCGCGTAGCAAGTCGCAAGCAGTCCGCGCGACATCGGCACGAGGTGCGGCGTGAACGCGATGCTCGCTTTCGCGCCGCCGGCCTGCGCCAGCGCGGTTTCGATTTCGGGAACGTGCGGATGCGAGGCCAGGCCGTAGGCGAAGAGATCCTCGTTCGTCTCCGCGTAGCCGAAGGCGCTCGCGCCGCCGCGCCCGGCGCCGGTCACACCGCTCTTTGCGTCGATGACGATGCCCTCGAGGTCGATCAGGCGCTCTTTCGCGAGCGGCACGAGCGCGAGTAGCGCGGCCGCGGGATAACAGCCGGGATTCGCGAGGCGCGTTGCGCGCGCGATCTGCGCCCGCTGCCCCGGGAGCTCGGTGAGCCCGTAGGTCCAGCCGTCGACGAAGCGATGATCGCCGCCGACGTCGACGATCTTCACCTTCTGCGCCACGCGCGCGAGCGGGTCGCGCGACTTGCCCGTAGGCAGCGATACGAAGAGCAGCTCGAGCGCCGGCACCTTCTGCGGCTCGAAAGGCTGGATGACGAGCGCGCCTTCGTCGCGGCCCGCAAGCCAGGGACAGCGCTGTTCGAGCGTCTGCCCGGCGCTCGACTCTCCCGCGACATACGCGAGCTCGAAGCTCGGATGCCCCGCGACCAGGCGCAGCAGCTCGCCTCCGCCATAGCCGCTCACGCCCACGATGCCTACGCGCGCCACTCAGCCCTCCTCTCGGCTTTCGCGAAACTGCGGCAGCCCGTCGGCGAGCTTCACCCATTCGAGCCTGCTGCTCATGTGCGTGTGGTCGGTCGGCGCCAGCCGGTTCGGGTCGTCGAGGCTGCAGATGGTGACGTCGATCTCGTCGCGCGCGCCGTCGAGCTCGAAAGCGAGCTGGGTGCCGCACTCCGGGCAGAAGCTGCGCGTCGCCCTGTCGCTCGACCTGAACCTCGCCGGCTCGCCGGCGAAGCGCAATCGCGAGCGCGCCACGCTGAACCAGGCGACGAAAGGCGCACCGCTCGTGCGCCTGCAGATCGAGCAATGGCAGCTGGTGCGATTGAACGCGGGCCCGTGCGCCTCGTAGCGCACCCGCCCGCAGAAGCAGCCTCCGGTCAGCATCGGCTCCTCGCTATCCGCCGAATGGTACAGCGCCGGCGCGCGCCGCATCGCATTCGCCGCACGACCCACTGGCATGCAGGAACACGGTTTCATTCCGGCGCAGGTGCTCCAGCGCGGCCGACACGATGTCGCACGAGCGCGCAAGGCGCGCTCGCGCTTGCCCGACGCGGCCGCGGCGCTGGCGGCCCTCGGCCTCGAGCCAGTTGTCGAGCAGACGGAAGTTCTCGCAGCAATGGTCGGTCTCGCCGTACTCGTAGCGCTTCGGCCGTCCACCCTCCAGCACGGTGGCGTGCTTGGGCTGGCGGTAGCGCACGGCGGCGATGTTCTCGGCGACGTGGATCGTGGTGTCGGCATCGTGTCCCACCCCGAGCAGCAATACCTGCCCATCGAGCTCGTACACACGGCCGGGAGGGCTGTCCAAGCCGTGGGGCACATCCACTGGATGCGGCATCGTGATCCGCTCGGCCTGCGGGCCGAGCGCGGCGAAGGCATGGGGACTGTCGCTGCGCAGGACGCCCGCCATTCGCCAGAAGGAATCCGCGAGTACGCCGACGGCTCGGCAAGGCATGGCACGGCGGTCAAACGGCGTGTCGTCGTCGTCCGCCATGCTTGGCATCACGAGGGTTCCGCGATCACCTACGACAGCGAGCAGCGCCTCGATGAGGCCGCTCGGACCATGCTCCACCGGTGCAATCCGCGAGAACGCCGCGTGGACGAGCAGCACGCCGCCCCTCTCGACTCCGAGCTCGCCGAGCTGCTGTAGCACCTGGTGCTTGGTCAAATGATCTCCGTATTGCATATGTAGCGAGCCAACGCGCAATTGAAACCAGGCGGTGCGCGGCCACGCCTAACTTGGATCCGTCAACCGCATTCGACGGCGGCAACTTCAACCATCATCCCCTTACTCATAAGGAACGCACCATGAGGAAAATCGCAGTCGTTCTCCTGTCGGGCTTTGCCCTGTCGGCGTCGGCCTATGACTTCAGCCGCGACACCGTCGCGAACCCGCAGGACTGTCCCGCAGGCAGCGAGGCCAGCGTGAATTACAAATGGCAGGGCGGCCACTTCGTCCGCGACGGCTGGGTGTGCGAGATCCGTTCGAGCAACTAAGACCAGGCGCTGCGCGTCGCCAGGTCCGGGCCCGCCGCTTTGGCGGGCCCACCTGTTTTTATTGGGAAGCCCGATTCGATCGCGGTGTACCATTGCCGGCGAACCCGCAAGGAGCACCCGATGGAAGTCAACGAGGAAAAGCCCGAAGCCCCTGAACGCCCGGATGCAATCGCCGATCGCCTGGCCTTCAAGTCGCGCTTCGTCATGCTGTTCGGCGAGATCAACCATGCGGTGGCGCGCGCTACGTGCACGCGCCTCATCGCGCTGGCGGAGGATTCCGACGCGCCGATCACCGTGCTGATCTCGTCACCGGGCGGTCACGTCGAGTCGGGCGATTCGATCCACGACATCATCCGCTTCGTGCGCGCGCCGGTCACCACCGTGGGCACCGGATGGGTGGCGAGCGCCGGCACGCACGTCTTCATCGCCGCGCCCAAGGCGCGGCGCGTGTGCCTGCCGAACACGCGCTTCATGATCCATCAGCCCGGCGGCGGCGCCGGCGGCCCGGCGACCGACATCGCCATCCAGGCGAAGGAAATCCTGCGCACGCGCGAGCGCATCGCCAAGGTCATCTCCAGGGAGACCGGCCAGGCGCTTCAGAAGGTGCTCACCGACATGGAGCGCGATTTCTGGATGAACGCGGAAGAGGCGATCGCCTACGGCCTGGTGTCGAAAATCATCGAGAACTCGCGCGAGCTCCGATAGAAGTCCTCGCCGCAATAGGGAAAACGGCGCAGGCGGCGCAACCTCGCTGTCACAACGAAGGGCTACACTGCTCGAACCATCCGGCGGAATGCCCGATCGCCGAGCGCGCGGTGATAGCGCGCCGGGGTCGGCGTTCCGATCGGACGGCCTGCCGCACGGTTGGGCCTAGAATCCCGCCGTGCTACCCACCCAGGTCTCGGTGTTCATCGCCGGCGGCGGCCCATTCGGGCTGATGCTCGCCAACGAGCTCGGCCGCCGCGGCGTCTCGGTGCTGCTGGTCGACCCCAAGGAAGGCACCACGCGCAACGTCCAGGCGAACGCCACCCAGGCCCGCACCATGGAGCACTACCGCCGCCTGGGCTTTGCCGACGAGGTGCGCGCGCTGGGCATGCCGGCGGACTTCCCCACCGATATCGCCTATTTCACTCGCTTCGCGAGGCACGAGCTCGCGCGCTTCTCGCTTCCCTCCGCGCGCGACGCGCGGCAGCTCGTCAGAACGCTGTCGGGTTCCTGGAGCGCGGCGGAGCTCCCCCATCGCTGCAACCAGAAATTCATCGAGCCGGTGTTGCGCCGCCACGCCGAACGGCTCCCGGACGTCTCGGTCCGCTACGGCTGGCGGATGACGCGGTTCCAGGCGCTCGAGCGCGAAGTCCAGGTCCAGGTCGAGCCGGCCTCCGGAGGCCCGCCGCGCACGGTAAAGGCAGCGTATCTCGTCGGCGGCGACGGGCCGAGGAGCCCTACGCGCCAGGCGCTGGGCATCCGCTATGCCGGCGAGACCGGGGTGACCCGCGACTTCGTGGGCGGGCGCATGTACGCTGTCTATTGCCGCCTCTCCGCCTTCTACCGAGAGATTCCGCACGCGCCGGCCTGGATGAACGTGAGTTTCAACCGCGAGCGCCGCTGCTTCATGCCGGCAGTGGATGGGAGAGAGCAGTTCGCCTTTCACACCCAGCTGAAGCCGAACGAGGACGAGGAGCGCGTGACCGACGAGGTGGCGGCCGACATGGTGCGGCAGGCGATCGGCGCGCCGCTCGCCGTCGAAGTGCTGGCGCGCGACACCTGGACGGCGGGCCATTCGCTGGTGGCCGAGCGCTTCGGCGCCGGCCGCGTCTTCATCGGCGGGGACGCGGCGCACCTTTTCACCCCGACCGGAGGCCTGGGCTACAACACCGCGGTCGAGGACGCGGTGAACCTCGGCTGGAAGCTCGCCGCCGTCCTGAAGCGCCAGGCGGCGCCGCGCCTTCTCGAGAGCTACGACGCCGAGCGCCGTCCCCTCGCCGTGCGCAACACCTCGTACGCGAAGGGGTTCGCCGATTCGCTCGGCATCGAGCCGCCCCGCGAGATCGAGGACGAGGGCGCGGCGGGCGAGCTCGCGCGAAGGGAGGCCGGCGAGTACCTCGCCCGCCACGGCGCGGCCGAGTTCAACATCCCGGGCATCACCTTCGGCGGCCGCTACGAGCGCTCGCCCGCGATCGTCGCGGACGGCAGCACGGCCCCGCCCGACCGGCCGAACGTTTACGTGCCGACGGCGTGCCCGGGCGGCCGGCCGCCGCACCTATGGCTCGCCGACGGGCGCTCGCTCTTCGACGCCTTCGGCTTCGAGTGGACCCTGCTGCGGCTGGGAAAGGGCGAAGGCGCGGGATTCGAGCGTGCCGCACGGCGCCTTAACCTGGATCTCAAGGTGTTCGATCTGAGGACCGACGAAGCGCGCGAGCTCTACGGCGCCGAGCTCGCGCTCATCCGCCCCGACCAGGTCGTTGCCTGGCGCGGCAGCGACGACCGCACGGCCGAAAGCGTGCTCGCGAGGCTCATCGGCCGTGGCTGAGCATCATCGTCACCATCATCACCATCACCATCACCACGACCACGGAGATGGCCACGCGCCCGCGCTGCACGGCGCCGCGATCCTGACCCTGGCATTCGCGGTCGTCGAGGCGCTGGGCGGATGGTGGACCGGTTCGCTCGCGCTGCTGTCGGACGCCGGCCACATGCTCACCGACGGGGCTGCGCTCGCGCTAGCCGCGTTTGCCGCGTGGATGGCGCAGCGGCCGCCTTCGGCGCGCCATTCCTACGGTCTCGGCCGCGCCGAGGTGCTTGCCGCGCTGGTGAATGCCGTCACCATGCTGGCCATCGCGGGCGCCATCGGATACGAGGCGCTCGCGCGGTGGCAGTCGCCGCCGCCGGTCAACGGCGGCGCGGCAGCGCTCATCGCGGCCGCGGGACTCGTGATGAATCTCGTCATCCTGCGGCGGCTGAGTCCGCACGGCCGCGATCTCAACACGCGGGCGGCGATGCTGCACGTGGTGGGCGACGCCATGGGATCGGCCGCGGCGCTCGTCGCCGGGCTCGTAATCACCCTCTCGGGGTGGCTCCCCATCGACGCGCTTGCCTCGGCTGCGATCGGCCTGCTGATCGCGGTCTCCGCGCTGCGCCTCACTCGCGAAAGCCTCCACGCGCTCATGGAGGGCGTTCCCCACGGCGTTTCGGTCGACGCTATCGGCCTCGAGATGGCGCGAGTCGAGGGCGTGATCTCGGTGCACGACCTGCACGTGTGGACGCTCTCGGGCAGCCGCACCGCGCTCTCCGCGCACGTGGTGATCGCCAGCATGCGCGAATGGAACCGCATCCTCGGCGCGCTGCAGCGCTGCCTGCACGAGAAATACGGGATCGACCACGTCACCCTGCAGCCCGAGTCCGACGCCCGGCCGCTGGTGCGTTACTAGGCTAGCGCGGCCAGAAGGTAATGAAGGTGCCGGCGATGCCGGCGAGGCCGATCAGGGCGATGATGGCGCCGGAGAGCTTGTGGCGCATGAGCTCGAGCACCATCCGGTGGGCGCCGGCAACGAAGCCGGTCGGGCGGAACTGGCGATAGGCTTCGCCGCTGTTCCTCAGTCCCGAGACGGTGTGGACCTTCTGCATGGACCGTCACCTTAGCCGCGAGCGTCAAAAACGCACTGGCAATAGGTCACGCTCCCCGTCGATGACGACAGAAGTTGACACCGATCGGTCAACTTCCACGTTGCCCTACGCTCCCGCGGCCGATCGCACCGCGGCGGCGATGCTGTGCGCGGCGGATTCGATCGCTTCCTTGGGCTCGCCCTCGACCATGACCCGCAGCACCGGCTCGGTGCCGGAGGGGCGCAGCAGCACGCGCCCGCGGCCATTGAGCGCGCGCTCGGCGTCGGCCTGCGCCTTGCCGATGCCCGAGTGCTGGCGCCAGTCGAAGCCGCGCGGAACCTTCACGTTCACGAGCACCTGCGGGAACATGACCAGGTCGGCGGTCAGCTCGGCGAGCGAGGCGCGCGTCTCGCGCATGGCGTGCAGCACCTGGAGCGCCGAGACGATGCCGTCGCCGGTGGTGTGCTTGTCGAGGCAGATGATATGGCCCGAATTCTCGCCGCCGAGCTCCCAGCCGTTCTCGCGCATCATCTCGAGCACGTAGCGGTCGCCCACCGCGGCGCGGCCGAACGGGATCCCCAGGCGCTGCATGGCGTTCTCGAAAGCGAGATTGGTCATCAGCGTGCCGGCCACGCCGCTCACCTTGGCTTTGCTCGCGCGGTGCCTCGCGACGGCGTAGAGAAGCTGGTCGCCATCGTAGAGGCGGCCGCTCGCGTCGACGATCACCACGCGGTCCGCGTCGCCGTCGAGGCCGATGCCGAGGTCGGCCTGCCGGTCGAGCACCTGCTGCCTGAGGGCGGCGGGCGCGGTGGCGCCGGTCTGGTCGTTGATGTTGAGGCCGTCGGGGTTGACGCCGATGCTCGTGACGTCGGCGCCGAGCTCGTGGAACACGTGCGGCGCGACGTGGTACGCCGCGCCGTGCGCGCAGTCGACCACCAGGCGCAGCCCTCTCAGATCGAGCTGCGTCGGGAAGGTCGACTTGCAGAACTCGATGTAGCGGCCGCCGGCGTCGTCGACCCGCCAGACCTTGCCGAGCTTCGCCGCGTGGTTGCAGCCCATGGGCTGCTCCATCTGCGCCTCGATCAGCGCCTCAGCCTCGTCCGGGAGCTTGAAGCCGTCGCCCGAGAAGATCTTGATGCCATTGTCCGGATAGGGATTGTGCGAGGCGCTGATCACCACGCCCGCCGAGAGCCGCAGCGCGCGCGTCAGGTAGGCCACGGCGGGCGTCGGAATCGGGCCGCACATGTGCACGTCGACCCCCGCCGCGGAGAAGCCTGCCTCGAGGGCCGACTCCAGCATGTACCCCGAGATGCGCGTGTCCTTGCCGATCAGGACGGCCGGATTCTTGAGCCGGCCGGAGAGCACCTTGCCCCCCGCGTAGCCCAGGCGCAGCACGAACTCCGGCGTCATCGGGCTGGAGCCGACCGTGCCGCGCACCCCGTCGGTGCCGAAATATCTACGACTCATGGCTAAGGCTCATCCCGTCTATGACTCATTCCTATAGGCCTGCCACACGGCGATCACGTCCCTGGTTTCCTTCACGTCGTGCACCCGCAGTATTCTCGCCCCACCCTCGAGCGCAAGCAAAGCCATGGCGAGGCTGCCGGCGAGGCGCTCGTCGACCGGCCGGCCAGTCAGGTGGCCGATCGTCGATTTGCGCGACAGGCCTGCCATCAGCGGCACCTCCAGATCGGCGAGCTCCTTCAGACGGCGCAGGAGCTGCAGGTTGTGCGCCGCGGTCTTGCCGAAGCCGAACCCCGGGTCGACCGCGATGCGATCGGCGCCGATGCCCGCGAACCTCGCCTTCCTCACCGCGTCGCGCAGGAAGCTCTTCACCTCGGCAACCACGTCGTCGTAGCGGGGCTCGCGCTGCATCGTCGCCGGCGTGCCCTTCATGTGCATGAGGCACACGGCGCAGCCGGTCGCGGCGATCGCCTCGAGTGCATAGGGCTCGGTCAGCCCCTGGACGTCGTTGATCATCGAGGCGCCGGCGGCGAGCGCCGGCTTCATCACCGCCGCACGGCGGGTGTCGACCGACACGCAGTAGTCGTTCAGTTTCTCCAAAACGGGCAGCACGCGCCTGAGCTCCTCCTGAACCGAGACCGGCTCGGCGCCGGGACGGCTCGATTCGCCGCCGATGTCGAGAATGTCCGCGCCCTCGGCGGCGAGCCGGCGCGCGTGCGCGACCGCGGCTAGCGGGTCGAGGAAGCGACCGCCGTCGGAGAAAGAATCGGGCGTGACGTTCACCACGCCCATGATCAGGGGCCTGTCGAGCGCGAGCCGGAAGCGCCCGCACCGCAGGATGCCGCTCAGGTTACCTGGCTGGTTCTTCTCTATGCGGTCGGAGCAGGCGCCGTGTCGCCCTGGGCGCCACCGTCGCTCGCGGGCTTGGAGGGTTTCTGCGAGCTGCCGGAGGGTTTGGGCGGACGCGGCGGCTTGCCTTCCATGATGTCGGAGATCTGGTCGGCGTCGATCGTCTCCCACTCGAGCAGCGCCTTGGTCATCGCCTCGACCTTGTCGCGGCTGTCTTCCAGGAGCTTGCGCGCGACGTGGTACTGCTGGTCGATGATGCGGCGGATCTCGGCGTCGACCTTCTGCATGGTCGCTTCCGACACGTTCTTGTGCGTCTGGATCGAGCGGCCGAGGAAGATCTCGCCTTCGTTCTCGCCGTAGACCATGGTGCCGAGCTCGTCGGACATGCCCCACTGCGTCACCATGCGGCGCGCGAGCTCGGTGGCGCGCTCGAAATCGTTCGAGGCCCCGGTGGTCATCTGGTTCATGAACAGCTCCTCGGCGATGCGCCCGCCGAAGAGGACCGCGATCATGCTGAGCAGCCGCGTGCGGTCCTGGCTGTAGCGGTCCTCGGTCGGCAGCTGCATCGTCACGCCGAGCGCGCGGCCGCGCGGAATGATCGTCACCTTGTGCACCGGATCGGTCTTCGGCAGCAGGCGCGCGACGATCGCGTGGCCGGACTCGTGGTAGGCCGTGTTGCGGCGCTCCTCCTCGGGCATGACCATCGAGCGGCGCTCGGCGCCCATGATGATCTTGTCCTTGGCGCGCTCGAAGTCGTCCATGTCCACGAGGCGCTTGTTCTGCCGCGCCGCGAACAGCGCCGCCTCGTTCACCAGGTTGGCGAGATCCGCGCCGGAGAAGCCGGGCGTGCCGCGCGCGATGATGTCGGGCTTGACGTCCGGCGCGAGCGGCACCTTGCGCATATGGACTTTGAGGATCTCCTCTCTCCCTCTTATGTCGGGAAGAGGAACGACGACCTGGCGGTCGAAGCGGCCCGGACGCAAGAGCGCCGGGTCGAGCACGTCGGGCCGGTTGGTGGCGGCGATGACGATCACGCCCATCGTCGCCTCGAAGCCGTCCATCTCGACGAGCAGCTGGTTCAGCGTCTGCTCGCGCTCGTCGTTGCCGCCGCCGAGGCCCGCGCCGCGCTGGCGGCCGACCGCGTCGATCTCGTCGATGAACACGATGCAGGGCGCGTGCTTCTTCGCCTGCTCGAACATGTCCCGCACGCGGGCCGCGCCCACGCCGACAAACATCTCGACGAAGTCGGACCCCGAGATGGAGAAGAACGGAACCTTCGCTTCGCCGGCGATGGCTCGGGCGAGCAGCGTCTTGCCGGTGCCGGGCGAGCCCACCATCAGCACGCCGCGCGGGATGCGCCCGCCGAGCTTCTGGAACTTGGAGGGGTCGCGCAGGAAGTCGACCAGCTCGGCCACTTCCTCCTTGGCCTCTTCGCAGCCCGCGACGTCGGCGAAGGTGACGGTGTTGGTCGATTCATCCAGCATGCGCGCGCGCGACTTGCCGAACGAGAACGCGCCGCCGCGCCCGCCGCCCTGCATCTGGCGCATGAAGAAGATCCACACCCCGATCAAGAGCAGCATCGGGAACCAGGAGACGAAGATGTTCATGAGGAGCGAGGGCTCCTCCTCGGGCTTGGCCTCGATCTTCACGCCGTACTTCAGGAGGTCCGAGACCAGCCAGATGTCTCCGGGCGAATAGCTCGTGACGCGCTTGCCCTCGGCGGTGGTCGCCTTGAGCTGGCGGCCCTCGATGGTGACCTTGGCGATGCGGCCCGCCTTCACTTCCTCCAGGAACTGGGAGTACTCCATCGGCGCCTGCGCCGACTGGCGGGTATTGAACTGGTTGAACACGGTCATCAGAACCAGCCCGATGACGAGCCAGATGACCAGGTTCTTGAGCATGTTGTTCAAGCACTTGCTCCGTGTCGTTGAGCTTGCTACCGCACTGCCACAAGATGACCGATCTTACAGGGCACCCACCCCACGCGCTACCACATAAGTTTCCGCGGATTCACCCCGTGATGCGAGGGGTTTTACGACTTTTACCTTCCGGAAGCTCGATTTAAGCCGCGCCATCAGCGCATCGAAAGCCTCGCCATGGAACGCCTTGGCGAGGAAAACGCCTTCCGGCTTGAGCGATCTGCAGCAAAAATCGATCGCGGCCCCGGTGAGTTCGAGTGCGCGGGCTTGGTCGACGTTCCCGATCCCCGACAAATTCGCCGACAGGTCCGAAAGAACTACATCGGCCTTCGCGTCCCCCAAGGCTTGATGCAGGCTCTCCGAGCGGAAATCGCCCTTGAGCAGCGTCACCCCCGAGATGGGGGCGATCGGCAGAAGATCAATCGCGATGACGCGGCCCGAGGGTTTGACCTTGTCGGCCGCGACCTGCGACCAGCCTCCGGGAGCGGCGCCGAGGTCGACCACCATCTGGCCCGGCTTCAGGATTTTCTCCTTGGCGTCGATCTGCAGCAGCTTGAACGCGGCGCGCGAGCGGTAGCCCTGCGCCTTCGCCTGGCGCACGTACGGATCGCTCACGTGCCGCCGCAACCATTGTTTGTCGGTCTTCATTTGCGCGCGAGCGAGCGGGTTTCGCCGTGCTTCAGGACGAGGAACTGGTCCTCGCTCAGGCCCGCCCTGCCCCGCTCCTCGGCGAGCCGCTGCGGCGGCTCGAAGAGGCTTTCGTCGGTCAGCCCGTCGAACGTGCCCCAGTGGATCGCGAGCGAGCGGCGCGCGTTCACGTCCTTGTGCGCCTGTACCGCCTCGGCGGGGTCCATGTGCATGATCTTCATGAACCAGCGCGGCTCGTAGGCGCCGATCGGGAACGCGGCGAGGTCAAAGCCGCCGAAGCGCGCGCGGATGTCTGCGAAATCCTTCGAATAGCCGGCGTCGCCGGCGAAGAAGAACGAAAGCTCGGGGTGGCGCAGCACCCAGCCGCCCCACAGCGTCCGGTTCTCGTCGGTCAGCGTGCGCTTGGACCAGTGCTGCACCGGAACGAAATGCACCTCGATCCCCTTGAAGCTGCGGCTCTGCCACCAGCCGAGCTCGATCACGTCTTCGATCCCCCGGCGCGAGAACCATTCCTTGAGGCCGAGCGGCACGAAGAAGCGCGGCGAGCCGCCGGCCTGCGCGGCGAGCTTCGTCACGCTGTCGAGGTCGAGGTGGTCGTAGTGGTTGTGCGAGATCACCCCCGCATCGATATGCGGCAGCTCGTCCAGACCCGGGGCGGGCGGCACCACGCGCCGCGGGCCGGCGAAGCTCAACGGCGAGGCGCGCTCCGAGAACTGCGGGTCGGTGAGGACGCTGAGCCCGCCCACGCGCACCAGCACCGTGGCATGCCCGATCCAGGTCACCGACGGGTTCAACGCGGGCGATAAATCGCTCTTCACGGTCTCGAAGCGGTACCCGCTCTCGGGCCGGCGCGGCAACCCGTCGCGCCACTGCTCCCACTTCCACTTCCAGAAGCCGGTCTTCTCCGGATGCGGATAGTTGTTGCGGAAGCGCCCGTCGTTCGAGCTCACGCAGCCACCCGCCACGCCACCCGCCACGCCCACCGCCACGCCGGCCGCCAGGGCGAGAAGCGCACGCCTCAATGCACCACGCGGGCGAGCGCCCGGGCCTCGCGCGCGGTCGGCAGACGCAGGTGCGGCTTGAGCGCAGCGCGCAGGGAACGCCGCGCCAGCAGGCTCCTGAGGTGATCGTCGTCGAAGGACGACTCGGCGAGGCGGCGCAGCTCCCCGCCCTCCAGCGCCGCGATCGGCACGCCGTCCTTGAGCAGAACCCTGTTCCTGTAAATCGAAGCGATGCGCGCCTGCGGCGTGAGGATCCCGACGAGGTTGAGCGGATCGGCCGCGCTCAGCCCGACGAGCTCGTCGAGCGCCTCCATCCTGCGCACCGCCCGGAGCCGGCCGACCGCGTCGGGCGCGGCGAACTGCTCGCCGCCGAAGCCGGCGACGAAGCGCCCGCCGCGGATCTCGCCCCGCGCCTCCATGCGGCGGTAGACCCGCACGAGCTCGCGCCAGGGCGGCAGGCCCGACTCGCGCTGCAGCATCGAGCGGAACACCACCCCGTAGCGTTTGAGCAGCGTTCGCGCCACGGCTTCGACATCGCCGCTGCGCTCGGCGACGAGCAGGGACCATCGCCCGGCGGTCTCCACCAGGGTTCTTCGCCTGTCAGGCGGAGCGAGAAGCGCCCGCAGCCCGGCGAAGCTGTCGGCGGTGGCCACGCCCACGCCCGCCAGCTCGGCCAGGGCGCGCTCGACGAAGGCCGGCAGCAGGCGCGTCTCATTGACGAGCTCGTTGAAGAAGGAAGCGCCTCGCTTCTGCAGCGCTTCGCGCACGGCCGCGGCCTCGGACGAAAAGTCGGGGACGTCCTTTCCCATGCTCCAATGCGCCGCGTGCTCGCGCAGAAGCAGCGCGATCGGCGAAGTGCGCAGCGGCGCCTTGTTCCCCGGCGTGAGCCGGCCCCAGGCCACGCGGCCGCTCAGGCAGAGCCGGTCGAGCTGCTCGGCGCCGTAGTCCGCGACGCGCGCGGGCAGCACGTCGTGCTCCCACGCGGCGGCCGCGAGCTCGAAGCCCTCGAGCTGCTCGATCACCGCGGCGAGCCCTTCGGCGCCCTTCACCTGGTCCTCGCCCGCGACGTGCTGCCAGTGCAGGAGGAAGCGCATGAAGTCCGCCGCGCTGACCGGCTCGATCTCGGCGCGCAGGCGGTTCAGCGTATAGCGGTGGATTCGCGCGAGCAGCCTGCGGTCGCACCACTCGACTTCCATCGTCCCCGGCGTGAAGCGTCCGCGCAGGATCCGGCCTTGGGTCTCCAACTGGAGAAGAGCAGCATTCGCCTCGGGAATTTCCAGTTCGCGTTCCGTTACGGGCCCGAGAACCTCGAGCCGGCTGGCGAGGATCTCCACCGGATCGTCGTCCTTGCGCTCGTGCCCGAGCCAGGCGTCGCCCCGCTTGAGCGCCCTTTCCCCCAATTCGCCCAGCAGCGCGGGCCAGTGCGGCGCGAGCTCCGACATCCGGACGAAGCCGGCCACCATAAGGGCGTCGTACATCTCGTCGGCGCTGTTCGCGACCGGCCAGGCCTCGGCGCGCACGCGCTCGATCGCGGCAGGATCGAGCGCCCCCAGGTCGTCCGCGCTGCGCGCCTCGGTGGCGCGGCGCGTATATACGGCGCGGGTGCGCCGTTCTTCGAGCGGGGCGTCGTCGAGGAAGGTGTAGACCGCGGAGTTGAGCAGCTCGTGGCTGAGGACCGAGGGCTCCGGCGTGTCCCTTGCGACGCAGCGAATTTCGTTGTTTACCAGTTGTCGGAGCACTTTTTCGAGCCCCTGCAGATCGACCGCCTCCTCCGCCGCATCGCGCAGCGCCTGGTTCACCAGCGGGTGGTCGGGGATCTCGCGCGCGCCCTGGAGGTTGTCCTGGCAGGCGACGGCGTCCGGGAACACCGCCTGCAGCAGGTCCTCGGCGTACATGCGCTGGAGCTGGTTGGGAACTCGCGCGCCGCCGCGGTTGCGCGGCACGGCGAGCGAAAGCGTGGTGCTCCAGCGCCAGCGCGTCTCGAAGATCGGCGACTGGAGGAGCGCCTGCACCAGGGTCTCGCGCACGGTGTTCGGGTGCAGGTAGCGGAACACTTCCTCGAGCGCGAAGGAGTGCGAGGAATTGAGCGAAAGGATCACGCCTTCCTCGGTCGCCGCGGCCTGCAGCTCGAAGTTGAAGCCCTGGCAGAACTTCTTGCGCAGCGCGAGCCCCCAGGCGCGGTTGATCCGGCTGCCGAAGGGCGCGTGCAGGACGAGCTGCATGCCCCCCGACTCGTCGAAGAAGCGCTCGAGCGCGATCGTCGCGGCGCTCGGCACCACCCCGAGGCTGCGCTTCGCCTCGCCGAGATAGGCGCTGATCTGCTCGGCCGCCTGCCTGGAAAGAGAATACTTTTGAATCAACAATTCGATCGACGGCTCGAGCTCTCCATCCGCGCGCGGCGCGTCCGGCCCCGGCAGGACCGGGTCCACCGCCGCGCGCAGGCGAGAGACCGCGGCGCTCATCTCCTCGCTGCGCGCCGGCGCCTCGCCGAGCCAGAAGGGCATCGACGGCGGCTGGCCCGCGGCGTCGGCCACGCGGACCACGCCGTTGCCGATGCGCAGGATGCGCCAGGAGGTATTGCCGAGCTGAAACACGTCGCCCGGCAGCGATTCGATGGCGAAGTCCTCGTTCAGCGTGCCGATGAAGTGACCCTCGGGCTCGAGGAGCACGCGGTAGTCGAACACCTCCGGAATCGCCCCGCCGTTGAGGATCGCGCTCATGCGCGAGCCCTTGCGGCTGCGGAGCTTCCGGTTGAGGCTGTCGTGGTGGATCAGCGCGCCGCGCCGGCCGCGCCGCGTGACGTAGCCGCGCGCGAGCATCTCCACGACTTCGAGGAACGTCTCTTTCGCGAGACTGCGGTACGGGTAGCTCTGCCGGAAAAGGCCGAGCAGCGCGTCCTCGTCCCACTCCTCTTGCGCCGAGGCCTCCGCGACGATCTGCTGCGCGAGGACGTCGAGCGGCTGGTCGGGCACCGCGACCCGGTCGAGCTCGCCCTCGCGCACGGCCTGGACCATGGCCGCGCACTCGATGAGATCGTCGCGCGTGAGCGGAAAGATCCGGCCCTTCGGCACGCCCTTGATCGTGTGCCCGGAGCGGCCTACGCGCTGGAGGAAGGTGGCGATGCGGTGCGGCGAGGAGATCTGGCACACCAGGTCCACGTGCCCGATGTCGATTCCGAGCTCGAGCGACGCGGTCGCCACCAGCACTTTCAAGCGGCCGCCTTTCAGCCGCTCCTCCGCGTCGAGGCGCGCCTCGCGTGCGAGGCTGCCGTGGTGAGCGGCGACATGCTCGGCGCCGAGGCGCTCCGAGAGCTGGTGCGCCATGCGCTCGGCTAGGCGCCGCGTGTTCACGGTGATGAGCGTGGTGCGGTGCGAGCCGATCAGCTCGACCAGCCGCCCGTAGATTTCCTGCCACACCTCGTGCGACATCACGGCCTCGAGCGGCGAGCCCGGCACCTCGACCGCCAGGTCGAGCTGGCGCTTGTGCCCCTTGTCTATGATTTGGCAAGAAGAAGAAGTCAGAAACTTCGCGACCTCCTCGATGGGCTTCTGGGTCGCGGAAAGCCCGATGCGCTGGAGCTTGCGGCCGCAGACGTGGTCCAGGCGCTCGAGCGACAGCGCGAGGTGCGCGCCGCGGCGCGACTGGAGCACGGCGTGGATTTCGTCGACGATCACAGCGCGGGCGCTCTTCAGGATCTCGCGCGAGCGCGCCGCGGTCAGCAGGAGGTAGAGCGACTCGGGCGTGGTGACGAGGATGTGCGGCGGCGTGCGCAGCATCGCGGCGCGCTCGGCTTGCGGCGTGTCGCCGCTTCTCACCGCCGCGGTGATCTTGGTCGCCGGGTAACCCATGGCCTCGGCGAGCGCGCGGATCTCCCGGCGCGGCTCGGCCAGGTTCTTGTGGATGTCGGCCGAAAGCGCCTTCAGGGGCGAGACATAGATGACCCGGACCTCGTCGGGCAGGGCGCCTTTTTCCGTGCCCTCGCGGAACAATTCGTCGAGCGCGGTGAGGAACGCGGCGAGCGTCTTCCCGGAGCCGGTGGGCGCCGCGATCAGGGTGTCGGCGCCGCGCCGGATGGCGCGCCAGCCTTCGAGCTGGGCCGGGGTGGGCTCGTCGAAGCGGCTTTCCCACCAGCGCCGCAGAACGGGGTGAAAATCCTGGGGTAGCAAGGCGGTTATTTTGACATTAGATTTTCGGATTCATTCATGCTGTGGGGTCCTCTTCAGGAAGAACGATGAATAAGCCGAGAGGCATGCTCACGCCCGAGGCGCTGCGCGCCATGGTGGCGGCGGGCGAGATCGAGACGGTGATCGCGGGCTTCACCGACCACTACGGCCGGCTCATGGGCAAGCGCTTCGACGCCGAGATGTTCGTGGACGAGGTCGCCAAGTCGGGCGGCCACGCCTGCGATTATCTCCTCACCGTCGACATGGAGATGGAGCCGGTGCCCGGCTACGCGTTCGCCAACTGGGAGCTCGGCTACGGCGACGTGCACATGGTGCCCGACATGGCGACCCTGCGCGTGGCGAGCTGGCTGGAGAAGACGGCCTTCGTCGTGTGCGACGTCAAGAGCGAGAAGACGCACGATCACGTGCCGGTGGCGCCGCGCTCGATCCTGCGCCGGCAGGCCGAAGCGGCGCGCCAGGCGGGCTTCGCGGCGTTCGCCGCGACCGAGCTCGAGCACTATCTCTTTCGCACCAGCTACCGCGACGCGGCGCGCCAGGACTTCCGCGACCTCGAGCCCGCAGGCTGGTACCTCGAGGACTACCACATCCTGCAGGGCACGCGAACCGAGGGGTTCCACGCCGCGGCGCGGCGCCACCTCAAGCTCTCCGGGGTGCCGGTCGAAACTTCCAAGGGCGAATGGGGCCGGGGGCAGCACGAGCTCAACATCCGCTATGCCGAGGCGCTCGACATGGCCGACCGCAACGTGGTGTTCAAGCAGTGCCTGAAGGA
>JBIOYV010000017.1:0-2358 GCA_044870335.1 Burkholderiales bacterium | reverse complement strand
ACTGGGGCTCACGCCCGCGGTGGCCGGCGCCGCTCGTGGAACCAGACGCGGTATTTGCTCATCTTCTCGCGCTGCGCCGCCGGCGCGTAGCGCTTGCAGGTTGAGGCCTCGTCGCTCTTGGCGAGCGCGCCCCAACGCAGCTCGACGCAGTCGTTGGGGTTGTACGCCATCTCGAGAGCCGCCGCACGGTCGATCACGTCGCGCAGTGCGAGCGTCCACGCGGAGCCGTCACTGCGCGGATAGGAGAATTTGCGCGTCGCCAGCTCGGACGCGAGCACGCGCTGCAGTTCGGCCTTCACCTCCGCGACGCTCTTGTCCTTCGGCATCGCGTAGCGCTCGGGCCGCCGCGCCACCCGATCCGGAAAGCCGAGCACCACGTCGATCGCGATCAACAAGCGCAAGTCGCGCGAAGGCGTCGAGAAGTCTTCCCACGCACCGCTCGTCTCGAAGATCGCCGGGCCGTCCGGCATGGTCGCTTCGCCACGCTTGCTGTTCTGGAACTTGCGTCCGTTCTCGACCGAGGTCACGCGCACTTTCACCTGCTCTTCGAGCGACGTGATCGCCTCCTTCATCGCGCGCGTCGGATCGAGCGCGGAAGGTGACATCACATCGTCCATGCGGTCGTAGAAGTCCTCGACACCGAGCTGCGACTGATCGAGCGAGAAATCGGCGTATTGCGGGTTCTTCGCGATCTCGGCGTTGTTCAACCGCCGCATCGCGCCATTGGCGACCACCACCGGACGGAAGCGCTTGAATCCCGGACCGCCGAGTGCCGGGTCCTGTGCAAACAGGAAGTTGCCACGCCAGAAGCGCTTGCGTGCGACCGTGCCGTCGGGCTGGCCGTCGACGGCCAGAATAATGCCGGCTGCATCCTCCGTTTGCGCGACGCGGCGCACGATCATCAGGATGTGCCCGTAAGGATCGGCATAGACGGTGCCTGGGCGCAACGTGTCCGCCGAGAGCGGCACCGGATAGTAATCAGTGTTGTTGTCGGCGAGCGCGGTGCGCGCCGAGCCGGAATGGACGCCGTCCGAGACGATCTGCACCAATTCAGCGAACGACGGCGCGGGCCCGGTCCGCTTCGGAGCCGGCGGCGCGAGGGGCGCCGGTGCGCTCGAAGACCCGAAAAATCCGCTCACGGCCGGCGGGATGGGCGCCGCGACCGGAGGTGGCGGCGGCGGCCTGGCCTCTTCGGCGTTCTGCAAGCTGAACCATTGCGGGCAGGTCGGTCCCCTGCCGCCACCGCCGCGCGAGCACTTCGAGAAGCCGTAGGGCAGCCCCATCTTGTACGCGAAGTACGCTCGCAAGGTGTAGGGAAGATCGGCACAGTCGGGACGAAGATAGATTTTGGCGTCTTCGTTGAGGCCGAAATGGTTGAACAGGAAATTGCGCGCTGGGTCGCGCACCACCTCGTGCAACGCCGGCCACGACGGCTCCGCATCGAGGGGATCGTCGAACAGCTTCTCGATCCAGGCGGAGAACAGGTTCTCGCTTGCGCGATTCCAGCTGTTGCGCAAGGGCCAGGTGCTCCCCGCCGCGTAGCCCGGCCCGCCCGGTTTGTCCGGGCGCACCTTGATCTCGCGCGTGATCGGGCGGCAGCCTGCTCCCGCCTGCTGGGGCGTGAGTGTCGCACGCCAGGAGCCCGCCGCCGGCGCCTTGATCTCGGCGAACCAGAAATACGGCGGGCCGCCATGGCGCTCCCGCGAGGTGGCGGCCACGCTGCCATCAGGCCCGGTCAGCGAGAGCTCTCCTTGAAGCGGCTTTTCGGTCACGAGCATGACGCGCAGCGGGGCGCCCTTCCACGGCGCCCACGGCGAGGGCAGGAGCGCGATCTCGCCCGCCGCGTCACATTCGGACGCCGAGCCTTGCGCCCGCGCGTTCCCCGCCGCGAGAGCCAGAAGGAATGCGCCCGCAATCAGCGACAACGCTGTCGTTGCAGCCCCAATCAACCGGCGTGCCGAAAGCACTGGCAATCCCTTGCCCCTGTCGTGCCAGGGATACAATCGGCGCAAATCATGGCAAAAGTCGATCGGCCATCGGATTTCGGCTGCGCTGGGCGCTGGAACTGGAACCTCGCTCAGACCAGGCTCGCCGCCTGGGGAGTGGCGCCAGCTGCGGCTGGACCGCGGGTCAAGCCCGCGGGTGACACATTGGCAGCGAGAGTCCTTGCCGCCGGTCAGGACGCGAACAGCTCGCGGTCGCGTTCCTTCTGCGAGCCCGGCTGGTAGTAGGGCTCGAACCAGGCGGGCTTGCCGGAAATCGCGGTGGGCTTGCGCAGCGCCAGCACCTCGGTCTGCGGCGCGGGTCGGCGGTTGCCCGGGATCCGGCGTGGGGGTGGCTTGGGCGTGAGCTTGTCCT
>JBIOYV010000016.1:0-4929 GCA_044870335.1 Burkholderiales bacterium | reverse complement strand
CCCCGGTTCTACGGCTCAGGACCCTTCGCGGACCCAACGGTCGACCCACAGGAGGGCTGCCACAGACTTGGCGTCGGTCAGCTCGCCGTCCCGGATCATGCGCAAGGCCTCGTCGAAGGGCCGCACCAGGATTTCCAGGAACTCGCCCTGGTCGAGCTTGCGCTCGGTGCGCGACAGATTCCGCGCGAGATAGAGGTGGATCGCCTCGTCGGTGTACGCGATCGCGGTATGGATCACCCCGAGGTAGCGCCAATCCTCGGCGGCGTAGCCGGTCTCCTCGGCCAGCTCGCGCTTCGCGGTCGCGAGGTGCGGCTCGCCCGGCTCGAGCTTGCCGGCCGCGATCTCGATGAACTCCCGCCGGTGCGGGTAGCGGAACTGGCGCTCGAGGAGCACCGAGCCGTCGTCGAACTGCGCCACCACCGCGACGGCTCCGGGGTGGCGAATGTACTCGCGCGCGCCCACGCTTGCGTCGGGCAGCCGCACCCGGTCGCGCCGCACCTTGAGCAGCGCGCCGTCGAAGACGAGCTCGCCGTCGATGAAATGCTCGGTCAGATCTTTGTGTTCCGGCACCTAGAGCGACGCGATGGCGACGGTGCAGAGGTCCATCAGCGGCCCGGGCACGATGCCGAAGAAAAGCAGCGCCAGGCCGTTGACCGACATGAGCACCCCGCCCTGCGCGGGCGCCGCCGCCGGCGCGGCGTCCCTCGGCTCGTCGAAGTACATGAGCTTCACGATGCGCAGGTAGTAATAGGCGCCCACCAGCGAGAGCAGCACCGCGGCCACCGCGAGCCAGACGTAGCCGGCCGACACCGCGGCGCTGAACACGGCGAGCTTGGCGTAGAAGCCCGCGGTCGGCGGCAGCCCCGCGAGCGAGAGCATGAGCAGCATCATGAGCATCGCGTACCAGGGGTTGCGGCGGTTGAGCCCGCGCATGTCCTCGAGGTTCTCGCAGTCGAGCCCGGCGCGCGACAGGAGGCACAGCATGCCGAACGCGCCCACCGACATGACGGTGTAGATGATCATGTAGAAGAGCGCGGCGCTGTAGGCGGAGTCGCGGTTGAGCCAGTTGCCGTCGACCATCCCCGAGAGCAGGCCGAGCAGCATGAACCCCATGTTGGCGATCGCCGAGTAGGCGAGCATGCGCTTCAGGTTCGACTGCGCGATCGCGGTGATGTTGCCCAACGCCATCGACAGGATGGCGAGCAGCGCGAGCATCTGCTGCCAGTCGGCGGCGAGCGCCGGCAGCGCGTTCACGAGAAGGCGCACCGCCATCGCGAACGCCGCGAGCTTCGGGCCCGAGCCGATCACCAGCGTCACCGGCGTGGGCGCGCCGTGGTAGACGTCGGGGATCCACATGTGGAAGGGCACCACGCCGAGCTTGAACGCCACGCCGGCCACCACGAACACCAGCCCGAACACCAGGAAATTGTGATCCGTGGAAGATGAGGCGAGGCCGCGCACCACGTTCGCCACATCGGGGATGGACAGCGTGCCGGTGGCGCCGTAGATCATCGACATGCCGTAGAGCAGCAGCCCCGAGGACAGCGCGCCGAGCACGAAATACTTCATCGCCGCCTCGGTGGCGAGCGCCGAGTCGCGGTTCAGCGCGACCAGGGCGTACAGGCACAGCGACATCAGCTCGAGCCCCAGGAACACGGTGAGGAAGCTGTTGGCGCTCGCGAGCAGCATCATGCCGAGGAGCGAGAACAGCAGCAGGCTGAAGAATTCGCCGCGCAAGAGGCCGCGGTCGAGCAGCCATTGGCGCGAGTAGACCAGCGTCGCGGACACCGCGGCGTAGAACACGAGCTTCACCACGTGCGAGAGGAAGTCGGCGACGAACAGGCCGTTGAAGAGATAGTACTTGGCGAAGTACACCTGGTTGCCGTCCTGCTTCGCGTCGGTGAAGGCGACCACGAAGAGCGTGGCCGCCAGGCACAGCGCCAGCGTGCCCTGGGCGCTCCAGTAGGTGAGCGCGCGCCGCTCGTCCTTGGCGAAGGTGTCGGCGATCATCACCACGCAGGCGCCCACCAGCAGCACCGCCTCCGGCAGCGCGGGAAGGTGGTTGAGAAGCGCAAACCAGTTCATAGCTTCGACGCCGAAACGTGGCGCAGCAGCTCGTTCACCGAGGCGTGCATCACCTCGGTGAAGGGCAGCGGGTACACGCCCATGAAGAGGACGGCGAACGCGAGCGAGCCGAGGACCAGAATTTCCCTGGTATCAAGATCTTTCAGCGCGGCGACCTGGCCGTTTGCCACGGCGCCGAACATGACCCGCTTGTACATCCACAGCGTGTAGGCGGCGCCGAACACCAGCGTGGTGGCCGCCACGAAGGCGAGCCAGAAGTTGGCCTTCATCGCGCCCATGATGACCATGAACTCGCCGACGAAGCCGCTGGTGGCGGGCAGGCCCGAGTTCGCCATGGCGAAGAGCATCATCAGCGCGGCGAACTTCGGCATCGTGTTCACCACCCCGCCGTAGTCGGAGATCATGCGCGTGTGCATGCGCTCGTAGAGCACGCCGACGCAGAAGAACAGCGCCGCCGAGACGAAGCCGTGCGAGATCGACTGCACCAGCGCCCCCTCCACCCCGTAGGCGTTGAAGATGAAGAAGCCCAGCGTGACGAACCCCATGTGCGAGATCGACGAGTAGGCGATCAGCCGCTTCATGTCGGTCTGCACCAGGGCCACGAGGCCGATGTACGCCACGGCGATCAGCGACAGCGCGATCATCAGCCAGGAGAGCTCGCGCGAGGCGTCGGGCAGGATCGGCAGGGTGAAGCGGACGAAGCCATAAGCCCCGAGCTTCAGCAGGATGGCGGCGAGGACCACCGAGCCGCCGGTGGGCGCCTCGGTGTGCGCGTCTGGCAGCCAGGTGTGCACCGGCCACATCGGCACCTTGACCGCGAACGCGAACAGCATGCCGAAGAAGAGCAGCACCTGGGCGCTGAGCGTGAGCGGCAGCTTGTACCAGTCGAGGATCGCGAAGCTGCCGCCGGAGGCGTTGTAGAGATAGAGCAGCGCCACCAGCATGAGGAGCGACCCGAACAGCGTATAGAGGAAGAACTTGACCGCGGCGTACACGCGGTTCGGCCCGCCCCAGATGCCGATGATGATGAACATCGGGATGAGGGTCGCCTCGAAGAACACGTAGAAGAGCACCGCGTCGAGCGCCGCGAACACGCCGTTCAGCAGCCCCGACAGGATCAGGAACGCGGCGAGGTACTGCCCGACCCGGCTCTCGATCACGGTCCAGCCGGCGATCACCACCGTGACGGTGATGAAGCTGTTCAGCAGGATGAACAGCACCGAGATGCCGTCGACGCCGAGGTGGTAGTTGATGTTGAAGCTCTCGATCCACGGCGCAAGCTCGACGAACTGCATGTCGTGCGTGCCGGTCTGGAACGCGGTGTAAAGCGGCACCGTGACCAGGAAGCCGAGGATCGCGCCCGCGAGCGCGACCCGGCGCTGCAGCGCGGCGCGCCGGTCGCCGCCCAGCGCGAGCACGAGCACGGCGGCGAGGATGGGGACCCAGATGGCGAGAGAGAGGAGCATTTCTACTTGTGCCAGAACCAGAAGGTGAGGATGAGGACGCCAATCAGCATCGCCACCGCGTACTGGTTCAGCAGGCCCGACTGCACCAGGCGGATCACGCCGGAGAACCAGCCGACCACGCGCGCCGAGCCGTTCACCATCAGGCCGTCGATCACCGTCTGGTCGCCGCCGCGCCAGAACCCCTTGCCGACGGTGCGCGCCCCGCCGGCGAAGAGCCACGAGTAGAGCTCGTCGAAGCCGTACTTGCGCTCGACCACGGCGTAGAGCGGACCCAGGGCCTTCGCCACGCGCTTGGGCAGGTCCGTCCTCCGCAAGTACAGAACGTAAGCCGTGGCGATGCCGGCGAGCGCCAGCCAGAACGGAGCCGATACCAGTCCGTGCAGCATGTAGGCGACGACGCCGTGGAATTCGCCCCGGGTCGGCGGCACCGCCGCCCCGAAGAAGTCGCCGTAAACGACCGCGCCGACGTAGTAGCCCGCCACCACCGAAGGGACCGCGAG
This sequence comes from Burkholderiales bacterium, assembly GCA_044870335.1. Classification (GTDB taxonomy): domain Bacteria; phylum Pseudomonadota; class Gammaproteobacteria; order Burkholderiales; family SG8-39; genus SCGC-AG-212-J23. The sequence goes on along the minus strand of JBIOYV010000016.1, from coordinate 878 downwards.
GAGCAGCAGGGGAACCGTCACCACCGCGGGCGACTCGTGCGGCGGGTGCGAAGCGTCGAAGCGCGACTCGCCGTGGAACGCCATGAAGAGCATGCGGAACGTGTAGGCCGCGGTGACGAACACGCACGACACCAGGCAGACGTACCCGAAGAGCGCCCCGGGGGTATGGGACTCCTTCATGGCTTCGATGATCGCGTCCTTGGAGAAGAAGCCGGCGAAGCCCGGGATGCCGGCCGACGAGATCGCGCCGACCACCATGGTCCAGTAGGTGATCGGCATGTATTTCCGCAGCCCGCCCATGCGCCGCATGTCCTGCTCGTGGTGCAGCGCGATGATCACCGAGCCCGCGGCGAGGAACAGCAGCGCCTTGAAGAAGGCGTGGGTGACGAGGTGAAACATGCCGGCCGAGTAGGCCGAGGCGCCGAGCGCCGCCGTCATGTAGCCGAGCTGCGACAGCGTTGAATAAGCGACCACGCGCTTGATGTCGTACTGCGTCAGCGCGACCAGGCCCATGAAAAGCGCCGTGATCGCGCCGATCACGAGCACGACCGCCCTTGCCGTCTCGCTCAATTCATACAGCGGCGACATGCGGGCCACCATGAAGATGCCCGCGGTCACCATGGTCGCGGCGTGGATCAGCGCCGAGATCGGCGTCGGGCCTTCCATCGAATCGGGCAGCCACACGTGCAGCGGAAACTGCGCGCTCTTGCCCATCGCGCCGACGAAGAGAAGGATGCAGATGAGCGTCATCTCGCCCTGCATCGCTTTTGCTTTTTCGAAAACAGTTGCGTAGTCGAGCGTGCCGAAGTTCGCGAGCACCAGGGCGATCCCGAGGATGAAGCCGAAGTCGCCCACCCGGTTCACCAGGAAGGCCTTCA